>NZ_CP151099.1:1251666-1876250 GCF_038096175.1 Nostoc sp. UHCC 0302
TCGTTCCCACCCAAACAATAAGCGCAGCCGTTTTCTCCATCTGTTACTAGCACCCCTTCAATTGAATCCAAGCGGTAAGTAATGGCTCCCGGATCAGCAGTATCAAATAACCATTCAGCTTCTTCTTTGGAAAGTTTCAGAAAATCGACTTGCTTAAAAGTTTCTTGAATTTTTTGACGAGCGATATTTGGATCTTTCCAAAAGACAGGACGCCAGTTGACATCTAGCACAATTTTAAGATCGTATCGTTCTGCCAACTTTAGGGCGCAGTGAATTGCCTGCTCACTTTCTGGGTAAGCTAATTCCAAAGTACCCAAAATTAAAAAATCTGCTTCTTGAAACAGCGAATCTGGCAATTGTTTGGCTTGCAGGCGGGTATCGGCAAATTCTGTAGTGTCATAATTGCCAAATCCAGCAAAAGTGCGATCGCCTGCTAGATCCCGCGTTACATAAACTTGCCGGGTTGGTGCTGTGGGATGAAGTTGTACTCCTGTTGTATCTACGCCTATTTCTTGTAATAGCTTCACCAGTGCCTTCCCTGGCTCATCTTCACCAATAGCTCCGATAAATCCTGCTGGTGTTCCTAACTTTACTAAAGCACAGGCTACGTTAGCCGGCGCTCCTCCTGGGTAGGGAGTCCAAGATTGAACTTCTTCTAGCTTTAGCCCTAATTGATCGGCTAAACAATCGAATAAAACTTCACCAAGACATAAAACACGGGGATTGCTCATTTCATTTTAGATTTTGAGAGAAGCCTGAGTACCGACTTGTGGCGATTGCGCCAAGCGCAGTGCCATTCGCCTTAGCCTCCGCTAGGAGAAAAAGAAGAGAAGGCAATCAGAACTTCAAGGATCTGAGATTAAATTTTGCCAGTATAAAATCTACAATGTTATTTGCTAATCTGTCGCCAGTCCTTCATAGAATGAAATAGCAATTTTTACTACTTTCCTAACCTCTATATACTCCTAATTACTGGCTCTCTAATGTAAGTAATTACATATATTTTTGTCAAAATATATGTTATATTTAATACTTGACTTTTATTGAACTTGAGATAACTGCAAATTTGAAATCCAAAGAAAATCTAGACAATAGTATTCCTGTGAACACTTGAAACGCCTACTAACAAAAGAATCTTCTAGAATTAGAAAGAGTGATTAAGTACATATACCAAGGGAGGATAGAAAAAGTCATGGCTGCTGGCGAGTCTCAGACCCCTGTAAGTCTGTCAGACAGAGAACTGCAAATTATCGACTTAGTGGCCGCTGGCTTAACTAACCAAGAAATTGCAGCAAAACTGGAAATTAGCAAACGTACAGTGGATAACCATATCAGTAATATACTGACTAAAACCCAGACAGAAAATCGGGTAGCTCTTGTCCGCTGGGCTTTGCAGTGGGGCAAAGTCTGTATGAATGAAGTCAATTGCTGTCTTCTGCCTAATCAGAACGAGTAAACAATTGTTAGTAGCGAAGCAATTGATCTGGTTTGGTAAGCTGACAAGGCAATTTTGAGGTTTACTGATTGTTTTTCTCCTCACTCTTTATATTTCAGTGCGATCGCCTCTACCAAAATTTCTGCATCCTTTATTCAGTGTGAGTTTACCCAAACAGAGCTAGCTGTCCCTTGAATGAAAAAACCTAGATCAGAATTCTTCTCAAAATTGAGCAGAACACAACTAGCTGATTTGTTCTGGGTAGAAGCAGTTTTCTTCCATTGGTACAGTTATGTTTATAACGCTTCTCGTTTGTACGCAATACCCTCTGACCTTTCTCCTAGAAACAGAAAAGCTAAAAGCCTTACTCCCCTTCCCTACAAGGGAAGGGCTGAGGGTTAGGTCTGTATTGAACTTAACTACAAACTGCGATATACAAACAACATAGCTGTACCATTGGAAAATTTCCCCTGTACTTAACTGACATTTACCTAATGATCAACAAAAATTAGCAACAATCCACTAGTGCAAGCGTTACATTTGAAAGAAATCTATATTGCTCCATAAGCTTAGGGAGCAATGTTCTTATGAATACTTCTGCTTCTGCCAAAGGTAGCTTGTCTCCCTTTGACTTTTTAAACTTTGACTTAACGACACTTCTATCTGGGGAAGTTACGAGTTCAGAAACTGCACTTCGGGATTTTCCCCAATCCACGCAAGATAGTGAACTACTCAAGCAGCTATCGTTTGTTCCTGGGTTAAAAGAAATTTTGATGGTGCGGCAGGTTCACGCTTTAGAACACGCCACTGTTTGGGTTCTCGGTGAATCAAAAAGTGTCTATCCTGCCGCAGGAAAGTCTACTAATATTCAAGTTGATAACGAACTATTAAGTGGTTTATCCACCGAACATGGCTTCTACCTCTATGGTGAAGTGAATATTAGTGATTTACGCCGTGCGGTGGCACTCGCGAGACATCGCCTCACCAGTGGAGAATGGGATTTAGCTGTGCATCCCCGTTGTGGCACTAACTTATCAGTAGCAATGCTGTTAACAGCTGGACTAGTTGTGGGGGTAAATTTAATACTACCGTTCCGACCAATTGAGCAACTTATCGGTTTAGGCTTGGCAGCAACGACAGCAGCTGAACTCGCACCTGATTTAGGTTCTCTCGCACAGCGTTACCTAACAACTGCCATACCCTTCAACTTAACAATTGAGAATATTACTTTGACTCGCGATGTTTGGGGACGGCAGGGGCATTTTGTGAAAGTGAACTGGCAAGATTAGTTAGAAAAGGGGAAAATTCTACAATTACCCGACTCTTTCACCTCTCAAGGGTAGGTTATTCTGAGTTGCTTTAGTTGCGGCGAACAACTTTGCCTAGTATGAAAGATTAATTAAACTGGGCTAAATAATAGCTATGGTAAATATTTGTAAATATATTTTGGGAATACTAGGTATGGCAACACTGCTTTTCCAGTAATTTAACGTGAGTTGGATGGGTCATATCATTTCCGTCCATAAAACCTCTCCCTGGTTTTACTACGCAAAACCTGTCCCTCTCCGACTCGGAGAGGGACAGACTTGAACTAAAGTTCAAGGCAGGGAGAAGTTTGTCAAATTCACATTAATTTGCTGAACTATGGAAGTCTTCCTCCAGCTGGGAAAGTAGCAGTGATAATACCTCAAAGGCAAAGGATTGAGATTATGCTCGCTACCAAGAGCATGGAAAATGCGAATGATTTGAGCCTGCAATTAGATTCAACTTTAAAAGAATTACCAGTTTGGGAGGTTGAGGTTGAGATACATCTTCCTGGTAATACATTAATTAGCCTTTTTGAGCATGAGCATTTACTGCCGGGAATTATCTTGACTAAAAACCAAGATTTTGTGGGAATGATTTCACGACAAAGATTTTTTGAGCAGATGAGTCGCCCTTATAGCTTTGAGCTGTTTTCGAGGCGACCGATTGAGAGTCTTTTTAGCTTTATCCAATCAGAAGTCTTTGTATGTTCTGAGGATATGCTGATTGTAGAAGCAACTCAGGTAGCATTGCAGCGATCGCCTCAACTTGTCTATGAACCAATATTAGTAAAAACTAAGTCAAAAAAGTATGGAATAGTTAATTTCCATCAGTTACTTTTAGCTAATTCCCAGGTTCATACTCTCACACTCATAAAACTACAGGACGTCAAGAAACAATCTCGAATAACTAAGGCAGGGTTTCGTGACCTGCAACATAACTACACTCGACTATTACAAAATGAGAAAATGGCTGCTTTAGGTCAGCTAGTCGCAGGTATTGCCCATGAAGTAAACAACCCTATCAGCTTTATTGCTGGTAATCTTGTCCATGCTATGGATTATAGTCACGAATTATTAAATCTGATTAGCCTGTACCAAAAATACTATCCTAATCCGGTAACAGATATTGAAAGTGCGATCGCTAAAAATGAACTGGAGTTTATTATCAGCGATTTACCTAATCTGCTAAATTCAATGGGGAGTGGTTGCGATCGTATTAAGCAAATTGTTTCTTCTTTACGAAATTTCTCTCGTCTAGATGAGTCTGAAAGAAAAAGTGTTGATATTCATGAAGGTATTGATAATACTCTACTATTTTTACAAAGTCGGCTCAAAAACCAAATCAAGGTTATCAAAGATTACGCAACCCTTCCTTTAGTTGACTGCTATGCTGGGTTACTCAATCAGGCATTTATGAATATTCTGGCAAATGCGATTGATGCCTTAGAAGAGCCTGTAGTTAATGGTACAGTTACGCAAAATAAACGACTTACTACTGACGTTCCCACAGTTAATATTCGTACCGAGCTGACTCAAGATCGGCAAGTAATAATTCGCATAGTCGATAACGGGCCGGGAATTTCTGAGGATACAAAAAAGCGATTGTTTGACCCATTCTTTACCACTAAACCTGTAGGTAAAGGTACTGGATTGGGATTATCTATCTGCTATCAAATTATTGTTGAAAAACACGGTGGACAGATACATTGTGTATCTACTCCCGGACAAGGAGCCGAGTTCATTATTAAAATTCCACTGACTTTGCCTGCTTTCCCTGATTGCTGAAATGGTATAATACTAATTTGTAATTCGTAATTTGTAATTCGTAATTAAAATACAAAATAATGCTTAATCCGAGCAGTTTGCATAACTATTATATGTTACTTAAACAAAGCATTATTATCATTTTGGTATAATAATCTACTTCTAATTTCTTCAAAAAAATTGTGTAATGAGAAAGCTTTACTTCCTACTCCCTGGGACAGATAGCAAATTTGCCTGTGGTGGTTTATTTGCAGAGTTAAAAACACTTAATTTTGTTCAACAGTTCCGTAGTGCTGAGGTTGTAACTTACCGTCAACGAGAAAAAGGTAAACTTTTTATTAATGATTTGCTCAATGATCAAAATTTAGATGATGTAATTTTTGTCATTAGCTGGGGATTTCATATCGCTGAACTTGCTGCCAAGCTGAAGCAATACAATGTGGTTTATCATGCCCATAGTGCGGGTTACAAATTTAGTTTACCTGCGAGTATTCCTGTTATTACTGTCAGCCGCAATACAATGGGATATTGGGGGCAAAAATCACCTAACTCTCTAATCTATTATTTACCAAATCAAATTTCTGATGAATTTAAAAATTTACATCTTGAGCGGGATATAGATGTTTTAGTTCAGGCACGGAAATCTTCTGAGTATTTAATGCAAGAATTGATTCCGGCATTGCAAAAGCATTGTAAAGTATTGGTCGTTGATTCCTATGTAGAGGATATAGCCGGATTATTTAATCGGGCTAAGGTTTATCTGTATGACTCTGCGGAGTACTGGGCGCAGCAGGGTGTTAGTGAAGGGTTTGGTTTGCAACCAATGGAAGCTCTGGCTTGTGGATGTCAAGTTTTTTCTAGTGTCAATGGAGGACTATCTGATTACTTAGATCCTGGATTTAATTGCTATAAAATTGCCGGATATTCTTTAGAATATGATGTTAAACGTATTTTGAAGGTGCTGGAATCTCCAAGAGCGATCGCTTTGTCTGAGGAAGTTTTATCTGAGTATCGCAGTGAAAATATTATTAAACGTTTTCAAGTAATTTTGGATGAGCTAGATGAGTTTTTTGACCATAAAATGCATCATCCATCTAATATTAAAAGTTTGACTAAAATACGTGCAGTAAAATTATTTACACATAAGATATACAGTAAGCTGAAGAAGAAATACTTTCGGTAACATTTGGCAAGGGTTTACATTTAACTGTGGAATGGGATCTCATGTATCGCGATTGGTAGAAACCTCTCCTCTGTGCGAAATATCAGGGTTTCTACAGCATAAAACTATCTAGAATCTGCAAATGAGCTTTGACACTAAGTTTACATATCGGATTCTATCCTTTACACAGTCTCTCAAGATAATGACTATCCTTGAATAGAAGGGAATCAAAGAAAACGTAAATTGCCAGCAGGTGTCAAATGCTGCAAGCAGATCAGATATTACAAGACCGTTATCATATCCAACGTCAACTCGGCTACAACGGAATTCGCCAAACTTGGCTAGCAAGAGATTTACAAGCTGCGGATAAAGAAAATTCGTTAGTTGTGGTCAAACTCCTGGCTTTTGGCGGTACTGTACAGTGGGATGACCTGAAACTCTTTGAGAGAGAAGCACAGATTCTCAAACAGCTAAATCATCCGCGCATTCCTGAGTATATTGATTATTTTTGTATTGATGACCGTACACTCTGGTTTTGCTTAGTGCAAGAGTATATTCCTGGTGAGTCTCTCAAGGAAAAACTTGTTATTGGCGAAAGGTTTACAGAAAAACGAGCGAAAAAAATTGCTGTAGAGGTTTTAAATATTCTCACCCATCTACATGAGTTGAATCCAGGGGTATTGCATCGAGATATTAAACCGAGTAATTTAATCTGGGGCGAAGATAATCATATATATTTAGTTGATTTTGGCGCAGTTCAAGATAAAGCTGCAAAAGAAGGTGTTACTTTTACTGTCGTCGGTACTTATGGTTACGCCCCAATGGAACAATTTGGAGGTCGAGCTGTTGCGGCATCGGATCTTTATGCACTAGGGGCAACTTTGATTCATCTGTTAACTGGTGTTTGCCCAGCTGATTTACCCCAGCAAGATTTACGGCTGCAATTTACTAACCGAGTGAACCTGAGTCCGAGTTTTGTCAGTTGGCTAGAAAAATTGACAGAACCCGCGCCAGAGCAACGCTTTACTAACGCCCGTCAAGCGTTGAATGCTCTCCAATCTGGTTTAGCTGTTAAACCTGCTAAAAATCGGCTTTTGCCAGTAAAAGAATTTATTAACAATTCTGGTTGCGGCATCAATAATTACACTGAAACCGTGCCAGAAGAAATTCTTGGCTGGAATTGGGGCGCATTTCTGCTGCCTTGGATGTGGCTGTGGACTAATCAAGTCTGGTTTGGATTATTTTGCTTTGTACCCCAAATTGGTTGGGTAATGGCGATCGCTCTCGGTGCGAAAGGCAATGAATGGGCTTGGAAAAGTAGAGAGTGGCGCAGCATTGAACACTTCAAAGCCCATCAAAGAGGCTGGGCGATCGCTGGAGTTCTAATTGGCGCACCCATTAGTATCGTCTTCTGGGCATGGGCGATCATGTTTCTCAAATCTGCGTTCTAGGAGGAGAGACGCGATGAATCGCGTCTGTACAAGACCTAAGAGACGCGATTCATCGCGTCTCTTAGGTCTTTCTCCCTGCTCCCTACTCCCTACCCATTCACTGGCGATTCAACTACGCCCACAGGACAAGCAACGTTTGTCCCTCCTAAACCACAATATCCATTGGGATTTTTGGCTAGATATTGTTGATGGTAAGCTTCTGCGTAGTAGAACTCAGGAGCATCTAGAATTTCTGTGGTAATTTTGCCATACCCTGCGCCGTTAAGTGCTTGCTGATAAGCTTCCTGCGAGGCTTCTGCTAGCTGCTTTTGATTCTCAGAATATACATAAATTCCCGAACGATACTGAGTGCCAGCATCATTACCTTGACGCATTCCTTGGGTGGGGTTATGGCTTTCCCAGAAGACTTTCAGCAGTTCGGCATAACTAATCACTTTCGGGTCAAATACAACTAATACGACTTCATTATGACCAGTTCGCCCACTGCATACCTCTTCATAGGTGGGGTTGGGTGTGAAGCCAGCAGCATAACCCACCGCGGTGCTGTAAACTCCGTTTTGTTGCCAGAATTTGCGTTCTGCACCCCAAAAACAACCTAAACCAAATAACGCCTTTTCTAATCCATCGGGAAAAGGAGGTTGCAGGGGATTACCGTTAACATAATGATGAGCGGGTACTTTTAGAGACTCTGCTCTTCCTGGTAACGCTTCTTCACGAGTAGGCATAACCTGCTTTTTGCCAAATCCGAATAGTCCCATTGATTTTGACTCTGATATATATCTTTACCTTATTTACTATTGTAAAGATTCTGGCGATCGCTGGTAATTTGCTCGGTTTGGTTTGCTGTTGTAGCCTCAGAAATAACTGAGACACAAGCATTCACTAAAGGTAACAAAGGCCCTAGTTGTTCTTGCCCACTCACAGCTAAATCACTATGACATAAATAAATTCTGTCGGATACACGAGAGAGCAAATCTGCCAAAATCTTTCGCAGTCTTTCTTCTTCTGCCAGTTTCTCATCTTCTGCTGTCCAAGGTTCTCCTAACCTGTCTTGCAAGAAAAACGGCGCACCAAACAACGTAGCTGCACCGCCTTTTGCCCACAGAGGTGAACCAGCATCAAGCCAGAAATGCCAGCGGTGAGAGCGTCTGCTAGAGCGATATTGAAAGATGGTGGCTAAGGTGACAGCCTTTTTGGCTGCTCCAATGGGGCGCACAGGATAGGGGTTAGCAGTGATGGTTCCACGCCGTAGTAGTTGAATGAATTCAGTAATGGTGGTGTTGAGCGCTGAGGGAGGAGATGAGGAAGATAATTTTGAGTTGGCTTGTCGAATTCTGGTGTCAATTTCCCAATAGTGTTGGGCTGTTTCTAATAACTCCCGCAGTGCTGCTAGTTGCTCATAGGGGAGATTGCTGCCATTCCACAAAAAGTGCTGAATTCCTCTGTCTAAAAAGGAAATGGGACTGGGAATTAAGCGAAGTTCCTGTTGCGATCGCTGTTTATCTAACCAATCCAATATTTCATTATAGGCGGTGGTAGCTGCATAGCCGATTCTATCCCAGCGCTCAAATGTTGTTACAGCCAGTAAGTTGGGACTATCAGGATGGGGTACAAAACAGTAATCTGCAATCAAACCAGCGCGTACCGGATCTATCCTTTGTTGATGGAGTGAAGAATTACTCCCCCCCTCTTCCCCTCTCATACTTTCCCCCTGTCTCCCACTCAGTACCACTAGCATCTCTGCTACAGCATCCCGATCTACTAGGCGTCCTAAACCGGGATAAACTAGTGCCAGCATCGTGAGTAATGCGCGGATGACTGGTGAACTAATTAGGGGGCGTTGGTCATTGAGCGATTGTACCTGGATATTTTGCTTAACAAGGATTTCTACTAGAGTATAACGAGCGATCGCATCTAAACCAGGTGCAATAATCGCCACTTCTTCGGCTTCTACTTCCCCGGAGTTGATGGCATTGGCAATTACTTCTGCTGTTTGCCGCAATAGTTGAGCGCGGGAGGTAGTTTGAATGGAGTGTACTGCCTCTGGTAAGTTGGGCAACAGCATCGGTTCTGTAACTAATTCCACCATTGGCATAACGAGTTTATCTGCAAGTGACTCTGGAGGCGGGCCAGGGAGGATTTCCACCCGACAACGTTCTGCTAACCCTTCCATGTAGTTGGGATCTGCTCCTAATCCCAGTCGCACCGCACCATCGGGATTATAGCTAAATGCGCCGACTGCACCTTGATCCAATAGCAGCTCAAACAACTGACGCGCTACACCAGGATAATCATCCACATCGTCTGCTAGTATCGCTTGATAGCGTTTAGTTAGATGTTGTTGGTAATGGCGATCGCTTAATAAATGTTGGCTGTAGAGTTCGGTAATAATTCCATAAGTCAGCAATCCTCTCTCCAAACACCAGTTCCGCCAATCTAATAGCAAAGATGCTAAAAATTCCGGCTCTAGATTTAAATTGTTCTCCTGTAAGCCCCTTGCCAAAATCTGGGCAATATCTTCGCAAGGTGTACCGCTGTAAGCTGCTAATTGCAACAAGTCCAGGATGCGACGCACAAAGCGAGATTCATTCACTCCCGCAAGACGTAAAATTTCTTCGTCTAATTGGAAACGCCAGAGTTTTGTAGCTAATTCTTGCTCAGTCTCTGGGCGCAATCGTACTGGAAATTGTGCTTTAAGCTCCAATGACTCAATTAGCAAGGGCCAAAATAAAATAACTTCATCCTGGAAAAAACCTAGTGGAGTCTTGGCACGAACCGGATATTTCCCTAAAGTATTTGTAATAATTTTATCACCCAATTCTCGCCGATTATCATCATTGGCGGCTAAGACTAAAACTCCTGGTTCTGTGGGTTGAAGATACAAAAACTTTGATGTTTGGCCAGCTTTTTCCAGCCTTAGATTTTTAGTATAAAATGATTCAATATATTTATTTTCAGGTTGCACCCAATTACAAAATTGCTCTACCAAGCGAGCCGTCTTACCACTGCGGCTAGTGCCAACAATCCAAAGTGAATGAGAAACCACAAACCTTCTCCTTGTCGCTTTGCTAGTATATCTTGTGCGTTAACTTAATGTTAAGAATCACCAAAAAATGCTGGATGATTGCCTGCAATGAAAAACTCTGTTTTTAGCCAAAAAATTTACCATTTGTTACTGGCTGCTTATCGATGGTACTTACAAACGCCAGAACGTTCTCTAGATGAGGCATACCAAGCAGCATTAAAGATTAAGGAAATAGAAGATAAGCATTTCAATGGTAAGAAAATAGACGTTGATTCATCTCAGTACAGCAGCAGTGTCATGGATTATTTTGATTCAGACCTGAAAAAATTATTAAAAATGGCCAGAATGCGGCTAACAGAATTCAGGGCGAGCCGTTGGTTTTTAAACGAAGAGAATCAAAAAGCTGCTCAGAAAGCAGGTATAGAATATCCCAGCCCTTCTTTGGTTTTAGAAAAGCTCAACTTCATTGATCAAGTTATATCGAAATACACTACATTTGATGAGCCAACAACTTCTTCAGATTTAGTTACTAGTCCTAAGAATCTGCCAGATGAATTGGCGATATCTGATGGCAAGCCACCTCACGTCCATACTCCACAATCTCCAGTATTACCACCAAAAATATCAACTCGAAATCTAGATAAAAAACCAAAGCGCAAAGCTGATTCTATGGGGATATTACCCCGTTCAATTTTAAGTACAATCACTCGATTGCAAGTTGAATTAGATCCAAACTCTGAACAAGATGTAGTTCAAAATTTCCGTCTAAATCAAAGAAGGACAATAATATCTATCAGATTTATTTTACTATTAATTATAGTACCACTTTTGACTCATCAACTAGCAAAATCTCTCGTAGTCGGGCCAATTCTTGAGCATTTTAAAGGCTCTGAACAAATGCAAGTGTTCCTCAATGATGAGATGGAACAAGAAGCCTTAGAAGAACTACAAAAATATGAAGAGAAAATCAAGTTTACAAATCTCATTACCAATGCACCTCCATTAGCACCAGAGGAGATTGAAATCGAAATGCAAGAGAGAGCTGAAGAAATTGCTAAGGAATTTCGTGGCGAAAGTTACAATGCAATCAAAAACGTTTTTTCAGATATTTTCTCTGTAGGTGCTTTCATTTGGCTTTTAATCATCAGCAGGTCTTCTATCTCGGTGCTAAAAGATTTCTTTGATCATATTGTTTATGGTTTAAGTGATAGTGCCAAGGCATTTATTATCATTTTGTTTACTGATATCTTTGTGGGATTTCACTCTCCTCATGGTTGGGAAGTCATTCTAGAAGGTATATCTCGCCACTGGGGCTTACCAGCAAATCGAGATTTTATCTTCTTATTTATTGCTACATTTCCAGTGATTTTAGATACCATTTTCAAATACTGGATATTCCGATACTTAAATCGAATTTCGCCTTCAGCGGTCGCCACATATCACAATATGAATGAATAAAGTTAAGAACTGGGGAGTTAAGGGCTAAGAAGATGGAGAAGAATAACTATTGACTAATGTCCGATGCCCAATCCTCAGTTTCATATTTTCTAGATTAAAAATATACTACTCACTCTAATTTATATTTTGGAAGATAAATGTCTAATAATCTTAAATCTAGGGATGAGTTATTTACAGCAGATTTCAAGCTGATGAAGTATACAACATAGGTCTCATGGTTACTGAGCGTACTTGTACTGAGCGCAGCCGAAGTAGTCGAAGTAAAGTCAGGTAGAAAGCCTTTTTTCCTTCTGAATTCTGAATTCAGGAGTCAGAATTCTGCTGTATTAACTTAGAGAAGATTTACTCTTTTTCTTATCAAACCCTGTTGACATCACTTTGTTCGCTTGGGTATTGAGCAAGAAGCTCTTGTTCAGGGAGAGAGGGGGAAGGGCCATTTCCCCCCTGCCCCCTGCCCCCTGCCCCCTGCCCCCTTGTTGAGAGCATACTCGCTCGGTATATCAACCCATCGAGCGTACTCGTTTTTAATCATGGAATAACACTCACAAGATGTCTGTTCCAAGTTTTGATGATTAAGGATGCTAATCACTCCTCGCTTGTAGCTAATCATTCCTGCTCGGCTAAGCCTACCTGCTGCCTCCGTAACACCAGAGCGTCGACAGCCCAGCATCTTGGCAATATATTCTTGAGTTAGGGGGAATGTATCTGATTGCATACGATCAGCGATGAAGAGCAGCCAACGCGCAAGCCGTTGTTCTATAGTATGAAGGCTATTGCAAGTAAGTGTTTGTGTAACCTGGGTAAACAGCCCATGAGTGTAACGCAACAGTAAACCTTGAAGCTCTCCACCTCGGTTGAACTCGGCTTGAAGCAGCCCTGTCTTCATCATCACGGAGCTGCCAGCAATCTGCACAAATGCAGTTGTATTTGTAGTGTTGCTGCCCCAAATTACAGAAAGACCTACCATGCCATCATTGCTCACCATGCCAGCTTCGACTGTCGAGCCATCTTTTTGGGTACAGACTAAAGAAACTATTGCCTGATGGGGAAAATAGACGTGTGTTATTAGTTCATTAGCTTTGTAGAGAACTTGCTTAACTGAAAGTTCGACTAGCTCTAAGTGGGGAGCTAGGCGTTGATACTCAACCTCTGACAGAGCCATGAGTAACCGATTTTCTATTGGGCGATGAGAGTGGTTAGACACGAATGGCATGCTTGAAAAGATAAAACCTCGTCAGGGCAGGGTGTTGGGGGTAGGGTGTAGTGTTTAAGACAATTAAATTTTAGTTGCGTGGCGGAGTTTAACATCTTCTTAATTCCCCACACCCCACACCCTACACCCTACACCCCACACCCAAAAGCCAGTTATATCAAGGGTTTGTGCTTAACTTAGTGCCATTCTGGTTAGACACTAAAGACACTATATTGAGAACCCTAAGCGCAATTGTGCTTTGAAAAGCAATTGATGGCAGCTTGAGAGTAGTTAGGAACTAGTCCCAATATGTTCAAAAGTCAATTCTTTATTTTAGTTGCAAGCTTAACAACTTAACTTAACAACTTAAACAATATCGCGTGATATCACATCAGATATTAAAGCTAATAGTTGCAATTCTAGCGCTCACCTCGGAGCGCAAAAATCTTTCAAAAGTTTGAATATCTTGTAAAGAGGCATTGTAACAATTAACACAATTCGACCCCTAATGCGATCGCGTAATGTCAACAAAATTAATCTATTCTCAATAAGTTCTAAATCAATTTCATTAATTTATGCTAATTGCTAAAAGCTTAACCGTAGGCGTAGCCCGTCGCAGACATCGCTTTGAATTTTGGAAACTAAACCAAGCGAGAAATACTGGTTTTTCGTTGGTTCTTGATATTGGTGATGGTCAAGAGTAATTTAAATGGGTTTCCCTGAGTTAACCCCCAACAATGCTTAATCTTCAATATAACTTAGTATTAGCGGCTATTGTACGCTCTCTTGGTAGATATACCAGGGAACAGGGGACAGGGAAAAGGTTTGAAAGTCTTTTTGTGTCTGGATTTTATGTTCAGTTGATGTCCTAAACTACCTGTCGATAGCTATATAAATTTGAAATTTTTGTGTGTTTATATGGAATGAAATATAACCAATTAACCTTATTTAGTAATCAGAAGTAATGACAACTCAGTTTTGGGGAAAAAGCATAGAAATTAATGCCGCTCTAACGAACTTATTATTTAAGCCTGTGCATAGATGTGTACTTCTATGTCGAAGTCAGCTACGCGTAACGTTTCCAAGAGTTGCAGCTTCTCGCCAGACATCACCTTTCATTCATCAAGGCTGGTGGCTTTTGAAGAAGCGTCTGCTGCCATTATTATGTCTGATATCGTTCGTTGCGGTATTGCTACTAAACAGCTTTGCCCCTGTCGTTGCCCAACTACCTCCTCAACCTCGTCAGGAAATTCGGGGAGTGTGGCTGAGTGGGAACGATTTTAGCGTTTTCAGAAATCGCTCAAAGGTGCAAGTAGCCATGAGCCAACTGCGGCAGCTAAACTTTAATACTGTTTATCCGGTAGTGTGGAACGATGGTTATACACATTATCCCAGTGCCGTCACGCAAAAAATGGGTATTCCCTTCTTCTTCAAGGGAACAGAGGGACAAGATGTGATTGCAGACATTATCCGCCAAGCCCGCAGCCAAGGACTACTAGCAATACCTTGGTTTGAATTTGGTTTTATGGTTCCCCTAACTTCGGAACTCGCATCCCAGCGTCCAAATTGGCTGACACAAAAGCCGGATGGGACTCAAACTTCAATTAGTGCTGCGGGTGAAGTAGCGTGGTTGAATCCGTTTCACCCCGAAGTACAAAAGTTTATCACCGAACTCGTGATGGAAGTGATTACTCAATACGATGCTGATGGCATTCAATTTGACGACCACATGAGTTTACCTGTGGAATTTGGTTACGATAAGTACACGATTAGTCTATATACTCAAGAAACTGGGAATCCTCCACCACCCAATCCCCAAGCCCAAGCATGGATAAAATGGCGGGCTGATAAAATCACTGCATTCATGGTAGACCTCTACCAAACCGTGAAAGCCCGAAAACCGAATGCCATCTTCTCAGTTTCTCCCAATTATTATGATTTCGCCTACAAAATGCACCTGCAAGACTGGCTCAATTGGGTACGGTTAGGTATTGTCGATGAGTTAGTCATGCAGGTATACCGTAATGATTTGGAAAGTTTTATCAGTCAAATTACCCGCCCAGAAATTTTAGAAACACAACAAATCATCCCAACTGGTATCGGTATTATGGCGGGGTTACGAAATCGCCCAGTTTCCATGCCACAAATCCAATCCCAGGTGCAAGCAGTGCAACAACGCGGTTTAGGCATCGGCTTTTTCTACTACGAAAGCCTTTGGGATATCGCACCTGAACCAGCAGAGCAACGACAATCAGCATTTGCGGCTCTTTTCCCAAACCCAGCGTTGCGCGACATCTCTCAAAATACACCCCGCAAGCCAACTTTTGATACTATATCTCTACCTTTGTATTCAAAACCTTCTCTCGGTCAACGTGTTCGCGGCTATTTTCTGGAAGTGGCGATCGCAGGTGGTCAGCCAAAGCGTATTTTATTAGATACAGGATCAGCAGGGCTGCGAGTTCCTAAAGAGTTTTTAGGTAATGCCCCTATCCGCAGAACAGGCCAAAACATCAAGGAGGTATTAAGTGACGGTACTATCCTAGAGGGAGAATTAGTTTATACTAATGTTCGGTTTGGTTTAATTCCCACCGCAGAACCTGTTCCGGTGCAGGTTGTTACTAGTCGCCAATGTACTGCCCAAAAGCCTAATTGTTCAGCAAAAAGTGGTGCGCCATTTTCTGGGATTGTCGGTGTCAACTATTTTGAAAAGTCACCTCTCTATAACCCGTTGAGAAAATTACCAGGAAATCTGAGTAACGGATTTATTGTGATTGGAAATGGTGGGAGTAATAACAATGGCAGTTTAATTATCGGTTTGACTGGCAATAATCAAGCAGGTTTCAAAATGGCCGCTTGGAGTCAACAAAGCGAAATTAATGGTGTACCTGGGAAAAGATGGGACTCTCGATTGAGCAAAGTTTGTTTAACTATTATTGGGAGTTCTGCTAAAAATTCTTGTAATGGCAAAATGATCACTGATACTGCAACTATTAATGGTTTGACTGAATTCAAGTCAGCTTCTACAGCAGGTAAACTTAAACCTGGAGTATTACGTTCAGCAAATGCTGTAAAAGTAGCAATTAATGGCATTTTTGATTACAGTCTGATTCCAGGAACCCGCGACGGATTTAATCGTTGGAATTTGAGTATCTCGCCACAGGCAGAACTTCCTATATTTATAAATACTGGAATCGCGTTTTTTGATAAGTACGATGTACTCTTTGACCCAGTTAATGGAAGACAGGGTTTTCGCACTCGGCAGTAAAAGGCAAGTAAAGACTTGCTCCTTCAGATAGCGTTCAACTATCTGTGAGTATGTCAAGGTAGATATTGGAGGGCATCTGCTATATTGGTCACATTAAAAGTGGTCAACAATAGCCGACTAGCGACTTCATAATTGATATCATATCCATCTAATCATATCAATTCAATTAATGATTGCAACACATCCTTGGGTGAAGACGCGATTCATCGCGTCTCTACTACTGACTTCTTTTTTTGCGCTTATATTCCTTGCGTATGTTGTATGCCAACAATAATCGTTATAAATATTTATATATGGAATAAATAATGCCAGATGTAGTAAACCTTTAATAACACCAGGACAATGACTCATGCAAAATGCAAATCACTCCTGGCAATTAAAGAACTACGCCATTGCAGTAGTCGCCAGCACTTTAGCACTGTTATTTTCTTTACTCATATCGCCATTACTTGAGAATATTACTTTCTCAATGTTTTTTGCAGCTGTAGTTGTGAGTTCCTGGTATGGCGATCGCACTTCCGGTTGGCTAGCAATTGTTCTCTGTAGCTTGGCTACTGCTTACTTTTTTTTACGACCAATCTATTCAGCGTCTGTAATCACACTAGATGGTATTATTCGTTTAGGATTATTTGCTCTAATATCGTTGCTCATCACTGAGTTGATTGCGTCTCAAAGACGAGCAGAGTTAAATTTGCGAGAAAGCGAAAGTCGTTATCGCGAAATGGTAGAGGCAGTGGAAAACTATGCCATTTATAGACTTGACTCAAAGGGACGAATTGTCACCTGGAATGCTGGGGCGGAACGCATCAAAGGTTACACAGTCAAAGAAATTTTAGGACAACATTTCTCCCGCTTCTACACTGCCAGCGATTTAGAGCGAAATCATCCCGCTCACTCACTAGAGATAGCCACATCCCAAGGAAACTTCGCCGAGGAAGGGTGGCGAGTTCGCAAAGACGGCTCCCAGTTTTGGGCGAGTTTACTGTTAACAGCTATCCGAGATAAACAGGGGAACCTACGTGGTTTTTCTAGTGTGGTACGTGATATTACAGTACGCAAACAGACAGAAGAAGAACTGAGGGTGCAGGCGCGTCAACAGGAAGCGATCGCACAATTAGGACAATTGGCAATTTCTGGCATCAACCTGACAACGCTGATGGATGAAACTGTTACCCTGGCGGCTCAAACTCTGGGTGTGGAATACTGCAAAGTGTTAGAGTTGCTGCCCAGACAAAATGTTTTGCTGCTACAAGCGGGGATAGGATGGCAATCCGAATTGGTGGGTCGTGCCACAGTCAGCACAGGTACTGATTCTCAAGCAGGTTATACCTTGCTTTTCAACCAGCCAGTGGTGCTGACAGACCTTCGTACAGAAACACGGTTCCGTGGTTCTCCCCTGATGTACAATCACGGAATTATCAGCGGCATCAGCGTGATTATCAATGGACATACCCCTCCTTGGGGTGTTTTGGCTGTCCACACCATGCGTCAACGAAATTTCACCCCAAATGACATTAATTTCTTGCAGGGTGTTGCCAATATCCTGGCAGCAGCAATTAGCCGGGGAGAGTCAGCCCAAGCAATACAAGAAAGTTATGGGTTGCTGCAAAGTGTCATTGAAGGCACAAATGATGCTGTATTTCTTAAAGACCGCCAGGGGCGCTACCAATTGATTAATACGGCTACGGCACGGATTTTGGGCAGTGCTAAAGATCAGATTGTTGGTAAAAATGATATTGAACTATTGCCAGGTGATATTGCAGCGGCAATCAGAGAAACTGATCGTCGCATTATGACTAAAGGCAGGGCAGAAGTTGTAGAAGAACTGGTGACGGAAGCGGGTAGTCTTCACACTTACCTGTCTACGAAAGACCCTTACCGGGATACACGCGGTAATATCATTGGGCTAATTGGCATAGCGCGAGATATCACAGAACGTAAACGAGCTGAAGCTGCATTGTTTCGCTCGTATCAACGTTTAGAAAGCTTACATACAATTGACCGCGCCATTTTAAGAGCCGATTCGCCAGAACATATTGCCCAAGCGGCCTTAGAGCGTATGACTAGTGTAATTATCTGTCAACACGCCGCTGTTGTCTTGTTTAACTTCGATACAAGTCAAGCACAAATATTGGCAGGGCAGATTGCTTTTAATTTTACTGGCTCAGTTGTACCGATTACTGAGATAGCACCACTGGAGATTGTGAGGAATAAAGAACCAGTATTATATATCGAAGATATTACCACCTTAAACAGCCGTACACCAGCTTTGGAGTATGAGTTTTCAGAAGGCTCTCGGAGTTTTTTGGCGGTAGCGTTATTGGTTGAGGAACATTTAATTGGAGACTTGATTTTATTTGCCAATGCTCCTGCTGCTTTTAGCCCAGAAGACCAAGCGATCGCCGCTGAAATCGGCAATCAGTTAGCGATCGCCATCCAGCAATCCCGGTTGCGGGAACAGTTACAAAACTACGCCAATGAACTAGAGCAACGAGTAGAACAGCGTACAGCCGCCCTTGTGGAAGCCAACAACGAACTCGAAGCCTTCGGCTATTCAGTCTCTCATGACTTACGCGCTCCTCTGCGCTCAATGCAAGGCTTAGCTCTAGCACTGCAAGAAGACTATAGCGAGCATTTAGATAGCGATGGGCAAGAATACATCAAGCGGATTGTTGCCTCTGCCGAACGCATGGATGGGCTGATTCAAGACCTACTCAATTACTCGCGCCTGAGCCGGTCTGATATTTCGCTGCGTGTACTTAACCTTACAGATATTGTCACAATCGTTCAAAATCAACTAGAGACAGAGCTGCGATCGCAACACGCCGAGATAACTGTAGAACAACCGCTGCCAGAAGTTATTGGTCATCGTACAACTTTGATCCAAGTCTTGACTAATTTACTCAGTAATGCAATAAAATTTCATCCTCCTGACAGGCAACCCCAAGTGCGTGTATGGGCAGAGATAGTTGGGGGAGAAGAGGGGGAGCAGGGGAGCAGCACTTCTCTACGAGAGGCTGCGCCAACGGCTCCTTTCGGCTTCTCTACGAGACCGGAGGCGAACGCTCAAGGCAAGCCGCTCAGTGACCGAGGAGCAGGGGGGCAGGGAGCAAGAGGAGAAATTAATCTTTCATCCCCTGTTCATCAACGAGTTCGCCTCTGGATCGAAGATAACGGCATTGGCATCGCACCAGAGCATCAACAGCGAATTTTCAACGTATTTGAAAGATTGCATGGTGAAGAGAGCTACCCGGGTTCTGGCATTGGCTTGGCAATTGTTCGCAAGGGAGTCGAGCGCATGGGGGGACAGGTCGGTGTAGAGTCAGTATTAGGGCAAGGCAGCCGCTTTTGGATTGAATTACGAAAAGCACTATGGAAAGATGAACACAGACCAACAGACTATTTTGCTGGCAGAGGACGACTCTAATCAAGTCCTGCTAATTCGTCGCGCCCTACGAAAAGCTAATCTGACACAATCGCTCCATGTTGTCAGCGACGGCGAAACTGCCATATCTTACCTCTGTGGTGAAGGAGATTATGCCAACCGGGAATCTTACCCTCTGCCAACATTGATTTTGTTAGACCTGAAAATGCCCCGGAAATCTGGGTTTGAAGTGTTGGCATGGCTGAAGCAGCAACCGGAACTCAGACGCCTACCAGTCGTTGTGCTGACAAGTTCTCAAGAAACAGCCGACATTCACAAAGCCTATGACTTGGGTGTCAACTCCTACTTAGTCAAACCTGTCTCATTCACTGATTTGACAGCAATGATAAAGTTGCTTGATGCCTACTGGATTAATTTGAACCAGCGGCCGATGGTTTACACTGACTAATGGTTTACTCTAGAGTACGCATCCTTTACCACACCCTGCGGGTATAGCTTTCAAGTATCTATTTTTGCTCATGCATATTCTGATCATTGACGACGATACAAATGACCGCTTCATGATTATTCGAGAGATGCGCCGCGAGTTTCCTGGTGTAGTGGTTGTGGAGGTGGGTGAACCAGAAGAGTTTGAGCAAGCAGTAGCAGGTGACTTTGACTTAACGATTACCGATTATCAACTCCGTTGGACTACTGGTATCGATATATTACGTATTTTGAAGGAACGTTACCCTGAACGCCCTGTGATTATGTTTACGAATACAGGCACTCAGGAGGTTGCTGTTGAGGCAATGAAAAATGGACTCGATGATTATATCCTCAAGTCACCTAAGCATCTGCTTCGGCTATCAGCAACTGTCAGGTCTGTCTTAGAACGCAACGAAACTCGACGTAGAGCCAGCTTTTTAGAGAACCGTCTCCAATCTCTACTCAATCAACTCAACGTCGGCGTGTTTCGGGCAATTCCCGACAAACGAGAGCTAGAAGTCAACAGCGCATTTCTCAGGGTTTTGGGACTGAATACTTTAGACGAGCTGAAGTCTAATAGTGGGTTTGAGCAAATTTTTTCGACATTGAGTGAGATTACACCAAAGCAAAGACGAGAACGAGAATTAAAGCTACGCAGAGCAGATGGTTCTACCATCTGGGTTTCAGTAAATGAAACCTTAAGTACCACTGATGGAGATCCGGTGATTGATGGGCTAGTAGAAGACATCACTGGACGCAAACGCGCGGAACAAGCGCTTAAACGTTATGCTACCAGATTACAGACCTTACAAGAGCTAGACCGCTCGATTCTGCGAGCCATCTCTCCCCCTGGAATTGCCGAAGCGGCTCTGACTTTTACTTATCCATTACTTCCTTGTCAGCTGCTAGATGTGATGTTGTTTGATTGGGAGCGTCAGCAAGCAACTGTACTGGCTGTTCACTCTAACGATGAAATTGGCTTTGGCATCGGTGAAACTTTCTCGTTGCAAGATTTTGGCGACATTGAAACTTTGCAAAAAAACGAGGTGATCATCATTGAAAATCTAGCTGAGCATCCCAGACCCTATCGTGTTTGGCAACTATTATTTGATCAAGGCATTCGCTTCATCATGAATGTGCCTGTGATTGCTCAAGGACAGCTCATCGGTTCTTTGAATGTAGGAGCAATTGAGCCAAAATCATTAAATGATGAAGATGTGGAAATTGCCCACGAGGTTGCAAATCAGCTAGCGATCGCAATTCAGCAATCCCGGCTACGTGAGGAATTACAGCAATACACAGAACAACTCGAACTATTAGTTCATAATCGCACACATCAGCTTGAAGAAGCGAATAGTGCTTTAGAAGCTTTTGCCTACTCTATCTCCCATGACTTACAAGAGCCTTTGCGTGCTATGCGGGGATTTGCCACTATTTTGTTAGAGGACTATGATACGGCATTAAATTCAGTCGGGCAAGATTTACTTCATCGCATCGCCAGTAGCGTCGAGCGGATGGATAACCTGCTTGTAGACTTGTTAGACTACAGCCGCTTGAGTCGCGTTGATTTACCACTCCAGCCAATTAACCTCAACTCCTTGGTAACGCAGGTGCTGACGCAACTAGAGTCATCTCTGCAAGAAAAGCAAGCTCAAGTAACCATCGCTCAACCCCTGCTGGAAGTAGTAGGAAACTACCGCACCGTTGAGCAAATTGTTACAAATCTACTAACTAATGCCATCAAATTTGTAGCGCCTGGAGTACAACCCCAAGTCCGGATATGGACTGAACACCGCGAACGCTCTGTACGTTTGTGGGTAGAAGACAATGGAATAGGTATACAAGCGCAGTATTGGGAGCGAATTTTTGGCGTTTTTGAGCGTCTGCACAGCATGGAAGCTTATCCTGGTACAGGAATTGGATTAGCGATCGTCCGTAAAGGCATTGAACGTATGGGCGGCCAAGTTGGCATGGAGTCAGAAGTCGGTCAAGGTAGCCGCTTTTGGATTGAACTACCAGAATTTGGGGCAGTATGAAGGTCAGTGTCTTGAAATGACTCAAGCTGTTCTGTTATGGTGTTATTCGATAGTGTAAGCGCCGTAAGTTATTATGCTGGGGTAGTGTGGAAAGCGATCACCAAGCTGAAAAACCTTCAAACTCCCATTCCAAAGATTAAGTTACTGTATTATTTTTACTTAATGTACTAAGTAGCTCGGCATCACAATCCGAAAACTTTTAGTAAAATTGTATTGGTTTTAAGTTTTCCAATTTACCCAGAAGCTTTTTAAGCCAATACGGTTCAGTTAAGGGCTACTCATACAAAATTTTGGGTTTTCGAGACGCGATAAATCGCCGTCTCTACGAGTGTTTTGGTCTCATCTGAACCGTATTGCTTTTTAAGCTTGTTTTGTTGCGCTCTGGAGACTTTGAACTGGGTTCTCCATTCGCCCTCAGAAACTGACATTTTATTTCTTTCTTATTTAACTTCTTCATACCAAATTCCTACCTTTTCAAATGCAGCATAGGCAAGTTTCAAAAAGTTTACTACTCTCTGTCTTCCTATAATTCCAAATTCTTTATTCTCTCTTGCCTCTGCAAATGTCATTCGGTTTTGGTCTATTATGTTTCTTTCTTTATACGCTAGCTTCGGAAAATCTATGACGTTTACTTTATACTTTTTTATTAAATTCTGTAAACTTGCATCTGATTCTACGTGTGACCAATCATCGCATAGCCCAAAGTTGCGTACCATCACATGAGGGATTTTCTCTCCGTAGTTATTCACCGACTGCCCAAAGAGGTTTAGACTGTCATATCCCCCAGTAGATACAAACCACTTACAAAAAGTTACTCCCTCTATATTTCCTAATTCAATTAACTGATTTCTCTCTATCCACTCTTTTACTGCTCTATGAGATTGTGCTGCTAGATTCACCACTACTGGCTTAGTTGTTGCTATTTCAAAAATTCTATCTGCTTTATCAGCCTGCCGTTCGTTCTCACTAAATACTGCATACTGGCATATTTCCTTATATACTCCCGCTACATCTGGATTTGACCTATCGGTTTCTACTGGTACAAAGGGAATTTTTTTATCCAGATAGTACTGAATCATTGTCCGTGCTACTAGAGACTTCCCTACTCCGCCTTTTTCCCCATCTATTAAATGAATCGTCGGCATCAGAGCTACTCCTAATACTGGCTAAAGTTTGATGATATATCATCAGCTGGCTTAACGGTGTAAACTTAGTGGCCAGTAAGTTGGTTTCAACCCAAGCCAGTGTAAGTATAAACAAAAGACAATAGCGTGTAAACTTAGTGGTCAGTAAGTTGGCTTCAATCCCTATTACTCGCAACTTGGGTTAATAGGGATTTTAAGTAATTGGAACCAGCAATGATACCATTGCTTTCTAAGTACTCGGTGTTTCAATCCCTAATAGGGATTTTAAGTAATTGGAACTTTTTGGATTTTGATGTATTCAGGAGAAATGTAGGTTTCAATCCCTAATAGGGATTTTAAGTAATTGGAACCTGAGCAACAACAGCCTTAACATAATCCTGCTTGTTTCAATCCCTAATAGGGATTTTAAGTAATTGGAACTCAGGGACTTGTAGAAGCCTTCCATTACCTTGTCGGGTTTCAATCCCTAATAGGGATTTTAAGTAATTGGAACAATGCCGCCCAAGGGCAAGCAGGCAGGGCTAGAGGTTTCAATCCCTAATAGGGATTTTAAGTAATTGGAACCTACCAAGGCAGAGCGGATCAATTAATTAATTGTGTTTCAATCCCTAATAGGGATTTTAAGTAATTGGAACGTCATAGACATAATTCCTACTTCGTCTTAAATTAGTTTCAATCCCTAATAGGGATTTTAAGTAATTGGAACCGGGCAAGGATGGTAAACCAGGCAAAGATGGCAAGGTTTCAATCCCTAATAGGGATTTTAAGTAATTGGAACGGGTCATACATGAGGCTTTTTCAATTGCTGCAATTGTTTCAATCCCTAATAGGGATTTTAAGTAATTGGAACTTTCTTCTACACCATTTGATAGTTTTACAAGTGGGTTTCAATCCCTAATAGGGATTTTAAGTAATTGGAACCTACCAGGGTAGAGCCGATCAACTTTTAAATTGTGTTTCAATCCCTAATAGGGATTTTAAGTAATTGGAACAAAAAGCAATTCCGCAATATTTACGGCGCACCGAGTTTCAATCCCTAATAGGGATTTTAAGTAATTGGAACATTAATTCCGTTCCCGGATTGAAAAACATTGTTAGTTTCAATCCCTAATAGGGATTTTAAGTAATTGGAACCCTCTCCCCTAGTGCCTCTCAGGTAAGCTCCTTTGTTTCAATCCCTAATAGGGATTTTAAGTAATTGGAACTGGGACGCCCTGACGCAGTAATTCAGAGTGTCGAATATATTGGTTTCAATCCCTAATAGGGATTTTAAGTAATTGGAACTTTTAAGTAGAAATGCTCCATAAATCCCATCGATAGTTTCAATCCCTAATAGGGATTTTAAGTAATTGGAACTTATTCATGCGAGCAAAAGAAAGCTATACGCTTAGTTTCAATCCCTAATAGGGATTTTAAGTAATTGGAACGCTGGGGTCTACAAGCCTTACTATGTTTAGTTTTCAAGGTTCAAAGGTATCAACCTGGAGATAATATAGCTTTTCAGCAGTTTGCTCGTCAAGAGAGCAAGAGAGACAAATCAACTCAAAAGCTGTTCTGATAAGGGTTTAGAGGTTGGGTGTCAACCACAAAATTCTTTAAAAGAGTTCAAAGCTAGAGAGGATAAGCTTTTGGGCTGCTAAATTTCATCTTGGCTGAAAAACACTTACTGGTTGACACCTTATATCTAATTATCTACTTCAATTTTTGATGTTGTGCATTCTATTTTACAGCTACTATTTCCGTGCTATTTTATAAGCTGCTGGAAACTTTGACACATATCTAAAATATCACTGCCTTTTCTCAGAATGATGTCTGCTCGTCAGCTAAAGTTATTATACAACTGTGAAAATAATTTATACAGATATCGCTACAAGCTATAATATTTACTTTAATTTTGTTTATAATGGTGCAAAACCTCAGTATATACACTAGAAAAATCCAGCCAAATTGGTAGCCCCAATTTTTCTAGGTAACACAGACTGGAGTGGAGTTGCTTCGTTTTGCCCCACAAATCTAATCCAAACCAGCCATCATCTTGAATAGTAGGATTTAACAGCGCACTGGTAATATTGACTGTTAATCCATAACCAGAAACTAACTCAGAAATTACAGGTTTCTCATGATAGGTTTTTGAGATGCAAAGCTGCAAGCGTAGTCGATTGGTTTGACCTATAGAAATCCATCGCTGAAATTCTTCTTGCCATTGATTTGTTAACCATGCAGATTCTCTAGGTGTCAATTTGCTACCCAAATTGGGGAAAGGCTGCGAGTTTTGCTTAGGTTGAATGTGGTTGGCGATCGCAAGTTGCACTAAATTCACTCCCAATCCTTGCAGATATGATAGACCATTTGTAATTTCTTGCGCGTTGCCTGATAAATCCAAGTCAAACCAGCCATCACTATCATTATTTGATACTAGGAATGCAGCTTTGATATTGACAGTTAAACCATATCGAGAAACTAGCCGGGAAATTACAGGTTGTCTGTGATACCGCTGAGGTACGAGAATTCGACTATGAACTGGTTCAGGTTTTATAGCTTTATTAGGAGACATCATACTAATTCTCCGTAGCGATCGCACAGTCAAGGAACACTACTACCAAGGTAAAAAACTTGGGGTGAAGAAACTTTGGGTTCTTCAACTTTGCCCGACTGGATCTTAATCTCATGGAGATTCTCCTTTTTAAGGTTGTTCTAAAATACGGTAAATCTATCGGAATACTGTATTTAAAATCCATGTTAAGGATAATCGCAGAAAAATCACAGAAACACAATGCGTAAATTCTCGTAAGATGTAGCAAATTTGTGGAGAAGGTGAAGAAAAGCAGAGAGCAGAGAGTTAGGGGTACAAAGAAAATAACCAATGTCCCATGCCCAATGCCCCATACAAATTACATCTTCTGTAAAACCTGCCGAATTGTATCAGATGGCACTTGGTCGGTGACTGTTACTACACCAATCTGGGTTGGTAAAACAAATCGTACTTGACCTGCTTTAACTTTCTTGTCTAATTGCAAAGCCTCAATAATTGCTTCTATATCTAGCCCATCTGGTAACTGAGTCGGTAAACCCGTTTTTTGAATCAGGGCGTTTTGACGTTCTGCATCTTCTTTTTGCCACATTCCCAAATCTACAGCAATCTGCCCGGCTGCTACCATGCCAATAGCAACTGCTTCACCGTGATTGACTAAACGATAACCAGTCAAGCTTTCGACTGCATGACCGATGGTATGTCCATAGTTGAGAATCGCCCTTAATCCAGCTTCTTTTTCATCTTTACTAACAACATCGGCTTTAGCTTGGCAAGAGTGCGTTAATATAAGGTTTATCAGGTCGGTTTTTAGATAGCGGAGTTGGTCAAGACGTTTACTATCTTCCAATTGGGTAAACAATTCGGCATCCCAAATTATGCCGTACTTGATGACCTCCGCCATTCCCGCCCGAAATTCGCGCATGGGCAAACTTTTTAACACTTCTGGGTCAATTAATACCAAACGCGGTTGATGAAATGCCCCAATCAAGTTT
The DNA here is from genome assembly GCF_038096175.1 of Nostoc sp. UHCC 0302. Taxonomy (NCBI): domain Bacteria; kingdom Bacillati; phylum Cyanobacteriota; class Cyanophyceae; order Nostocales; family Nostocaceae; genus Nostoc; species Nostoc sp. UHCC 0302. The sequence continues at coordinate 1,278,285 of NZ_CP151099.1, forward strand.
TTGCCGTGGGGATGATTCACGCCTGTTTTGCCACCAATTGCCGAGTCCACCATTGCCAAGAGAGTGGTAGGCACTTGTACTACATTAATTCCTCGTAACCAAGTTGCCGCTGCAAAGCCAGTCATATCGCCAATTACACCACCTCCCAAAGCCACCATCGTCGAAGAACGTTCTAGGCGGTTTTCTAGGGCTGCATCGTAGATTTTTTGAATTGAGTTGAGAGTTTTGTAGCGTTCTCCTGGTGGAAGAGTGCAAGTAGCAACTTCAAATCCAGCAGAGTTCAGCGATGCGATCGCTCTTGCTCCATAATGTTTAAAAATCGTCGGATTAGAAACCAGCAGTACTTTCTTGCCTAGATTCAAAGCAGCCATCTGTTGGCCCAGTTGATCTAAGCTTGAAGATGCGATCGCAATCTCATAAGACTGCTCTGGTAGATTTACCTTAATTACAGAACTCATTACCCAACCCCATAGCGCCCGTGCGCTGGTATTCTATCGCAATCTGGGAGAGTGGGGAGTGGGAGACAAGGGGGAGCAGGGGAGAGAGGGATAATAACTACTGACAAATGACCAATGACCAATGACCAATGACCAATGACAAATGGCAAATGACCAATAACTAATGATTCAATAGATTTAGTGAAGTATTGTGGAGAAAGATAAATGTTTGCAGTGATCGCTTATATTGGCTTCTTAGGTTTGTTCTTTGGGTTAGCTCTCGGTCTATTCTTCGGTCTGCGTACTGCCAAGATAATTTAGTCGAGAGATACGTTTAACCTGTGATTCTCGTGGGGCAGGCATCCTGCTTGCCCTCAAATAAATAGGGATAGGCGAGATGCCCATCCCAGAAAAATAGTATTTACATAGTTCAACTAAGAGAGACGCGATTATACTCTTACGAGAAGCCGCTCTTCGAGCGTCTACGCGTCTTTACAGGAGTTATTAATCATTTCTCTCTTGTCTCCGCTCTATTACTCCCTTTATCCCACAACAGCCGGACTTACTACCTTTTCTGGCCTTTGGGAAGGAGGACGCATTTCTAAACCAAGTAAATTCAGCATTTCCCGGTCGGTATCATAATCTGGACAGGGTGTAGTCACTGTTAACATCTTGTTGTCGTCGCTGGAAAATATAGAATTAGCTCCTGCCATGAAGCAAAAAGCTTGTTCTACTTGGGAAAGTCTAGCCCTACCAGCGCTGAGACGGACATCGGAAGCTGGCATTAAAATTCTTGCTGTGGCAATCATCCGTACAACATCCCAAATGGGGACATCGGGCTGATTTTCTAAGGGTGTACCTGATACTTGGGAGAGAATATTAATTGGCACTGACTCTGGATGCGGAGCTAAATTTACCAGAGTGTGTAACATAGATACACGGTCATTGACAGTTTCGCCCAAACCGAGAATACCGCCAGAGCATACAGTAACATTTGTCTGCCGGACATTCTCAATTGTGTTTAGGCGATCGCCATATGTTCTTGTAGTAATAATCGTGCTGTAATATTCCTGGGACGTATCCAAGTTGTGGTTATAGGCGTACAGCCCCGCTTCTTCTAATCGCCTTGCCTGATTTGCCGTTAGCATACCCAAGGTGCAACATACTTCTAAACCCATTGCAGTTACGTCCTTGACCATTTCCAGGACTTCCTCAAATTGTGAGTTATCCCGAACTTCACGCCAAGCAGCACCCATGCAGATGCGACTTATTCCCGTTTCTTTGGCTTTTTGGGCGATGCTAACTACAGTTTCTTTTTCTAGGAGTGCTTGCGGCTTTACCTCTGTTTTATAACGAGAAGATTGGGCGCAGTAGCTACAATCTTCTGGACAACCTCCTGTTTTAATAGAGATTAGTTTACAGACTTGGATTTTTTTTGGGTCATGATATTGGCGATGTACACTAGCAGCTTGATAAATAAGCTCTAGCAATGGCGTATCATATATCGCCCTAATCTCTGCTTCCTGCCAATCGTAGCGTATTACCACCGATATCTATCCTTCTTGTAGATTGGATTTATCAAGAGCTATCTTTTGCTTAAATCTTTTAAAATACAGCGTTTGAGCAAAGCGATATCATCGAAGTTATGCCACAGACTGTGTTTTATCATTCATTAGGTCTGAATCCTTTCGCTCTAGATATTAGAAATCAGCTTATCAAGATTTTGGTTGTATGGCAGATTAATAAGAAAAATACTCGCTTTTACAGTTGCAAGTAGGCAAAAGCGTAACGATTTTGACAAAATACTTATATCTATTTAGTTAATTTTTTTTAATTGCAATACAACAAAATCGAGCGTTCCTAAATTCATGAGTTATGGATAACGCTTATTTTATTTTTGTAAACTGCATCACATTTCTCTACAAATTACCAAATAAATGAAAACAGAGCGTAAGGAAATCCTTAAAATTCATGAAGTCTCTTCTACCAAAAAATCCGCAGACCTTGACGGATGCGTTGCCAAAATTAAAGAAATTGTAAAATCAATTATTGTTTCCAGTGAAATACCGAAGGCAGCAATAGTTGCGGTCATTGCAGCATTAATTACTGCTTCAGCGATATTTTTCTTACTGATTGTGGGAAATTTCACATACGGATTAAGCCAACCAATATACCAATTGTCAGGATTAGCAGGTAATTTTGATGTAACTGTTGATTATCATCGTCAAGCTATTTTAACCGATTACCTAAAGATGATGACGCAGGTAATTTCCGAAGAAAATTCTAAACAAATTAAAGACAAATCACCAATTTTTCGGGCAATGACTCAGACGACCTTACAAGAGCTAGACTCAAAACGCAAACGTTATATTATCATGTTTTTGCAAGATACAGGTTTATTACAAATCTCATCAAGAAAGCAACCATCTTTACTTTTGGGAGCAAATCTTGTCGGTGCTAACCTACAAGGTATAAGTTTAAGGTCTGCAAACTTACAAGGTACTAATCTAGCTGGTGCAGATTTGCGTGGTACAGACTTACGGGACGTGAATTTTACTAATGCTAACCTGAATAAATCCTGCTATAATAGCCTAACTATTTTTGACAAAGAATTTCAGCCCAGCGCCGTAGGGATGAGAGAAGTTACAAAATCCCAAGAATGTGCCTGGAACACATCCCGTTAATGATGTAGTCTATGAAATCAGAACTGCCACTAATTACTAGCGATCGCCTATTATTACGAGTAGCAATCCAAGAAGATATACCCCAAATTGTCAAATACTTCACAGAGAACAAAACCTATCTTACTCCATTTTACCCACGTTGGGCTGAGAGTTTTTTTACTGAAGAGTATTGGCAGTATCAAATAGAGAACAGCTTTCTAGAATTTATTAATGACCAATCATTAAAATTATTTATTTGTACTAAAAAAGCTCCAAGTAAAATTATTGGAACTATCAACTTTAGTAATTTTATTCAAGGTGCTGCTCATTTTTGCTACGTAGGATATAGCCTTGCTGAGTCCAAGCAAGGCAAAGGTTATATGACAGAAGCATTAAAAGTAGCTACTGATTATGTATTTCAAGAATTAAATCTTCACCGGATTATGGCTAATTATATGCCCCACAATCGGCGAAGTGGTAATGTACTTAAAAGGCTCGGTTTTGTTGTTGAAGGATATGCTAGAGACTATTTGTTGATTAATGGACAATGGGAAGATCATATTCTTACAAGTCTGACAAATCCTAAGTGGCAAGCAGACAAATATTCTTGATAATAATTGAAAATTAAGAAATTTTTTAATATTTGGACATCTTGTAAAAGTCTTAATTTGAGACTTTTTCTCTGCGCCTCTGTCTTGGAAAGTTGAGGGCGGCTCTGCCGACTTATAGACACCCGTAGATGCGCTTTGCGCGGCTTAAGGAAGGATAACAGGCGTGGAAATTCCCTATAAAAGCGGACTCGTTCACCATACAGCTTCCTCTAAATCCAGAATTTTGCTATATGAGTTACTTTATGCGTCTATGGTGGCGCTAGAGGTAGTATTAAGGGAAGAATGAATTAAGCTTTGCTCGTAATGACTCTGGCTGAAACTCCAAACGACAAGAATTCTAGCAATCCTTTTCTTACCCTCAACTACGAACCAGCCTTAGAATCTCTAGGCGATGACTACTACGACGAAGTTGCAGCGGCAGAATTTCCCCAACACCTCCTACGTTGGCGCAACGATGAATTGCTACCCATTTTGGGGCTAGACCCCCAAGCAGTCACAGACGAAGATTTCATCACAGCCTTTGGCAAATTTGAAGGGCGCAAACCCTTATTAGCGCTACGTTACCACGGCTATCAATTTGGTGAATATAATCGGCAGTTGGGTGATGGCAGAGGCTTTCTCTATGGGCAAGTACGCGCCACTAATGGCGAATTATACGACTTTGGCACAAAAGGTTCTGGTAGGACGCCCTACTCCCGTGGTGGCGACGGTATGCTCACACTTAAAGGCGGCGTGCGGGAAGTTTTGGCAGCAGAAGCCCTGCACTACTTGGGTGTACGTACCTCCCGCTGTCTAACGATGATTGAAACAGGTTTATCCCTTTGGCGAGGCGATGAACCTTCACCTACACGCTCATCTGTGATGATCAGGATGAGCAGTTCTCATATTCGGTTTGGCACGTTTGAGCGCCTGCACTATTTCCAGCGCCCAGATTTGATTCAAAAGCTATTAAATCACGTAATTGAGCAGTATTACCAAGACTTAAGCACTGAAAAAGATAAATATGCCCTGTTTTACGCCCAATTAGTTAAACGGATTGCCGAATTAGTAGCACAGTGGATGGCTGCTGGCTTTTGTCATGCAGTCCTCAATACTGACAATATGTCGATTACGGGGGAAAGTTTTGACTATGGCCCTTATGCGTTTATCCCTACTTATGACCCTTATTTTATAGCTGCGTATTTTGACTATTATGGACGCTATTCTTACAGCTATCAACCAAGCATTTGCAAGTTGAATTTAGAAATGCTCCAAGAACCTTTAAAGTCGATTATTGATCAAGGTGATTTGGAGGCTGGATTAGCCAGATTTGATGAGTACTATCAAGCTGAATACAGGTCTTTGATGTTGAAAAAGTTGGGGTTTAAAGAGTTACAACATCCACAAACAGAAGAACTTGTGAATTTAACGCTTGATTTTTTACAAGATAGCCAAATAGGTTATCACCAGTTCTTTTATGAAATGGCTCGCACTTTTTCATCCAAATGGCGAGATGAACCAGCTTTTGTGCTGAATGCTTCAGATATTGTGCCAGTACCAGGAGCTTCAGCAATTTTTGATAATTGGTGCATACTGTACCATAAAATTTTGAATGATTTTGACCTCAGCAGTATTGATGGAATTGCTCAAACATTGGCTGATCATAATCCGAAAACTGTATTATTAAGGCCTGTAATTGAATCTATTTGGGAAGCGATCGCCCAAGAAGATAATTGGCAACCTTTCAATGATTTAGTGAAGCAAATTCAGTCTAGGCAATAGTTTTGGCTTTATTTACGAGTAAGGAGACTCTGATCTTTTTACTCGTATCGCAGTAGCACATACAAATTTTTTTGATTACCACGCATGAGGCGAAAATTTTCGTCTAAATAGGTAATATCTGTCCAGCCATTAAAGGAAAGTGTTGATTCCAAAGGCAACTGATTCTCGACTCCTAAAGCCTTACGAAAACTAGAGTCAGTCAAATCATTGCTTACGCTTTTAACGGATGTTTCTAGAAAATCAATATTGAGACGTTTAGAATCTTCTACTGTGTAACGCCCTTTAACTATAGTAATACCATTAATACCAGAACCTAGAGTAAATTCAATTAGGTTATTGTATTGCTGAGTATCTGTATAAACTTCTTGAAAGATACCAGTAACGCTGATACCTACATTCGGTAGTTTACCAAAAGAAACACGTTGCAGAGTAGTTTCTCGTTCTAAGCCAAATGTACTGTACAAAAGCCGCCAGCGCCCTTGAATCAATTCAAGATGGTTTGTTGGTTCAGTAGTAGGATTTACAGCCTCAAGCGATCGCGCTAATGTCTCGATTTGCTCCTTGGCTGTGGGAGTATAGTTAAACCCAATGTCACTAGCTTCTGAAATAGAAATCAGTTCTTGTTTGAGATTTATCAATTCGCCAACCATAAACTATGCACCTTAACTGAACTGTATTGAACAGTATTGTACTTTACACGATTTGTAGATTTAAGTGAACGGTATTGAGTTGTAATCTGAATTAAATCAATATATTTTTTTACTACAAAGTGCTAAAAGTTGGGAGTATAAGAAGGACAAAAGGGTTTAACATCATCGAATGAATAAAAAAAGCGTTGTCTTTTGCTCGTGGCTGTGCATCAACGTTTTTTTCAATTCTTCCTGATGCAGCGAGAACTCAGACGGATATATAGATAGTAGATGCACCTTAATTAAACCACAGCCCCCAGTCTTGGACTGGAGGCTTTTTTTTTTACAAGTTATTCATTTTTCAATGTTTGTAATTTTGTCCTAAAAACAATTTTGTTAAAAGTCGAATTTGTCCTGATGCTATGAAAACTAAAGCGGATCAATAAATGGTAGATGCACCTTAATAAATTATTGCCTTCAGCTTTTGGCTGGAGGCTTTTTTATATCAAGTTGTAATTCCTAGCATTTATAAATTAGTGATATATAAAAAACTTTTGTAAAAACTCAAATTTTCCGGATTTAGCCGTATTTAAAGTGGATCAATAAATGGTAGATGCACCCTAAAAAATTATTGCCCTCAGTCTTTGGCTGGGGGCTTTTCTTATCTAAATATAGATGGGAGCCAACTGGGAGCTAACCATAGAGCATAACCAATAAATGTAAATAGTAAGGTAATTAAGGCAGTGATAAAGTAGCTGATACAAATCAGTAAACCATCTGATTCGATGGTGGCAACTGCTAAAAGTAAAATGCCTACAGTGGGAATAGGATTAGTAAAGGGAACTGGTGACATTAGTAATAGTGTCAACCAAGATATACAAAGTCCATTGATGCGCCAAATCAAAGGATTATCGGCTATTTTGGCTAACCTGGGACGGGCAATTTTCTCTAATATTTTAGTGAGACGGCGCAGGTTTTGTAACAGTAACTGGGCAAACGGGCGAGGGAATTTGTAGTTGGCAATTCTTTTAGGTAGCCAAGGCGATCGCCTACCTAAAACCATCTGTATTGATAATATCAGGCTAGCAGCACCAAAAGGGCCAGCTAATCCTGGTGGCATGGGAAACAAAAAAGGCAAAACTAATAATACAATTACTAAGCTAAATCCTCGTTCGGAGGTTTCTGCCAGAATATCACCTAGAGTCAGAGGCTCTTGTGCTAGGCGTTGCAGCAGGGACTTAATATCTTGAGAAAATCTCAGATGTGTTTGGCGGGAGTTCATGGAAGTTGCTACAGTACCCAGCTTCACCTAACTAAATTAATGTGAATATAAATACAAGTGTAGCCAAAACTAATCCTTAAAATATCAGATTTTTATTAGGTAAGTTAGGAGAGTGAAGGGAGGAGATGGAGAATAAATAATTAATAACTTTGACTCTTGTACAAACGCGTAGACGCTCGAAGAGCAGCTTCTCGTAAGAGTATAATCGCGTCTCTACTCCTAGCTTCTGTCTTCGGGCGGTACTAAAACAGTTACAGCTTTAGGTATCACCCGGAAATGAGCAGGAGTGTAAGCAGTGATTTCACCATCGGTATTTATAGGACGCGGTTTACGGGTATAAACTTCTATATTTTGACCTTGAAGGGCGCGGACACTTTGCGAATGTATGTGGTGTCCTTGTCGCATTGCAGGTAGTAATAGTATGGTCTGCCACCAATGCTTAATCTCTAAACTATAAAGATCCAGTCTTTGATCGTCTATTGTGGCATCAGGAGCTACTGCCATGCCGCCGCCATAATAACGACCATTCCCTATAGCAATTTGTACGGTTTTTACACGAACTGATTGGCCGTTAATTACAATTTCTGCACTAAACGGTCGCGCTTCCCAAATTACTTGCAATGCAGTAGCGGCGTAAGCGAATATTCCCCAACGGCGTTTAACTTCTTTAGTAAGTCGCTGGGTGATTTTCACACTCAGTCCCAGACTAGCAACGTTGAAAAAGTGTTTGCCGTTTACCCACCCCAAATCAATGCGTCGCAATTCTCCGTGGGCAATAATTTTGCAAGCTTCAGATAGGGAGTTGGGGATTCCTAAAGTTCTCGCTAGGTCGTTAGCAGTTCCTAAAGGTAAGATTCCCAAAGGCAGTTGAGTATCAACTAAAGCATCAACTGCGGCATTGAGAGTACCATCTCCACCGCCAACGATTACTAAGTCAACTTGATCTTGGTAGCGAAGTATGACTTCAGAAAGATGTTTGGGGTCTTCAGTTGACTCCTCAACTAATTCAAAACCGAGTGTTTCAAGATAATGAATCGCTTCCGATAGACCCTTTTCCCCTTGGCGGGCATGAGGATTTACTAGCAGCAGTGCGCGGCAACTCATGGGTAGCCCCTTTTGTAGTTCATGTGTCAAATTATTCACATCTATCTATATATTATGCTTGCAGTTTACTATCAGAAAGTGCCTAAGCTGTAATGGCAGTTTCCAATAATTTAATTTATAGCAGTACTAAATGATTTGTGATATCTTTTCTTGGTTTTCTTAACGTCCTGAACGATTGGTTAAATCAGTAATTTTTACAACTTACTGTAGGGTGGATTAAGCGCATATTTCGATATAATTTGTCATAAAAAACATTTCTTATCGATGTTAAATCGATTCTCTAAAATAGGACACTGGGTTAAATCAGGCAAGGAATTGCGCTTAAGCGCTACTACAAACGATGTGTTGCTTTCATTTAGAGAATTAGTATTATATGTAAAAAAAAGAGTTTGACTGTGATTTTTTTTATAGATAAAAAAAAGCAAAAGGTAAAAAATGTCAATTTTTACCTTTTGCCATTGTGCTAACGTTTGTAAAATTGAAAAGCTGTTAGTTTACATCATCGTGAGCAAAGCGATTAAAGAGGAAATCTAGTGCATAATTACGCAGTTGGTAGTATTGTGGGTCTTCCATGATTCGGGCGCGATCGCGTGGACGAGAAAAAGGAATTTCCATAACTTCGCCAATTTTTGCATGAGGCCCATTAGTCATCATTACTAATTTGTCTGCTAAAAATAATGCCTCATCGATGTCGTGGGTAATCATTAGCACTGTGCAGCGATTCTCATTCCAAATTTTGAGCAATTCTTCTTGTAATTCTTCTTTGGTAATGGCATCCAAAGCCCCAAAGGGTTCATCTAGAATTAAGACTTTGGGACGAATCGCCAAAGCACGGGCGATAGAAACCCTTTGTCTCATACCGCCTGACATTTGCATTGGTTTCTTTTCCATCGCGTCAGCTAGTCCCACCATTGCCAGATGATCTCGTGTGATCGCTCTTTTCTCAGCTTGTGGCTTGTTGGGATAAACGGCGTTAACAGCTAAATAAATATTTTCAAAAGCAGTCCGCCAAGGTAGCAAAGCATAGTTTTGAAAGACAACCATCCTGTCTGGGCCGGGTTTGGTGATTGGCTGTCCTTCTAGCAGTACTTGCCCGGAGGTAGGAAAGTTGAAACCCGATACCATATTTAACAAGGTGGATTTACCACAGCCAGAGTGACCGATGACACAAATAAATTCGCCCTGGTCTACGTTGAGGTTAACACCGTCGAGTACAGTGAAGGGGCCGTTTTTTGTGGCATATACTTTAGAAACATCTTTAATCTCTAGGAAAGGCTGGAGTCTGCTGGTTGCAGCGGCTAATGGTTTTCCTTGTAAGTCTGTAGCAATGTTGGTAGCTATCCAGTTATGGTTTTGCATGGCGATTTGGGGATTGGGTATTGGGGGCTGGGGACTGGGGCGTGTTTTCAAACTACTTGTTTAGCTTCTTAACTTTTTAGATCCCCCCAACCCCCCTTAAAAAGAGGGGGGCTAAGAGTCTTTTAAAGTCCCCCTTTTTAAGGGGAGGCAGCGCGGTCTTCTCCCAAAGGGAGAGGCTAGCGCCAAGGGGGTTTCCCTCATGAGCGACTGGCGTGGATTTAGGGGGATCTAAGACTTTGAAAACACGCTATAGGGATTAGAGAATTGGGGACTCGGACGCTCAAATACTCGCTATCGCTGCGACCTGTTAAAGTTCCGAAGCTCATTAATGAAGCTCAAAGCCTCATTAATGATGTGCTACTTCTTCCACTACCTCTTTCTCTCACCATTTTTTTATGAGGCGAGTTTTCTTCTTGGTGCATCAAGAACAACTTCCGCCACCGAGAAATCACGCTTAATCTGCAAGCTGTTAAGATAGGCGATCGGATCATCCGCATTAAAGGGAGTACCATCAAACAGCTTGATGGGTTGACGAATGTAGCTAATATCTAAACCTAATTCTCGTGCTGCGGTACTGAAGACACGAACTCGGCATACTCGTTCCACAACTTCCACCCAATTTCTGGGGAAGGGAGTGTCACCCCAACGCGCCAATTGACTCATAATCCAAATTTGTTCTGTGCGACTGGGGCGGTTGATGGCAGACTCAGAATAAAACTGGTGATGGGCATAGTCCCGCAACGGATGGTCTAAGTCACAGGTGAGACTATCTGGATCTTCGAGTTGAATGTACTCTAAATCAGTGCTGACGTAATCTCGCCCTGCTAAAATTTGGCGAATTTCTTGGGCATTTTCGGGATTTGCACAGTACTGACAAGCTTCTAGCAAAGCTTTAGTCAAGGCGATATGTGTATTTGGATAATTTTCTGCCCAATCTTCTCGCACACCAAGAACTTTACCGGGGTGTCCTAACCAAACTTCTAAGTCGGTAGCGATGGTAAAGCCGACATTTTCCACAGCAGCGCGGTAATTCCAAGGTTCACCTACGCAGTAACCATCAATACTTCCGGCTTTTAGGTCAGCTACCATCTGTGCTGGGGGAATGGTCTTCATATCCACATCGCTGTCGGGGTCAATACCACCAGCAGCTAGCCAGTAACGCAGTAGCAAATTGTGCATAGATGCGGGATGCACTACCCCCATTGTGTGCCTTTGCTCACGGGTGTGAAGCAGGTATCTTTTGAAATCTGATAAAGTGTGTACACCTTGGTCATAAAAGCGTTTTGCTAAGGTGATGGCGTTGCCGTTGCGAGTCATGGTGAGGGCAGTGACAACAGGCAATGGTTGGTTATTATGCCCTCCTAATGTTAACCACATGGGCATCCCCGAAGGCATTTGAGCCGCATCCAAATAACCGCCACTTATGCCATCTTCTATACCCCGCCAGCTACTTTCCCGCACGAGGTTAACTTCATCTAAACCATGCTTGGTAAAGAAACCTTTTTCTTTGGCAACAGCTAACGGGGCGCAAGCAGTCAGCGGCAAAAAGCCAATTTCTAAATTAACTTTTTCCAATCCATGACGAGCAATATCCGCAGTTTTCCGCGCCCGAATTTTCTTGATGCGTTTCTGCTGATTGAGGAAGTAAATCATCTCACTTCGCAAGCTGTAATAGCTGGGATGTTCTACAACTTCCATCCGCTTGCGGGGTCTGGGAATATCGACTTCTAAAATGTCCCCAATTTTGGATTCGGGGCCATTAGTTAACATGACAATTCGGTCAGATAACAGCACCGCTTCATCAACATCATGGGTAACCATCACAGCAGTGACTTGATTTTCTTCGCAAATTTGCATGAGTTGTTCTTGCAAATTACCGCGTGTGAGTGCATCCAATGCACCGAAGGGTTCATCTAATAGTAGCAACTTGGGGCGAATTGCTAAAGCGCGAGCGATCGCAACTCGCTGTTTTTGCCCACCTGATAACATTCCCGGCTGTTTATCAGCATGGGGACGCAAGCCCACCATATTAATATGTTTTTCGACAATAGCTTTGCGTTCAGCAGCTGGTAACCCATTCATTACCGAATCCACAGCCAGGGCAATATTTTCTCTAACTGTCCGCCAGGGTAGTAGCGAATAATTTTGAAACACCACCATCCTATCTGGGCCAGGTTTGGTGATTTTTTGTCCTTCTAAAGTCACAAGGCCTTCACTGGGTAAATCCAGACCAGCAATCATATTTAATAAAGTGGATTTACCGCAACCGGAGTGACCGATTAGAGAGACGAATTCTCCTTTTTTAATCTGGAGGTCAATTCCTTTGAGGGCGATATATTTGCCACCACCAGTTAATTCAAAAACTTTGTCAATTTGGTCAACAGCAACGAACATACTCATTTGTCCTTTGTCATTAGTCCTTTGTCATTAGTCTTTTGTCTTTCGCCATTAGCCCTTAGTACGTGGTCATTAGTCCTTAGCTTTCTACAAATGACCAATGACTAATGACTAATGACTAATGACTATTTTTGCTCTGCTGGTAAAATCTTGTTTTGAAGCCAACCCATCATTTTATCTAGCACCAACCCAACAACGCCGATATAAATTAGAGCTAGAATCACTTCGCTGACGTTGTTATTTTGATAGGCATCCCAGATAAAAAAGCCGATTCCGACAATACCGGACATGACGATTTCTGCCGCGATAATTGCTAACCAAGCTAAACCGATCGCAATTCTCAAACCGGTAAAAATGTAAGGTAAAGCGGAAGGAATCAGAATATTAAGGAAATATTCTTTGCGGCTAAGTTGCAGGACTTTGGCAACGTTGTTGTAATCTTGAGGAATTTGGGTAACGCCGACAGCAGTGTTAATTAAGATGGGCCAAATAGCGGTGATGAAGATTACGAATAAGGCAGCTGGTTCGTTTTGTCGTAAGGCTGCTAAAGAAATAGGAACCCAAGCTAAAGGTGGTACAGTCCGCAATAGTTGAAAGATGGGATCTAAAGCTTTAGACATGGTTCTGTTGACGCCAATCAAAATACCTAAGCCAATTCCAACGATTGCAGCTAAGGTATAACTGATGGCGACTCGTTGTAAACTGGCGAGAATCTGCCAAAATAGACCTTTATCAATGCCACCTCGGTCATAAAATGGCCAAAAAATTAATACCCAGGTATCTTGAATAACTTGTATTGGGCCTGGTAATGTTGCACCGGGAGTCAAAGCGAACAGTTGCCACAGAATGAGGAAGATGGCGATCGCGATCGCTGGCGGTATCAAGTCAGGAAATTGCTTCTGGAGACTGGATATAAAACTGTTATTAAATCTAGGGGTTACAGGGCGTTTTTGGGCGAGTGTCATAGACTGTATTCTCCAGAAAATTCATTATTCGTCATCAACCATTCCAACTTGGAATTTTATTGACTCTTGTACAGACGCGATTCATCGCATCTCTACTCTTGACTCTTGTACAGACGCAATTCATCGCATCTCTACTCTTGACTCTTGTACAGACGCGATTCATCGCGTCTCTACTAAACATTAACTTTCTTAATTTTGAGACTCTTGAGATATTCTTCTGGCTTTTCGGGGTTAAATTTGATGCCATCAAAAAATTCCTCTACACCGCGAGATGTATTTGTCGGAATATCAGCAGCAGCGATACCAGCTTCTTTAGCAGCTGCTTTCCAAATATCTTCGCGGTTGACTTTATTGATTAGTTCTTTAGCTTTAGCAGCATTATTAGCGATATAATCTTGTGGTAAAAATCCCCAGCGAACGTTCTCGACTATAAACCATAAGTCATGACTTTTATAGGGATAAGAAACATTGCCTTTTCCATCTTTCCAGTAATAAGCTGCCATTGATTTATCATCAATTTTGCGTCCGTCTCCCATGTCATACTTACCTTGATATGGATCAGCAAGAATTTCAGGTGAGGGAAGATTAAAATAATTTCGTCCAGCCAGAATTTGCGCTGCTTCTTTACGGTTATCAAAATTATCCAGCCATTGCTGTGCTTCTATAATGCCTTTGAGTATTGCTTTCGTTGCTTTGGGATTTTTATCAACCCAGTCGGCTCTCATGGCAAAGTATTCTTCAGGATGATTCTTCCAAATCTCTGCGGTTAATGCTGCTAGGTAGCCAATTTTGTCTTGCACAAGACGATATGGCCAGGGGTCGCCTGTGCTGAAGGCATCCATTGTTCCTGTTTTCATATTGGCGACAGTTTGAGCCGCAGGTACTGTAAGCAGCTTGACATCTGCATCAGGATCTATCCCACCAGCAGCTAACCAGTAGCGAATCCATAAATCTTGGTTGACATGGGGGAAGGTAAATGCAGCGGTGAAAGGTGTTGAAGATTTGAGTTGGGTTAACACAGACTTAGCACCAGCAAGCTGCAAACTGATACCTTTACCTTGGTGCTTGTTGGCGATCGCAATTCCGTTACCATGTGTAATTAGCTGACACAGCACATACATAGGAATTTTTTGATTGCCTTTGGTAATTAAACCTTCTGTAATTAAATGCGGCATTGGCATTTGCCATTGACCGCCATCAATACCACCACCCGTAGAACTAATTTCTACATTGTCCCGTGCTGAACCCCAAGAAGCTTGTTTAGAAAGATCAACATCAGTCATCCCATACTTAGCAAAAAAGCCTTTTTCTTGAGCAATAATTAAAGGAGCAGCTTCCACAATCGGGATATATCCCAGCTTGACTTTCGTAGTTTCTGGTTTTTGCTCAGGGCTAATATTGGCAACTGTTTGAGCCGTTGGAGCGGCTTTAGAGTTATTACCTGTAAGGTTTTCAGGAGGATTTCCTAAACAGCCTTTAAGAAACACAGCACCCGCAGATGCTCCGGCAGTTAAGATAAATTTACGGCGAGAAATTTGATTTAAAAATTCTGTCATAAAATCTCCTTCAAAATGAATTTTATTGTTTTTAGCAACGACAAATTAGGCAAGGAAAAATAGATTTTTCTTGCATCATCAATGGGTATATCAAGCTATAACAGTCGCGCCAATTCAACCTTTAGTTGGAGAACAAGCAGTATCAACTGTCTTTAATTAGCTTGATGACGTATGTTAATTGATTGAAGTCTACCGAGTAGGTAACTTTTTCTTGTTGAAATTAGTTTACTTGCTTTTAAATCAAAGTGGTTAACTATAAAAGGGAAATTATTAAATAAATATTAGATTGCAGGTATAAGTAAAAGTTTATATATCGCAGTCAATTGTCTAAGCAAGTGCTATTGGATAGTAATAAATCTATAATTCATATAATATTTTATTTATCGTTACATCTGTAAGTGGTAAACATTAACACCAAAAAGTCAAAGACAAACACAAAGTTTTTACCTTTTCCTTTTAAATAATCGGAATATTTTTATCAGACTATTTGCTGAACGCCGCAGCTAGACTGCTTTTTAAAGAAGTCTGTATCTTGTTGATCACGAATCATTTAAGATTGCTATGGTAACCATTCATGATAGAAGAGATAAGATTTTTAACAGTGGTGCATATACTAACTTAATTCGTTAGTTTAGATGGTAATCTTTTTTTTCATTGCCACAACCAAGCCAAGCGCCGTCAGGCTACCCAGAATATCAGCAGGTTCTGGTACAGGAGTGAATACTGCGTAGGTTTCAGAAGAGTCGTCGCTGATCACGTTGTAATTCCCATACCAATAATTATCAAATGGTTGCTCATTAGGAGGAGAGTCAGGATCATAAATATAATTTCCTTCGTCACCATCAACGGAATAAGAACCATCAAATTCTTTGAAACGAAAAGGGATAAAATAGCTTCTCGATAACACCCCAGCATTAAACGGTGATATGTATCCGGGGATAGGCATTAATTGATTTAATGCTTGGTTAATTGCGTCTGATGGTGGAGAACCGCCAAATAGGTCGCTATTGAGCATCGTGGGATATAAGCTGTTAGGCTCAGGTACATCGTACACAGAGCGAAATCTACCATACACAAAACTTACATTGTATGTTGAGTCATTGACCACCACGCTTGAGACACTCGTAATATTTCCTTGGTTGTCAAGGTTAACAGTAGCTGCTTGAGCTTGCAATGCAACACTCACCCAGGTTACAGCATAAGCTGCAATCGCAACACCGAATTGAGTTATTTGTTTCATTTAATTAGCACTCTACTTTTATGTGATAATACGGTATGAAAACTACTTTATAATGTTTATAACTGCCGCAAACAAGCAAGCTTCATATATTAATTTTTATAAAGTCTTCATGTTCGCATATTCTTTGCTCGATTCAAATTGAAGCGATAACTTAATTGATGTGAATGTTTAAGTTACTAAATAATTAAGTTAAAAAAAATATTCTCCAGCAGTCTGGCTGCCTTCTCGTGCTACATTACTAAAGCTTGGAGTGGGGAAACTCCGGTGAAATTCCGGGACTGTGCCGCAGCTGTGATGGGATTACCCAAGTCAGAATGCCAACTCAAGCTATGTCTTTAAGGCACACTCACCATCTACTCCCTGCGTAACACGGGGAAGGAGTTATAGCTTTGCTGTCTGGATTTGCCAGTTGTCCTGGCTTGTTTTACGCTACATCTGCCGCAGATGGTATATTATCTCGTCTGAGAATACCTGGTGGAATTTTGACTAGCGAACAGTGCCGTGCGATCGCAGATATAGCAAACCAGTATGGAGGCGGCTATGTGGATGTGACTAATCGAGCTAATCTGCAAGTCCGCGAAATTCGTACAGGCATAAATACTGAAGTTCTCCAGCAGCTACAGGATATCGGATTGGGTTCTCGTAGTGCTGTTGTAGACCACATTCGTAATATCATGACGAGTCCAACTGCTGGTATCGACCCGCAGGAATTGATTGATACTCGCCCTTTTGTGCAAAGTTGGGATGAGTACATAACTACACATCCAGTACTTGCGGGACTACCTGCAAAATTTAGCGTTTGCTTTGATGGTGGCGGGGCAGTATCGGTGTGCGATCGCCTAAATGATATCACCTTTGTTGCTGTCTTAATTGATGCTAAAGTTTACTTCCGCCTTCATCTGAGTGTCGGCGAGAAGGGAGAACCACCCAACGATATGGGAATTGTATTGTCACCAGACGAATGCTTACCTGTTTTGGCAGCTTTAGCAAATGTCTACCTGGATTATCTCAACACTATTACTAAGCGTAAGCCACGGCTGCGAGAGTTATTGAATACTTTGGGTTGTGAAAATTATCTCCAAGAAGTTGAGCAACGTTTAGCTTTTCCCTTGGCGAGGATGGGGAGGGAAAAGTGTCAAAATCAAATCGGAAATAAAAACCTAACTCCTTCCTTACAAGAGAAGGGGGAGAAGTTAGATGCTAAATATCAACATATAGGTATTCATCCCCAGCGTCAGCAAGATTTATTCTATATTGGTGTTGTCTTACCCCTCGGTCGATTAGAGAGTCGGCAGATGCGAGGTTTGGCTGATTTGACAGAAAAATACGGTAGTGGCACTCTCAGGCTAACGCCTTGGCAAAATTTGCTATTAACAGATATTCCCCAGCAATGTTTGGCTGATGTCCAGAGTGAACTTGCGTTGTTAAATTTAGATTCCTCAGCAACCAACATCAAAAGTGCATTGGTTGCCTGTTCTGGCAACAAGGGTTGTGCCTCTGCTGCTACGGATACCAAGGGTCATGCATTGATATTAGCAGAGTATCTCAAAGCTCATCTGTCTCTGGATAGCCCAGTAAATATCCACTTCAGCGGTTGTGAAAAATCTTGCGCTCAGCATACTAAGAGTGATATCGCCCTAATTGGTGTCAGCGTTGAGGTGGAAAAGGGAACTGTGGAGGGTTATCACATTTATGTTGGTGACGACGGTGAAAGCGACCATAAATTCGGTCGTGAACTCTACCAATATGTAACTTTTGCCGAACTCCCTGCTCTGTTAGAGCAGATGCTGAAAGTATATAAAAAACAACGCCAAAATTCCAACGAGTCCTTTGGAGAATTTGCCAATCGATATGCAGTTGACCGACTAAAGCAGTTATTCTCTCAAAAGTCAGCAAACAAGCAGATACTTGCAATCTAAGTAAAATTCATTGCTCACTCTCTAAGATATAAAAAGTTTTTCCCCAGTCTCCAATCCCCAATCCCCAGTCTCCAATCCCCAGCCCCCAGTCCCCAATCCCCAATGCCCGATTACATCCGAGATGCTAACGAAATTTACCGTAATTCCTTCTCAATCATTCGGTCGGAAGCAAACTTAGATGTGCTACCACCAGATGTAGCTAAAGTTGCTGTACGTCTCATCCATGCCTGTGGAATGACGGATATTGTGACTGACTTGGGATATTCACCAACAGCTGTGCAATCTGGACGAGCAGCACTGGCAGCCGGAGCGCCGATTCTGTGTGATTGCCGGATGGTTGCTGAAGGCGTTACAAGGCGGCGATTGAGCGCAAACAACGAAGTAATCTGCACTCTCAACTATCCAGAAGTACCAGAAATCGCCCAGGATCTAAATACTACAAGGTCGGCTGCTGCCTTAGAATTATGGCGATCGCACTTAGAAGGGGCAGTGGTATCAATTGGAAATGCTCCTACTGCACTGTTTCGACTGTTAGAAATGCTAGATGAAGGAGCGCCCAAACCTGCGCTGATCTTGGGTTTCCCCGTCGGATTTGTGGGTGCGGCAGAGTCGAAGGCAGCACTGGCAGCAGACAATAGAAATGTCCCATTTTTAACTTTACATGGGCGGCGCGGTGGTAGTGCGATCGCAGCAGCAGCAGTTAACGCCCTGGCAACGGAGGAAGAATGATTATGGCAACTAAAGGTCGTCTTTATGGAGTTGGTGTTGGGCCAGGCGATCCTGAATTATTGACCCTGAAAGCGTTGCGGCTATTACGTGCGGCTCCTGTAATAGCTTATCAATCGGCAGTAGATAAAGAAAGTATTGCACGCGCGATCGTCTCGCAGTATCTTCCTGGCAATCAAATTGAGGTATCGTTTCATCTCCCCCGCGCATTAGAGCCAGAAAAGGCAAATTCTATTTACGACCAGGAAGTTAAACCAATTGCTGAACATTTAGCCGCAGGGCGGGATGTAGTAGTACTGTGTGAGGGTGATCCGTTTTTCTACGGCTCGTTCATGTATGTATTCACTAGGTTATCTGAGGAGTACCAAACAGAAGTTGTCCCTGGAATTTCTTCACTGATGGCTTGTCCGGTAGCATTGGGTGTACCATTCACTTACTACAACGATATTTTGACAGTCCTGCCCGCACCAATGCCAGCAGAAGAACTAATCACACAACTACTGACAACCGATGCAGCGGCAATTATGAAGCTAGGTCGTCATTTTACAAAAGTGCGAGATATTTTACATCAATTAGGACTAGCATCGCGGGCAAGATATATTGAGCGGGCAACAATGGCACAGCAGAGAATTGTACCCTTAGATGAAGTTGATCCAGCACAAGTGCCTTATTTCTCGATGATTGTGATCCCAACCAAGAATCGACTATAGACTATGCCGACTTGTTCGCCTTGGTCTGTGTGATACCAATTAACGAAAATCCTGATACATATAGATTTCTCGTAGGGGCATGGCATTGCCCATTGGTGTCAACTTAAGGAGCATCAGCCCAGACTTGAGCCGACCGCGAGTGAATCTGACGATGACGTTTGCGCTCGGCTTTAAGCAAACCAAAAAGCTTGTAATGTGAAACTAAATAGTCAACAACATTATCAGTTTCACGACGCAAAACAGCCACAGCAAAGTAATACAAACTGCGAAAGACCATTTCCACAGAAATACGTTCAAGTGGCTGACCGAGTGCGAACGCGATTTGAGAAGATAAATTGTTGAGAACAGTGTAGAAAATCACAGTCGCAAAGATTTGAATCTGAACCCCGTTACGGTCGCCAACCCAAATATAAGCCAGACCCAGAAGTCGTTTAGTCAGCTTAAAGGCATCTTCAATCCGCCAACGACAACGGTAGAGTTCACACACTTGTTGTGCAGATAATAACTGTGGGTCAAGCACATTGGTCAAATAGTAGTACCAACTATTACCCCAGAGTACAGAAACTAAGCGAACTGGATACTGACAAGGATTGGATCGATATTGTCCCATATCGATGATTTCGTCACGATAGTAAACACCAGTTGATAAACAGCGCACCACAAAGTAAGAAGTTTTTTCGCGCAATCGCGTCACGAAAAACTTCTGCTGCTGTGTAAACTGGTCAAACCAGCCAAACTTGAAAAAACCCAAATCGAAAATCAATAGTCCGCCAGTTGGCAGTTGCTCTAATAGCTCCTGGGCAAAAATTTTGTCATTAGCTTTGCTATCTTCCGTGTACCAGATTTTGGTCGGTACATGAGTAAACGCTTCTACCACCATCATCATTTTTCCTGCCAACACTGTTGTTTGGTCTGATAATGCTTTTAACTTTTTGCGTAATTCTTCTAGTGTTGACCCATCCGCTATCCACACTGCACCAAAAGTCTGATGTAGTTGTTGCCACTGCTGTGGGATTCTATTTGCCTGTGGGGTGGCATGGATTTTTTCGATGACTTGCTCAAACACTTGTGCAAATAATTTTGCTGGTATTTTCTTTAACCTTTGTGAGAGTGCTTGTTTACTCACTAACATCGGTTCTACCCACATTAATCCTTCTGTGGCTAATAATCTGATTGCTTCGCTTAATCCGGCTATTTGTCGATACACCAGACTTACTACCACTGCCATCATCACTGGTAATGTTAATTTTCTTTCTCTTAAGTTTTTGTTGTCTAGTCCTGGTGAATCTCTTAGTGGTTTAAAGTTTGATGGTTCTAGTAGTGCGTATATCTGGGCTTCTATTTCTTCTATTGCTGGTGCTGGCAGTTGTGTTTGTCTTCTTAAGTCTGGATTGCCATCTTTTCTCATCCGGGGAGTAGCCATTTTGACAACTCCTTTTGTCTTTGTCTCTACTCCCCTACTCTACCTCTACTTGTTGACTTTTTCCTTAAGTTGACACTAATGGGCATTGCCATGCCCCTGCCAGGGTATTTGTATCATTATTAAAATGAAATAGTATGAAAGATGCCGTTTATTTATAAATTCTATATTCAATCTCATCAAGAAGATTACCACTGTTGTTTATTTGTTGAAACTCTCGAAATACTCTACCTCCCAAACTTTCTGCAATTTTCCGACTGGGGATATTTCTTTTATCAACAGGATAGGAAAGATAATTGTATTTCAAATTTTTATCTACCCAGTTTTTTAATACAGAAATTGCCTCTCTACCAAAACCAAAACCATGAGCCAACTTTTTGAGCCAAATTCCTAACTCCGGTGTATCGGTATCAATAGCACCAACCTCGCAAATTCCTAAAAACTCTAAATTGTCTTTTTTGAGAATCACTAACACAAGGTCAGTTTTATTTTCTCGTTGTTGAATCATATCTTTGATTATCTTCTCAGTTTCCCTGATACTCTGGGCTGGTTTTGGATACATAAAGGTGGTAATTTCACTTGTGAATTCACGAAACACACTGTCTGCGTATTCCAAGGAAATCGCTTGTAGCATCAATCTTTTAGACTCTAATAATACTGTTTCTAAATTTTCCATAAGCTACAACTTTTGTTTCTTATACCAATTCAATTAATGATTGCAACACATCCCTGGTTTAAGTTTTAAGACGCGATTCATCGCGTCTCTACAATATGGTCTATTTGTTACATTCTTTTTTCAAATTGGTATTACTTCAAAAATGGTTTCAAAAAAATCTATTTACAGAAATGATAATATTTTGAGTATTTTAACTTCTCACCGATGGGGTCTGGCAAACTTTTCGCCAGTTTGCTTGTGTACGGCGATCGCCTCCGGCATTGCGCTTAGTGCGATCGCTCGCCCAATTCCGACTATTCAACAAAATCAGGACGCGCCTTACCCGTTGATTTCAACCTTTCTTCTAAAACTGTCCAATCTTCTTGTTCAATTAGGTGAATCAATTTGTCGAGGTTGTGGCGATAGTGTTGCAGCGATCGCAGCAAAGCTTGCCGATTATACCGCGCCATCATCAAGCCTAATTCTGGATTCCCACCACCGACACGGCTGGTATCCCGAAAACCTGAACTAGCAAACTTTTGCGCTAATTGCAAAACCTCAGAGTCAGTTTCACTCATGCAAGCAGCAATTAAAGAGGAACTGACCATTACAGGTAAATGAGAAATCCAAGCTACAGCGCGGTCATGTTGCTCTGGTTGACAATGGTAAATATTCGCTCCAAGCGATCGCACAATTTCCTCTACAACAGAAATAGCAGCGGTTGGTGTTCTAGTTTCTGGTGTTAATACATAAGGCTTACCAACAAATAAATCCCGCTGTGCAGCTTCAATTCCACTATCTGCCCTTCCCGCCATTGGGTGACCACCGATGAAATTATCCCAAAGAGGAGAAATCGCTTCAACTATCGGTGCTTTCACTGAACCGACATCAGTCACAACAGTAGTAGAAGGCAAATAAGCGATTAACTGCTCAAATTGGGGAACAATAAGTGCTATGGGTGTACAAATAAATACCACTTCTGCGCTTGCCAACAGGCTTAGGTCAACTGACGCCTGCTCAACACTGCCGAGGGCAACTGCTTTTTGACAGGTTGATTCACGGCGACTGACTCCTAAGACATTATGTCCTTGCGATCGCAAATCGAAACCCAAAGATCCGCCGATCAATCCCAGTCCTAAAATCCCAATTTTCATTTTTGATTTTGTCATTCTATTTGTTAAATATTTTCTGCATACTTTACCAACTATTAAAATTGGCATCCAAGGGTAGCATCTATGACTGTAGAGGAATTGCTGGAAAAATACGCAGCTGGAGTTTTAGACTTTATTGATGTTGATCTGTCTGAAGCTAACCTGAGTGGGGCCAAACTCAGTGGTGTGAATCTTAGTAAAGCTAATTTAAGTGTAGTCAACCTGAGTGGTGCAAATCTCAGTGAAGCTAATTTGAGCAATGCCAAGCTGAATGTTGCCAGACTCAGCGGTGCGAATCTCAGTAGCGCCATCTTGAACAACGCCAGCCTCAACGTAGCCAATTTGATTCGAGCGGATCTCAATCGCGCTCAACTCAGAGGAGCAACGCTGATCCGCGCTGAGTTAATTCGTGCTGAACTCAGTCGTGCTGACCTATTTGAGGCTAATCTTACCAGTGCCGATTTACGCGAAGCGACACTCCGCCAAGCGAATCTGCGTCACGCTAACTTGAGCGAAGCCATATTAAGAGGCGTTTCTTTGACAGGCGCAAACTTAGAGATGGCTAATTTAAACTTCACTGATTTAAGTCGCGCTGATATCAGCAGCGCTAATTTGCGAGATGCCGAACTCAGACAAGCGAATCTTAGCCATGCTAACCTCAGCGGAGCGGATTTAAGCAGGGCTAACCTCCGCTGGGCAGATTTGAGCGGGGCTAACCTCCGCTGGGCAGATTTGAGCGGAGCAAAATTGAGTGGTGCTAACTTAATTGGTGCAGACTTCAGCAATGCAAATTTAACGAATACGAGTTTAGTCCACGCCGATTTAACTCAGGCAAAATTAATTAAGGCGGAATGGGTTGGTGCGGACTTAACGGGAGCAATTTTAACTGGGGCCAAACTTTATGCTACCTCCAGGTTTGGTTTAAAAACTGAAGGCATGACTTGTGAGTGGGTTGATCTTAGTCCAAGTGGCGATCGCTCAATCATTCAAAAGTTCCATTCCGAAGACTATCAAGACTTTTTTAATGAAACTCCGCCAACAATACGTATTGTCGTCGATGCTGCCCTAGAACACGAAGCTAACTTTGCTCTCGCTGGCACTTATTACCAAATTGCTCAAGAATATCAGAGCCTCAAACAACCTCCAAGCATGGAAAGTGGCAGCCGCCGAACTGTTTTTACCTTCCGTTTAGATAGCGATGAAGCATTATTCCCTACAGCTTATATTGCAATTATGCCCTTTTTAGATGCAGCAACCACCCAAAATAATATTGTCAATATGGTGGAAATGATTAATAGCGAAGTTATTACTAATCAGAGTTTAAAATCATCCCAAATGGTGAAACAATTAAATATTCTTATAGAGCAAGCTATAAGTAAGGCTACAATTATTAAACAAATTAAAAAAAATCTAGAAGTAGCAGCAAAGCTAAATTTTTGTAAAACCCCAACTCAAATAATTCTAACAAATTCCAGCGCCGATACTTTGATTGTGCATGAAAATCCCAACTTTGGTAAAAAATTTATTAAACGCCCTTTTCTGAATAGTTCAGTTTATGATGATACATCTAATGAATTGACAAAACCCATACTACCTTCGTTAAATATGGTTATAGATTTTGTTAAAGGGTTTCACTATATTATTCAGTAGTCAAGAGAGACGCGATTATACTCTTACGAGAAGCCTCTCTTCGAGCGTCTACGCGTCTGTACAGGAGTTACAACCAACCAATGACAAATGCCAAATGACAAACAACAAGCTTTAGGAGGATAAAGATGCGCGATAGCTTTAATAGAATGATTGGCAAAACTCGCTACGTCGTTTTTCGCCTGTTTCTGCATTTAGGGGGAGGTGAAGTAGCACCAATTTTAGGAGTATTAAATAGTGCTGGACGGGATGCGATCGATTCTGATGGAGATTTGGAAGTTTTGGGAGAAGCATTAGTAGAAATTATCCAAACTCTCCTGCAATATGATGAATATTGGCTTTCTGCATCCAATGAAGGTGACGTCTTTTGGAACGAAGGCGAAGCCGGAGATTACGTAAATGAATTATTTACTGATTCTGCCCAAAGATATCTCAGTGAACCAGATTATATTTCTGACACTGGATTTGATGAACCTTTATCTATACCTGTGACACGCAACGTAGTTGTGATGATTACAGTAGCTTATGAAGGAGAAGTACCAGAGTTGGAAACTGACCTTTCTAACGTCCAAGCACTAAAAGAAGGTTTGAAAGCCTTAATTAATTTACACTACAAACATAACTTAAAAGCAATACAAGTACATTTCTCGCCAGCGCAGTTAGGCGATGAACTCACCAGTGATCAATTGTTACAACATTACCCAGAATTGATTCCTTTATAATTTGTTGGGTAGTCCGTACTACTGCTCACATTGAGAACTTGTTAAGCTCAGAGATAGGATAATAATGCAATGCTCATGACCATAGTTCGCAAATTTACAGCCGTTTTTTTAACCCTGAGTTTGTGCTTGACAACTGTCGCTTGTGGGGGAGGAAACCAAGCTACCACTAACCCTTCAGGTAGGAACGTTAGTCAAACCTCTGCTAGTACCAAACTAAGTGATGGTCAGTACCAAATACAACAAGCTGAATATGATGATGGAACTGGGGAATATACATTGTTTTTACTCAACAATACGCCCCCAAGGTTTTCAACTGAAAATTTACAAATGGCGCGCCTGACTGATGATGAAATCAAGCAGGGTAAGAAAACTTACTTAAAGGTAGAAAATGGACAGCCAATTCTATACCTAACAGAAGACTTTAAAATTGGGTACGTCCACAACGTTACCGAAAACAAAACTAATCCCCAAACAGGACAACAAGAAACAGTTGTAGTTCGCCAAGAAAATAGTTTTTGGTCGCCTTTTGCTGGGGCTGTAGCTGGTGGTATAGCGGGTCAGGCGATTGGTAGCCTATTGTTTAGGCCCCAGTACTACGTTCCCCCTGCTTATCAACCAGGAGGATTTTTGACAGGTTACGGTGGATATGGTAACAGCTACTCTCAAGCAGTCAGTAGCTACCAAAGTCGTTACAATGCGCCACCCGCGGCTGTGAGAAATCGCACTGCTTTCCGCAGTACAGGGAATATTAGAAGGTCATATCCTGGTAATTCAAATGTACGGACTTCACCCCCACGTACTACTACGGGTAACCGTCCCTCTGGTTCTGGTTTTGGTAGCAGTCAACTAAGACCCTCTGGCAGTTCAAGCTCAACCAGACGCAATTCTGGTAGTAGATTTGGTAGTGGGACAAGTCGGCGCTCACCTGCTGGTTTTGGCAGCAGACGCCGTTAATATTGCCAATTTGCGCTCGCAGATAGTAACTCAACTACGATAACGATAAGAGAGATGAGAAGGATGTTGCTTTCTCATCTCTTTTTTTGGAATTTTGTCACTTCGAGTTGTCAAAGAATAAGGATGTAGGGTAACCCCATAAATGAAGGCTCTCTGTTGTTGTGACTGACGTCGGCTGTGCTGATTTGTACTCCTCCGAGGAAGCAAGCTACGCCTTGGTCTCTGTAAGGAGAAGCTACTGCCGTGTCGCTGTCAACAATGATCTATAAATGATTTCTTTTGCATAAGCTATTAAAGCGTTGTTTGTTAATTCTCTATGTCTAAATTTTGTCAACACATATCTTAATTCATTTTTAACTTTTCTTAGATTCATTACTAGAAATTTTATAGTAAATATAAATTACGACCTTATTTTTAGCTAATTAGACTAGCATTATAAAAATTCAAATATAAAATTAAATTTTTGCTTTGCTTACCAGATTAATGAAGAATTAGCTTCTAGCAAAAGATGTTTTTTAAATAAATAAAAATCTATCTCCAGGTAACTTACTTAAATTTGCAAACTCGCTTAGGGTGTGTACAGCCTCTGCTAGAGGTATTGGTTGTCCCAGAGCATTTTCATGCCCCATATTCATCATTCTCAGTTACGGCGTTATGGCATTGCTGTATTAATGGTCGCACTTGCATTAGTGCTAATGTTGATACTAGATACCCAGTTAGGTATGAGCAAAACGCCGTTTCTGCTGTTTTTTAGTGCTGTAATGGTGAGTGCTTGGTATGGAGGTTTACAGTCTGGTCTATTAGCAACTTTGTTGTCGGCGCTACTGAGCAATTACTTTTTCCTGATTCCGACACATACATTAAGTTTTGACCTAGCTAATGTTGTACGCATAGGTTTGTTTGCAGTCCAAGGTTTGTTATTCAGTATCTTATGTGAGGCGTTAAAAACAGCTAAAGGTTGTACCGAAGCAAATCAACAGAAGCTGAAAGTGAGTGAAGAACGATTTCGATTAGCATTAAGCAGTTCAGAGATCACAGTTTTTCAGCAGGATCGAGATTTGCGGTATCAGTGGATTCATAATCTTCAAGGTGCAGAAACTGTTGAAGAAATACTTGGCAAATCAGACTATGAATTATTCCCAGAATCAGTAGCAGCCCAATTGATGGCAATTAAGCTGAGGGTTATAGAAACAGGAGTATCGAGCCGCGAAGAAGTTTGTGTAACCCTGGGTGGAGAAGTCCGTTACTATGATTTGCTGGTGGAACCGCTAAAAGCTACAGGCGATCGCCAGATTTATGGTATCACTAGCGTGGCAGTGAATATTACAAAACGCAAGCAAGCAGAATTAGAGAACGTCAGATTACATCAGGAACTTCAGCAAGCCACTCAGTACAAAGATGAATATTTGGCGTTGCTCAATGCTTGGCTGACTAGTTCACCAGTGGCCTTGGCTTTTCTCGATACTGAACTCCGTTACGTTTATGCTAATGAAGCCTTAGCAACCATCAATGGTGTACCACGAAATCAACATATTGGTCGCACCTTGCAAGAGGTATTACCAGAATGGACATCACAAGTCGAGCCTATTCTGCGTCAGGTAATGCAGACAAAAGAACCAATACTCAACCAGCAAGTGAGCGGTGAAACTTATCCGCCTGGGGTGTATCGTTATGGTCTTGTTAGTTATTATCCAGTATGTTTATCGGATGGAAAGTTGTTAGGAGTCGGCATCAGCTCCATTGACATTACGCAACTAAAGCAAACTCAACAAGCTTTGCAAGAAAGCGAAGCAAAGTTTCGTAGTGTAGTAGAGTCAAACATGATTGGTATTGGCTTTTGGGAAAAAGACGGCAAAATTACAGAAGCTAATGATGCCTTACTGAATATGGTTGGTTATAGCCGTGAAGAATTAGTTGCAGGAAAACTCAACTGGAAAGACCTAACGCCGTCAGAATACCAACCACTAGATGAGCAAGCATTAACTCAACTTCAAGACAGCTCCTTTTGCACTCCTTATGAAAAGGAATATATCCGTAAAGACGGTTCACGCTTCCCAATTATGGTAGGTGCTAGTCGCTTTGAAGAGACTTTAGAGGGAGGAGCTTTCTTTGTTCTAGATATTACAAAGCACAAGCAAGCTGAGGATGCGCTGCGCTATAGCGCCCAAACTAGTAGTACACTTTCAACTTCGCTCGATTACGAGGAAACCTTAAAACAGATTGCTCAAATCTCAGTTCCTCAATTAGCTGATTGGTGTTGTGTCGATATTTTAAATGAAGATGGTTCTATCCGGCGCTTACCTATCGCTCATGCAGATATCTCCAAAGCTGAGTTGGCGCATCAAATTGAGCAGTATGTACCAAATCTCCAGAGTGGGAGTGCGATCGCTAGAGTACTACAAACCAAGCAAGCAGAAATCATCCCTGAGTTACCTGACTCGTTACTGATGGCGACTACTCAAAGCCAAGAACACTTTCAAATTATCCGGCAGATCGGGATTAAGTCTGTGATGATTGTACCGTTGATAGCACAAGGGCGAGTACTCGGTTGCATTAGCTTTGTCGCCGCAGAATCAGGTCGTCACTACAATCAATCTGACCTAGCTTTAGCAAAGGATATTGCTGACCGCGCAGCATTAGCTGTGGAAAATGCCCGACTTTATCGAGATATCCACCAAGCTTTGGTACATTACTCCGAATCGCTGTCTCTTATAGATGCACTGCTAGCAGCAGCTCCTGTTGCTGTCTGCTTTTTGGATTGGGAACTGCGATATATCCGAATTAATCAGGTTTTAGCTGACATGAACGGTTTAAGCATAGAAGAGCATCTGGGACGCAAATTCGGGGAAGTACTACCAGATATCATGGCTCAGTTTGAGCCACAATTGCAGCGCGTGCTAGAGACAGGAGAACCTTTACTAAACGTAGAAATCAGCGGCAAGACCAGGGAAGAATCTCAACGCTTCGGCTATTGGTTGGGTAACTATTACCCAGTCTACAACGCAGTGGGCGAAACAATTGGAATTGGCATTATGATGGCAGACGTGACAGCGGCAAAGCAAACAGAAGTTGCCCTGCGCGAAAGCGAAGAAAGGTTCCGGGCGATGTTCAACCAAGCAGCTGTCGGCATTGCCCAGGTAGCGTTAGATGGGCGATTCATGCAAATTAATCCAGCGCTGTGCGAAATTACTGGTTACAGCTATGACGAGTTAATTCAGATGAATTTTGAGGAAATTACTCACCCTGATGACTTGGGAGCTGATTGGGATTATGCTCGGCGAGTATTGGCAAAGGAAATTAGTGGTTATTCTTTAGAGAAGCGCTACATCTGCAAAGATGGTTCAATCATTTGGATCAACCTGACTGCATCAGCCGTTTGGGATGCTAATGGAAAACCGAAGTATGCAGTGGGCATTATTGAGGATATCAGCAAACGCAAACGGGCTGAAGTAGCACAAAACTTTTTAGTTGAAACCAGCACCATACTAGCTGCTTCATTGGATTATGAAATTACCCTGACTGAGGTGGCTAACTTGGTAGTTCCTACCTTAGCTGATTCTTGTATTGTTGATATTTTTCAGCAAGATTGGTCACTTCAACAGATTGAGATTGCAACTGTCGAACCTGCGAAACGAAGTATCTTAGAAGAATTACGACGGCGTTATCCACCCAAATGCGAAGCAGCAAATTCTCTGTTGCAGAAGGTGCGCCAGGGACAATCTGTTTTTTATCCCGAATTTTTAGACTCTACTCTGATAGAAATTGCTCAAGACGAAGAACATCAGCAATTGCTGCAAAGCTTGGGTATTCGTTCTTTAATGATCATTCCTCTGCATTCGCGTGGGCAAGTATTCGGAATGATTTCTTTTATCACAGCCGTCTCAGGCCGTCGCTATGAACAGGCAGACTTAGCTTTAGCAGAAGATGTTGCTCGCCGCGCTGCTACGGCAATTGACAACGCCAGGCTTTACCAAGAAACCCAGCAGGCAATACAAGCCGCTGAGCGAGCCGTCAATCGTACGGCCTTGTTACAAAGAATTACCGCAGCTCTTTCAGAAGCGATAACTCCGCAACAGGTAGCTGATGTTGTCGTGAACCAGGGAACCGCTGCTTTGCGAGCCACAGGTGGTTCAGTTGTTTTACTGGGTGAGCGAGGCACTTCCCTGAAAGTTATACAAGCAATTGGCTATCCGGAATTATTTATTGATGCTTGGACAAGTTACCCTCAGAATATTTCTGTGCCAACAACAGAAGCAATTAGAACTGGGCAGCCGATTTTTTTAGAAAATGCAGAAGCCTTGCTGAGCAAATTTCCCCATTTAGCAGATGCTTTAAGAATCATGGGACATTGTGCCTTTACTGCTATTCCATTAATGGTAAAGGGAAAAGTGATTGGAGCGATGGGATTAAGCTTTGCTACTGCACAAGTATTTAATGAAGAAGAACGGGGATTTATTTTGACTTTAGGGCAGCAGTGCGCCCAAGCGATCGCTCGCGCTCAACTTTACGAAGCCGAACAGACTGCACGGGAACAAGCTGAAACAACTAACCGTATTAAGGATGAATTCCTCGCTGTCCTTTCTCATGAACTCAGAACTCCCCTGAATCCTATCCTTGGTTGGGCAAAGTTACTCAGAACTCGTCAGTACGACCGACCTACTACAGTTAAAGCTCTGGAAACAATTGAGCGCAATGCCAAGTTACAAGCTCAACTCATTGAAGATTTGTTAGATGTTTCGCGGATTTTACGAGGTAAGCTCAGTCTTAATATCTATGCGGTAGATTTGAGTGCGACAATTGCCGCAGCATTAGAAACGGTGCGTTTAGCAGCAGAAGCCAAGTCAATTCAAATTCAAATGCTCCTGAGTGAAAATGTCGGTCAGGTGATGGGCGATAGCGATCGCTTACAACAGGTAATCTGGAATCTGGTCTCAAATGCTGTTAAATTTACACCTTCAGGAGGACGGGTAGAAGTACGTCTAGAACAAGTTGAGTTTGATGCCCAAATCCAGGTAATTGATACAGGTAAAGGCATCATCCCAGAATTTCTACCTTACGTCTTTGAATACTTCCGGCAAGCAGATTCTAAAACAACTAGGGCATATGGCGGACTGGGGCTAGGATTGGCTATTGTGCGCCATCTAGTTGAACTGCATGGTGGTACTGTTACCGCAGAGAGTGCCGGAGAAGGACAGGGAGCAACTTTTACAGTCAAGCTGCCTTTATTAAAAAATTCTGAGCTGCAACTAGTGAGTGCTGAGTCTTCCCCTCTAGAACGCAGTCAACAAGATTCCTTACTTGCTGGAGTGCAAATCTTGCACGTAGACGATCAAGCTGATGTCCGGGAGTTTTTTAGCTTTGCACTCGACCAGTATGGGGCGACTGTAACGACGGTTGCATCAGCAAGTGAAGCGCTAGAAGTTTTAGCCCAGTTTAAGCCAGATATATTATTGAGTGATATTGGTATGCCGATAATGGATGGCTATATGTTGCTGCGGGAAATTAGAACATGGTCACCAGAGCAAGGCGGACAAATTCCGGCGATCGCTTTGACTGCCTATGCTGGTGAAATTGACTACAACCAAGCATTAGCCGCAGGTTTTCAAAAGCACGTTCGTAAGCCAGTCGATCCGCTGGAGTTAGCTACAGCGATCGCTAATCTCATCGGACGCAATCAATCATCAACTTGATATTACAACCTCAATACAGTTCGGTTATTCAAAAATATCATTGAATTTTGATATATTCATAGGTCAACTTTTACACTCAATTATTAAGAGTAATTTTATTTGTCAACCTGAGCCGAACCGTATTAAGGTATTAGCGAGATTTAAGATTAGAAAACTAGAATTTCTAGTTTAATTGTTGCCCATCCTGTCTTCTACTAGGAGAAAGTCAGGCTACCTTTGGGAGTTTCGATTGGAAAATCTTTATCCAAAGAATTACCCTTACCGAAACCTTGGGTTAAGGTTTCGACTGCACCATAAGTAGCAAGTTTCGGCTGAGTGTAGGGTTTTTTGTTAGAAGTCATGGTTTTCTCTATTGCTGATTTTTGGTTTGTTTATTTTTAAGATTGGCTTAATCAATCCTGAGTGATTTTAACATTACACCTTCTCTGTGACAATTAAATTCACTATATTGATTTTCTAATTTTTATGATAAAAACAATTAATATTATTTAGTTTATTTATAATATCAAATAGCTGTATATTAGTTGCTTCGCTTCCTAAAATAAGTGAGAAATTCATATTCTTATATAGTTAAACACTGCTAAAGTTTCTGTTTAATATTCAGTAATATCATTTAGTTGGTAATTGATAAAATTGACTCTCTTTCCTGAAAAGCAACCTTGATTAGTGGTGAATTCCTATTTTCTCTTTACTGATACTGCTGAAACCACCACAAAATCCTACTTTTACAATCTGAGCGTCTTTTACCAATACATCTAAGCATTTGCGCTTACACAAAACTAGAAACTGCATATTATGGGACAAAATGCAACAATAAATGCAAATTCTTTCTTAGTTTGTGGATTAGGTAACCTGGGTCAGTATTGCGTATCCGTACTGAAAGAGTTTGGAGTGAAAGTAAGTAGGTAGGTGCCAAAAAAGTCAGCTATGTTAAGATATGTAAAGACTGATAATGCATCTACAAGGTAGTTGGTGTATGGGTGCGCGTTTAAGGGTATTTCTGACTCCTGAGCAAGACCAAACTTTACTAAATCTGAGAAAACAGGATGTACCACAGAAAGTCAAAGACAGGGCGGAAATAATCAGGCTAAATGCACATGGTTGGTATGTAGAGAAGATAGCAGATCACTTTGATTGTCACAAAAAAACAGTCACAAAAGTTTTGCATCAATGGCAAAAACTGGGCACAGAAGGGCTTTGGGAATCTCCTGGGCGAGGGGGGAAACCAAAGTGGCTTGAGGATGACATGATATTTTTAGAAGAATGCCTCAGAAACGAGCCACGCACATACAATAGTTCTCAGTTAGCTTTGAAGTTGAAAACAGAACGCAACGTTGAGATGAGTGCCGACAGATTAAGACGGGTACTCAAAAAAAGGGGGTCGATTGGAAACGGACAAGGAAAAGCCATAAAGGAAAACAAGACCCAGTAGCACGAGCAAACAAGCAAGCAGACCTAGACATGTTGGAATTAGCTGCTGCCACTGGTGAAATAGACCTGAAATACCTAGACGAGTCAGGGTTCTGTATGTGGAGCGAACCTAGTTATACATATTACTTTAGAGGTGAGCAAAAACGGTTAGAACAGACTAAACGCCGTGGTCGCAGATTAAGTATTATCGGGCTTCTCCAACCTTTAATCAGTTTTGTTTACGGTTTAGTTATCGGTGGTGTTGACCGTAAATCTTATATAGAAATGATGGAGAAAGAAGCCAAACAAGCCCAAGAAACTGGACGTATCAGCGTGATTGTGCAAGATAACGGGCCAATACATCGCTGCCAAGAAGTTCAACAATTGTGGAAAAAATGGGAAAGTCAGGGTTTGTACATCTTTTTTCTCCCGAAATATTGCTCAGAAATGAATCCAATTGAATTGGAATGGCAACATCTCAAGAAAGATGAGTTATCCGGGCAAGCATTTGATGATGAGCTAGATCTCGCTTACGCCGTCATCAATGGTGTTCAAGCTAGAGGAAAAAAAAACAATCACAACACACATCGTGTAAAATTTAGCTCTAGATTATCAACTTAAGATTTTGTTACATAGTAGAAAATTTCGGTGCCTACCTACTTAAATGCTATTGAAATTGCCAATATCCAAAAATGGGAGATTCCAGACTTACCTGATTTAGTAGACAAGCTGGTAATTGGTGACTGTCGTCAACTCAAGATATTAGAACAAGCAGGAATTCGGCAGTGTCGGGCAATTCTGATTGTAACCAGTGATGAGCGCGTGAATATTGCAGCGGCATTTGCGGCGCGATCGCTCAATCCCAACGTTCGTTTAGTCATCCGGTCAGCGCAAGAAAATCTCAATGAGTTACTACGTGAAAATCTCGGTAACTTTGTCGCCTTTGAAGCCACGCAGTTACCAGCCAAAAGCTTCGCCCTCGCAGCCTTCAGCAGTGAAACCAGAGGATTATTCACTTTAGAAAATCGGTTACTACGAGTCATCAGAGTGCCAATAGACGTTTCTCATCGTTGGTGCAAATGTCCGCAACTTTACGAAATTAATAATAATTCCCGCCGAATTATTACCCACAGCAGAGCCGGAAAACCTCTACCAAAAGGATTCTATCAATGGGAGCCAAATGCTCAAATCCTCCCAGGAGACACCATTGCCTATATTGAAGTCACAGAAAACCTAGTTGCTCGGCCAGCACGACCTGTTAATAGTATCAGGCAATTCTGGAGTGGAATCACCACTAACATAAAGTGGAAAAATCTCCGCAACAAGCTGACGCAATTTTGGGAGGAAGCTAGCCAAACTCGGCGTGTCGGTATAGTTAGCGGTATTTTGCTCATTAGTCTCTTTTTATCTGGGATGCTGTTGTACAAACTGCAATATCCTAAAATCAGCTGGCAAGATGCTCTGAATGTTTCGCTAGTTCTGAGTGTCGGCGGCTACGACAACCTATTTGGACAATTACAAATACCCTTCCCGATTCCTTGGTGGCTGCATCTATTTAGTATCAGCCTAACCGTAGCGGGTACAGTTTTTGTGGGAATTCTCTATGCAATCATGACTGAACGCATCTTAGCTGCGAGATTCCAGTTTTCTCGGCGTCGTCTCCCAGTTCCTAAAGCTGACCATGTGGTACTGATTGGTTTGGGAAGAGTAGGTCAACGAGTGGCAACTTTGCTACAAGAACTCAATCAAACATTAGTCGGTGTTCACCCTACCGACTTGGAACCAGGCGTATTATCCCAGATGCCGCTAATTCTGGGGAATATCAAAAATGCTCTGAGTAGAATTAATATTACTACTGCCAAAAGCGTGATTGTTGTCACCGATGACGAAGTTGCAAACTTGGAAATTGGCTTAAAAGCTTATGCTGTTAATCCTACAGCCAACCTAGTAATTCGTACCTTCGACCCGCGTTTTAGCGAGAATGTAGCACGACTGTTGCCCTATGCTAGAGTTTTAAACGTGTATGCATTGGCGGCTGAAGCTTTTGCTGCTGCTGCATTTGGTGAAAACATCCTGAATCTGTTTCGCTTAAACAGTCAAACCACACTTGTGACTGAATATCAGATAGAAGCAGATGATACCCTCAACGGTAAATTACTAGCGGAAATTGCTTATGGTTATGGGTTAGTACCAATTCTCTATACTATGACTGCATATCAAACTACTAAGTTTATGCCCTCTGATGATATTAAGCTGACAGTAGGCGATCGCTTAGTGGTTTTAGCCACAATTGAAGGACTGCACGAGTAGAACGGGGAATTTTGGCAACTCGTCAATGGTTGGTACGAGTCGAAAAAGCTTTTTCATCAGAAGCAGCCTTTGAAGGTGCAGCAGTCATCGCTCGTGTTTCTGGTTGTGATATGCACTTAGCCAGAACTTTAATGAACCAATTGCCAGGAACTCTCCAGTATCCACTTTATAAACATCAAGCACATCGTTTGGTGAGCGAATTGAGTAAAGTCCAAGTATCGGCTCAGATAATTCGGACTGTTTGACAATCTCCAATTACGATTGATTAGAAGTGAGAGTGGATTTCCACTGGGGTTAAGCACGGTAAAACTGTGGAGTCGAGCTATAAACTATGCAGATAAACATCAGCGAGAATATCAAAATTTACCAATTGAGGAGAAAGAATCTTATAAAAGGATGTAAATGACTAGGTAATGCTACACAATAGCTACTAGGATGAAATCAGCTATATTTATCTACCTTGCGATGATCCGGTTCGTCGTGAGGCGATTAGCATAAAATTTGACCCCTCAGAACTTGTCAAACACCCTCTTAAAGATGAATAACCATTACCAAAATTATCTATTTTTGATATAACTAGCTGCTAGCTAAAAACTTTAACAGTATTTAACCATACTAGTAACCTAATAATTGTATATTTTGAAAATTCATGGCTCAGATAGAAAATCATGAACCTAAATACTTCGCGCCGCTCTATTTTAGAGGGTTTGGTTGCCAGTGCTATGGTGATTGGATTTGATGTTGTCCAGCGTTGTTGGGTAACATCTGCCAATGCCGCATCCATCTTTGAAAGTATACCCCAATTGGATGGTACGCTTTATACGGATAGTGAAACTCTTGTTAGTGCCAGTGTAGACTTCGGTAACATAGTACATCGCCAGCCGATAGCAGTACTTCATCCAGGGTCAATTGAAGATATTGTTCAAATTATTCAATTTGCGCGTACTCATCAAATTAAAGTTGCAGCGCGGGGTCAGGGTCACTCTACTTATGGTCAGTCACAAGTAGAAGCTGGCATTGTTATTAACATGAGTACCCTCAACAAGATTCACTTTGTGGGAACAGACCGTGCCGTTGTGGATGCAGGAGTTTTGTGGAGTCAGTTGTTGCAACAGACACTCCAGCAGGGATTAACCCCACCTGTTCTCACAGATTACATAGAACTTACTGTTGGTGGAACTTTATCAGTTGGAGGTATTGGTGGTGCAACCCATCGTTATGGCGTACAAGTTGATAATGTTTTAGAACTCAAGGTAGTAACTGGTAGTGGGCAACTGGAAACTTGCTCCCCACTGCAAAACAGCCATTTATTTAAATCTATACTCGCGGGGTTGGGTCAATGTGGAATTATTGTTCAAGCAACTGTGAGGCTAATTGGAACTGCTATCAATGCACGTGTGTTTGAACTATACTACGACGATTTAGCCATATTTACGCGTGACCAACGCTTATTAATCAATGATGAGCGTTTTAACTATGTAGAAGGGCAATTGATTGCTAAAGATACTGGGGGATGGCGTTATCTATTAGAAGCAGCTACCTTTTATAGCCCGCCAAACATCCCGAATAATAACTTTTTACTTGCTGGCTTAAACTATACTCAAGGTACAGAGAAGATAGAAGATAAAACTTACTTTGAGTTTGTTAATCGTTTAGCATCTACAGTTGCTTTCCTCAAATCTATTGGGGTTTGGTCTTTTCCACATCCTTGGCTGGATTTATTTGTGCCTAACTCTGCTGTGGAATCTTTTGTTGGGAAAGTCGCTGCTAGCTTAACAGTAGCTGACACTGGTCAGGGGCCAATTTTGCTGTATCCAGTTAAGACTAAACGCTTTCAACTACCTTTATTCCGCGTCCCAAAGGAAAAAGTTATGTTTCTGTTTTCTATTTTGCGAACAGCAGTTCCACCAGATAGTTCTACAGTTACAAAAATGCTCAATGATAATCGTCGGCTGTTTGAGCAAAATCGTGATTTAGGTGGTTATCTATATCCAATTAGTTCTGTTCCTTTTTCTAGAAATGATTGGCAGCAGCACTTCGGTTGGTTTTGGCGAAAGTTAGTAAGTGCCAAGCGGCGCTATGATCCTGATAATTTGCTAACTCCAAGTCCAGGGATTATTGGAGCATCAGCACCCAACCAAGAACCGATTACTTGAGATAGCAGTTGGGCAAGTGGATACTTCTTGCTCTTGTGTTTGATGAGCCTAGACGTAAAATGGCTTGTCAACCAATGAAAATTTCGGCGTTGCAGAATATAAATATGAATTAGAGCAATAAGCGAAGCTTAAGCCTTCTCCTATGGAGACGCTAGCGCGAACGGCTATCGCCATGAAATGTCCAAGGTGTGCATCAACTCACATTCGTAAGAATGGTCAACAGCGAGGTAAACTCTCATTACATTTGTGTCAAATGCAAACGTCAGTTCATTGAGTTTTATGACCAGAAAGGATATACGGAGGATATCAAGCGCAAGTGCAAGCGATATGTACGTTAACGGTTCTGGTTTCCGTGCAATAGAAAGAGTCAAAAAAGTGCATCATACTACAGTCATCAATTGGGTTAAAGAAGTTGGTATTGCTTTACCAGATATGCCTGATAGAAGTGAAATACCAATTCGAGTGGGCTGGAGGAGTCGGTGCAGAGGTTTTTGGAATCGCTGAGGAAGCTGAAGCGGGCTTATTTTACTGCTATGGAAGAAAATTGTTAAGTGTTTTGGAGTCTCAATCATAGATAGTTTAAATCTTTTATTTCATCAAATTTATTCTCGATTACCAAATAGTAAGTAATTATTTTCAGAATGAGAATTGCTGTATAGTTTGGGTATTCCAGATCGTACTCTCAAGAATTGCTCTATAATTGCTCTACCTAGTATTGCTATCCAAAGCAAGATATACGAAAGTTCTAATTCTCTGGTATATCGAGGCATCAAAGATGATGGGGTAGCGATCATAGTAAAAATGCTCAAGCGAGATTATCCCTCACCTCAAGAACTAACTCGCTACAGACAGGAATATAAAATCATCCGCTTCCTCAGCTTGGAAGGGGTTGTCAAGGCATACAGCTAGCAAAACTATCAACGCACTCTGGTGATACTCTTAGAAGACTTTGGCGGAGAGTCTCTGGAGCAATGGATGCACAAGCACCCAGACTTCTGCCTGATGCCCTTATCTGGTTTTTTGCGTCTTGCTATCACCCTTAGCGATATTTTGGGTAAAATCCATGCAGCCAATCCGTATTATCGTGGTTTGCGATATGTTCGTGAAATATTAAAAATAATTCCAGAAATCCCTGAGCCTATTTTATTAGCCCAGATTTTTGCCAAGCTTACTTATGCAAGGACGTATTCATCCCGTTTCTACAGGTGTTGAACCCTCCTAAATTGGCTATGGTATTGCTATTTACAACAGAATTCCGGGGTCATCCGAAAGCCACAGAACCCCAGCTTCTTCAAGAAACCGGGGTTCTTCTTTCTCAAATACACTAAATTTCAAGCAATAACATTAGCAATCTTTTGGGCAACATTTTCATTAGTCCAATAACCAGTATGGGAATCCAAGATTAAAAAACCTGTTTCTACCGGGACATCAACTAATTTTTGGTTTTGATTTTCTGAATCTATTTTAAATAGTTCTGCTAGAGGATAGGCAATTGCATCTTCACTGTCCCAGAAGTTATGCCAAGACCGTTCTGTACCTTGTACTGGATTATAAAGTTTAGTGAATGGCTTTCCTGTCATCCATAACGAGCCTTTACGCATCATAAACAAGCCAATAGGAGATCCCATCGTAAAGAAGTGCCGGAATTGTTCCCTCAAACGCCTAAGTTCTTCTGGCGAGATTTTGATCTCCTCTAAGTTACTATCTTCTGGTCTAGCAGCGGGGTCAGACTCAGGAATAAACGAAAAATCATTTGGATGGTCGGGTTTAAACAAGTGAAATAGATAATCGAAAGCAATTATTGTGCCTAAAGAATGAGCGATGATGCTGTAGGTTGCGCCTTCCTTCAAGGGTTTTTCGAGGTCTTGCCAAATTTGTTTCCAAACGGTACGACGAATAAAATTGACATCCTCAGATACGTAAGCTACTACATCTCCAAGAAAAAAGGTGATGAAGCCACGGATGCCACGCATCGGGTTAATAGGTTGGTTCTGTAGGTTAGGAAATGCTGTATCAAAAATAGTATTGGCTGCCTTCTGAAGTGGATCGACGTGCCAGTTTGTATCAATTCGACCAAACTTACTTTCAAACGCCTCCTTACTAATTCCCGATTTTTTGATCAATCGCTCCCAAAGTTGATCGTAGCTTGAATTTGGCTTGTCACTAGGCTTACGTTCACCTATGCCATGAATGAAAATCAAATAGTGCTTTACCATAACAACCTTTTTTAAATGAGATTCAACTATTGTAGGGACTGTTACATAACAAGGTCTATAGTATTGAGTTTTTACTTACCGTTGATATTTAGCCTAGCTACTGATCAACAAATCGAAGCTGACAATAGCGATCGCATCAAAACCTAAAATTGCTTTAAGTAGTCATATCTGAATTGCACTAAGGTACTATTCTGTAAAGCATCGGGACTATTAAAGTTACCTAACACATTATGTACGAGCTAAGTATTAATTTGAACTATATTGAACTCTTATCTCTCAGCTATTATACGTAGAAAGGAATCAGATTCCAGTCTCAAATCCTGGCGTCAAGCCAGTTTTAGTTACCAATTCTGACTCACCTCGGCTACGCTCGGCGGCCACCTGAATTCTACTGTAATTGTTTACTTGTTAATTATTGCTGCTATAGCAATTGCCAGGCATATGAAATACACCCCACCCGCGCTGTCGCGCACCCTCCCCTTACCAAGGGGAAGGTTGGGGAGGGGTTATTTTGTACCTCACTGGAGTTGGAAACGCTATAACTATTCTGTGAGACTACTTATTTTATCTAGTTAGAGTTTAATGCCGCTCTTACATTATGTTTATAATTATTGTCCTAAAAATTTCTAAGCTTCATGTTTGAGAATATGCTTTACTTCTTTACTGTTACTAAGTCAAAGATAGCGTTATTCTTCATTGTCTCTTGAAATAAATGTCATTGATTATACCATTGTTTTAACAGCTTAAATGATTGATATTGGAAAAGTAGTTTACATATGTAGCTAGGCTAATATATGAATAAGAAATGGGCTGTTAAACGACTTACAATCAATTTGACATCAGGTGAAGCAGAGAAGCTTGAAAAATACTGTTCAGCAACGGGTAGACCAGCAACTGATGTCATTCGGGAGCTAATCCGCTCTCTTCAAGCTGAAGCTGAAGAATAAAGATCCAGAAACTTAGTAAATCATACTGGGCAAAAACATAAACAGGGTAAGTGCATCTATATTTAAGAGTAAAATATGTTATGCCATGTATGTCTTCTTTATAGTTTCGTCAGCATCAGGATTGAAGAATAACTCAGAAGTCAGAATAAATCCTTCATAACAAGAAAGTGAGGGATAAAGATCCATCACTAATTGTTTTGCACTCTTCTCTTGGATTGTATGCAGTATTTCACTCTTTCATAGCTTTATTTTGATGATTCAAACTTTTTTTTGATAAAAGAGGAATAGATGAGATACCTATTAATGATGTAAATATAACTCTATCCAGCTAATAAATAATCTTCCATATTTACTAATGATGTGCGATGGCAATTTCTACTCATTAAGAGAATGAAAGATTAGATAAAATCAAGATTATCGAAAACTCACCATTGGTCTAGTAATTTAGTGTTAAATTTAACTACGCCCCGCTATCCTTATGGCGCTGGCGTAATTTTTTTAGCAATAGACAAATAGCTAAAGTTTTTAACTTAGTTGATGATAGCTGAGATGCCTTTAAGTGCCAAAAAATGTGGCTTTTATGATTAAGCTCGAATCTAATAATTTGGAATTTTACATAGCATCGCTAGTGTTGCAATGCTGACACCCAAAGTATATTATATTAATTAATACAAGTGTTAAATGTTTTATTATTATATTTTTGATACTCAAAAAAAAGTAGGAAAAAACAAATGATTTAAAGTTTGTAGTTTGTGCGGTCTTTGCACTTAGTGTAAACTACGAATGACAAAGTATCTTGAGCTTAATTATATCTACTTACTTAAATTTAGGCATTAACATTTTTAATGATAATAATGCAACTTATTGCATTTTTTTAATTTGATAGAGATAATGAAAGACTCTTAACCTACCATAATAGATATGTTAGTAAGTTGGATTTACCTGCTCGCAGCAATTATATTTGAGGTTTCAGGCACAACTTGCATGAAATTATCGCAAGGATTCACCAAGTTAACTCCTTCGATATTGATATTTATATTTTATGGGCTTTGTTTCACTTTTTTTACACTTTGTCTAAAAAAGCTTGAAGTTAGTGTGGCTTATTCTGTCTGGGCTGGATTGGGTACTGTATTAGTTGCAATTATTGGTATTATTTGGTTTAGTGAATCTGCAACGCTAACAAAGCTCATGTCAATCGCTTTAATAATCACAGGGGTAATTGGTATAAATTCAGGGAAGTAAATGAAAGCATAGACAAGCAGGGCTTGTCGTTAGACATCGCCTAAAATAAAAAATACCTCGCCGATTTTGATGAAGGCGAGGTAAATAAACTAAAACTGCTAATTTTGCTTATTGCTGTTGCAGTGCATACATCAGCAATTTATGTTGTTCCGCTAGCTAGACAAAATAGCAGACCTTGCTAAATGCCTTTGAAAATATAGTAAACCTTGGTAAATAAGCCCACAAGTAATTGATCTCCAATACTTTAGCAAAGG
This sequence comes from Nostoc sp. UHCC 0302, assembly GCF_038096175.1. Classification (NCBI taxonomy): domain Bacteria; kingdom Bacillati; phylum Cyanobacteriota; class Cyanophyceae; order Nostocales; family Nostocaceae; genus Nostoc; species Nostoc sp. UHCC 0302. The sequence continues at coordinate 1,320,418 of NZ_CP151099.1, forward strand.
TTACTTAACTTGAGTAGCCAATTTGGCTAGTTTTTTTATACACTGGCTGCTGGGAATTGGATATAGAAAATGTAAATTTGCTGGTATCTCTAAAGCATCAGCCCCAACTCCCTAATTTCAAATCGTCAAACTACTAAATTTGTAACAATCCCTCTGGATTCACCGATAAAAGCGATCGCCTCTGCAAACCCTCACGATATAAAATTTCATTGGCAGCTAATAAACCACTACTAACCGCCCGTTCCATCAACCCGCAAGGAAAGGGCATTTTTACCCAATCTCCAGCAAACAATAAGTTAGAAATACTGGTGCTAGTTTCTGGACGTTGTGCATAGCTATTCGGCGGATATCCCGAAAAGTTATGTTGATTCACCAATTCTCGATGTAACAGATTTGCTTGCTTTAACTCTGGGACAATTTCATAAAGTTCTTGCTCAAACTTCGTTAACAAAGCTTCCTGAGTCGGGAATTCTTTTTCTTTGTAACAGTAAGCGTGTAGTTCTACCACACTACCACCCGTGCGTTTAGCCCAGTCGATAAATTGTTCTTGAATGCGATGATAAAGAGTAATGCTGTCAGTAAGTTTATAGCCTGATAAAGAAGTAAAATTACTTTGTATTCATTCAAAATCGCGGTCAAACCAGAAACGACAAACAGCAAACGGATCAGCGATACTTAATTTTGCTACTTGCGATCGCACTTTTTGATCTACATCACCAGTAACTCGTTCAAATAGTCTTTGCACCCCTGGTACATCGGTGGCTAATACATAATAATCTGCTTCAATTATTTCTGGAGATGATGATTCTTGATTTGCTGCTACCAATTGCAACTTATCATCTTGCTTTTGTACAATTTGGTATTTAGGTAAATCTCGTTGAGCCGGCCCTTTCACCACTTTACCATCAGCATTAAACACTGCTCCATGACAAGGGCAATGAAACTTACCATCTGCCGCTATTTGCACAGTACAACCTTGATGCGTACAGGTGAGAGAAATTGCTTCTTTTTCTCCAGGTGACACGGCAAATACTTCATCAGCCGCACCGAAATGTTGTAGAGACGTTGGATGCAACGTCTCTACATTCCGATTGACCCAAAAAGGAACATTATTTTGATTGCCATTTATATAGTATTTGAGTGCATTAATCTTGCCTTTTTCGGCAGGAATTTCACTCACGGTTGCACCGATAATAATTTTACCACCATTGTTTTGAATTGCCTTAGCTATGGGTTCTACTAGGCTTGTTCCCATATCATCTTTCGTACCATTAAAAGCTAGTCCTTCAGGGTTACCAAAAAAATAAAAGTGAAAGAACTGCATCAGTTCTCCTACACTCATCGTGTCTGGTGCATTCAAGCTAGATTTAGCAAAAGGCAGAAAATACAAGTCATATAAACCTTGAGGAAATTCAGTTTTTACCCAATCAGCAACAGATATATTATCGAAACGCTGATAGTTCTTTTCTCTTTGAAAACCAGTAATCGCCTGAAAGACTTGTAAATGTTTCAACTTCGTCAGATTAATTCCCCACTGGAAGCGATTGGGAGAAGCGATCGCTAAATCTATAATATTCCAAGGGAAGGCGGAACGACTGGGGCGAAACACCTCTGGTTTATATTTTTGATTACGGTAGACAACAGAATAAAAATTTAACGATTTAAAATTATCAACAATCTCCAATTCTTTAACTAAACTGTTCAAGTTATAGTACTGCGGAAAAAAACCATGAAAGCCGTGTTCCATTTTGAAGGTTTCACCAGCGGCTTTTATTTGCCAGCTAGCAATTTTGCCACCGAGTTGTGGGGACTTTTCTAAAAGAGTAACTGCAAATCCCCGCTGACTCAATTCATAAGCACAAGCTAAACCTGCTAAACCACCCCCAATCACTGCAACACTTTTATTTTGATTTAATATTTTTGGCAAATTAAGGGTATCTTTTTGAAAAACTGTTGGCTTTGGCTTAATCAGCCGGGAGTAACCTGTTAATCCTGCGATCGCACCAATACCAAATAACTTAATCAAAGTTCTACGGGAGATTGTAGATGATTCTGATGAACTAAATAGTTGACTCATTGGTTACAAAATTAACTCTTCACAATGAAGTATTGCCTGAAATGATGGCTGTGAGTTAGCAGATTTTTTCGAGGATTTTTCCCATATCAGGTTAATCCTAAACAGAAATATTTTGGTAGTACGTGAGCTAGTGCCAAGACCTGACTGTAGCTTTTGAAAATACTACACTATCAACTTTCGTAGCCTACATTTTTATTCACTAAAACATCAAGCTGTAAAATTTGAGTTAACAAATTAGAAGATTATTTGACAGTGTAATATATTATTTAATAATTGACTACTAAACGTTAGGTAGGTTTGGAGATGCCAAGCGATCGCCTCTCTTCCAACGAAGAGTCCTTAAGTGGACGCAATCGCGTTCTCGATGAGGCTGAACGGTTATTTAGAGCGCGAGGCTACAATACAGTGACAATGAGGGATATTGCTTCTGAAGTGGGAATTCGTCAGGCATCGTTGTACTATCACTTTCCCAGTAAAGAGCAACTGTTTGTGGCAGTGACTGAACGCGTATTTGAACGTCATCGTATCGGGTTACAGCAGGCAATTCAAGAAAATGGTAGTGATTTGCGATCGCAAATGCACGTTGCAGCTGAGTGGTTTCTCTCTCAGCCTCCCATCCATTTTTTAAGCATGGTACATACAGATATGCCCTCCTTAGATCAAGAAAATATCAACAGACTGACTGCTAGCTTTTCTCAAGCTATCTTTGAGCCACTTCGACAGACATTTGTCCAAGCGCAAGAACGAGGCGAGATCCGCAATACTCGTGCAGAAATACTGGCTGGATTCTTTTTGTATGTGATGGAGAGTATACCCTACGTTGCCACTAGACCAGATACTGCACCCAAAGAAGTAATAGTGAATGAAATGATTTCTGTACTGTTTGATGGACTCAAGCCATAAAAGAAAATAAGCGGACATAATACAACTGAAGATACTTGACCTGTGACTCATAGTTATGCTTCCTTCACTAAAGCAAACTTTTTTTAACTAACAACTGATAGGTAGACAAAATTTGTTGATTAACTATACTATATTTAAACCTACCTATCAATTGATAGGTAAATGAATTGTCATCTTTTAGGTAAATTCATGCTGCAACACTTTCAAATGTGGAGTGGACTATTGTCCATGCTGGGGATTTTGACAACAGCATTGAGTGCTAACGCAGATATATCCAGCACGTTAGTTGTTGAAGTGAATGGATTGAGAAATCGTCAAGGGCAGGTGTGCTTGAGTATATTTTTAAATAGTCGAGGTTTTCCGAGTAATAGTGCAAATGCATTACAGAGTAAATGCGTTAAGATTACAGATGTTCCATTACAAGTTAAATTTGAACAATTGTCACCAGGAAGCTATGCGATCGGCGTTCTGCATGACGAAAACACTGACAATCAACCAAATCTTAATTTTTTAGGTATCCCGACCGAAGGTTTTGGATTTTCTCGAAATCCAGCTATTGTTGCTGGCCCACCCAAGTTTGCCGATTCGGTCTTTATCGTTGCAGGCCCAACTATGACAGTTCAGATTCAGGTAAATTACTTATAATTCAAGCAATAGGAAAGATTTCACAGTAATATTTTTTACTCACAGTGATTTAAATTATCAGCAGACTATGATAATGGGATAATTTAACTGTTACCAAAGTCTAGCTAATGCCAAAGCTTGAGTTATGGGTATTCAAATAGCTGTAGTTTTGATTGTGGCGATGTTAGTGAGTGGGGAAAATAAGAAAGCGCTTGCGGACTCCCAACCTTCTACTCAAGACAAGACTGGTGATGTTGTGACATCAGGGTACGCTAAATACGGTGATTATATAGAATCGACTTTTGTAGAGAACTCGAAAACAGAAAGCGCCCAAACTCTTGAGTTTTCCCAGCAAGTTGTCAAAGATATCCAGATTCGTTTTGTTAATGACAAAGGTAAGTCAGTCGATGACCAGGGTCAGCCAATTAATGGACGTACCCAAAGAGATTTTATCCTTGGTCTTCTAAGACTTAAACCCGGCCAGGTATTCCGCGAGGATACACTTGAAGCGGACTTGCAACGACTCAGGAGATTAGAGTCATTGAATAAAGTCGAAGTTTTCAAACAAGAAGATGCTTCTGGTGTTGACATTATCTATGATATTCAAGAGCGCCGCTATCCGGCTTTGAACTTCGGAGGTGGCAATAGTGAAGATATTGGGCTTTATGGACAAGTAGGCTATAAAGATGCAAATATTAGTGGTTTGAGCGATCGCCTAGATACAAATATTCAGATCAGCGGTAAAGATGTCCAGTTTAATGGTGAGTTTACTAGCCCTTATCGTCCCGGAGAACCAAACCGTTTAGGCTATAACATTAGAGCTTTTCGCAGTCGAGATTTATCTTCAACCTTCAACGAAGATGTCAAATTATCCAACGGTGACAAAGTGCGCGAAGGAAGATTTGGTGGTTCGGTGGGACTTTTACGGTCTTTCGATGACTGGGATACAGGTATCGCTCTCAACTACACCAGAATTAGCCTTCGGGATAAAGATTACAACGTTACACAAGTTGATAGTTTAGGAAGTCCACTTTCTTTAAGTGGTACTGGCATTGATGACTTATTTACAGTATCTTTTTCCGTATCGAGAGATCAACGCGATCGCCGTGATAATCCAACGCAAGGATCAATCCTTACCCTTAGCACTGAACAAGCAATTCCTATTGGACTAGGTAATATTTCCAGCAACAGACTTCGGGGAGACTATATCCAATATCTACCAGTCACCTGGATAGGTCACGGTCGCCCAACAGATAATCCAGAAATGATCGCTTTTAATTTGCAAATTGGCTCATTTATTGGAGATTTTACGCCAGCTGATGCATTCAATATCGGCGGACTTGATTCTGTAAGAGGCTACGGTTATGGTAAAGTTGCCAGTGGTCGGAGTTATGGTTTGGCTTCTATAGAATATCGTTTCCCAGTTTTTCAATCAATAGGGGGAGTAATCTTTACTGACTTCGCCTCAGATTTCGGGTCTGGTAAAACAGTACTAGGAGAACCCGGCGAACTGCGAGACAAACCTGGGAGTGGCTTTGGTTACGGCTTAGGAGTGCGAGCAAACTCACCTTTTGGACTCATTCGGGGTGACTTCGGAATTAGCGACCAAGGAGAAGTAAGATTTGAAGTTACTACTGGCCAAAGGTTTTGAAATTAGTCCAAAATTGTAGAGACGCGATTCATCGCGTCTACACAAGAGTCCAAATATTGACCCTTGACTAATGAAATATTGGCGTGAAACCATAGCTGTAACTCAACGCATTTTAATTGAACTGTTGCGCCGCCGACGCAGCCTAATTTTTTGGAGTATTTTTCCCGTTTCAGTATTAATTCTCAGCGGATTTATTTTGGCAGAACGAGCAAAACTACCTATAGATGTTGCTTTTGAATATGCAGCACCCTCAACTTTGGCAGGTGCAGCACTATTTTTTAGCTGTTTGGGTGGTAGTGTTGCAACCGTAGTTGCAGAAAGAGAACAGCAAACCCTCAAACGCTTGTTTCTTTCTCCCTTAAGTGGTGCATCCTATTTTTTGGGGATTTTTCTCGCTCATAGTTGCATTGGAATCGGGCAGACACTCTTGGTTTATACTATTGCTGCATTTTGGGGTGCTACCTTTCAAGGTTCGATTTTCTTAGGAATTACAATTATTTTAATGTGTATTATTGCTTATGTCGGCTTAGGTTTTATTTTAGGTACACAATTAGCTCGTCGTATCGAAGATGTCAATTCGTTAGTAGCAGCTTTTGGGGTTCCCTTATTAATTTTAGGTGGAGCATTTTTGCCGAGTTCTCTATTTCCCAAAACATTAATCAATATTGCTAAATTTAACCCAATTTATCATATGAACGAAGCTCTCGTAGGAGTTTCAGCTAAAGGTAATGATATTGATAAAATTGCATTCCACTTTTGGTTTTTATTAGTATTCGCTGTATTAATGGTTTTAGGTGGTTGGTTATCTTATCAACGGATGTTAATAGTTGAAAGGCGACTCTAAACAATACTTAAAGTGAATAATTGTTGTACTGAGTAGAGCTAAAATTCAAGTTTTATGCGTTAACTGCATAAAACTTGAATTGCTTAAGAAAGATTAGTCAATGAGTTGTGGGGTGGGAGTTTGGATATTGATATCTGCTTGAGATAATTTAGGGAGTAACCAGTTGGTTTCACCCACCTTGAAAACTTTGGCAGGTTCAACATTAAAGTCAATCACACCAGTTGCTGGATTGGCTCTAGCAATAGACTGTGTGCCATCAACAAACTTCACAGCGATTGGTTCAGTCAGCTCTTGTGGTTGAGTATTTGGACTGAGAACTACCTGAGTACCTGCGGGCAAGTAGATACCATCGCAATCCCAATCATCATCTGTGATTTGCCCTGCCGCTAAGAAGTAGAGTTGGGTTGGAGATTTTTTTGGTTTATTAGCATAGACAGCCAATGTGTTTCTAGTTTGATTGCGGCACTGCGCCCGCTTAGTAGCAGTTTCTATTACATTCTTCTGAAACTGCAATTGTGCCAGCCGCTGCTGAAATTGTTCAGGTGTATAGCCAGCTTGCTCAGGTGTATCCTTCACAATTAGAAGCTCATTGAGCGCCTGAGTAACCTCAGCATAATCAGCCCCCTTGGTGAAATTTTTGCTAGCCCACGAAGGCTGAGCAATTGTCAGGTTGACGAGCAAAACAAGAGCGACAAGAAAAAATTTGAGAAGCCGCATATTTTTACCTTTTTTTGAGATTAGCATTCGTTCTATCAAGAAATATGATGAGTCATACCAATTTGAAAAAAGAATGTTGACAAATAAACCATGCTGTAGAAGCGCGATTCATCGCGTCTTCACCCAAGGATATGTTGCAATCATTAATTGAATTGGTATCAGTTGTGTAAGAGAGAATGAAGGCAGAATTATTGTCATATTAATGCTTGTCTACATATTGCTATTGGTTTATTTAGTCTGTAGTCTCTGAACGTCAGTGTAAATTTCACTGCATTTGTTATGACTTTACTTTAAGCAAAGTAATTAATAAAAGCAAATAGGATTATTTTTTGATTAAATAATTATAATTGATTAATTGTCTGAGATAATATCTCAATTTTGGAAGTACATGGTTGATGTAACTGACCAAAGACCTTTGAAAAGAGGTTGAAATCTTTACCTATTAGGTAGTTTGGTAGCTGGCTCGACTAACATTTACTTGAATCTTGGCTCTTTAAGATTGGGAAAATTCTCAAGCCTGCTTGGATTCACCCATCGATTAATAAATTCGTTATTATTCTTGCGTACTTGAATTTGTACTTGCTTAGAGCTTAATTTAACTACTTCAGCAGGGATTTTTTGAACATCAGTAGAGTCAGCACGGGCTTTGTAGAGCCATATAACTTTTTGTCCAACTTCAAAGGATTCAGGATTGCTAACTAAGGAAAGATGTGTTTCTGCCCAAGACGGAGATGCAACTACTAAGTTGATTAAAAGTACTAATATTGCTAGAGAAGTAGGAAAGACTTTCATATTGTTTTGTTTACAAACTTTGAGTTCTAAATTTGGAAATTTGAATTATTTTGATAAATCCCATTAAAGATAGACAAGAAACTGTCAAAGTAATTGGAGTTAGCGAGGCACTATCTAAGATAATAAATACACCTAAGCCTATCAATACAAAGGGAACAAAATTATTGCCGTAGCGTGTTAGCAGATTAGCGATCGCTCTTTTACAAGTTAGTTTATATGTTATATAGCACCAAACCCCAACTAGTAACAGAAAGACTGCAACTATTACGAGTAACTCCCAGAGAGTGCTATTAGCAAATAAGGGCATATAAATACCTACATTATCACTACCATTAGCGATGGTAATAGCCGCTACACTATAAGCTTGAGGAGACAAAAAGCTAGCAAAGTTAGAGGAATGAGAAAATTCTGTTTCCGAATTGGTCTCGGAGGACAAATCGCTTTCTAGATTCAGCAGACGATTTAGTCCAAGGGTGATGGGTACTAAACCTAGAAGACCAATCCAATGGGATGGCAGTACCAAGCCTCCTAAAAAACCAACTAGGCTAGCAATGACCAGAGTACAGAAGCCCAGATACTGACCAATGACTATGTGCCGACGACGGAAAGTTGCGTTCACCTGCGAGAATAATAGCGTGAGGATAACTAAATCATCCAAGTTTGTGGCTGTAAAAGCTGTAATTCCAGTGGCAATGGCACTAATAAGTTCGTTCATTTCTATCTCTCCTTCATCAGCACACTGGTGTTCTGTATACTGTTATCTAGTTGATGTCTGCAAATAATCTGGAAAGTCGCTACTAGTCCAAGTGTGGATATGTAACGTCCCAGTTAAACTGATAGGTTAAATTCAAGCTAATATTTGTTTGTATTAAAACTCTACGAAGTTTGTGCTGAATTAACAGTGGAAGAGTCAAGACTTTAATCTATAGAAATACATTAAGTTATTAAAATTTAGACTCGCACTCTATTGGAAGATAACAAAACTGGCTGTAACTCATGGTTGGCGACGAATGTACTGGTCAAAAACTTTGACATTATCTCCAATTGGTAGTTGACGATTGCTAGCTTGATTAACGGCAGCTAGATTGGAAAATTTATCATTCATTTGAACATTGAATCCTGGGACTATACTGACTCGATTTTCTTTAGTCTCTTGGGAAGTAGACACTAAATTTACTTTTAGTTCCCGGAGCATTTTCTGCTGCTCTTTGACAATTTGGCTTAGTTCGGCAAGCTGTTGAGAATGCAAAGTATCTAATTTTTCATGCAGTAGTTCAATATTTTGTCCAGCTCTCAAATTCACTTGGTGGTCAATTTCAGAGTTCCTCCGGTCAGTATCAGATTGGCGATTCTGACTCATCAAAACAATTGGTGCTGTGTAAGCTGAGGCAAATGAAAATACTAAGTTGAGCATCATGAACGGTGACGCATCCCAGTGAGGAACCCCTGGCATTAAATTTATACCGACCCATCCTGCCAAAACGGTGCTTTGGCAAATCAAAAATTTCCAAGAACCGACTTGAGTTGCTAATTTATCAGCAAGGCGTTGCCCTGAAGTTAATTGTTGATTATCAATAAAAATTTGTTCTGGCTTGGGTTGTTGTATCTTAACTACCGTATCAGTTTTGTTTACAAATAATGTTTTAAATGGATTCATGTTGTACCTAGTTGCGTCGCTGGCGTTTGGTTTAACCGGACATTTACAATGTACGCTGCCCAGACGATAGGAACAAATATTCTTTTTGTTCAATACGATAAATAAAAGTGATTATAGTGTTAAATCAGAGTTGACCGCACAGTAGCAGATGTTGATTATCAGCGAGAGTTACTCAATCTCTGCTAGCCACAGCAGCAGGTGTGGCTGTTGCTCATACTCCAGAACCAACTATAAGATTAACTATTTCTTCATTGAGAATATATTCAACTTCAACACCAGTAGTCAATAATTTATGAAAGCGACGGTTATTTTCCAGCAAGTCGGAGCTTTCTGTATAAGTAACCTGAGAGATAGCTGCGGCGATACGCAATATTTTGAGCAACTGAATCAAATGCTCAATAGTTTAAACTATAGAAGCGATGGCGGCTTAATGCAGTAGAGAAGCGATCGCAGTTCCGTATGAGCGATCGCCATGACTAATCCCTAACCACAGGGATTGATTCTGACAATTATATTTGTTGCAATACTTTAACGATTGCAGTGCTAGCCCCCTCATCCCAAAATTATTAATACATAAAAAGTAGGTAATTGCTCTACTTAGCCACAAGCGAACAATCACCTAAATAAATGAGTGTCTTTACGTTTTAACTCGTAAACGCAAACTGTAACGAGTATGTTACCAGTTTCACCTAACAAAAATGTATTTATTTCAAAAATAGTACTTATTGGCGAATGTCTCAGATGTACTCTATGCCGAATCATCTTATCTGCTCGAACTTGGAGGAACAACAAAGATAACAGGACAAACACTTGAAGTTTAGATGTGACGTGGTTGATAACAAGTTACTATACAGCAGTTACTTTCATAGCAGGGCAGCAAGATTATGGCAAAAATTATAGGCACTGATGGAAACGATACTTTGGTCGGAACTCCTGGGAATGACAGATTTATTGGCAGTCCCGGTGATGATATCATTACCGGTGGAAAAGGTACCGATATTATTGACTACAGCGATTTAGGACAAGCTGTGATTGTTCAGCCAGTGGTTATCCAAAAAGGTGCGATTGGAACTGACACGTTTAAAGATTTCTTTGAAACCGTCATTGGTGCTAGGGGACAGGCTAACAGCATTGATGCTACTTCTGATAACACAAATGTATCAATAGTAGCTGACTTGTCTAAAGAAAGACTAGAGATCAGAGTTGTCGGTTTGTCGCCAATAATAGTCAAGGTGAAGAATTTTGTAAATGTAATTGGTACAAATCAAAATGACACCATTACTGCAAACGAAGGTACTTCTCTTTAGTAAAGGAAGTACTGAGGCTCCAAATAAGCAAGTTCCAGTCTCGGCAACGATAATGTGATCGTATTAGCATTCATTTATTTTCTTAATATCTAAAATATTTTTATAGCAGGCACAAAAATATCAGTGCTTAAATTTAGAATCAAGAATTTACAATTTCAATAAACAAATTAATAAAAATTTTAGACTTGCACTAAGTTTGTTTCCACATTTACCTATTAGTTTCTGCAACTTTAAACTTTTTACCATCTCCCATTGGTACAGTATAAATTTTGATTATTTTTGATAACTTAGTCAGTATTCGTTTGCAACGCTCTTCTCAAAGATATGATTTTTCAGACGTCTAAAGACGGTAATCATCTTTTAATCAGCAACTATACAAAAATATCATGCAAAAAATGTGGTTTTAACTACGCTATTACGCTGAATTAGTAAGATAAACTTACGGTATGCGATGTTAGTAAACTACTGAGTTTCATTAAGCAACAAAAAAGGGAGAACCAATGAGTAAAGAAGTAACAAAAGTAATATTCTGGGAAGAAAATCAAAAAGATTTTGTAAAAAAGTTTTATGATTTACAATTTACTCCCAGAATAGGAGAAGAAGTTTACCTAAAAAAGGAGAAATGGAAAGTAACTAGAGTTGAGCATGATTTAGAAGTCAGCGAGGTTAATGTCTACATAGAATTACTCAAAAAAGCTAAGCAGGAAAAATCATCTAATTCCTAAATAAAAGTTAATACCTCAACTATCATGAAAGGGAGGTTATTAGCCTCCCTCAATAGTATCTCTTATGACAACTTTACTTAAAATTAATTTTATACACAAGCCCCATTATACGTGTGAGAATATCTTACTTTTGGGAGTTGCTTTTATCCAAATATAGAAAAATTATTTACCGATTGATAATAACTAATCGACTGAAAGATACACCTAACTCTGTAACCATTTATAAATTTTTTTATTCTATATAAAGCAATACAGTTCAGTTAAGGCTAAAATTCTTTGCCAAAGTCAATTTTTTTAACGTAGACGCGCAGCAGCTTGCCGCAGGCTACCGCCTTCGCATAGCGTCTGTCTGCGACACGCTGCGCGAACGCAGAGAAGGACGCCAAGAGAAGAAAGAAATACTTAACTAAACTGTATTACTATATAAAGCCATTAATAATTATATTACTTCTTCTACTAATTGATAGAAATGGGTCACGGATATTGACAATTATCCATGACCCATTTCTATAAGAATATATTTAAGTTTCAAGTGATTGTTAGCGCCAATGTACTGGTAGTTCAAGATTTTCTGGCAAAATAGTTGTGCGATCGCCAATTGCTAATTCAATCTGCTCTAATTCTAGGTGTACAGATTTGCTTAAGTTTGCCCCAGAAAGATTAGCTTTTTGAAGAAATGCCTCCAGTAGGTTAGTTCCAATCAGGTTTGCTTCTTGTAATTTGGCTTCATAGAGGTTTGCTTCTTGTAGGTCAGCGTCTTGCAGATTAGCTGTACTGAGTAAGACATTTTCTAGGTTAGCTCCAACCAGACTTGCTCTTTGCAAATTACTTCCAATTAAATTTGCTTGTTGGAGGTTACTACCCTCGAAGTTTACTTCACACAGATTAGCGTCACAAAGGATTGCTCCTTCTAAATTGGCATTATCAAGAATTGCTCCTTGCAAATTCGCATCATAAAGGGTTGCTCCTTCCAAGTCGGCATTATAAAGGATTGCCTGAGAAAGATTTGCTTTTCTGAGGATTACCTCTTGCAGATTCGCTTCTGAAAGTATGGCTTTTTGCAGGTTAGCTTCATAGAGAATTGATCCACAGAGATTGGTTTCCGATAAATCTGCCTCAGAAAGGTTTGCTCGGATGAGGTTCACCCATTCCAAGTTGGCTCCTATTAAGATTGCCCCAAAAAGGTTAGCATCCATTAAGTCTGCACCACTGAGGTTTGTATTGCGTAAATCTAGTTTCTGATTTACCGGATCGTTTTGTGAATCACGTCGTCCGATGACAGTTAGTGCCGTTTGGATATCTGTAGGAAGTTTTAATAATTCCCTTAACTCAATTTCATCTTCCTGCCTGACTGGAGCATTCTCTCTGACAAAAGCAGCGAGGATTTCCATAATTGTCCAATGGTCTTTTGGAGAATCTTTTGCAATTCGTTCTAAAGCATAAATAGCGGCAAATCGCGTTTCAATTTTATCATTTCCTAGCTGTTCAATTGCCTTAGAAAAGCGTTCTGGAGCAAATTCTTCTATAGTTTGTTGTTGAAAAGTTCCGCCCAATTTAATATCTTTATCCCAACCTAATATCCTACGTATTTGTCTTGCTACTAAGCTCTGATCTGAATCCACAGAGAGCCTTGATGTATAGTAAGTATTACTCAAAACTGCTAATCCGCCAAAAATTATAGCAATAGCTGTTAATAATTGATTGATGTATTCTACTTTTTGCAGATTTGATAGCCCTTGAATATCGGAAAAAAATGAGAATATTAAAGTTAAAGGGAAAATAGATATAACTGCAATAACTAGTAATAAACTAGTTAATTCATTTAGTTTTATTAAAGACAAGTTGTGAGTCTTCATCACTGACTCCTTGAGGAAGTTTATTTAGGTTTATCCTAAGAGGTCAGGTGAATATTTAATACCGTACAAACACTGATAAAATTGATAATTTTATGAATCTGTTGCATAATAAAACATCTATTTATTTCCTATAAATTATTTAAATAATATGAACGCAAATGGTGTTTAGATGCCACTTTTGCCTTGGATACTGGAAGTTACAGAAATATACAAAAAAAGTCTGCAAAACAAAGACTGTAGGAAGTGTCAGTGTTTAAACCTAATTGAGCAACAAACATTATCTATATAGGTTTTATCAAAGCAGAATTCAGGTGGTCGCACCTCGACTGCGCTCGGTGACCACCGAGTGCAGCCGAGGTGAGTCAGGAGCCAAGAGTAGAGACGCGATTATACTCTTACGAGAAGCCGCTCTTCGAGCGTCTACGCGTCTGTACAGTAGTCAGAATGAATTATGTACTACTGGTAAATGTAGGTTGCTTCCCTATAGGGGTATAAACGCGCTTAAGACCTCTGCCAAATTTCAATAAAGGTGGTCTTCTCCCAAAGGGAGACGCCAGAGGCGAACAATCAGCGCAAAGTCTCTTGTGTTCCGAATTCTTTAATATTTGCAAACAATGCACTTTAATTAGCACAAATGTACTATTTTATGTCATTGGAAAAGGCAATGTTATGTGTATGGCTAGTTATAATTAATAGTAATAAAATCATGTTAACAATTCATAAAAATATTTATTATTTTTAGAATTGTTAGACAGATTTTTGGTAGATACTATAGCACTTGATAAAATTGGTAGAATGCGCCCAAATAACTAATTGATGCTCAGTTTACTTAACCAGATTGCCGCCAATGTGTTGGTGCTTCCATATAATCAGGTAAGCGAGTTGTGCGATCGCCAAGTGCTACTAAAATCTGTTGTGATTCTAAGTTTTTCACACCTGTCAAGATTGCCCCTTCGAGTTTGACATCAACGAGATTTGTCCCAAATAGGTTAGCTCCCATCAGGTTCGAGCGAGTCAAGTTGGCTTGATAGAGGTTTGCCCGCTGTAGGTTAGCTCCAATGAAGTTTGCCTGATACAGGTCAGCTTCAGTTAAGCTGGCTTCTGAGAGGTTGGCAAAATAGACTTCTGTTTGCTTGAGTTTGGCTGCATTCAAGTTAGCTCCAGAGAGGTCAGCTCCATTTAAGTTAGCTCCATTTAAGTTAGCTCCAATTAATCCCGTCTGGTGCAAGTTGGCTTTACCTAGCTTTGCTCCTTGCAGATTAGCCAGAAACATCTTTGCTCCACAGAGGTTGGCGACTTTCAAGGTGGCTTGTTGCAAGTTAGCTTTATATAGGTTTGCCCCAGAGAGGTCAGCTGCACGCAGACTTGCACCAGAAAGGTTAGCTGAACGCAGGTTTGCTCCAGACAGATTAGCGCGATTTAAGTTCGCCCAGCAGAGATTAGCTCCACTCAATCCAGCTTTTTGCAATTTGGTTTCATAGAGAATAGATCCAACCAGTTTAGCGCCATCAAGGTCAACTCCACGCAGGTCAGCCCCACGTAGGTCAGCCCCACTCAAGTCAGCTCCACGCAAGTCTACCTGTTGTAGGTTAGCTCCTACCAAGTCTGCTCGCCTGATGTCGGTACTGCGTAAATCAAGTTTCTGATTTAAGGGATCTTCGAGTGAATTGCGTCGTGCAATCACTGTTAAGGCTGCTTGAATATCGGTGCGAATTTTAGGCGATTCTTCATATAAATTTTGCTCTAACTGTTGTGTAGTACGTGACCTAACTCTCCGCCTACCCAAGTAAACTGCTGGTGAGTATTCTGATTTTTGTTGCTCTACTTGCACTTGCTGGCTTGGTGCATTCTCTCGCACAAAGGCGGTGAGGATTTGGATAATTGTCCAATGTTCTTGAGGAAAATCTTGAGCAACTCGTTCTAATGCATAAATTGCGCCTGTTCGCGTTTCAATTTTATCATGCCCAAGCTGTGCGATCGCTGCCATAAAACGTTCTGCAATCAACCTATCTTGATTGAGTTTGGCATTTTGAATGTCAATTTCCAGGTTTTTTTCAGCAGCGAGCCTCCATTGGAGGAGTTCCGCTAAGGCATTTTTATGCATAGCTTGGGTTCGCTTCGCCGCGTAGTAAGCATTAAAAATTGCTGCCGATACTAAAAAAACTATTGCAGTAGTTATTAATGCTTGGTTTCTGTACTGTATCTTTTCTGGAGTTGACAATTCCTTAATGCTGGACAATGCGAAGAAAATTACAGTTAATGAGAGGGCAAATATAACTGTGATGGTTATTAACCATTTCAACAGGGCGTCTGTCTTGTTAGCAGACATGGTAGAAATATTCCTCACAATCCAGAATTATTACTTAGATGTTAGGGAATAACAGTATACCATTTTGCTTAATTTTTTGATATGTCTCAAAAGACTTATTTAAATTAAGGATGGCATTTTAATAGACTAAAATTTTGATTTTATTTGGGCAACTTAGTGCATAGACGCACAACAGTAGTGGTAAGTTCTGAGTAACAAGTACTGAAGTTGCTCAGCAATGCTTCCCAAAGAGATATCCTCTCATTAAGAGTGGCTTGTTAATAAATATCTACCAGCTTGACTGTTTTGATGTTTTATTCCGAGAATTTCACTTCCCTCAGATTTGCCTCGTTGAGTATGACACCATCAAGGATTGTCCCACACAGCCTAGCTAAATATAAATTTGCCCGATGCAGATTGGCTCCAGAAAGGTTTGCTCCTTCCATGTTGGCGGCGCTGAGAATTGCTCCTTTTAAGTTGGCTTCTGTGAGATTTGCCCCTTCTAAGTTAGCTGCACTCAGGATTGCTCCTTCTAGGTTGGCTTTTCTCAGGTTTGCCCCAGAGAGATTAACTTGATAGAGATTTGTCTGTTCTAGATTTGCCCCTTTCAGATTTACTCCCCTCATGTCGGTATGACTCAAATCAATTTGCTCATTTTCTGGGTCTTTATTTGCATCTCTTCTAGCAATAACAGTAAGGGCTGCTTGAATATCTGTGCGAATTTTTACTGTTGAATTGCTTATTATTTTCTTTTGGGGTATATAAGGAGAATTATTCCGCACAAAAGTAGTCAAAATATCCATAATTAACCAGTGGTATTGTGGATATTCCTGGCTGATTTGCTCTAAATCATTGACTACGACCAGACTAGTTTCTATTGTATTATTCGCTAATTGTTCAATTGCTGTTCTTAAACGTTGTTTTGGTGACTGATATCGAGTAAAGTTAAACTTTTCCTGGATAGGATGTACCCGAAGTAAGATTTTTGCTAGAAAACTATTGTTTGTTTGTAAAATATTTTTCATTACATAAAACTATTAATAATTACTGTTAACATAACTAAAGCGATTATAGAATTTTTTCGTTTTAGTAGTGTGTGCTATTGCTTCATGTATAGTCAAGATTAAGTGAAGTAGTAAATATAAGTACTAATGTGATCGAAGCAAGAAAAATATAACTTTTCCGTAAGTAGATATAAATAAACACACGCGATCGCCTAAGTCATCAATCGTCAGTTTTACTAACTACTCTTCTTTATTCACTGACAATTGATGCTCATCCTGATGATTTTATTTATGCTTAATCATTAAATAACTAGCAGTCAGTTATTTAATTTAAATATTTTGTTAGGATGCATCACAAGAGCCTTTTTTAAAGACTAGATTACTAGGGTGTATTAGCTTAAAAGATAAATTTTATACTAAGTAAAAAATATTACATAATATATAATTAGTGAAGATAGTAATCTAGAAAATGAATCTTAGGAGAAAATTCATATTTTGCAATATTTTCCAGAAAACCTTCCAAAAAACTTTTCTCCGTGCAGGCGGGTATCCAAACATGAATTAACCGTATGTTAGATGCAGCAAAACTTACAGCCGATAATCAAAGACCTAGTGCTAATTGGTGGCGGTCACAGCCATGCCATTGTGCTGAGAATGTTTGGCATGAAACCTTTGCCAGGAGTACGTTTAACGTTAATTACCGCCGCTTCAGACACAGCCTATTCTGGGATGCTACCAGGACATATTGCTGGCTTTTACAGCCATGATGAATGCCATATCGACTTGCGGCCCTTAGCAAACTTTGCTCAAGCACAGTTGTATATTGATAAAGTAGTTGCTCTTGACTTAGAAAACAATAAAGTTGTTTGTGCTAACCGACCTGCTGTAGATTTTGATGTGCTGTCCATTGATATTGGCAGTACTCCCTCTGCTATATCTGTATTAGGTGCAGCAGAATATGCAATTGCGGCTAAACCAGTAACGCATCTGCTAAAACATTGGCATCAGCTAATTGAAACAGTAGCGAAAAACCCGCAAGAACCAATAAGTATTGGGATTGTAGGTGGAGGTGCAGGCGGTGTAGAATTGGCGCTATCGATGCGATCTAATTTGCTTCAGATTTTGCATCGAAATCAACAACCAATTCAAAATTTAGCAATTCATTTATTCCAGCGTGATACAGAATTAATGCCGAACTATCATCAATCGGCACGACATCAAATTCAGCAAATTTTAATTGAGCAAGGTATTAAGCTGCATCTTGGCGAAAGTGTGTGTAATGTCGAACCAATGACACACGAAGAAGCTAGAGAAAGATTTAAAATTAAATGTGAATCTGGTTTGGCAGTAGAGTGTAATAAAATTTTTTGGGTAACACAAGCATCAGCACCAGACTGGTTAAAAGCATCTGGACTAAAGATTGATCAGCAAGGGTTTATCCTAGTAGAAGACACATTACAATCTTCAACGCATCCGCACATATTTGCTGCTGGTGATGTCGCCACAATGATTAATTATCCCCGTCCGAAAGCGGGGGTATTTGCTGTGCGTCAAGGTAAGCCTTTATTTGAAAACTTACAGCGGGTTTTATTAGGTAAGTCGCTCAAACCTTATAAACCACAGCAACAATATTTAAGTTTAATTGGTACAGGAGATGGACGAGCGATCGCAACAAAAGGTGCTTTCACTTTACCACCTCATAAACTATTGTGGCGTTGGAAAGATTGGATTGACCGCCGCTTTATGGAACGTTTTAGTACGGGACTGGGGACTAGGGACTGGCGACTGGGGAAATCTCAACTCTTAACTTCTAACTCTTCACTCATAACTCAGAACTCAAAACTCAGCACTCTTAAATGTGCTGGATGTGGTTCTAAGGTTGGCGCTACAGTTTTAGAACGAGTGTTATCTCGCATTCAACAAGAACAACCAATTGGTAAAGACAGACGAGATATCGTTATTGGTTTAGATGCACCGGATGATGCAGCAGTGATACAAATACCAACAGGTAAATCGCTGGTGCAAACGATTGATTATTTTCGCAGTTTAATTAATGACCCGTATATATTTGGGCAAATTAGCGCCAATCATTGCTTGAGCGATATTTTTGCAATGGGGGCTACTCCTCATAGTGTACTTGCGATCGCCACCATTCCCTACGCTATCCCCAGCAAAATTGAAGAAACGCTATATCAATTATTATCTGGTGCTGTCAAGGTACTAAATCAAACACAAGCGCCGTTAATTGGCGGACACACCAGTGAAGGCACAGAACTAGCTTTTGGCTTGTCTTGTAATGGTGTGGCTGATTCTGATAAACTGCTACGCAAAGGTGGGATGCAACCAGGACAAGTGCTAATTCTAACCAAAGCCCTGGGAACAGGAACGTTATTTGCTGCTGATATGCGCCGCCAAGCCAAAGGTAGTTGGATTGATAGTGCAGTTGAGTCGATGCTATTATCCAATCAAGCTGGGGCCAATTGTTTATTGCAACATGGGGCAACTGCTTGTACTGATATTACAGGCTTTGGCTTGGTGGGACATTTAATGGAAATGGTGCAAGCCTCCCACGTTGCTATTGAGTTACAACTTGCAGCTATTCCAGTTTTAAAAGGTGCTATTGAAACGTTGCAAAAAGGGATTTTTAGCTCACTTCAACCAGAAAACCTACGAATATCAACTTACATTCAAAATAGGGTATTAGCTGAGTCTCACCCTAATTATCCCCTATTATTTGACCCACAAACCGCCGGCGGACTTTTAGCCTCCATTCCAAACGAGCAAGCTACCCATTGTATAGCTGCACTCCAAGCCTTGGGGTATTCTCAAACCTGCATAATTGCTAAGATTTTACCGCCACTTACTCTTACACAACCAATTAACTTAATTGTTTAATTATGCGTCTTCTGGGTGTGTATTGGAATATCAATATTAAGACACTACTTCTACAGATAAACTAGCTAGCTTACTTAGTAAAGCAATCCCCACGTAGAACCTGCCAATGATAAAATTATCTTGCGCTCTTCTTTGCGTCTTTGCGTGAGACAAAAAAATGTTATATATCCAAGAGGTCTAATAATTTGTATTGACAAACACTTTGCGTTTTTCGCTTTGCATGGTCAAATAAAAATGATTTAATAAAACCTTGCAAAAGCTAAAACAGATTCAAACACTTTTTTGCACTTGGTCTAATAACTACATAGTCATACATCAATGAAAGACTCTATTGCTCGGACAACAGCGTTATTATCTACTTGTACTATATTTCTAACAGCTTGTGGCGGAGGTACTCAAACAGGTGCAAGTTCAGCTAATAATACAACTAACACCGCGACTAACACCACAACTACAACAAGTACATCTGGTGCAATACCTATTGGTATTGCTGTTGCACAAACTAGCAATGTCGCATTACTGGGTCAAGAGCAAGTTGCTGGAGCCAAAATTGCTGAGAAGTATTTCAATGATAAAGGTGGTATCAACGGCACTCCGATTAAATTGATATTTCAAGATACTAGCGGTGATGAAGCTGGAGCAATTAATGCTTTTCAAAGTCTAATTAATAAAGATAAAGTTATTGGGATTGTCGGCCCAACTTTATCACAGCAAGCCTTTAGCGCTGACCCCGTTGCCGAACGCGCCAAAGTACCAGTAATCGGCCCCTCAAATACTGCTAAGAACATACCGGAAATTGGTGATTATGTTGCTCGTGTGTCTGCACCAGTTTCTATTGTTGCTCCTAACTCAGTGAAAGCTGCACTAAAGCAAAATCCCCAGATTAAAAAAGTTGCAGTTTTCTACGCTCAAAATGATGCATTTAGCAAGTCAGAAACGGAGATTTTCCAGCAGACCGTGAAGGATCAAAAGCTGGAATTAGTAACAGTGCAGAAGTTCCAAACAAGTGACACAGATTTTCAGAGTCAAGCAACCAATGCTATTAACCTAAAACCAGATTTAGTAATTATTTCTGGTTTAGCTGCGGATGGTGGTAACTTAGTCCGACAGCTACGAGAACTAGGTTATAAAGGTTTAATTGTTGGTGGTAATGGACTCAATACTTCAAATATATTGCCAGTTTGTAAAGCACTTTGTGACGGTGTGTTGATTGCTCAAGCTTACAGTCCTGAGCAAGTAGGTGAAGTTAACAATGCATTTCGGAAAGCTTATGTTGACCAATACAAGAAAGAACCACCTCAATTTAGCGCTCAGGCTTTTGCTGCGGTACAGGTTTATGTAGAAGCTCTTCAAAGTTTAGATAAGCAAAGTAAAGTTAATAAATTACCTCTGAATCAATTACGAACAAACTTGAACAAACAGCTACTATCTGCAAAATATAATACACCCCTGGGTGAAATTGCTTTTACTCCTGTAGGTGAGGTAGTACAAAAAGAATTTTATGTTGCTCAAATCAAAATGGATAAAGATGGAAATCAGGGTAAATTTACATTTCTCAAATAGGTTTTCATGACTATAAATCTGTTTTTGCAGCAATTGTTAAATGGGTTATCCATTGGCAGCGTTTACGCGATTTTTGCTTTAGGATATACCCTGGTTTATTCCATTTTGGGCATTATTAATTTAGCTCATGGTGCGATTTTTACCTTGGGTGCATATTTTACTTATGCACTCATGGGTGGTAGCTTTGGATTTAACGGTTTGTTAGCTAATGCAGCCTTACCTATTAAATTACCATTTGCGATCGCCTTATTTTTAGGAAGTATTTTAGCAGGATTGGTGGGAGTAGCAATGGAACGTATTGCTTTTCAACCTTTGCGGCGTCAAGGTTCTGACCCTTTGCTGACAGTTGTTTCTAGCTTGGGTGTGGCTGTAGTAATTGTCAACTTAATTCAGTATTTAGTAGGCGCAGAAAGTTACACATTCCCAGCTAATACCTACGGTAATTTACCACCAGCTATTAACTTTGGGACTCCAGAAAACCCAATTCCTATTCGCAGCGTACAGGTGGTAATTTTTGCTGTATCTGTAGTGTTTGTGGCAATTCTTACCTACTTTATTAATAGTACTAAATATGGTAAGGCAATGCAGGCGATCGCAGAAGATCCAACTACTGCTAGTTTATTAGGAATTAATAGTGACAGGTTTATTATCTTAACATTCTTCATCAGTAGTTTTCTGGCAGGATTGGCAGGAACTTTAGTTGCTTCTAGTGTTAGCATTGCTGGCCCATATTTCGGTATTGCTTTCGGTTTGAGGGGTTTAGCAGTAATTGTCTTAGGTGGTTTAGGTAGTATTCCTGGTGCAGTCTTAGGAGGCTTGGTAATTGGATTAGCAGAAGCTTTAGTACCAAGTGAATACTCTGCTTTTAAAGATGCCGTAGCCTTTGGAATATTGTTTATTATGCTATTAGTAAGACCTCAAGGTTTACTTGGACGGCGCTTTATTCAAAAGGTATAAATTCACAAGACCGATAGCTTGATTAAGCTTAATCAAAATATTTAAAAATGGCAGATTTTTTCATTACTTACGGTGCAATTATCGTCTCTATGGTATTAGGGGCATTGCTCGGTTTATCTTTGTATTTGCCATTAATGGCTGGGCAATTATCTTTAGCTAGCCCTGGATTTTATGCTGTTGGTGGATATGTTGCGGCAATTTTATCTACCACAGTGTTTGCTACCCCTGCTGCTAATTTATTTCCTATTCCTCTGCTGTTATTAGAAATGCTAATTGCTGGAATTTTATGTGGTTTTTTAGGTATAGCAGTAGGAGTTCCTGTATTACGATTACGCGGAATTTATTTAGCGATCGCCACCATTGCATTTGTAGAAGTTTTGCGAGTAGTTTCCCTAAATTTAGATATTACAGGCGGTGCGATCGGGATTCCTAATATTCCCCAACCTTTCGATATTCAAATCAGCTATTTATGGATTGCTCTACCTTTACTAATAATTAGTATGGTATTAATCTATCGCCTAGAACGTATTCGTGTAGGAAGAGCATTTATCGCTATTCGCGAAGATGAATTAGCTGCGGGTGCGATGGGAATTGACCCAACTTATTACAAAGTTTTAGCTTTTACTCTCGGAGCAATTCTTGCAGGGGTAGTAGGAGCAATTAGCGCTCACTTTCTTAATACCTGGAATGCTCGCCAAGGTACTTTTGATGCAAGTATTATATATTTAACTTTTGTATTGATTGGTGGTTCAAGAACTTTTTTAGGTTCGGTAGTAGGGGGTATGGTGTTTACCGCCTTACCAGAAATTTTACGAAACATAGCTGACACAGGTGGATTACCTGCTTGGTTAGCACAGTTTTTGCGCGATGGGAGATTAATTATTTTTGGTTTACTAATAGTAATAGGTACAATTTTTTTCCCGCAAGGATTGGTAACTCCAGATATTTTTCAAAGACGCAAAATTAGAGATAGGCAAAGCAATGTATCGCAAAAGTAAATTATTTATAATACCAATTCGCTATGATAATGCACTTAATATTTTTAAACGAACCGCATATTCCTACGGAGAAGCAAGCTACGCGTTAGCGTCTCCCCTTCTCCCAAAGGGAGAGGCTAGCGCCAAGGGAGAAGGACGCAAAGGAAAAAGGAGCAATTATTAAGTGCAAGCTTATGGAGGATTGGGATTACTTAACTAATTAATATGCAAAAATAAAATAATGTCAAACAGTATCCCAACAGTTAACAGCAGTGTTATTTTAGAAGCTAAAGGATTAACTCGCCGTTTTGGGGGGTTAGTGGCGGTAAATAATGTATCTTTTTCAGTAAATAAACATGAGATTTTTGGACTAATTGGCCCTAATGGTGCAGGAAAAACCACACTGTTTAATTTGATTACTGCCTTTATTCCGCCTTCTAGTGGAGAATTACTTTATCAAGGTGCAGAAATTTCTCGGTTGCGTCCGCACAAAATTGCTGCTTTAGGGATATCTCGTACCTTCCAAAATATTCGTTTATTTGGAGAATTATCAGCGTTAGAAAATGTGATAATTGCCCGACATCTGCATACTAAAAGTAGTGTGATTACAGGAGTTTTGGGATTACCACCAGCCCCAAGTGAAGAATCTAAAAGTAAGCAGAAAGCTTTAGATTTATTGGATATGATTGGCTTAAGCGATCGCGCCACCGAAAAAGCCAAAAACTTTCCCTACGGTGATCAACGTCGCTTAGAAATTGCCCGCGCTTTAGCATTAGAACCGCAAATCTTACTCCTCGATGAACCTGCTGCGGGTATGAACCCTAACGAAAAACAGCTACTAAGTACATTCATCCGCAGTCTTCGCGATCGCTTCAATTTGACGATTATCCTGATTGAACATCATGTACCTTTAGTTATGGGTTTGTGCGATCGCATTGCCGTGTTAGATTTTGGACAACTAATTGCTTTGGGTGAACCCGCTGTTGTCAGAAATAATCCAGCTGTAATTGAAGCTTACCTGGGAAATGAATAATAGGTAAATATCTGTCTTCAATTACAAAACTTGCTGAAATTCCTCAATATTATTTGCAGTTACAACATTACGTAAAATCGTCTTCAAACGCTCTATATCATTAATTTCGCTGATTTGTGGCATCAACAGTAACCCGTTGTTGCCGAATTTCAACTCCAAATTAATTTCAATACTAGAAAGTATTCCTCGCCGTTCTCCACGTGCTTCTCCGCGTGCTTCTCCTTCGTGTAAAATTTCCTGATACCAGGGTGACTCATATAAAACAGCCATATCCCACCTCATGATTTCCTGAACTAAGGCACTCTCTAAAACAAAGGTAGCAAAAAAAGCTAAGACGGTTTCCAGTTGGTTTAGTTGTTCATCAGCACGCAGAATCTGCAATGCTTCTCTAATGGTAGATTCATTTTCACCACCTTTAAGAATTGGTACAAACGGTAGCAATGAGGGTAAGGGTTGTTCAAAGGCAATGTTGACATCGACTTCCCAGAGATTAATCACACGGTAATCTTGTACTACCTGTAATCCTGCAAGATTCGATGTAAAGCTTGTAGGTATTGCTTCGTTACCAGTTTTGAGGATATTGATTAAAACAGGGTAGGTGGGTAAATTATATTTTTCTTCAGCAAGCGCAGAATATGCACGCATCCAGCGTGGCATTTGGGGTTGATAGCGTAATTGCAATTCGTTGAGAACGAGAAATTCTCCATATTCAAGACTAGTGACGCGAATTAAAACATCACTTTCTCGGCTGATCCACTGAAATTCTGAGAGGCTATTTATAAAGTAAATCAAAAGGCGACCAGGCGGGGATTACCACAAGGATTAAAATACCTCATGTACAGTATATTTACATAGTTGCTCATGGCACGAAAGTTTTATCCCACAGACTTGAATGATATGGAGTGGGAAATCCTGGCACCCTTAATTCCACCAGCCAAAGGAGGAGGGCATCCGCGCACAACTGATATGCGCTCAGTATGCAATGCGATCTACTATCACTTAAAAACTGGATGTCAATGGAATATGCTTCCAGCAGACTTTCCTCCCAGTTCAACAGTTTACAGCTACTACAGGAAATGGCAGCGCAAAGGGGTTTGGGAAAAATTAAACCATACACTACGTGGTCAGGTTCGCTTGAAATTAGGTAAATCAACACAACCAACTGCGTTAGCAAAGCTCGCCGTAGGCATCGCAGCAGACAGCCAATCAGTAAAGACGGCTGAAAAAAGGGGGATGTGTATGGCTTTGATGGGGGTAAAAAGGTAAAAGGACGAAAACGCCAGACTTTGGTTGATAGTCTAGGACTCTTGTTGAAAGTGGTGGTTAGTGAAGCAAATGCCCCAGAAAGATTACTTGCTGCCTACGCTTTGATGGAACTGCTAGAGGAACGTCCAGAATTGTTGGAAAAAGTTGAAGTCATGTGGGTTGATTCCGGTTATGACGGGGATAAATTTGCGCTTTGTGTTTGGTTAATGATTCAAGCTCATGTTGAGGTAATGCGGCGTACTGAGCAAGAATTTCAGATTTTGCCCAAACGTTGGGTAGTAGAAAGAACATTTGGGTGGTTTAACCAGTACCGCCGTCTTAGTAAGGATTATGAGCGTCTCCCAGAAATGAGTGAAGCAGCTATATATGCTGTCATGACTCGTATTATGTTACGTCGTCTTGTTGTCTAAAGATTTACTTTATAAATGGTCTCTAAATATTGTAAGTGAAGAGTGAAATTATTGTATTTCGCCAGATATTACTTGAAATCCGTTAGTAACCTCACACATTTTTTATGCTTTTTAACAACTATTTAATATTAGTAAATATTCTGTTTGCTTGATGATATTAATTAAGCAAACAAGTTTTAAACAGTAAAAAACTATTTCCAAGGATTTTAACTATGACTGGACAAATGTGTTGGCTCCCTACAATGGGAAGTAATAGTGAAATGATTTTGCACTTAAGAACTGCACCAAACCAACCGTGGCAACCTTACAGAAATCGTCCGGAGGTTGTACCAGACTATGATATCCCCCACGGTTCAAAAGGATGGGCGACTTATCACAAATTGCGTCAGTCAGGTTGGACTTTAATCCCAACAGTGCAAGCTCGAACCATTACATTTGGAGAAAAATTGAAAACGGCCTAACTTCTTGAAACTACAAATCTTAATCATCTAACAAGTGTGGAGTAGAAAGATATTTTACCTTGCAAGTGAAGGTAGTAAAATTTAATCTGTTCTCAGAACTGTATAACTTATTCGCAAATTTGCAATCTATGTAATACGAGCTATAGAGCTAAAGCGGACGTCACTCTAAACGTCAGCGATCACATTAAATGAAAGTTTCGCCAATTAGCTCATACCATTGGCTCAAGTTAAATAAACCCCTACCACCTATTATCAAGATGGCAGGGGAGAGAACGATTGTTGAATATTACTTAGTATCAACGGTTCTTCTACGTTCTCACAATATGTAGAAAACCCAATGGGTGGAGTAAACAAGAGGTTTATTAATAATCGCCCCCCTCAGTCTCTACTTTTATTCGTTTTACTACACCCTACCCTTTGCTTTTGTTACTCTCATTCTTGCTTAAGCGATGCAATATCAATCACAAAGCGGTACTTCACGTCACTTTTGAGCATACGCTCGTACGCTTCGTTGATCTTCTGAATCGGTATGAGTTCTATGTCACAGACGATATTCTGCTCAGCGCAAAAGTCGAGCATTTCTTGTGTCTCCTGAATCCCCCCGATCAGCGAGCCGGCAATTCCTCGGCGCTTAAAAATCAAGTTACCAATGTTGGGCGACGGGTGCGGATGTTCCGGTATACCAAGCAAGCACAGCGTACCACCACGCTTAAGTAACCCAGTATATGCGTCCAGATTGTGCGATACAGAAACCGTGTTGAGAATGAAGTCGAAGCTGTTGATGTGCTTGTTCATCTCATCGCTATTTTTTGAAATGACAACCTCATCGGCTCCGAGACGCTTGGCGTCTTCAGTTTTACCTGAAGACGTTGTAAATAACACAGTGTAGGCTCCAAAAGCATGGGCAAATTTTAGCGCCATGTGTCCCAATCCGCCAAGCCCAACGATACCGACTTTATCCCCTTTACCAACTTTCCAGTAGCACAAGGGCGAGTACGTCGTGATACCCGCACACAACAGCGGTGCAACGCCAGCGAGATCCAGCTTTTCCGAAACGCGTAGCGCGTAATTTTCATCCACGACTATCTGGTTTGAATAGCCACCATAAGTTATTTTCCCTGTCTGCTTCTCTGGGCTGTTGTAGGTGAAGATAATTTCATTATCACAGTACTGCTCGAAGCTCTCACGGCAGTTTGGACAGGTACAGCAGGTACCATACAACCAACACCCGCAGCCTCGCCTACCTTGAACTTAGAAACCTGTTCACCAATCTTCACTACACGACCAACGATCTCATGCCCAGGCACAACAGGGTAAATCGTGTTCTTCCACTCGTTATGGACTGTATGCAGATCCGAATGACATACGCCACAGTAAAGGATCTCAATTTGTACATCGTTTGGGCCTAGCTCTCGCCGCTCGAAACTGAACAAGCTCAGTGGTGTAGTTGCACTTTTGGCTGCGTATCCAATACTCTTAATCACAGATAATTTCCTTTTTACTAAGTTGTGTCCGGAAATAAATGAGCAGTACAGGACGCACTCAGATCCAGTCCCTTAAAAAGAGAGCCACCCTGTTGGGCGGAGAGAGGCTTTGAAGATAACTCCTCTTCCCGCACTTACCGCTACGCGAAAATAGGGAATGGGGGTTAGGGGGGATCTAGGTGACCATTTTTTAAACGATTATTTCCTTGTCATTGCTTTGGTTACTAGAGGTGAAGTGTCATAGTGTGTTAACAAGTCGGCCGGATCGTTGTAAATTGCGATCGCATTCTTTAATTGACTATCATCAAAACCACCGCAACGAAGAGCAATCACGTCAACCTCAGCTTTATTTGCAGCCTCAATATCGTAGGGAGTATCGCCCAGCATCACTACGTCAGATGGTTGGATATTCAGTTCTTTCAAAGCAGCTTCAACAATATCTGGGTCGGGTTTAGAAGCTTCCGCATCGCTAGATGTTGCCGCTTCATCCTGACTTAGTAGGTCATCAATTTGTGCAGCTTTCAGCAACACTGATAGTTCTTGACTCGTTGCTGAACTAGCGATGATTAAACGTAACCCTTCATTTTGCATCTTCAATATTAGTTGCCGCGCACCAGTGGCGGGAGTCAGATTTGTTCCAAACTTGTTGACAATCAGTTCTTTGCGTTTGTCGGCGATTTCCTTGCCTTTTCCTTGTTGATCAGAAAGTTCTGGCGCAAACTTAGGAATAATCTGGTCGCCTCCCATGCCAATCAGCGGTCGGACTTGTTCGAACTTTACTTCATAGCCAAATTCTGTAAATGCTTCTACCCAAGCTTGAGCATGGGCATCATTACTAAGAACAAGTGTCCCATCTATATCCAAAATTACGCCTTGATATGCCATTGAGAAATTTTTAGGTTACTTTACTACCTCTACGCTACTGAAAAGTCGTTGCTATAACCTCTACCTCGGTTGTTACTTCCAATGGCACAATTATTGTAAATGTCTAACCAACTCCCACTCTATAAGTGAGGCTGATGGATACAACAGCAGCAACTTCAGCAGTTTTAAGCCTGGGCTACCACAAGGATAAACTTTGTTGAAAATCCGGCGTTGCTGAATTTCAGTATGAAAGGTTAAAAATTCAATCCTCAAACTCTTATTCTCTGTGTCTCTGCGGCTACCGTACCCCTACGGGGAAGCAAGCTACGCCTTGGTCTCCTTTAGGAGAAGTTCTGATGCCTACGGCAAGCCCTCCGGGTGACGCTCAAGAGCGTCGCTCTAAGCGTTCGCGTTAGCGTCTCGTAGAGAAGCTATGCCGTAAAGCCTGTGGCATAGCTCCGCTTAGGGCGCAGCCTCTCTAAGAGTTGGCTTTACGCTGCGCTAACAGCAGTTCCTTCATTTGGAGAAACCCCAAGATCGGACTGCTTCACCGCACGTGTGGCTGATTCACCGCAAAAGCGTCTACAGCGGAAGCCGCCGCTCAGACTTCTCTCTGCGTGATACAAATTCATACTTTTACTCAGCAAAGCCGAAAATCCTTCTTCTATTAGGAACCGAAAACTGATAATGAAGGTGAAGCTCCGTGCTACCTGTACCAAATTCTGAAAAGTCGTCGCATAAGCCTTGCAGTTTTGCTCTCACACTGGAAATATAGAGATGTTTAAAAACATCTCTATATTGAGAAAAGATTGTATGGCAGATATCAGAGTTGACACTCAAAAAAATACTTTCTGACTAGAACCCTAAATATTGCAGTAACTACATACAATTGCTGTGTCAAAAGAGTTAGAGCTAAGTCTGTACTTGTCTGAATTAAAAGTGGTTCATTTAATTATTAGGGAGATGCTAATAAACCAAGTGAGCCACTTGTAATTTAGTAGATTTATGCTAAATTTATCAACCTCAAGACTAATATCGGATTTCCTGACACTTGGTCAATCTTGAATGGGCATGACGATACTCTGGCTATAAAAGTAGTAGAGAAAACCACAATTTTTTCTTTCTTATTTGATAAGAATGTGAAAGACAATGCACTAGAAGCAGTTGTTTATATTTTCCCTGCATAACGTTTCATCAACACAATTAAAAAATAGTGATGAGAAAATTTTTTAGTACCTATAAATGGCAAGGAAAACAGTTGTGGAACAAGGCTAAATTCCTGACTACTATTGGCTTTAGTGTGGCATCAGTCGTCACACTATGTGTTCCCTTGGTGAACAGGAGCAGTATTGCTTCGGCAACGACAAATTCCTCTTCCTCCGGAGAGTTTTTAGCTGCGGAAGGTATTCCGCCTTTGGGAGCTAACAACCCTGCTTGCCGACCAGATGCCGCTCACCCTGAGCCAGTAGTACTCGTACACGCCACTGGCACAGACATGGCTCAAGACTGGGCTGAACTCTCTCCAGTGCTGGCGGCTAAAGGCTATTGTGTATACGCTTTGAACTACGGCAACCGTGCAACAGGTCTGATCGAAAACTCCGCTCAAGAACTCGCTGTATTTGTGGATAACGTGTTAGCTCTAACAGGGGCAAAAAAGGTTTCCATCGTCGGTCATAGCCAGGGTGGCATGATGCCTCGTTACTACATAAAGTTTCTCGGCGGTGCAGATAAAGTCGATGATTTGATTGCGCTTGCCCCTCCCAATCACGGCACTACAGCAGATACCCTACTGCGTATTCCATACATTCAAGTGAATCCTCCTTTTGTAGGCTCTGCTTGTGACCAACAAGTGGCAGGCTCCGCATTTCTCACAAACCTCAATCAGGGTGACGAGACTCCAGTACCTGTCTCTTATACTGTGATTGCAACGCGCTTCGACAAAATCGTAATTCCCTATACATCAAGCTTTTTAGCGGGGCCAGCCGAACGGGTTACGAATATTACTTTACAAGATTACTATCCATTAAATATCGTAGACCATATAGGCATATCTTTCGACCCTAACGCCTTCAAATTTGTCTTCGATGCACTTGCTTACCCAGGCCCAGCAATTACTAATAGGCAATAATATTGTACATTTAAATAATTAGAGATAATACCTGTTGATTCTCAGCATTTAATTTTTCTACACCAAGATAAATCAGGAATTAAAATTTGCTAAAGAGCGCATCTTTTCTGACAAAACTAAGTAGCTTGTTAACTTTAAAAAGCAGTTTTTAGACACACGAATTTGCTATAAGCAGATTTTAGGGCGTTGTCTACATTTATGTTTACTCAAAAATTTAAAAACTATATCTACTAACAAAGCTTACAAAAGTCGCCTATATTAAGTAATTTTTAAACATAAGGAAACTAGATTATTTTTTGTTTTTACTCATATATTTATAACTTTAATGTTCTAGAGGTTTATTTAATAACAATTCAATGAATGATTGGAATATATCGTTGGATTAAGACGCGATTCATCGCGTCTCTATAGTTGGTCTATTTGTCGCATTATTCTTTCAAATTGGTATAACTTTAGAAAATCTTTGTAAAATAACAAATTGTATCGATATCGTCCCTAGCCTTGCTTTTTGAGGGAAGATAACGTGGTCTTCTCCCTTGTTTTGATTTATAGTGATATACTAGTATTTGATGTATTACAAATGATTTTTTAAATATCCTTTTAAGGCGATGTATTTATATTCATGAATACTTGTAGCTTAATATTGACTTACAGAGTGTAGAAAAACTATTGATATATAAGTAATATTCAAAAATATAAAATCCAGAATTGCCTCTTACTAGCATTTTAGAGTTACATATTGTAGGAATTTATTTAACTTTAGGGCAATGTATTTATGATCACTCCAAAACTTAATAGTTATATCTATCTATAGAATGTAGTAAAACTGTTAATACCTAAGAGATATTCAAAAATATAGAAAAAAACGCAATTTGACTTTCCCCTACCATCTTGGTAAATGTATGGCAGGGGTTTATTTAATTTTAGCTAACAATATCGGCTAATTAACTCAACCAAAATTGAACGCGATCGCTAATGTTGGGAGTGGTAAGTAGATTGCTAAAAAGTTAATATTCGTCAGAGAGACTTGCTCAAATTGCAGAGTTTGTAGCGACTGCATATCAACTGTAGTAACTGTTAGAGTATTTTTGAATAAGCATCTCATACAATGCAACAATCTGTATGAATGAGTTTATAGCAGTTGTGTGCGCCTCTAGAGCCTGTGTGTACAAGTCAAAGACTTGAGTATTTCTAGGCACTCTTAAAGTTTCAATTAGTATAAGTAACTGTGAGGTTTGCATACAGTATTTTTGAAAGTTATGGTACTCTGCGATCAAGTCACCACACTCACGAGAAACGTAAGCCATACCTTGACAGTTAAAACACATAAATAATTTCGAGAACAAAGGTAGTTACAAAGTAACTACCTTTGTTCTAATGGAACATCTATCGTTGGAAATAGTAAAAACTAAAATTTTTCTGTAAACATAGCTACATTTTAATTTCAAGCTGAATGACCTTTTTTGTTCTGCTATTAAAAAATTCCGGGCTGCACAAACCAGTTGCATCACTCCTTCAACAAGTCAATTTTGCATTGACTGGAGCGCATTAATTTAGGCAAAACTTTTTTGGCAATTTCAAACCATTTATTTTGATAGGCTTTGGTCTATCAGATCCCTCTTTGCCCATCGATTATCTCTGCTAATGCACAACTAGCATTGGGAACTGCTCAAGCACAGCAACAACAAGCCGAAGCCTAACGCACCAAAGCTGCCGCAAATGTTCATCTGCAACACACACAATTCAATCGTACTCAACAGTTAGTCAACGAAGGAGCCTTAGCCAGACAAGAGTTAGACATTGCCAGAAATAATTTACAAACTGCGATCGCAGATTTGCAAACAGTCGAAAAACAAGTCACAGCTACTGGTGCAGCCGTTCGGCAAGCCCAAGCAAGCAAGGCTGCGGGCAAGTCAACCTCAATTTAAAGCGAGTAGTAGCACCCATTAAGGTACTAGACAGTGGGGGGGCTTTCATAACCCACCTGATAAGCAGCATTGGCCACATCGGAGTTTTCGGCAAGCATCAGGCGACGCGCTTCCAATAGTCTTAATTGCTTTTGATATTGAAGCGGACTGTTAACAAGAAAATAATTTTGGAAGATGGCGAATCACCTTTAAAGGTAGAGTTTAGGTATATCGAAAAATAGTTTGAAGTAATTTGTGCAATGCTGGTGCCGAAAGTTCTTGCAAAGTCAAATAAAATGCAGGGAAATCAAAAAGTATGCCTGAACACCCATTTCATGACCAACTGAGTTTAGAA
Organism: Nostoc sp. UHCC 0302; assembly: GCF_038096175.1. NCBI lineage: Bacteria > Bacillati > Cyanobacteriota > Cyanophyceae > Nostocales > Nostocaceae > Nostoc > Nostoc sp. UHCC 0302. The sequence goes on from NZ_CP151099.1 coordinate 1,353,183, forward strand.
GAACAAACTGAGAAACTCGGAAAGCAAGCAGTAACCTTGGGTTTGATTCCAAGTTTTGTAGTTCATTACTTTCCCGATACCTGGGTATTTTATATCCCTAATGAAAGTCAATCCGAACCGCTAACGCCAGAAGAGGCATACTTTCGTTTAAAACAACTGGTTAAACAGTAGATTTTTTGACGAAAGATTTTTCAAGACAACGGCTAGACACTGCAATTGTTAAGTAACAGTAGTTATGGCAAAACCAGCAATTTTAACCGTCGATGATGATCCAGAAGTTTTGCAAGCGGTGTCACGAGACTTGCGGCATCAGTATGGCGATCGCTTCCGCATTGTCCGGGCAGATTCCGGTATTACCGCTCTGGAGGCGGTGCAGCAACTCAAATTACGCAATGAAGCAGTTGCTCTCTTCTTGGTTGATCAAAGAATGCCCCAAATGGGAGGTGTGGAGTTTCTTGAACAAGCAAAAGGCATCTTTCCTGATGCGAAACGGGCTTTGCTGACGGCGTATGCAGATACGGATGCTGCCATCAAGTCAATTAATAGTGCCAAACTTGATTATTACTTACTCAAACCCTGGAACCCACCAGAGGAGCGACTATATCCGGTTTTAGATGATTTGCTAGATGACTGGCTAGCTGGATTCCGCCCACCCTTTGAAGGTATTCGAGTCATTGGTAATCGCTGGTCGCCTTTCTCCCATCAGGTAAAAGACTTCCTGGCGCGTAACCAGATTCCATACAAGTGGTTAGATATTGAACTGGAGCCGGATGCAGAAAAATTAGTAGAATACGCAGAAGCTGATGGTAGACAGCAATTGCCCCTGGTGCTGTTTCCCGATGGTTCTCGATTAATCCAACCATCTAATTTAGAGATTGCCGCTAAAATTGGACTGCAAACCCAGGCAGAGCGCCCCTTCTATGATTTGGCGATCGTGGGTGCTGGCCCTGCTGGACTGGCAGCCGCCGTCTATGGTGCTTCTGAGGGATTGAGTACTGTCTTAATTGAGCGTGAAGCTCCCGGCGGACAAGCAGGCACGAGTTCACGCATTGAAAACTATCTGGGGTTTCCTGTTGGCTTGAGCGGCAGCGATTTGGCCAGGCGGGGGGTCACTCAGGCGCGGCGATTTGGGGTAGAAATTCTCACCCCTCAAGTAGTAACCGGAGTAAAGCTGCAAGATCCTTATCGGGTTCTACAATTGGCAGATGGCAGCGAGATTAGTTGCCATACACTCTTAGTTGCCACCGGCGTTTCCTACCGTTGGCTAAATATCCCAGGAGCCGAGAAGCTGACAGGGGCAGGAATTTATTACGGCGCTGCCATGACTGAGGCGATCGCCTGTAGCAATGAAGAGGTTTACTTGGTAGGCGGGGCAAATTCTGCCGGACAGGCCGCAATGCACTTTTCTAAGTATGCCAGCAAGGTGATCATGCTGGTGCGCGGTGAGTCACTTTCATCAAGTATGTCCCAATACTTGATTGACCAGATTGCAGCTACTGAAAATATCCAAGTTTGCACAGGTTGCAGCGTCGTGGAAGTCAAGGGAGATGAACATTTAGAAGCAATTGTGATTGCCCATGCCAAGACTGGACAAATCGAAACCGTGCCAGCGCGATCGCTTTTTATCTTCATCGGTGCTACCCCCAAAACTGATTGGCTAGATGGTGTTATTCGACGCGATACTCAAGGGTTTATCATCACGGGGCCGGACTTAATGTACAATGGCAAATCCCCTCCAGGTTGGCGTTTGGAACGCTCTCCTTTCTTACTAGAAGCCAGCGTTCCTGGTATCTTTGCAGCCGGAGATGTGCGCTCTGGGTCAATTAAGCGCGTGGCATCTGGTGTGGGTGAAGGTTCAATCGCCATTCAATTCGTTCACCGCTACCTGAGCAATGTTTAGCTAATTCGTAATACTTCTCTACGAGAGGCTGCGCCCTAAGCGTAGCTATGCCGCAGGCTTTACGGCTACGCTCAGTACAAGTTCGTAATTCGTAATTGAAAAAGTTAGATGTAATCTAGCTTTTCGTAGTGTGCTTTTGGAGAATTAGTCTAATAGTAAATTGGGATAGGAAGGATTATTTGTAAATTAGATAAATTTATATAATGTAGCTACATAAAATTTTTTGAATGTATCTTAATTACGAATTACGAATTACGAATTACGAATTATTATAAGGAGGTTAATTCATGTTGTGTATTGAAGAATTGATCAACTTAGACCCGTTTCAACGGCTTCCTAAAGAGCAATTGGAGTGGGTTTGCGATCGCGCCCAAACAGTTGAACTCCGTGCCGGAGAAGTGTTGGTGCATGAGGGAGACCCTGGACGCGGCTTATTTATCTTAGTCAAAGGTAAAATGAATCTTACCCGCCGCACTGAAGGAGTTGAAATTCCTATCGGGCAACACGAAGCCCCATCCTTTTTTGGTGAAATTCCAGTACTCACAGACGAACCTGTACCTGTGACAATGCGGGCATTGACAGATTGCAACCTCTACGAAATTAAGGCAGAGGACTTCCGTAAACTGCTGCATGAATGTCGCGATTTTGAGCGGATGGTCTTCCGCATTATGGAACGTCGGCTTCGCGGACTAGAGTCTTTTATTCGTGGGCGAGAAAAGATGGCAGCTTTAGGGACACTTGCCGCCGGTCTAGCTCATGAACTCAATAACCCAGCTTCAGCCCTTGTTCGGACTTTAGAGGAAATGCCAGCCGCCATCCTAGAGTTACAACGAATGAATTTAGTTTATGGGCAACGCAATGTTGAGGAAGCACATACTCAAGACTGGTTGAAACTGCGTGATCAGGGCTATGATGCGATTTTGAATAATCGCCTTGATCCGGTGACACTAAGCGATCGCGAAACCGTATTGCTAGAGTGGTTAGAAGATTATGGTGTGAAGCAGGCATGGAAATTAGCGGAACCTTTAGCGGAAGGCGGCATTGAGACCGAAAGCTTAGATCAAATCATGGAACGCTGGCGTAACGATGAGACTGAATTGCGAGAAATCGGTTTGCACTGGCTATCGCTCTCATTTGAAGTCATGTCGATGATTCAACATGGTTTGCGAGGAGCCGAAAGAATTTCCGAACTTGTGCAAGCGATGAAGTCATACTCTTACCTCGATCAAGGTGTTCAGCAAGAAGTAAATCTGCATCAAGGTTTAGAAGATACCTTGCGATTGTTTGCTCATAAACTCAAGTGCGGTATTCAAGTGCAACGCAATTATGATCAGCATCTTCCTAAAATCCTTGCCTATGGCAGTGAACTAAATCAGGTGTGGACAAACTTAATTGACAACGCCATTGATGCAATGGATGGTAAGGGACTGCTGGAAATTACAACTGGGCATTGCGATCGCTTTGCCCACATTGATATCATCGACTCTGGCAGTGGAATTCCACCTGAAATTCAAACGCGCATTTTTGAACCCTTCTTCACCACTAAATCAGTGGGGCGTGGTTCAGGACTTGGTTTGGAAACCGTTCGCCGGATTGTAGAAAATCGCCATCACGGTACGCTCTCATTTGAGTCGCAGCCAGGCAGAACTTGTTTCAGCATCTGCTTGCCCTTGACAACTCAATAGAAGTCTTGCCAAAGTCTTAGATGCGTGGTAAAAGGAAATAGAAGCTTAGTACAGTATTTCATTAATTCGTAGCGAATAAACCAAAATCAACTCTGCGTTGGCAATCGCTCATGGGGAAATACGGTTCAGTTAGCGCGAAAAACCTTTCATGACTTACGCAAAAACTCTCTGAAACTCTTATTTCGTTGTGTCCTACCCGAATGGCACTAAGTTAAGCGTAAACCCTTGATATAACTGGCTTTTGGGTGTGGAGTGTGGGGTGTAGGGTGTGGGAAATCAAGAAAATGTTGAACTCCTTGACGCAACTAAAGTTTAATTTTCTTAAACACTACACCCTACACCCTACCCCCAACACCCTGCCAAGCGCGAGGTTTCACGTTTTCTTAGTGACATTCGTGTCCTACCCTTCTACTAACGGAGACGAACAGTTCCCTACCGCGAACAACCGGGGAAACTCGGCAGCGCACTGGCTCGGAAATCCGCCTACAGGACTGTTTCAGTGCTGCGCGTCTACTTTTTTCTTAATTTGGGGTAAGCCCTGTCCTTGACTGAACCGTATTGGCTTATGGGGAGCCGATCTGTTGCAAAGAGAAGTCTGAGCGGATGCTCTGCCTTTTACGTTTCAATAGACTTGTTCTAACAGCTTTGTGACTGCTATATGTGTCAGTTTAAGGCGAAAACCTTTGCCTTAAAAAGTTCTGATTGCTGGAATGCTCAGACTTTTCGCTGTGCCTTAGTGGTTGATAGTTGATAAATGAATTTTTATCACCACAGAGCCAAAAAGACACTAAGTTATTTGTTAATTTTTATACAGTTTTGCCCCGTATATGAAGAATTACCCGAAAAATGAGCGGATTGTAAGTGTTACTTGGCTGAAATTTCTGGGAATTCTATAGATATGTCCTTTAAAATTTATCAATCAGGGGTTGCTGCTACCGAGTATATACTGCCTATGCAGTCCAGTTAGAGAAATAGTATGGTGAAAAATCCAGATATGTCACCGTACAAACAACCAAGTGCTTAAGTCTTTGACTGATAGAGACGTAGCTTGCAAATTACCCGAAAACCTATGAACTCCAATAGCCCCTTTCAAGCAATCCAGAGTAGTTTTCATACAGCCCTAGGTGCGATTAGTACATTTACCGAACTACTTCACAACCCGCAAAATGTAACCAATTACCTTACCGAAATCCAGCAAAAACCGGATCAACTGCTCCAAGATGTAGTGGCGAAAGGCAAAAACATGGAGCAAGACATTGCCAGCTTTGTCAAAACTTATTTTGGCGGAGGCGTTCAACAATCATCATACCCTCAATATATAGAACGGGCAGATGGACAGGCTTTTAATCAACCTTATGAGATTAAAGGGACAAAAATGTATGGCTTTGTTGTTGAAGGTTCAATGACAAAGCTGCAAGAGGTGTGCGACAAATATCTCAACAATCCCAGCAATAGCGAGATTGAATATCGCCCAGCTACAAACTATCTCATCCTTACTTTTAACGATATAGATTCTTTAACTTCCATCTATTCGCCCGATCATGACAAAGGGATTAATTCTGAGCAGGAAGCAGCTTTTTGGATGTTGACAGTAGTCGGCAAAAAAATTGGGCCTTTTTTTGTTGCAGAGCGTCTTGCTTGGTTCATGCCTTATATTTATGTGAATAATTCACCCGCCTTAGTCTCAGGACGAGAAGTATACGGTTTCTTTAAACAACTTGGGGAGTTGCAAATTCCAAGTATTGAGCAAAAACCAGATTTGCTGTCTGTAGACACCTTGCTATTTAAAGAATTTACTCCAGAAACGAGGGCTAAAAATGCTCGCCTTCTAGAAGTTCGTCGAATTACACCAGGAGAGCAACACCCAGCAATTAAGACTTGGGACAGTTTTGAAGAAGCGATCGCAGCTATAACTAGCTTACTCTTTGATAGCGCTAACGAGATAGTTATTCCTGGTTTGCAATTACCATTAAATTTGCTTGACTACGTTATTCAAAAAATTGTGCCTATCGTTAATCTTAAGCAAATCCGCGATGTGGAAGATAGCAAAAAAGCGTGTTACCAAGCAATAATCGAGTCTCCGACACAGCTACAAACCTTTCACAGTGGACGGCTTTTGGGTTTCAATAATTTCGGAGATAAATTTGAGCTAACAATAAATAATTTTGCTAACCAGCCTCTTGTCCAAGATTTAGGTTTACATAAAGGATTTCCCCCAGGAAGCGAATCAGTAAGCATCCCTATTAAACTCTCTTTCTTACTTAATTTCGATTTCACTCTTCAGAATGGCGTTCCCGTTTGGCAAGCACCAAAAAAATGAGCGTAACTGTTATTCTTTTGAGTTTGACATCCGATTCCTGATTGTTTTCTGTTGCCTATTTCATTTTTATCAAATAAGGACAAATAGCCGTGTTTGAAACATTGAAGCCGAAAAAAATTGCTATTTTGGGAGGAGGAATAGCATCTTTGACTACAGCTTATGAATTAACAAACCAGCCAGGATGGAATAGTCTTGATGAAATCACTATTTATCAGACAGGTTGGCGTTTAGGCGGAAAGTGTGCAACGGGACGTAATGTTAAACTCCATAAACCTGATCATGAGCCTGACTACCGAATTGAAGAACATGGGTTGCACATTTTTTTTGGATTCTACGAAAATGCCTTCCGTTTGCTTAAAGAATGCTATGACGAATCGGGAGGAAACGGGCCATTCAGCACTATAGAAGATGCTTTTAAGCCCCATAATCTGATTGTTCTGGAAGAATACATCAATCAGAATTGGATAAATTTGCCCTTTGATTTTCCGGCTAATACCCTAGTGCCGTGGCAAGGCGGTGGTATTTCTTCACTCTGGGAGAACATCTACACAACTCTTAAATTTGTTATTCAAATTTATACAGAAATCGGCTATGGCCAATTACAGAAACCTGCAAACTTCGTAGAAGTTATTAGTCAACAGATAGCACTTGGTAAAGAGGTTATAGAATTCCTTTTAGAGGGGAGCATCTTACAGTTTCCTGACCAATTGATTCAGTTATTGCTGAAAGAACCTAGCCGTTGGGAAACATGGTTCAAGAACATAAATCAGGACATCAAAACAGCCTTGGAAAATCTTGATTTTACTTCTGATGCAGTGTTTCTGAATTTTGCTTGTAACCTAGCTCAATTACTTCCCCAAAATACCAAAACTCACAGACGTGAACATCACCAACTCATTCTCAAGCTTATAGACCGATTTACAGAGCGCTTGAACCAACAACGAGAACCTAGCGATGAGCAAAATGCTTATACTGGTTGGCGCTTGACATTAATCGACCTTGCACTAGCAAACATCCGGGGTCTATTTGTGGATGATGTAATTCAATATCGTTCCTTGGATATTTTAGATGAGTATGACTATAGGGACTGGCTACTGAAACATGGTGCGCGGAAAAAAAGCGTCGATTCAGCGTTTATTCGAGTTTTGTACGATCTCGTTTATGGGTTTTTAGACGGCAATATTAACAAGCCTCGATTAGCGGCAGGAACAGCTATCCGCATTCTCATGACCATCCTTTTCCAGTACAACGGTGCGATTATGTGGAAAATGCAAGCTGGAATGGGTGAGACTGTGATCACTCCGTTATATCAAGTGCTGAAGGAGCGAGGTGTTAAATTTAAATTCTTTCATGTCGTTAAGCAGTTACACCTGGACGAAGATCAGAAATCCATTGCCAGTATTACAATAGCTCGCCAAGTTAATTTAAAAAATCCAGCGCAGGAATATCAACCGTTAATCAACGTTAAAGGCTTGCTTTGTTGGCCAAACCAGCCTCTCTACGACCAAATTGTGGACGAAGAGGCTAAAACTCTTCAAGAACAAAATATTGACCTAGAGTCACATTGGACACCGTGGCAGGATGTAGAAGAAATTACTCTAAGCGCCAAAAATGACGATTTTGATATCGTAGTGCTTGGCATACCCATAGCTGGTTTACCTTCTATCTGTGATCAACTAATCCATGCCGAGAAAAATCCGGCTCATCAACAATGGCAAAATATGGTGACTAACGTCAAGACAGTAACCACTCAAGGCGGACAGATATGGCTCAAGCCTACTCTGTCACAACTGGGATGGAAACTGTCTAGTCCAGTATTAGGAGCTTATGTTGAGCCGCTTGATGTCTATGCAGATATGAGCGAGTTGCTTCAGCGAGAAAACTGGCCTGCTGAACATTATCCTTATAACGTTGCCTATTTTACTGGAGTGATTGCAGACCCAGGGATTCCTCCTAGTAGTGAGTATACTTTTCCAGCGCAACAACAGAAAAAAATAGAGTCAGAAGCGATCGCTTTCCTTAAAACTCAGATTGGACATCTTTGGCCTAATGCAACTCTCCAAGAAAACCCCCAAGGCTTGAATTGGGAGTTACTAGTAGATTTGAAAAACCGTCAAGGAGCCGAACGTTTTGATGCTCAATACTGGCGCGTTAATATCGACCCTTCAGAGCGCTATGTGCTTTCTGTACCTGGAAGTACTAAGTATCGTCTCAAGACTGATGAATCTGGGTTTAATAATCTTTACTTAACAGGTGATTGGATTAACAACGGTTACAATTCTGGCTGCGTTGAAGCAACTGTAATGTCAGCGATGCAAACGGCGCGAGCAATTTTACAGCAATGCTTTCGCATCAAGTATACAAAAGAAATTATTGGTGAATGGGATTCTTGGATCTAATGATATTGTTTATTTAATCCTGATAATTTCACCAAACTTGAGCAATCATTGGGTGGTCAAAATATAGACTAACTCTACAATCGATACATTTTCAAAACTAGCTTGAAGTTCGACTTTGAAAATGTATCGATGATGCTAAGGCTTACATCGTCAACTTTTTAAATATATAAAAAATTCATACAATACTAACATAAGTTATGATTAGCTTATCTAACTACCAGATTATAGAACTAATTTATGATGAAACAACTACTGCTGTTTATCGTGCCATCAGAAATCAGGATGGTAAGTTAGTAGTTGTTAAGTTTTTAAAGAGAGAATATTATGAAGTTAAAAATGCTGCCAGATTAAAGAATGAGTATGAGCTAATTAAAAATCTAGAGATTAAAGGAGTTGTTAAGGCTTACAGCCTAGAAAAAACTAACAATAGTTTGGCTTTAATTTTAGAAAATTTTAATGGCTTACCGCTTTCCAATATTATTAAATCTCAAAAAATTAACTTAATAGATTTTCTAAAAGTAGGAATTGAAATTACCCAAGCTTTAGGTGAGTTGCATCAAAATCACATTATTCATAAAGATATTAAACCACAAAATATTCTAGCTAACTTAGAAACTCATCAAGTTAAAATTATTGATTTTTCTATTTCGTCTCTTCTTTCCAAAGAGAAACCTAAACTCAGTAATCCTGATTTACTTGAGGGAACTATAGCCTATATGTCCCCAGAGCAAACAGGACGGATGAATCGCTCACTTGACTATCGCACAGACTTCTATTCTCTGGGAGCCACCTTTTATGAAATGCTCACAGGAAGCCTGCCTTTTAATGTCACTGATCCGATGGAATTAGTGCATTGTCATATTGCCAAACAGCCAGTCTCAGTAGATTATTTAATGCCAGAAATTCCTGAAGTAATTTCTGCAATTGTCATGAAGTTACTCAGCAAGACTGCTGAAGATAGATACCAAAGTGCTTTTGGGCTTAAAGCTGACCTAGAAAAATGTCTCAATCAGTTAGAGGAAAATACTCAAGTATCTAGCTTTCAGATTGGTCAGCAGGATCAATCAAGCCAATTGCAAATTCCAGAGAAACTCTATGGTCGAGAGGTAGAAACAGAAATTTTACTAAATGCTTTTGAAAAAATCAATCAGGGTAAAAAAGAGTTAGTATTGGTTGCTGGTTATTCAGGCATTGGTAAGTCGGCATTGGTGAATGAAATTCATAAGTCTGTTATCCAAAAAAAAGGCTATTTCATTACAGGTAAATTCGAACAGTTTAAGCGGAATATTCCTTATGCTTCTCTAATTCAAGCTCTTCAAGAATTGACACGGCAATTACTGACAGAAAGCGAAGCACAGCTAGCTACTTGGAGAGAAAAAATACTAGTGTCTTTGGCTCCTAATGCTCAAATCATTATTGATGTCATTCCTGAAGTGGAACTGATTATTGGTAAGCAACTAGCAGTCCCACAATTAGAAACAACAGAATCTCAAAATCGATTTAATTTAGTTTTTCAAAAATTCATAAATGTTTTCGCTCAAAAAGAATGCCCATTGGTTCTTTTTTTAGATGATTTGCAATGGGCAGATTTAGCTTCGCTCAAACTGATTCAGCTATTAGCTACAGATCCCGACAGTCAATATCTATTAATAATTGGAGCATACCGAGATAACGAGGTTAATATCAAGCATCCATTAATATTGATTTTACAAGAGATGGAGAAAAATCAGGTAACTCTCAATAAAATTATATGCCAACCTCTTAAAATTACCGATGTAGATCAATTAATTATTGATACTTTTAAATGTGATGTGGAAAGAGCTAAGCCTTTATCAAGGCTCATTTTTAATAAAACTGGTGGTAATCCATTTTTTATAACTCAGCTTATCAACTTTATTTATCAGGAAAATCTGCTGTCATTTAACTTTAGTATAGGTCGTTGGCAGTGGGAAATCGAAGAAATTATTGATATAGGAATTACCGATAATGTTGTTGAATTAATGATTGGTAAAATCCAAAAGTTACAACATAATACTCAAAATGTTTTAAAGTTAGCTGCTTGCATTGGTAATCGTTTTAATTTAGATATCCTCTCTGTAATTAACGAAAAATCTCCGAAAACTACAGCATTTGAACTTTGGGAAGCACTTAAAAATGGTTTGATTTTACCTTTAGATGATGCTTATAAACTACCACAGCTTTTAGATGAGGTAAATCATTTTGTAGTTGATTATAAATTTCTGCATGACAGAGTACAGCAAGCAGCTTATGCTTTGATTCCTGACGAGCAAAAAAAGCAAGTTCATTTAAAAATTGGTAGGCTACTTTTAAAAAATCTAGACCAAAGTTTACTAGAAGAAAAAATATTTGATGTTGTTAATCAGTTAAATATCGGTGCGGAATTAGTTGTCTCACAAGAAGAAAGATATAGCCTGGCACAATTAAATCTCATGATGGGACGTAAAGCTAAGGATTCAGCTGCTTATGAATCTGCCGTAAAATTTTTTAGGATTGGTTTAGATATGCTGGCATATGATAGCTGGCATAAGGATTATGAATTGACCCTTTCTCTTCATGTAGAAACAATAGAAGCGGAATATTTAAATACAAATTTTGAGCAGGCTGAAGAACTTTTTGATAGTGTTATCCTACACAGCAAAAATGTTCTAGATAGACTGAAAATATACGAGAAGAAAATTCAGTTTTATATTTCTCAGAATAGGATGCGAGAAGCATTAGATATGAATTTACAAGTTATCGATATGCTGGGAGTGTCTTTATCAACAGCTCCACCAGATAATTTGATAATTGAAGAGTTAGCCTATTTGCCAGAAATGACTGATGCTAATAAGCTTGCTGCCATGAAGATGTTGAGAACAGCGTTACCTCCTGCTTATTTTGCTGAACCTACACTCGTCCCATTAATTTCTTTTACATTAGTCAATCTTTGTCTCCAATACGGAAATTCATCTTTGTCATCCCATGCTTATGCTTCTTACGGATTAGTCTTATGTGGTTATCTTCAGGATATTGAATCAGGATATCAATTTGGTAAGTTGTCTTTAAAAGTATTAGATCAGTTCGATGTTAAAGAGCTAAAGTGTAAAGTTTACGGGCTATTTAATATCTTTGTTCGGCACTGGAAAGAGCATATTCAAGAAACGATAGAACCTCTCCAAGATGGTCTTCAACACGCTCTAGAGGTCGGAGATATTGAGTATGCAGGGTACAATGGGATATTAGCTTGTTGGCATTCTTTCTTTGCTGGAGAAAATATAGAACTTCTTGAGAATAGAATACAACCCTACATAAACTTAGCATATAAAATTAAACAAGACCATTTTATTTTCAGTATGCAAATCTTGCACCAATTGATTTTGGATCTAGGTTCAGAACTAAAAAATTATGGTTATCTAGAAAGCGAAAGTTTCAATGGATTAATGATGCAAAAAATTGCTGGAAATAATACAGCAACTTTTTTCGCATATGGAGCAAAAGCTATTGTTCACTATTTTTTAAAAAATTATATTCAATCTGTTGAAAATGCTAAGTCAGCTCAAAAATATGAAGCCGCAGTAGCCGGAACTGTTCATTTAGCTCAATATATTTTTTATGAATCTCTGGCTCTGCTTGCACTTTATCTAAATCGGGTTTCTGAGCCAATTACAAATACTCAGAGTGAATTCAAAGAAGTGCTAGAACAAGTAGAAATAAATCAGACAAAATTGAAGAAATGGGCTTTTCATGCTCCAGTCAATTATCAGCATAAATATGACCTTGTAGAAGCAGAAAAAGCGCAGTTTTTGGGGCAAACTGTAGTTGCGATGGAATATTACGATAGGGCAATTCAGGGCGCAGCTAATTCTGGTTATATTCAAGAAGAGGCACTAGCTTATGAACGAGCAGCAGAATTTTATTTGAGTTTGGGAAGAAATGAATTTGCTTCATTATACATGACAAAGGCGCACGGCGGTTATGTTCGCTGGGGAGCGATCGCCAAGGTTCAAGATTTAGAATTGAGATATCCAGAGTTAATTGTAAAAGTATCAACAAAAGAGCAAGTAGAATTTACAAAAACTAATATAGCTTCTACTACTAGCGCTAAAGTTAGTGGACTGGATTTGATCACAGTTACTAAAGCATCACAAGCTTTGTCTGAAGAAATATTACTTGGCAATTTATTAGAAAAACTCATGAAAATTGTGATTGAGAATGCTGGCGCTCAATCTGGTTTTCTAATCCTAGTAAAGGAAGGTAAGCTGTTCATCGAAGCTAAAGCAGTTGTAGATAGAGATGAGTTGATAGTAGGTCAATCAATACTAGTTGAAACTAGTCAGCAGTTGCCTATATCCGTCATCAATTATGTGGAAAGAACTAGAGAAGATGTAGTTCTAGAAAATGCAACTTCTGATGTCAGGTTTGCAACAGATCCTTATATTGCTAAAAGTCAACTTAAGTCAATGTTATGTACGTCTATTATTCATCAAGGCCAGCTCATTGGTATACTTTACTTAGAAAATAATCTTATTTTAGGAGCGTTCACTCCTTATAGGTTGCAAATATTAAAAATTCTGTCTTCCCAAGCAGCTATTTCCCTAGAGAATGCCAGACTTTACACGCATTTAGAAGAAAAAATTACAGAAAGAACTAAAGAATTAAACGAGAAAAACTTCCGGTTAGAACAAACACTCCATGAACTAAAACTTACACAGTCACAACTTATTCAAACAGAAAAAATGTCTAGTTTGGGGCAAATGGTTGCTGGTGTTGCTCATGAGATTAATAACCCTGTTAACTTTATTCACGGTAACCTTTCTCACATTGATGATTACACTAAATTGTTACTAAATTTAATTAATATTTACCAAAAAAGTTATCCTAATACAACGCCAGAGGTTGATAAATTTTTAGCAGATATTGACTTTAATTTTTTAAAAGAAGACATACCTAAAACTTTATCTTCTATGAAAATTGGTACACAGCGTATTCGTGAGATTGTGCTGACACTACGTAACTTCTCTCGTCTAGATGAAGCTGATATAAAACTTGTCAATATTCATGAGGGAATTGATAGCACTCTCTTAATTTTGCAGAATCATTTCCAAGCTAAGTCTGGGCTACCTGCAATTAAAATTATTAAAGATTACGGCGAGTTGCCAAAAGTAGAATGTTACGCAGGACTATTAAATCAGGTATTTATGAATATCTTAATTAATGGTATTGATGCCCTAAACAATTTCAACAAAGAAACCATCACAATAAGCAACAACTATCAAAGCACAGTTACAATTTGCACTAAATTAGTGAATTCTGATTGGGTAGCTATATCCATTAAAGATAATGGGGTAGGGATAAGCAATAGTGTTAAACAAAGACTATTCGATCCCTTTTTTACAACTAAACCAGTGGGACAAGGTACTGGTTTAGGATTATCAATCAGTTATCAAATTATTGTAGAGCAACATCACGGTAAGATTGAGTGTATTTCTGAACTAGGAAAAGGGGCAGAGTTTGTGATTGAAATTCCCATCCGGCAGAAATGAGCGCTACATTATGTAAATTAACCCAAGTAGCTAAACAAGATTTATTGAATTACAGATGGGATTCTGTTACAGAAATATTATTCTATTTTAACTTGATTAATTAACCCATTCGCAGGAGGTGGTTAGTAAGTCAATAAGTGTACTTTAGTTCTAGTCAAACCAATACAAAATGGTTTGAAGCCGCGCTCATACAAGAGAGGTAGTATTCATTTTGAAACTAATATTTACCCGCTTCTTAACAGTAAATAGCTTGATACTATCCGCAGCTTTTTTACTGTCTGGGCAGACTTCTGCTAATGCTCAGCAACAGTTTACTAATCTTACTCCAGCACAAACTCAACGTTTATCCCATGATTTGTTTCCATCTAGCTCCCAAGACTTTTTCAAGCAAGGTAACGATTTGATTGAAAGAGAAATTCAAATTCTCAGACAGAGGAAACTTTCCTCGACTGAACCTGTTCTTAAGATTGATTTAATCCCGCGGGTAAAAAAAGGCCCCTTACCCAGCAATCGCTCTGAAGACTTATCCAACTAAAAAGCTAATCAGCATTAAAGTTATATCTTCAGATAGAAGCCAGAATTTAAATATTTTGATAGTAAAAAATAAAAAATGTTCTCAATTCTGGCTCTTAATTCTCCATCTCTTCAAAAGAAGAGTTTAGATATAAATTAACTTAATTATCATTTTTTTACCGTAAGATCAGTCACAGTTACAGTTGTCCGAAAGGCTTTACACGAACGCGATCGCCCAAGGGGCAGGCACGCTACACCCAGCGCTAAAGGCGATCGCCTTCCAAATTCCAAACATTACACTAATGTTTTTTAGCTGCTCCTAAAGAATCTTCTAGATTAAACATAGCAGCCTCAATTCTCTACAAATCTCTCTCAATTACTACTTTTTCGGCTTAAGCAAATTTGTACTGACTTCGACTTACACAATTTATTAACTATCTTAGGCTTATTCTCAAATCTGAGTCCGCTGCACCATCGCCTTCCACTAATATTTTTACTATTTTTTTTGGATGAATGTCCTGTTTTAACTCTCTAATCCTTGTAGATGGGATTGGGAAACGCAAAGTATTATTGGAGAGCATTGTGTGAGTATAGATAATGAAGGTCGCGGCAGTGGCAGGTTTTGGCTAAAAGATTTCTGCTTACACTGATACCAATTTTATATGAAGCTACGCTTTATTTACCTTCAGGCTAATGCCTGGACAGCAGTTGTGATGATGGGGAGGCAGCTTTGCTAACTTGTAGATGCAAAGCGGTGAAGGGATCGCAGTCTTCTAGTGCGTCCGCTACACGTTGGCAGAAGCCTCTTGCAAAGAAGGCGGTTCTCGTCGATTGCGTAAAGCCTTTTGGGCATGGCTGAGTCGCAGAGCGACACGCTTCGCGAACACTTAACGCGCAGCGTCTCCGTTCGCCTTAGTCTCCCACAGGACAAGGAGTTACCCCCAAACCCAAAAGGCTTCCCCTAGCGTAGGAACTGCTATAACAACCCCCGCAACGCACTGCCTCGGCTACATCAACAAAACTTGTGGAGGCAGGTTAATTAGGCGTATCTTCATCAAGAAATGGTAGAAGATTATTCTGTTGCAAAAATACTTGATGTCAATATCTTAGAGAAGAGTATTTTTTGTGACTAATATATTAGCGAAACAATCTATTTTTCAATCAGCCAATTATTTAGGACTTACGCACATCCTACAAATTATTGGCGTTCTTAGCTAGGCTTTGGCGGTTGGATAAGTTATGTTTTCAGGACTTACATACTGAAAATGTAAAATCAAGGTTTGAGATTGTTTCGCTTTGCTATCGCTGCATATCCTGCGGGGAGGCTTATGCCAACGCAAGAATGTAATTTAGTCACGGTGCGTAAGTTCTAGTTTTTTGGGAATTTTTGCGTAATTCTTGTTATTTATATTTTTGGCTGCGTCCGTATTTGATGTATCTTAGATAGATTTCGGTCTAACCTAATGGGAATTTTCAAGCTTGTCTCGATTTACCCAACGATAAACAAATTCTTGGTTGTGTTTATGCACCTTGATTTGCACTTGCCTAGAGCCTAATTTAGATACTTCTCCAGGAATTCTAGAAACATGGTCAGAATCAGCGCGAGCTTTGTAATGCCAAATAACCTTTTGTCCTACTTCAAAGTAGTCAGAATTAGTAATTGAGGAATTTGGTGTTTTTGCCCAAGATGGAAAAGCAACTAATAAATTGACTAAAAGTACTAATACTACTAAAGCAATTCGGAAGAGTTTCATAAGTCTTGAGATTCATATAAATTTATTATATAAAATTTTTAATTGATTAGAAAATAAGTTTATTTCACTATTACTAGCATGATACATACAATATCTTTACATTAGCAAAATCCTACTAGAGAACTATCACTAATTCTTTCTGTTGACTGTAGTCTAATTCATGGCTTAGCTGGTTAGCTGTTAAACTAGTAACTGTTAAAGGTAAAAAGTATGAATAGGACACTACTAACAACTTTGATTCTTGCGCTCTTACTCTTGTTCGTCCTTTCTCCCTTTGCTGGTCTTGCTAGTTTAATGGTTGTGATGTTAGTTGCGGCGTTTTTCTTTTTAATAGGAAACCTATTTCAAGCAATTATTGGTGGTGATACCAATCCTAAAGAGCCTTGAAGAAGAAGTCATAAGTCAGAATTCAGGAGTCAGATTTGATTTTTAGCTCAGAGATTGCTTGTCTAATTAATGTTATTTTGCTAAGTCATGAACTAAAGTAAAGACAGGCAGGGAAAGCGTGGATTTGGAGCAATTTACAACGCTGATTCATGAGCATGGCTTATCAGAGTATCAAGATGAGATTTTGGCGAGTGTAGATTGGTACGAGAATTTAGTCACTCACCGCCTAGAGTTCGAGCTTTTTACCGATATCCCGCGTTGGGCAACAAATGATTTTTATGGACTCTGCGATCGCCTCAACTTAGACGAACTCAAGTTAAATTTAAAAAGGGGGATTTTAGGAGGATGTACGACGATTTTGGTTTTGTTCCAGAGATATGTTTACACCGTAGCACTTTAAGAGAAAGGTAACTGTCAACTGTCAGCTGTTAAATAGCTCCACTAAAATCGGGTTTCATACTCAACTTGTAGCTGACTTTCATCACCTAAATTAGTTGAACCTCGCATCAGAACTTCGTCATTGACTCGATAGAGCAAATTGTAACGGAAAGATTCATCACTAGTCAGAGGGCGTGATAAAGAAAGAGATATGTTTCTATTGATATCAAATACACCTTCTGCTGACAAATTGAGAACTGAAGGTCTTGATGTTTCATTGGAAGTAGTAGGCGTAGGAAATATCCGAAATTCGCTGAAACCAATAGTCTTTCCAATCGCAGTAATGGTTCCTTGCAAACCACCTAAAATAGTTGAGCTAGCGAAATTAGTCAACCCTTGTGTGGCGTCTGCTTGACCGAAATTACCGAGAATTGAGCCACCCAGCAACGCCACGATTTCTGCTCTACTACGACTAGGTTGACTCGTCAGTTCCAGATTGTTGTTCAATTCGCTAGCCGGGCCGTTGGCAGTTGCTTGGACTTCAACGGTACGTAAAGTCCCAAAGTTGCTAGCAGAAATATCGCTCACTTCGCTAGACAAAGGTGATTCCAAAATTCGACTGCTCGTCCCCGATGCTTCAGGTACAATTGCCACCAGCCGGACATCTAGGGTAGGGTCAAGTCCTTGGCTGGGAGTAAACCGCGCCGTTTGTTCGTAGCCACGCGCCAAAGTAAACTCAGTTGAAAATAAGCTAACTCGTCCTCCTGTCAACCGAATGACTCCTTCAGGAAGGGGTTTGGCTAATGTACCATTGATGGTCAGCCCACCTTTTGCCTGAAAGCTCACTATCGGTTGACTGAATAAGGCTCCTCCTGGCACAGAGTCAAGTAGAGACTGAGTAGTAACACTCACACCGTTGCCGAGAGCTAGCCGTAAATCATTAAACTCTACAGGTAATTTAGGTGTAGTTGCCGCATTAGTGTTAGTCTGTGTTGTCACTGCGGCGGCGCTAGTGTTAGATTCTGTTGTTGTCGCTGCGCCGTTATTGCTAGTTTGTGTTGTCCCTGGGGTGTTAGGGTTAAGTTCTATTGTTGTTGGAGTACTAGCATTTGCTGTAGTTGCTGATTTTGAGCTAGCAGTATTGGTTTTGCCAATGATCACCCTCCCATCAGTTAGTTCAATCTCTCCACCAATTTGAGGTTTTAGGGCTGTGCCACGAATTATTGCATCACCGCTAACACCGCCTTCATACAACCCTGGAACCGTAAAATCCAGTTTTTTTGTTATTGATACTGTCAGAGGATTCGATGCGGCTTGCTGTTGTCCTTGCTGACTGGCAAAAATTGGCAGGATTCCTGATGCAGTTACTAGCCCTTCATTATAATTACCTTGAATACCTCGAACGTTCACGGTATTGCCATTAAATTGCGCTGTACCTGTGACATTTGTCAGCGGATCTGATAGAGCTTGAGCGCGAAAAGTAGCATTGTTGAGGGTAGCATTACCATTGATAATTGGCTGGTTTAAAGTACCCTGAACGTTGACATCCACTTGCCCTTGACCGTCTACCCAACTGACTTGATTGTTGGTAAGCAGATTTAACAGTGCCAATCCTTCATTTTTCACATTGGCATTGATACTGATTTGATTATTATCGGGTTTGACTGCGACAAAAGGTAAAGGAGCAGGTACACTACCTGTAACTGCAACTGGCTGTGTTCCCGTTACCAATAAAGTACTATCAAAATTTAAACGAGCATCGTTGTAATTAAAATTCAACTGTCCTGTTTGCACAGGTTGCTTGTTTAAAGTCGCATTCGCTAGCGCCACTTGTCCTGTAACTTTCGGGTCTTTGAAACTACCTGCTAAGGAGGCGTTAGCATTTATGTTTCCAGTGATATCGATAGGGTATTTTTCGATAAAAGGCTCTAGCAGTGATAGAGGTAAACTCGCCACCTGCAACTGACCAGAAAGTTGTTCAGTTCCTAACTCTCCTGAAAACGCCACTAGTCCTTGATTAATACCTACACTCAATGGCGAGAGTGTGACGACACCATCTGCAAAATTGCCTTTAGCAATCACTTGATTAATAGAATAGTTACCCCACTGCAAGTTAGCACCTTGGACATTAAAGCCAGCATTTAACCCAGTTCGCAACGAGCCATTTGCTGTAATTGTTCCGCTCAAAGCACCCGTTAATTCGGCAAGGGTGGGCAAAGATGGGGTTTGTTTTGTTTGTTGCTGCTGTTGTTTTGCTACCGATGCTTGAATGTTTGAGAAATACTTTAATTGTGTTTGCAAATCTGTATCGGGCAAACTCACAGGTGTAGTATTGAGTACCTCTGCTCCAGCTAAATCTGGAGGTTTTAATCCTGTACTCAGGTCTTTATAGTCGAATATATTGAAGGCTTGTAAAAGTCTCTCAATTCTGGTTTGCTCAAAATTCGCTTGGACTTGAAATTTAGGATCGTTTCCAGTTTGCACATTACCGCTGAGGGCGATATTGCTGTCTGCTATCTGCAATTGTCCATTAGTCAAACTGGCAGCACCATTGGCATAACTGATGCTACCGCGAAACTCATCGGCTGCGATTCTAGCTACACGAGGCTGAGCGATCGCAACATCTCCTGCAACCCCATAGTTGTTAAGATTAACAACTAAATTACCAGATAACTGTCCTCCCAAAGGTTTCAACGTATTGTTAGGTACAAATCCGCTAACCAGAGCGATGGGAAACTGTTGGGCGTTGATAATTAAGTTATCTCCCTCTGTTCTGCCCGTGCTAACTGTTTCGCCGCGCCGGAATAAAAATGAGGTTGGGCGATAATTTGCACCTAGATTCAGCGCTATCCTATCTTGTCTCCCTGCAAGTTGCAGACTTGCACCTTGTCCGCCTTGAAAATTCACGTTTCCAGTTAAAAGTGGGTCAAATGCCAAGCCACTAACATTAAAATTCCGCAGTCGGATATTGCCGTTAGCTTTAGGAACAGCTGGAGTACCTGTAACTTGCCCATTAAAATCAAGTAGTCCCGCTATTGCTTGGGTACTTGGAATATTCAAGCCAGTATTTTTGAGGTTGAAATCTTGCGCTCGCACATTCAAGTTAAATCCAGCGATTTGCGGTGTGCCACTGTCAGGTAACTGAACTGCGATCGCACCATTAGCTCTCAACCCTGCGGTAGATGCACTATTAACTATAATTTGCTGTCCATTCCACTGAAGTTGAGCTGTCAGCGGTTGTTTGAGCAGCGCTAACCCTTCGGAAACACGAATTCTGCCAGCGGCTCGAATATCTGCAAGTTGGAAAGATGGTGCTGTACCTGCAAATTGGATATTACTATTAAGCCGTCCTTGGAGTTGTGGTGAGAAACGGTTGACCTGAACTTGAGATGTATTAGCAAGTACTTGCCAGCGTCCAGCATCAAAGCTAACATTTCTTAAATTAACTGTACCGCCAGCCAGATTTAGCCTTGCTTGTCCTGTGGCACGAATGTTTGCAGGTTGAAAAGAAGCCGTGCTTCCTGACAAATTCAACGCCGCATTGCTTAACACTCCTTGGAACTGCGGTGGTATCTGTCCAAAACGGCTCAATTGCAGTTTTTGGGCGTTGACAAAAGCTAGCCAGCGTTGTTGTACAACCTGACCCCTAGCCCTGATTGTACCGCCTGCTACATTCAAGACAGCACTTGGTAAGAGGATATTCTGCCCTTGTTGAGTAACAACAGCTTGACCCGTAATTGGATAGCTAGCACCGGGTGCTTTCACCTGTGTAACTGCCCGCAAGTTACCAAGAGTGCCAGAAATCTGAGAATTTGCCGAGACATTACCAATCGTAAGCGACGGTGAGGAGTTGTACGCTTGAGCGATCGCATCTCCTGGTAAATTTTGAGCTTTAACGTTAAATGATACCCTGCCTTGGGGTGCTAGCTGAAGTTGACCGTTAGCTGTGATTTGCCCGCCGACTTCTGGAGTTACTCTGCTAGAAACATTGACGTTTAATGGTGAACCAACCGCACCTGTAACTTTGGCATTGGCATTGATGCCGCCGAGATTAATTGGAGTTGAAACATTGTAACCTTGAGCGATCGCATTTCCTGGTAAACCTTGAGCTTTAATATCTACCGCTACCCGACCTTGGGGTGCTAGTTGAACTTTACCACTTGCCACAATTTGCCCACCGGCTGGCGGCGTCACTTGTACACTAGCAATGTTAAGTTGTAAAGGCTGTTTGCCAAGTGAGCCAGAAACATCTGCTTTTGCGGAGACATTCCCAGCGTTAATTGGTAAACTCAAGCCGTAATTACGTGCCAGTACATCTGCTGCGATGTTTTCAGCTACAACGTTAAATTTGACATTACCACCTAGTGTAGCTTGACCGCCTCCGGTGATTTCACCGCCTGTAGCTGGGACTAATTTCAGATTAGAAACAGCAACTTGCGATGCATTTTTTAATACATTCAAACGAAAGTCACTATTCACAGCTTTAAATTGAACACGGTCAACTTGGATGGGTTTAGTGTTGCTCAATGTCCCACTGAGAACTGGTTGTTGAAGAGAACCCTGAACTTTAATATCTGCACGCACTTCGCCAGCAGTTGGGACTGGCGAATTTACTTTCAACGTGTCTAAAATATTTTTTGCACTAACTGGTTTTATTTGAGCCGAGACATTAAAACCTGTTTGGGTACTAATTGTTCCATTTGCCAGAATGGGAACTTTGCCAACATTCGTACTGAGATTTTGTAAAGCAACTGTCTGACCCTCAAATGCAAATCTGCCATTAAAATTAGAAACCTGCTGAGGAATATTTGGAATTTTAACAGTGACTTGATTTGCAGTAGCTGTTCCCGTAATCGCTGTTTCTGACAGATTTTGTGGAATCTGAACTCCTAAATCAGCATCTAAACCACCTGCTTCCAAGGCAATTGGTAACTGAATTAATCGACTAATATCAGATGCTTGTAAATTTTGTGTTTGCAGCTTCAGACTAGTTTGCTGAGTTTTTAGTTGTGTCTCGCCAGCAATTTTAATTGCGCCTCCTCTAGTGAGTTGACCATTTATGTCATAACTAACTCTTTGATTTTGATCTAAAAATCGGGCTACACCACCAACTTGATCTAATACTACTGAGCCTTTCGGTTTCGTTGGTGTGGGGGCTGGCGATAATTCCACATCCCCATCTTCAAGTCGAAGTGACTGCAACTCAGTTTTAATAGCCCCTTTTCCCTCACCACTCTTAACTTCAGCCGTAACCCAGCGCCCATCCTTATCTTGCTGGATATAGACATTAGGCTGAACTAATGTCACATTTAATCCCAGTGTTCGAGTAAAGAGGAGCTGTAAGGGCGAGAATTGCACCTCTACAGCTTTTACTGTCACTTGGTCTGGGTCTGTTGGAGTTGCTGGTATCGATAGAGAGCCAAATCTCAGACTAGTCAGCGAAAAACGTTCAACTTTCCCTATTTTTATCGGACGTCCTAGTAATTGCTCAAGATTTGTTTCTACTAACGGTGCTAAATCTTTATATACATAGTTTTTAGCCCACCAAGCACCAACTGCAATTCCAGCCAGTAAAACGATACCTACACCTATACTAGTGCGTCTTAAAAGGAGCCACAAACGACGTTTAGATGGTTCCTGATCATTTCCTGAATTTGAAGATTGCGTCATTGTCGTTATCAGTACTGTTGTATGGAGTGAGCTGAAAGACAGACTCTTTGCAGTTGTATCAGTAAGCCACAAGCTACAGTTTCACAATATAGTTCTTTCGAGTAATAACTTTCTACCCGACATTAGTGTTTCTTGTCTTTCACTTGGGAAATTTCGCTTAGAGTATTGTACTTAATTAAGAGTTATTCAATCTCAACGGTAATTGTATCTATTAAATAGATTAAGCAAATTGCATGATCATATGACTTGTCTCACAGCATATATATTGCTTGCAACTATCTTTTGTAAATATAGTTGATATCTTTAGATAGATATTATTAAAACTAAGTATATTTTCTCATTAATTTAGCTATTCTTCTTACCAAAGCATTCGGCGGACAGCCTGTATATGTAACCAGAGTTAGAAGTTCAACCTCTGAGAATCTTACTTTAAGAAGCCAGAATTCAGCTTACGCAAGAGCATGGAAGATAAGCGCCGACTGATCTATACTGATCTATATTGTCGAACTCAGAGATCAAAAACTCTACGACAGCTTTTAATGCGGATAAATTGGGCATCATAATGCCAAGTCAAAGAAATCGGGCTACAGCCAGAAAGTTCTTTGGCAGATTGTTATCCCATACATAACCGTAGTATTAGCCGATGACGGATAGTTTTAAAGATTATCTCTCTGTCTTTGGAGATAGTTTGTACGCTGACCTGATTTTAAGATACCTAAAGCTCCAATGGGGAGTAATCGGGAGTGTGGGTATTTGGACTTTATCGGGAACTATGTTACAGGCTGCTGAACCGCATAATAACTGGTACTCACCAACAGAATCTACCGAACGAATTATCAAAAGTAGTCCTGAGTATTTGTCTGTTAACTCAGAACTCCTGACTCAGGCAGAAGTCAAAGCGGCGACTCCTACCGCTTTAAATTTTGGTGAGTCAGCATTCTCGAAACCAGCCCCTGAGCAATTCAAGCCAACACCTGTTTTAATTGCAGCACCCGAAAACTTCAATCCTAGTCTGCGAGTACCGCCACCCAAACCACTAGCACCAGAACCCCCCCAACCACCAGAGAATTCCAATCCTTCACCAACTTCTACCGAACCAGTTAAACCATTTGCAGTTTTGGAAAATATCCAAACAGACTATCGCTATGATTCGGATAACTTTGGTCAAAACAATTTATTCATTGAACCAACAGCCCAGTTTCGGTTGAGTAATGGGAATAAAATACTGGTCAAGACAGGTTTTGACTATTTTGAGCAACGGGGTGTGGAATCAGTTACTAACATTCCCTTCCAAATTGGATGGCAGGGAAAAATTGGGGAAGTAACATTACAAACAGCAGCTGGTGTTGATTTATTCAACCGTCTACCCACAGCTATTAACCTTAATGCCAAGGTAGAGACGCCAATTTTGCAACCGCAAGTTTCTGCTTCAGGTAAATTACTGTCACTTTTAACAGTATCTGTAAATTTAGAACAGGGGCCTTACAAATCCAATGCCCGAACTTTAGAAAATGAAATTACTGCTTGGCGATATGGGCCGGATTTATACTGGCAAATTGATCGCTATACTAGCTTATTTTCGTCATTACGCCTGGGTAACTACAACGATGGCAATTCCGAAGTACAGACTTTTAGCAGGCTAGAGCGGAAGTTTGGGCAGTTTTCCGTAGCAGCTAACTTGTTCACTTGGAGTTACGATCGCGATTTAGAGCGTAGCAGTGGCTATTTCTCTCCTGGTGATTTTCTGGTTTACAACGCTGAACTAGCTTGGGAAGGAGACATTTCTAATTTCTTGCGCTGTCGCCTCGCCGCCAACCTTGGAAGGCAGCGACTTAAAGGAGAATTTGATAATGCTAGTACCTATCAAACTCGCTGTACAGTCAAGGTTTCGCCCAATATAGAAGCAGACATAGGTTACAACTTGAGTAATGTCCGCAATCAAGATACAAGCGGAAGTGCCTATGAAGGAAACTCCTTGACGGGACAGTTGCGGATTAAATTTTAAAACTCACTGTGTGTTAGTTAGCTCCCCAAGCTGGGAAGAATGTATTTGGTGAAACTCCGTAAGCAACAGTGATTTATAAAATGAGGCTTTAATCAGCATGAGTTCTGATTTTCAACCGCCATCTAAAAGCTTGTCCCTACTAGCTTCTGTAGGAGGAGTGGTTACTGCTGTAATAGCGATCGCAATTCTAAATTTTTGGTCTAAGCAACTTTCTCGAACTTCTTCTGGACAAAAGCCTGAAATCTCAACATCTCAAACAGTTTCTCCGATCAAAGAAACTCAAACAGTTGCCAGTCTAGACGCCAAATCTGTAGTTTTACAGGGGACACCCGTTAGTCTCAGCCAACTGACAGCAGCAACAACACCCTATGTTGCTCCTGGAGTTGGCACACTCACCCCAGAGGAAACTGCAACAGCTCGTCAAGCTTGGTCGTACTTCCAGCGCAACTGGAACAATGAAACAGGCTTAGTCAATTCCGTCGATAGCTTTGCTTCTGTAACGATGTGGGATCAAGCAGCAGCGATCGCAGCCTTAGTCAGTGCTAGAGAACTCAATATCGTGTCTGCGGCAGAATTTGAAGCCAAAATGACCAAAATGTTGAAGACTCTAGCTTCTTTACCTTTATACAAAAAGGAACTACCCAACAAAGTTTACAATCCAAAAACTCTCATCCCTGTTAACTACGGTCAACTAGAACAACGAGAAGAAATTGGCTGGTCAGCAATTGACTTAGGACGCCTAGCAATCTGGCTGAAGATTGTCGGGGCTAAGTACCCACAGTTACAACCACAGACAGAAGCTGTGTGGAAGCATTGGCAAGTCAAGCGTCTCACGAAAAACGGACAAATGTACGGTACTGCTGTTGTCGAAGGCAAAGAACAGTACAACCAAGAAGGACGCTTAGGTTATGAGAATTATGCTGCCTACGGTTTGAAGCTATGGGGATTAGATGTCAAACAAGCCGTAGATTATCAGTCCCATACTGCCTTCGTCAATCTTTACGGGCAAGGAATTCCTTACGATCGCCGCGACTATAAAAATTCTGGAGCTAACAACTACGTTCTCAGCGAACCCTATATATTAGACGGGATCGAAACCGGGTTTCAAGCTTTGCCTAAAGCTTATGCAGACCGGATTTTAGCTGCTCAAGAAGCTCGTTATCAAGCGACAAAACAATTAACTGCTGTTACTGAAGACAACTTAGATCGCCCTCCTTACTTTGTTTACGGCAGCTTATTTGTCAACGGAGAACCTTGGGCAACGATCACAGATACTCGACAACAACATAACAATTTGCGGTTTTTGAGTGCCAAAGCAGCGATCGGCTGGCACGTACTATACAACACTGCTTACACGCGGCAATTATTTGATTTCGTTCAAACTAATCTCAAGTCCAAAGATGGTTGGTACAACGGCTTTTATGAATCTCTGCGTCAGCCAAACAAAAGTCTTACAGCCAACAATAACGGGGTGATTCTAGAAAGCTTGCTATATAAACGAGTTGGTAAGCCTTTAACTGTTTGGGCAGGAGTGAAAAGCCAGAAGTAAACCGAGAGAGCTATCAGACACCATAAGTTACAGCTAAGATTCTAAGAGCAGGCGCATCATGGAATGAAAATTCGCCTTGCGCCCAGATAATCTTCAATGTCAACCACAATATCAACTAATCGATTAACGCAACGCTCCCGATAATCTGGTTCAGTAAGTAGCCGATCAATATTACCTATCGTGACGACGGGTAGTGATGTCGGAGTATTTTCCTGACGCATCACTTGCTCCAACGAGTCTTTGCCCTTCATACTTCGGTTAGCAGTTATCAAAATCATCTGATTAGCCTGAGCATACTGCCAAACAACGCGATCATCGCTCGTGACTGCTAACCCCACTTCTTCAAACAAGATAAAGCGAATCGAAATTAAGTCAAGCCAGCCACTTGCAGCAAGGCTACCTGCTAGAACAACGGAATGTCCTCGTAGATTATGATCAACCAGAAAGTTCATGCTTGTGATTCAAGCTTGGCTCGTTCTGCTTGAAGTTTTGCTCGAATAGCCTCTGTACCTGGCTTTGGAGGTTTTGCAGCAATACGGGCAGTTCGCTCTTGGTTTTGTTTTTCGTAATACTGCCGTAGTTCTTCGGTTTCCTTAAGGACAAGATGATACTCTGCTTCAACCTCTGTACGGTGTGCATTAATGTAAGATAGTGCAGAATTCACTTGCTCATCTGTGAGACTAAGCATGGCACGGATAAACTTCGGTGGATACTGTTCTGTCACATAATCCATCACGTCATACAGAGTGATGCGAGTGCCTGCGATCGTCAGTCCACGTTCTGTGCGAATAATAGCTACTTGCCCATTTGATGCCAGAGTCATATCTCAATGCTCCTCTGAAACTAACTTTATACTATCCTATGAAAAAGTTATAAATTTAAGCGTAGGCAGAGCCTGTCGTAGACATCGCGGGATCAATGTTCAAGGTGTGCATCAACTCATAACCGCAAAAATGGCAAATAGTGTGGTTAACGAAATCATATATATCAGGACTTACGCACAGGTAACGGAAAATCGAACCACAGAGGACGCAGAGGACACGGAGGAATAAGAGTTTGAGAGAGTTTTTGCATAAGTCCTAATATGTTAATGTTCGCGCTCACCAGTGCAAGGCGATGTCTACGACGGGCTACGCCTACGCTCGGTGGTAGCTTTAAGACTTGCTCCTTCAATTCTTGTAGCAACATAGACGGCTCCTATAGTCGAAGGTGTCTACCATCTAGATATGGGTGATCGCGCCTTCTATGACCAGATTTCTTGACCCTGCTACAGTTCCCAAGTGCTGGTCTTATCTTTATTTTGTGATCGCACCATTTTGCGATCGCGGGAGAATGTGCAAAGTGGGTATCAACTCATAACCGCAAAAATGATAAAAAATTTATTCAACAAAGCATTTGCTACTTCTGCCAAGACGCACGCCGCCATGCTGCTTTGGGGATACTACCAACCTCAATGCCTTTAACTCGAATGGATTTCGCTTTTCCATCCCACCGAACGCAGAACTCTCCATACTTCTCATAGATTGACAGAAGCGTTGTTTCTGCCGCATTTATTTCTTCTATTTTTCTGTCAATATCAGCTTGCTGCGATTTCTCGTATTCACCAATGAATATGCCGTTGCTTTCAATCAGCAGCCGATTCATTTTTTTTCCAATGGGTTCGACGCGCACAAACAAAGTCATGCTGCTAATCTCCTTTGGGGCTAACTAGTTATTAGACTGAAACTTTCCAAATATCAATAAATTTTCTATATATCGTCAATATCCGACTACTATACTGAATTTTCCGTATAACTATTTTGTTTGGAGCTAATATCAAGAAATTTTCTGTGTATTCTCCTTTTTCAGATAATAGGTAAAAATGTTCCGTATATTTACTTGATTTTGTACGTAAGCATAGTCTTTTCAGTATATTCCTCGCTGATATCCAGAAATTTTCTGCATAACATTCAAACTAGGACATTATACGGATTTTTTCTGGAGATTATTCTATGGAATAACGCTTAAAAAAGCTTATGTAATAGGTGCAAGATGCTACAGGCGTATATCAACTTTTGATTAAGTGACTTTATGGTACAGAGTTACGGTTAACTGAAAAATTGGTTTAAGAGTTAAAGATGTTGATTTCGCACAAAACCAAATTAGTGTGCGCGATTTGATGTTATGCGCTGACGCTACTCGACTGAATTGATAAAGCTCGATTTATGAATATAACTGTAAAGATGCGCTATTACGCTGTTAACTGCTAACTTCTTCTTTGTATTATGATATACAAACTCCGTCAACAAAAGCTGTTGAGATGGATTGCATTGTTCTTGGTTGGAACATTTCTACAATTTTGGTTTTACATCCCTACACCAGTTTTTTCGCAAAATCCTAGTAATCTTGCAACTTGTAACAATATTACAGCCCCACTCACCCCTGAAGAACAAACTTACGCTACTGCGGCTTGGCAGTATTTTGTCAAAAACTATCAGCCTGCAACTGGATTTACTAATTCCACAGGGGGCTATCCTTCCGGCACACTCTGGGACATGGGGAATTACCTTATGGCATTGAATGCGGCTCGCTGGTTGAATCTCATTGACCAAGCCGATTTTGATGCCCGCCTCAATAAGTTTTTGACGACTCTTAGCAGCCTCAAGCTATTCGAAGACGCTTTGCCGAATAAAGTTTACAACGCAGCCACTGGACAAATAGTTGATTACGGAAATAACCCGATTGAAAAGGGTATTGGTTGGTCTGCTTTAGACCTTGGCCGGATGCTGGCTGCATTTGATGTTATTCGTAGCTGTCATCCTCAATACAATGAGTGGCTGACAGGAATTGTAACAAAGTGGCAGGTAGGGCGATCGCTTAAAGATGGACAACTTTTTGGAGCGGCAGTTCTACCAGACAAAACAACATTATTGGTACAAGAAGGACGACTGGGCTACGAAGAATATAGCGCTAGAGGTTATGGACTTTGGGGTTTTCCAGCACCGAAGGCCATAGCTCTAGAACCGTTTAAGTTGATAGAGGTCAATGGTGTGAAGATTCCAGTTGATACCCGTGACTTTAAAAGCACCAACGCAAATAATTATGTTGTCAGCGAGTCTTATATCTTGGATGGCATTGAATTTGGCTTGCAAGGTGAGTTAGCTGATTTTGCCGCCAGGGTATTGGATGTGCAGAAACGGCGCTACGATACTACAGGTCAGTTAACTGCGGTCACAGAAGACAATATTGATCAAGAACCTTATTTTCTCTACAACACCGTCTACGCTAACGGTCAAACCTGGGCAACAATCACTGATGGCAATCAGCCTTACCCCAAGTTACGCAGCATTAGCACAAAAGCTGCTTTTGGCTGGCGCTATCTTTTTCCAGACAATGCCTATGCCCAAAAAGTTTTTGATGCAGTCAAGGATCTTCGTAGTCCCGATGGCGGTGGTTACTATGCTGGCATTTATGAGGAAACAAAGCAACCTAATAAAGCTCTGACTGGTAATACTAATGGGCTAATTTTGGAGATTTTGTACTACAAAGCTAGAGGAAATCGCCCTTTAATTGCCTCTGGTTCTGCAAATGTGGCAACCAAACCAGCTACTAACAATGCTTCTGCCACAACCCCCTCAAATCAAACAGAATCCAGTCCTCAGTCTGCTAATGAAACCCCCTCAAATCAAACAGAACCTAGCCCTCAGCCTCCTACTCAAACCCCCACAGATCAAGTTATTGAGGTGAGCGTTGCACCTATTTCACCAGTTGGTAGTCCGCAAACATCTTCTAAACTCAAGCTGGCTCGACCGCTGACGCTGATTGAACGGCGTTATGCAGACGCGGCATGGCGATACTTTCAGGCAAATTATCATTCCAAAAGTGGGCTAATAGACGATCGCAGTGATTTCAAAGGTGCAACCCTCTGGGGATTAGGAGATTATCTCTCAGCACTCCATGCAGCCCGATCGCTCGATATTCTCTCAGCTAAAGAATTTGACCAGCGCACCCGCCATCTTTTAGGAGCCTTGACAAAATTACCATTATTTGCGGGTGAATTACCAAGCCGGGGTTATGATACGCGATCGCTCCAACCAGTAGATTACGGCGGTAATCCAGTTCCAGAAGGCAATGGCTGGTCAGTTCTTGATATCGGACGGCTCTTGGCAGCACTTTACAACCTAAAGACCTGTCATCCAGAATACACGGCAGCAGTCGATCAAATTGCGCTGGATTGGTCATACTTGCGTGTGGTGCGTGAGGGTATTCTCTCTAGTGCTGCTGTCACAAAAGATGATGAGCGAGTACTTACCAGAGTTAACCCTGAAACCCGCTTAGGTTATGAAGAATATGCAGCCCGTGCTTTTCAATTATGGGGATTTGATGTGGGACGTTCTGCTGTTGGGGGTGAATACCAAACTGCCTCAGTGGAGGGTGTAAAAGTCCCAATCCAGCGCCGCCGAACAGATACTAAATCAAAAGTTAACCAATACACGGTGAGCAATCCTTTCTTGCTTTATGCACTGGAGTTTGGCCTAGATCCACAAATGCGATCGCTATTTGAGCCAATTTTCCAGGCACAAGCTGAACGTTACCGCCGTACTAAAACCCTGACAGCCTCAGCTACCACCTTAATTGATCGTAAGCCCTACACTGTCCACAGTACGATTATTGGGCAAGGTGAACCTTGGGTTGCATTAGGAGATGATGGTCAACCAGTACCAAAGGGACGGGTAGTAAGTACAGCAGTAGCTTTTGCTTACAATGCCTTGCTTCCAGAAGCGAAGTATGCCCAAGAGTTACTCCAAGGAACAAATGATTTGTATAACCCCTTAGCTGGCTATTATGAAGGCTTCTATGAAACCACAGGTAAAACGGCGATTGGTTTTACCAGCAGCACCAACAGCATAATTTTGCAATCCTTGCTCTACAAGTTAATGAATCGTCAACCTCTGATTCGTCCGACTACCACCGCTATGAACTCCCTTTGGTGGCAAGCTGTAAGCAAGGGCGATTCTGGTCGAGGTCTACCTAGTACTGCCAAACAAAGAACTAGGTTAACTTCTGATAGTTTCGGAACTTACTGGATTTCAGATAGCAACGATAAAGGTCGCGCATCATTAAATGAAACTGAAGCCAGAAGAAAGGAATTAGCCCCTTGAGTGAATTCAAAACTTTTAAGTAGCGATAGAAATCAAGTACACCACAATAGGTGAAAGCTCTCTGTGTCTTTGTGGTTTAAGATTTTTTACCACAAAGACACTAAGTTTTTTATCTATTACGAAGCCATAGTTGTTAATCAGGAACCAGAGTTGGGAATACTTTGTATGAGGCAATGAAGGCATTGCCCACCTGACCGCAAGAGCAACAGACATGAAAAGTCATAACCCTGCTAATCATTTCAAATTTATGTGGAAGGGACGGCTAGCATTAATAATGCTAATTTTGCTAATTTGTCCTTCCGGAGGTAGAAATCTCAAGGCAGTTGGTAACCAACCAGCCGTGAAGTCCTCCAATGCACCTTTACTGCTGGGTCTATATGCTTCAGACTATCTAGGGACTCAAGGTGTAATTGACAAACAATTGCGTCAAATTGATCAATGGGCTGGTAAACGCCATTCAATCGCTGGATTCTTTTTTGATATTGAAGACTCGAATCCAGGATACAATATCCCAGTTTCTCTAGAACAGTTACGGCAGAACGGATACACTGCCTTCATCAATCTTAAATCCTCTCACTTAGCGTCTGAGATTGCCAGAGGAGACTTAGATAAGTCTCTGCAAAAAGTGGCTAAAGCTTATGCCAAATGGACAAGTCGAGGAGAGGGGCGTATGGCATTTATTGCGCCATTACAAGAGATGAATATTCCCGGTGAGAGGTACAGCAAAGACCCGAAAAACTTCAAGTTGGCATACCAACGCATCTACAAAATATTTAAAGAAGCAGGTGTGTCTCCAAAAGCAGTGCGTTGGGTGTTTGCGCCGAATGGTTGGAGTGAAAACGACGAACACCGTTTTGAAAACTACTATCCTGGCAACGAGCAGGTTGACGTCGTTGCTTTCAGTGCATATAACTGGGGATATTGTAGCAATTCCAGTTGGAAACACTGGAGTAACTCTCAAGAAGTGTTTGAGCCTTATATCAAGCGGATGCGGTCAATGGCTCCCAGCAAACCGATTTTCATTGCTCAAACAGCCACTACAAGTAATACAAAAAATGGTTCTGACCAGGCTGCTAAAGACCAATGGTTCCGCGACTCCTACACTCAGCTAGCTGGTATGGGTGTACAAGCCATTCTCTACTTCAACATTAATAAAGAGTGCGATTGGTCTGTTTACAGTCAAAGCGGCGGCAAATCTGCTGGCTATAAAGACGTAGTAGCTAATCCAACTTTTGGTTACTTATCCCCTGCCGATTTGGCAAAGAAGTTATAGATAGCCACAGGAGGGATAATGAGCCTGATTGTGCAATCCATCTTGTATGCAACAACAAATCAGAAGTTGCTGATTTGTCCTAGTAAAGAGATTTGGCAATGTACCTCCTCTTTAATTATTGCTGCCCCTGATAACTTTAATCCTGATTCACAGTTTCCACTACCAAGACCTAAGCCGGAACCTACTGCTCCTACAGTCACTCCCGCACCGCCAACACCACCAAAAGCTCCAGTCACTCCAGCACTGCCAATAGTACCAAAACCGCCAGCCACTCCAGCACCGCCAATAGTACCAAAACCGCCAGTCACTCCAGCACTGCCAATAGTACCAAAACCGCCAGCTACTCAAGAAAAACCTGCTGCTCCTTCTATCAGAACCTCTCCACCGCGATTAACCCAAGAAAGGGATCAAATTGCTGCCCAACGAGCTTGGAAGTATTTCGATCGCAACTGGAATCCCCAAACAGGTTTAGTAAATTCTGTGGACAATCTGCCGTGGACAACTTGGTGGGATCAAGGTAGCGCTCTATTAGGAATTCATGCGGCACGGCAGTTAGGGTTATTGTCGCCAGACCTGTTTCAACAGCGAATGAATACCTTACTCAAGACTTTAGAAACACTGCCGCTACCTGCAACTGGATTGCCTAACAAAGCTTACAGTACTCGTACTGCCCAAATGCGCCAACTTAATGACACCCCCGATCCCAAGGGGATCAGTGGTTGGTCTGCTCTAGATATGGCGAGATTTTTATTAGGACTACATATTATCCGATCGCATTATCCAGAATATAGCGATCGCATTAATCGCATTGTCGCTCGTTGGAATTTATCAAAACTCGTCAAAGATGGTTGGTTAAACGGTGGCATTACCGGAACTGGTGGAAAAATTCGGGAAGTACAGGAAGGACGGTTAGGCTACGAGCAATACGCGGCTCACAGTTTAAAGTTGTGGAACCTTCAGGCTAATAATGCTCTCTCCAATCCCCCAGTCAAGACGGTTCAGGTAGATGGTATTACTCTGCAAGTCGACGAGCGTAATTTTAAAAACTCTGGAGCTACCAACTACTTGACGAATGACCCTTATCTGCTCTGGGGTTTAGAAATAGGTTTGACTGACGCTGTTAAACCTCAAGTCGAGAGTCTTTTGCAAGTGCAAGCACAACGTTTTCAACGTACTGGCATTTTGACTGCTGTCAATGAAGATTCTTTAGACCGTCCGCCTTACTTTCTGTATTACAGCATCTACGCCAATGATCAACCTTGGCAAGCAGTTAACACTAGGGGGAAATCCTATCCTCAATTCAGATTTGTCAGTACTAAGGCGGCATTTTCTTGGTTTGCTCTCATGCCTAATCACCCCTACAGTCAAACACTGCGTAACTTTGCTCAGAATTTGGCTGATAAAAATCGTGGCTACCTTTCAGGACGATATGAAAATCAAAAATTAGGTGTTAATGCTTCAGTTGACGTTAATACAAACGCAGTTGTTTTAGAAAGTTTGCTTTACCAAGCTAGAAACAAACGTCCACTCGCTTTTTAATTTTATTATTTTGGTTTCAACATGACTTCAGTTTCCCTTGTTGACAATTCATCAACCTTTCCAGGCAACAGCCGCTCACTCCTTAAAAAAAGAACGCTGCTATTTCGGTACTTGGCAGAAATCAATTTAATTTTTGGAGTCTGGTATTTACAATGGCGCATTACCCATTCCGTCAATTTTGATGCTCTGTGGCTTTCTATTCCCTTACTACTAGCAGAAATTTATAGCTATTTCGGTGGGGTAATGTTTGTGATTGGCTTGTGGCGTCCTTTAGTGCGACAGGTTAAGTCTCTAGACCAGTTGACGCCAGCTATACCCAAATCCGACTGGCCGACAGTAGATATATTTATCACCTGTTATAACGAGCCGCCAGAAATTGTGGAAGAAACTGCTAGAGCAGCGTTAGCAATAGATTATCCACCGACAAAGCTACGGGTTTATGTGTTGGATGATGGCAACTCGCCTGCGATGAGAGAGATGACAGAAAGGTTGTGTATTGAAGATTTGCGATCGCCACAACTACAACAAGAAGCAAATCGGCTTGACGCAGAGCATTCTCGTTTGTTGGAGCGCTTGAATCAACTAGACAATTTGACACCTAAGACTAAAGCAGCTGAACAATGGCTGCAAGAATTATCCTCAGAACAAGTTCACAGCCTTGACCAAACTGCCGGATTTGTCCAAAGTCTGCAAAAGTTGATTCTTTGGTTACATCCTGCTCATCAAAATGTCAGCAATTCTGCTGTACAAACATTAAGCGATCGCTTAAAAGACGAAAGACTTGTTTTAGAAACAGCTATTCGTAAAAAAGAACGGGAACTAGTTGAAATCGCTCGTTTTCGCTACATTGCTCGTCCCAAACCAGCTGGTGTCGTTCACCATGCGAAAGCAGGTAATCTGAATTACGCGATTTTTTCCGGAGAAACTTCAGGAGAGTTTATTCTCACCCTGGATGCAGACCATATTCCCAAACCGCAATTTCTTAAGCGAGTTTTGCCGTATTTCTACACCTATAATCTCTTCGCAGGAAAATATGAGCAGAATCGAATTGCCTTTGTGCAGACTCGCCAAGATTTTTACAACCTTCCTCCAGGCGATCCCTTTGGACATCGAGCCAATTTATTTTATGGGCCACTCCAACAGGGTAAAGATGGCATGAATGCTGCTTTCTATACGGGAACAAATGCCGTATTGAGGCGTGATGCACTGATTAGTGTTGGACTACAACATTTTTCTGATGAGTTTGTCAAAGATGAAAAACGTTTAGATGAATTTCAATTAGTTGGAGGTGTATCTAGCAACAGTATTACAGAAGATATGAATACAGCTATGCGTCTGCATGGCGCAGGTTGGAAATCTATTTATCACAATGAACTTTTGGCAGAAGGTTTAGCACCAGATGACCTAAGTTCTACACTTAAGCAGCGGCTACGCTGGGCGCAAGGTACTATCCAAGTACTAATTCGAGAGAACCCACTGACAGAGCCAGGATTAAGTTTTTGGCAAAAACTGCACTATTTTAAGACGATGTATAGCTATTTCTCTGGTTTTTCTACTCTGGTTTTTATTTCTTGCCCAATCATCTATTTTTTCACAGAAATTGTACCAGTGAAAACCTACGGGGCAGATTTTGCTATACATTTTTTTCCAGCTTTTATCCTTAATCGCTTGACTTTTTTGGCAGCTACTTGGGGTATTCCAGCTAGAGAAGTTTGGCGCTCTGAACAATATGCGATCGCTTTATTTCCCTTATTAATCCAAGCTGTCATCAGCGTCTTCACTGGACAAAAAATTAACTTCCAAGTAACGCCAAAACAGCGACAATCTGGAATTTATCTGCGGCTAGTTTGGCCTCAATTACTTGTCTTTGCTCTCACTATTTTAGGAATCTTCTGGAGCCTTTACCGCTTTGCAATTGGTCATCTAAATAATCCTTGGGTTCACTTACTTAATAGCGCCTGGGCTGTCTACAATTTGTCACTTTTGTGGGCTATCATCCGGGCATCTTTCTGGCAACCTCCGAAGAATGCTTAATGCTGGGGATTGGGGAAGGTGAGGCCCCCTCTGGGGAACTCGGGGCCCCCTTTGGGGATTAGGGGCGAAGGGGCAATGGGGATTGGGATATTGGGTATTAAGTTATTTTTCTCCCACTCTTCAAATCTCTATTCAATGCAATTTACCAACAAAAACTATCATGAATAATTCTGATTTCAACAACTATAATCAGCGAACTGTCTTAACAATTTATGCTCATGCTGATGATGAAGTATTACCTGCTGCTGGTACTCTAAGTTTAATGTCGAAGTCAGGATGGAATGTTCGCTGTTTAATATTAACAGACGGCAGCCTTTCTAGCTCTTCTATTAAGGGTAAACGTCATCAAGAAGCAGAGGCAGCGGGTAAAATCATCGGTGCAGATTATGAGTTTTATGCGCTGGAAGAATGTAATTTTTCAACACAACCAGTTATCAAAGTTGTTGAAGAATCGATACAGCGATCGCAACCAGATTTGATCATAACTCACGCACCACAACCTGAAAAATATGGACATCGAGATCATGAAGTATGTGCAATTGCAGTTTCTAATGTTGCTACCCGCAAAAATATCCCTCTGTGGTATTCAGCACCACCCGTTTTTTTGCGGGGGTTTGAGCCAAACTTTTTTGTAGATATTACATCTGTAATTGAGGAAAAGATTGCAGCTATCGGTTGCTATGAGTCTGAGTTAAGTAAAGCATTCATGCAACTCGATGCTATTCTCGTCTTGTCTCGATTTTGGGCGAGAGAATTAGGACAAAAAGATGGCTATTTTGAAGCTTTTGAAATTTCCCGTCAATGGGTTGATGCTAGCTTCTTTGCAGCGATCGCCAATAGTAAAAAGCAAGTACTACAACAATAATAGTTGTATATTCATCGCAGAAATATTGCGATATATCTTGCCGTTTACTTAAGGTAGATGCCAAAATAGCAATGTATAAATTTATTCAACAAAACAACAGGAGCAAATATGAGTTTAAAGGTAACAGTACTAGAATTATCTGGAATTTTAGATGGTATTAGAGGTAATCAGCTACGTCGAGAAGTTAGCGATATTATCGAGAGCGGTTCTGATATCTTATTAATTGACCTGAAAGAAGTAAAATTTGTTGATAGCTCTGGTTTAGGCGCTTTAGTATCAGCAATGCAAACTGTGCGAAAAGCCGATGCTAAACTATTTGTCTGTTCTGTCAACGATCAGGTCAGGATGTTATTTGAATTGACTAAATTGGATCGGATTTTTCAAACATTTGCTGACCAAGAGGATTTTAATCGTCAAGTACTTGCAGCACAATAACTCACTTAAAAATTTCCAATCTAAAATGATAAATGTCTTTGGTGAATATATACAAGTTATACTGGATTAACCAAAGTTTACTTTCAGTAAAGACAAATCATCATCATAATTTGCTTTACTACTTAAAGTCACAATGTGTGCCAATACCTGGTTTAAATGACGTGTATTTTCCTGGCTACAGTTGGTTAATAAATCAATGAAAGCATCGAGTCCCCACATATTACCATCTGGCTGATTAATTTCGTAAACACCATCGCTAAAGATATATAAAGTGCTGTTTTCTTCAATCTCAAAGGCAGCATCATCAAAGTGAACATCAGGCAAAAAGCCAATTGGCAAATCCAAAGAGCCTAACTGTTTAACTTGGATTGTTGTGCCAGAGGAACCTGATAGCAGCACCCCTGGTGGATGTCCGGCGTTAGCATATATGAGTTGACGTTTCAAGCGGTTATAAACTCCATACCACATTGTGAAGTACTTATCACCGTGGTTTGTCATCTGGAAGGCATGATTAAGTGCTTTTAAGACTTCGCTGGGTTGACAAAAATCTGTATTGGGTAGGGATTGCGATCGCAAAACATTAAGCACGGATACAGACAGTAGGGCTGAACCTACCCCATGTCCTGATACATCCAACAGATAAATTGCTAAATTTTCGTCATCGATCCAGTAATAATCAAAGGAATCACCTCCTAGTTGTGTTGAAGGAATAAACAGTGCTTCTACGCTTACTTCTCCCTCTAACTTTGGAGGCAGCAGAGACTGCACATAATGAGCTGCCTCAGCTAATTCTGCTTCTAAAATTTGCTTTTGCGCTTGCAAATTCTGATTAAGTATCTCCAAAACTTGCTTTTGACTTTGTAAATCTTGATTTAGCTGGTGTAACCTTAGCCCTGCCCTGACTCGTGCCTTCAATTCATTCATCTCAATTGGCTTAGAGACAAATTCGTCTGCTCCAGCATCAAGTCCTCTAACTCTATCTTCTGCTTCTCCTGGAGTCGCTCCCTTAGCAGTTAGCAGAATAAAAAAAGTAGTTGCTAAATCGGAATCAGCCTTGATTCGGCGACACACTTCCAGCCCATCTAACTGGGACATCATCCAGTCACAAATAATTAGAGCAGGGCGTAGCAGTTGTGCTTGGATGATTCCTTCCTCGCCATTACTAGCTACGGTAGTATCATAACCCTGCTTTTCCAGTGTTCTTTTCAGTGCTGCCCTGACGATAGGATCGTCATCTATAACCAAGATTTTTAACATAAATTGCCATTGACTAAACAGGATAAAAACTAGTAAGCCATCAAATGCAAATTGCAGTTAATTTAGTTTGTAATATATGACAAAAACGTTGAAATAAATTAATTTATACATATGGTTTTATCAACATATTATAGTGGCTAAAAAGTGAATAATAAACTCTGCCTAAAAATTAATACAGACTTAGCAGCTTCGCAGGAAGTGTTGTCTTGGTTTGAGCAAATCAACCAACCGCCTATTCCAAATAAAGTGATTTGGTGGCAATGTCAAACCCTATTGATAGAGGGGTTTGCTAACATTGTTGAACACGCCCATAAAAATTTACCAATCGAAACACAGATTGAGATAGAAGCTGTACGATTAAATGAAAATATAGAAATTCGCATTTGGTCTGAAGGAGAAGCGTTTGATCTAGAGCAGCAATTGCGAGAAATATCTGAATTCGAGGATAATGATCAAGAGCGTGGACGTGGGTTGAAAATCATGTCCGCAATCGCTGATAAGTTAAGTTATGAGCGAGCAGCAGATAATCGTTACTGTTTATTTATTAGTAAATATTATTAAATTTAGACCTGTAAGTCAAAAGTTCAACCTGATAAATCCTTCGCTGAAAGTGCTAAGTGCTGATTCATGAGTTTTATGAGTTCCTAACTCTTAACTTCCAACTCCTGGCTCTTCATTAAGAAGGCTTGAATGCGGTTGATAAACTCTTCTAATTCTGAGATTAAGCTAGTAGTTCCTCGACGTTCTTGATGAATAGCTATTTGTTCTAGTTTGTCGGCAGCTAAGTACATAGCTGAGATACCCATGTTAGCGCTAGCGCCTTTAAAGTGATGGGCTTCTCGTAAAATTTGCTGAAAGTCATTAATCGCGATCGCTGCTTTAAGTACCTCTAAACGGGGTAGGTTATCTTCCACAAATATTTGCAATAGCTCAAATTCAAACTCTGTATTGTTTTCCGAAAGTTGATGCAAGTGTTCCCAATCAATTGGTAGGTCAACTATACGCTCATCTGTGCTAGAAACTATTTGCTCATCAGTAACTGTTTCTTTTTGAGAGAAGATTAGGCTGCCCCAATGCTCTAAAGTTGCTGCCAATTTATCTTTCGATACAGGCTTACTAAGATAGTCATCCATACCTGCATCTAGACACATTTGTTTGTCTTCTGTCATAGCATTAGCTGTCATTGCAACTACCACAGGACGACGACGGCTGGCAAACTGGCTTTCTTGCCAACGATTAATTTCTTTTGTGGTTTCCAAGCCGTCAAGAACTGGCATTTGGCAATCCATCAGAATCAAATCGTAAGGAATTTTTGCCAATAGCTGCAAAACTTCTTCACCGTTGGCGGCGACATCAGCTTTATAGCCCAAGGTCTGGAGTTGCTTTAAGGCTACTTTTTGATTCACCAGATTATCCTCAGCTAGCAGAATTCTAATCTTAGATTTATCAAAGATATCAGTTTGTTTAATAGGTGGCGAATCTGGCATATTTTTAACACCTACTGTATGGGAATTATCTGGCTGAAGCTGATTTCCTAAAATAGTCATGACCGTATCGAGAAGCCGAGAAGGCTTAACAGGCTTGACCAAATAAGCCGCAAATCCAATTTTTAATGCCCGCTGCACTTCATCACGTTGGTTGGTAGAGGTGAGCATGATTAAAGGTAATTGTGCGATCGCAGAATTTGCTTTAATTTGCTCTCCTAATGTCATGCCATCCGTTTCGGGCATTTGCATATCAACTAAAGCAACATCATAAGGTCTGTTCTGTTTAGCAGCCTCCTGAATAGCTTTCAGGGCAATATCAGCAGCATCAGCCTCTTCTACCAGCATCCCCCAACGGGTAGCTTGATGATAGATAATTTTGCGATTAGTAGCATTGTCATCTACTACTAACAAGCGGCGATTGTTTAGAAGTCCGCGATCGTGTATGGAAGAAACAGGCTGAAGTTGCTTGGCGAAAGTTACTTCAAACCAAAACTTAGATCCTTTCCCAAACTGACTTTCTACCCCAATTTCTCCCCCCATTAATTCCACCAGTTGTTTACAGATGGCTAATCCCAAACCAGTACCACCATATTTGCGAGTGGTAGAAGCATCTACTTGCGTAAATGGGGTAAAGAGCCTGTCTTGGTCTTCAGAAGTAATGCCAAGACCAGTATCTGTGACAGCAAAGTGTATAGTCGCTGTAGTGGAAGTTTGTGTTCGCAATTCAACTCGCACCACTACTTCTCCAGCACTAGTGAACTTGACAGCGTTACTAATCAGGTTCATGAGAATTTGCCGTAGACGGCTAGCATCTCCTTGGAGATGAGTAGGAACGTTGCGGTAGATTAACGCCGCAATTTCCAATCCCTTATTATGTGCTTGGGGAGCTAATAATTCCACCACCTCTTCTATACAGATGGATAAGTCAAAATCTAGAGTTTCTAGAGCCATCTCACCAGCTTCAAGTTTAGACAGATCCAAAATCTCATTAATTAGGCTTAAAAGAGCGTCTCCACTAATGCGAATTGTTTCAATAAAATCTCGCTGTTCCGGGTTTAAGGGAGTTTCTAATACCAAGCTGGTCATCCCTAACACAGCATTCATCGGAGTCCGAATTTCATGACTCATGTTAGCCAAAAAGGCACTTTTGGTATGAGAAGCTAATTCGGCTTGTCCACGAGCAATTTCAAGTTCTTGTCGTTGACGAGTTTCTGCTTCTAATAGCTGGGCTTGGGCTAAAGCAATGCCTACTTGATCAGCTATTTGCCGTAAAAGATGAGTTTCAAAACTAGACCATTGCCGGGATTTGCTGCACTGATGAACAATTAGTAAACCGCAGAGTTCTTCTTTGATCAGAATGGGTACAACTAAATTGGCTTTGACACCAAATTGTTGCAGTAATTCCATATGGCTTTGTTGGATTTCCATAAGATCCACGTCAGCGATCGCCTGCATCCGCCCTTGGCGGTAAAGTTGTAAACAGTACTGCTGGAGATATTCGGCTCGAAAATAGGAGTCGGTGCTGTTTTGCCCTTTAATCGCGGGCCAGCCAGCAACTACTGCTTCTATAACCAAGGTTTGAGAGCCATCAGGTAAAAGCTGATAAATCAAGACGCGATCAGTCTGAAGAATCTCTTGCACCTCTGTAACGGTAGTTTGAAGAATTTCTTCAATTTGCAAAGACTGGCGAATCTTGAGGGTGATTTCCGTAAACAGTTGCGCTCGCAAGTTTTGGCGTTGAAGTTCTTCTTCTGCCTGCTTGCGCTTGATAAACTGCCCTACTTGGTCTCCAATAGAATTCATCATTTTCACCAAATCTTGGTCAAGTGGTTGAACCTCACGGCTAAAGCAGGTAATAACACCGAGGATTTTGTGACCAATATGAATCGGAAAGCCAAAAGCTCCATGCAGTCCTACTTGAGCAGCAACTTTGGTGCGGATGAAGCTGAGATCATTAACGACATCAGGAATCCAAACAGGTTCAGCACTAGCCCAGACACGACCAGGTAGTCCAATGCCTGGTGCAAAGATGGTTTGCTGCGTCACTGCTACAAACTCTTGCATCTCCAGCAATTCTCTATGCCAATTGTCGAGAAAACGCAGTATATTTGCCTGCTGATCTACGAGCCAAATTTCACTCAAATCCCACCCCAAACTCTCGCAGATACTTTGCAGAATTTGAGAAGTCGCCTCGTCAGTCGTAGTGGATTCTGCTAAGACGCGGGTAATCGCATATTGTACAGTCAGATGTTGTTCAGCGCGTTTGCGATCGGTGATGTCAATCCCAGTGGCAACAACGTATTCAACGGAACCCTCATAGTCTTGTAGGATGGTGTTCGACCATGCAATTAGCCGTCGATTGCCATCCTTTGTTAACCAGTAGTTTTCGTACTCATTAGAACCTTGACCAGCTTGCAGCTGCCCGAAAACCGCTTTTACAGGCTCCACCTCTTCAGCAAGTAGGAATAGATTCCAGAAATACCTACCCCTGACTTCATCAAATGAGTAACCTGTTGTTTGCTCACAAGCTTGATTGAAGCGAACGATTTGCCCTTGTGAGTTGAGGACTATTACCAAAGCGGCAGCTGTATCAACAACTGCTGAAATAAAGTCGCGCTCTTTGTTAAGAGTTTCCTCTGTTAACTTGCGCTCAGCGACCTCGCGATAAATGAAGTAGTAGATTCCACCTAGAATGACCAAACTTAGAGAGATAGCGATCGCTATTGTCAGGATTGTATTACGAGCGCCAACTTTTGCGGCTTTTGACTGCTGCTGGAGTAACTGCTTTTCTTTGTTCTCCATCTCATGAATGAGCTTGCGGATATCATCCATCAACTTCTGTCCCTGATTTGTCCGAATCATTTGCAATGCGGCTGCCAATCCCTTGTTTTGGTGCAAGTCAATGGTCTGTTTTAGTTCAGCCAGTTTTGCTGCTATTAGAGCTTCAAGAGTATTGATCTGCTGGTGTTGATTGGATTGACTATCTGTTAATTCTCTTAACTCCCGAATTTCTAGATTACCAATTTTAAGTGCTTGATTATACGGTTTTAAATAACTCTCTTCTCCAGTCAGGATATAGCCGCGTTGTCCAGTTTCAGCATCTTTTATTTGCGAGAAGAGTTCTTCCAACTCGTTGATTCTTTGTTGGGTTTTTTGTATCCGGTTATTACTATCAATCAATCCTCTAGTGTTTTGGTAAGAAACTACCCCAATTAAGACTAAAATTGCCGATGCTAATCCAAAGCCTCCTGCAACTCTTCTAAAGAATTGCCGACGTACTTTCTGTGCTTGTTTACGTTCTTTAGTTGCAAGTACTAAACTGGTTAAATTACGCCGCAGTTCTAATAGCTTGATGATTTGGCGACCCAATATTCGTAATGCTTCGACTTGTTCTGGAGAAAGCTGTCGTGGTACGCGATCAATTACGCAAAGTGTTCCCAATGCGTATCCTTCTGGATTAGTTAAGGGTACACCAGCATAAAACCGGACATTAGGCTCAGAAGTGACTAGTGGATTATCGGCGAACCGTTCGTCATTTGTGGCATCAGGCACAATAAAAACGTCAGTTTGTAGGATAGCATGAGCGCAAAATGCGATATCTCGTGGTGTTTCTAATGCTTCCAAACCGACTTTTGACTTGAACCACTGGCGATTTGTATCAACTAAGCTGATCAAGCCAATAGGAGTCC
This sequence comes from Nostoc sp. UHCC 0302, assembly GCF_038096175.1. Classification (NCBI taxonomy): domain Bacteria; kingdom Bacillati; phylum Cyanobacteriota; class Cyanophyceae; order Nostocales; family Nostocaceae; genus Nostoc; species Nostoc sp. UHCC 0302. The sequence goes on from NZ_CP151099.1 coordinate 1,397,006, forward strand.
CACAAATATATGAGGCTAAACGGGTAAGGTCATCAAAAGCGGCTTCAGATGGAGTATCGAGTATCTTATACTGCGAAAGTGTCTCGATTCTCTGTGCTTCGTTATCAGGTAATGGTGCTTTCATCCTGGAGTCTTATCTAGGTCTGAAGTCGTTACTGGAGATAAACAGACTTACTTCAATTAATGACAAGAGTTTGGTTAAAAGCGTTAGCGTAATTTCACTGAGTTCCACTTAATCTATATTCAAAAATTGATTTAAATGATTAAGTCTCTGCTTTATTTTGTCTGGGCAGGTTTATTTGAAATAGGCGGCGGCTACTTGATCTGGTTATGGTTGCGCGAAGGTAAGTCGTTCTGGTGGGGGATATTGGGTGGAATTGCTCTAGCTGTTTATGGGATCATTGCTACTTTCCAAAGCGCTAACTTTGGCAGAGTCTATGCTGCTTATGGTGGCGTGTTTATCGTTATGGCAATGCTTTGGGGTTGGAAAGTTGATGGTGTAACTCCAGACTTTTACGACCTCCTAGGAGCCTGTTTAGCTGTGGCGAGTGTTTTAATTATCATGTTTGCACCCAGAGGATAAGTAATAATACTTATCAATGTTTATTTTGTATTGCATTGTACTAAACACATAATAATTTCACGCTAAGATACAGCGGCAAATCTGAACAGAAGCTGCTGCCCGATTACTAAGTCAAGATGAAAACAAGGCTTTTTATTACCTACTTGAGGATAAGTAGCAATGATAACGACTACGTATTCAAGTGTGAATTATAAATAAATATCATTTTATATTTATTTGTGCGAATTTACTGAAACAAATACTGCTAATTGTAATACTTCAAAATTCTCAGCATAGTTTTTATTTTTGCCCGTAGGTAAATAAAAACTTGGAATTTTGTAACAATTGGACAAAATGCTAGTAATCCAAAAATAACTTCATTTTTATGCATTATTACAACCATATTTAAGGGTTGACAACTACACAGGTGATTATATTCTTGTTAATCTTTCAAAAAAATTCAGGTAGAGTAATTTTCAAGACAAAAAAGAGTATCAAATAGTACTGAAATGTATTAATGTAATACAAAATTGTTGGTGGTTAGGGACAAAAAGAAGTGTTGAAGAAAGTTTTCATGATAGGGGCTATTACCCTACTAATATTGGGAGTACCGCTGATGGGCAATGCTTTTGCCCAAACACCAGCGGCCGCTCCGCCTCCGCCTACTGCTGATACTGGAGATACAGCATTTATGCTGATTTCAGCAGCGCTGGTTTTGTTGATGACACCAGGATTAGCGTTTTTCTATGGTGGATTTGTGCGATCGCGCAACGTTCTAAATACGTTGATGATGAGCTTTATGCTGATGGCGATCGTCGGAGTGACTTGGATTTTGTGGGGCTATAGTCTTGCCTTTGCACCAGGATTGCCATTTATTGGTGGATTGCAATGGTTCGGCTTGAACGGTGTAGGGCTAGAGGTAACTGATTATCTCAAAGGGTCAAACCCACCAGAAATACTTTCTTATGCCGGGACAATTCCCCATCAGGCATTCATGATTTATCAAGCTATGTTTGCCATCATCACTCCAGCCTTAATTTCAGGGGCGATCGCTGAGCGGATGAGTTTCCGTGCCTATTCCTTGTTTGTACTGCTGTGGTCAACTTTTGTTTACGCCCCCCTTGCCCACATGGTATGGGCTAAAGGCGGATTCTTAGGTTTGGCTGGTGGTTTGGGTGCGCTGGACTTTGCAGGTGGCACAGTAGTACACATTAGTTCTGGTGTCTCTGCCCTTGTAGCAGCGATCGTCCTTGGGCCTCGCAAAACTTATCCTGAGCGTCTTAGCCCACCGCATAACGTTCCGTTCATTTTGTTGGGTGCTGGCTTGCTCTGGTTTGGCTGGTTCGGCTTCAACGCTGGAAGTGCTTTATCTGTAGCTGGCGGTACTTCGGGTAATGTTGTCACAAATGTGGCAACAACAGCCTTTGTTGCCACAAATACAGCGGCAGCAGCGGCGGCTTTAATGTGGTTGATTTTGGAATCAGTTTTAAGAGGTAAACCAACCGCAGTGGGAGCCGCTACAGGAGCAGTTGCTGGATTGGTGGGTATTACTCCAGCAGCCGGATTTGTAACACCGCTAGCAGCGATTTTAATTGGTTTCATCACCGCCTTTGTTTGCTTCTACGCTGTGAGTTTCAAGCACAAGCTGCAAATTGACGATGCTTTGGATACTTATCCTGTGCATGGCGTTGGTGGCACCGTGGGTGCGATTTTAACAGCAATTTTTGCGACTGCTCAAGTCAACTCAGCAGGTAAAGACGGGGTGCTACGTGGTAATTTTGGCGAACTGGGGGTTGAACTAGTTGCAATTGTCGTTGCTTATGTAATCGCAGCAGTTGGTACGTGGATTATTCTGAAGATTCTTGATGCAACAGTTGGCCTGCGAGTCAAGGAGGAACAGGAATACCAAGGGTTGGATATCAACGAACACGGCGAAGAGGGATATAACTCCGAGTTTGGCGATCGCCCTAAGTAATAGGGTGGGGGTAAAGACGCGACGCCAGTCGCTACAACGGGGAGCCACTGGTTGGACGGTGAGTGCAGCCACACGTGCGTGAAGCAGTCCGATGGGGTCTCCCCAAGTAGAGGGACTGCTGTTAGCGCAGCGTAAAGCCAACTCTTAGAGAGGCTGCGCTAACACAGTCGCCTGCTCCGGGAACCCTCCCGCAGTGCTGATTCACCGCAACGCGCTGGCTCATTAATCGCGTCTGTGCAGAGAGTGGGGGGACAAGGGGGAAATCTAATTCTTTACTTCTGCCTCCTGCCTCTTGCCTTCTGCCTCCTAATTCCTAACTTTCCTGTGGATAGGCAAAGTACTAATTGCGAATCAGTTAGAATCTGATTCAAACAATTGGGAAATTTCGCTAGTCGTGTCCACTTCTGCTAAAACCTTTCCTATTTGGGCATTTTTCTCGCTGTTAACCAACGGCTTACTTATGTTGGCGGTTATCCTGCTGCTTTGGCAACAGCAGAGATTGACCGCTTTTTTTGCTACTACAACTTCTGCATCTCAGCTCAACCTGAACAGCAAACTCCAAGCTGCTACACCTAATTTAGGCCCACGTCACCAACTTAATTATCAGCAGTGGCTAGATATTCTCAAGCAAGAAGCTAATGTAGCTGCTGAAAAACGTCCTCCGCATTTAAATATATTGGTGGGAGATTCTCTAAGTCTATGGTTTCCCACTGAGTTATTACCTGAAAATAAAAATTGGCTAAATCAGGGAATTTCTGGCGAAACCAGCAATGGATTATTGAAACGATTGGATCTCTTTGACCGCGCTCAGCCAGAGGCGATTTTTGTCATGATTGGTATTAATGACTTGATCAGAGGAACAGGCGATGAGGAAATTTTAGATAATCAGCGGCAAATTATAAGTTACCTGCGAAAGCTGCATCCAACAGCGCAAATTGTTGTTCAGTCGATTTTGCCCCACGGGGGAGAAGAAGCAACTTGGCAAGGACGAGATAAACTGCTGGCTGTTACCAATACTCGTATTAGCCAGTTGAACCAGCAATTGCAAAACATCGCTAACAAACAAGGCGTGAAATATTTAGACTTATACCCCTTGTTTGCTAGCAAGGAAGGTAATCTCCGCCGCGAGTTCACTACTGATGGCTTGCACTTAAGTCCTGAAGGTTATATAGTTTGGCGTTCTGCATTGCAGATTTATAGCGGCATCGAATTAAAATCTCGGCTTTAAGAATAGAAGGAGTCAAGGGTCAAGGGTGAATGGCACGCTTGTTAAGCACGAACCCTTGATATAACTTGCTTTTGGGTGTGGGGTGTAGGTTCGGGTGTGGGGAATTAAGAAGATGTTGAACTCCGCGGCGCAGCTAAAATTTAATTGTCTTAAACACGAACCTGCAACCCTACCCCCAACACCCTGCCCTGACGAGGTTTTACATGAGTCTTAGTGCCATTCGGTCAAGGGTCAAGAGTCAGTTATCTCTCCCCCTGCTTCCCTGCCTCCTGCTCCCCCACTCCTTCCTCTCCAAGAACAAGTAATATGTTTAAACACAACTGTGTATAAATCGCGTCTGAGCGCGAGAAAATAAAAAATAGTGATTTAAGTTGACAAATTCAATGGATACAAAAGCTTTTAAGCGATCGCTCCAACATTCAGAAAACTACAACCGCAAGGGGTTTGGACATCAAGCTGAAGTTGCTACCCAGTTGCAATCTGAGTATCAAAGTAACTTGATTCAGGAAATTCGCGATCGCAACTACACTCTACAACGTGGTGATGTCACAATTCGACTAGCGCAAGCCTTTGGCTTTTGCTGGGGTGTAGAACGTGCGGTGGCTATGGCTTATGAAACTCGTCAGCATTTCCCCACAGAACGCATCTGGATTACTAATGAGATTATTCACAACCCTTCTGTCAACCAACGTATGCAGGAGATGAAAGTAAAATTCATCCCAGTAGAAGGAAATCAAAAAGATTTTTCGGTGGTTGGCACTGGTGATGTGGTTATATTACCTGCGTTTGGAGCAAGTGTCCAAGAAATGCAGACCCTTCACGAGAAAGGCTGCAAAATTGTCGATACTACTTGTCCTTGGGTTTCTAAAGTTTGGAATACAGTTGAAAAGCACAAAAAAATTGATTACACTTCCATAATTCACGGTAAATATAAACACGAAGAAACTGTTGCGACTAGTTCCTTTGCTGGCAAATATTTAATAGTGCTAAATTTGCAGGAAGCACAATACGTTGCTAACTATATTCTCAATGGTGGGAATCGTGACGAATTTCTGACAAAATTTGCTAAAGCTTGTTCAGCGGGATTTGACCCTGATAAAGATTTAGAACGGGTGGGTATTGCTAACCAAACTACAATGCTCAAAGACGAAACTGAAAAGATTGGAAAGCTTCTTGAGCATACTATGATGCAGAAGTACGGCCCCACCGAGTTGAATCAGCATTTTCAAAGTTTCAATACTATCTGTGACGCTACCCAAGAACGTCAAGATGCGATGTTGGAGTTAGTGCAACAAAATTTAGATTTGATGGTAGTAATTGGTGGTTTTAATTCATCAAATACGACTCAATTGCAACAAATTGCATTTGAGCGCGGAATACCTTCCTATCATATTGATAGTGTTGAGCGAATTAAATCACGAAATTCTATTGAACATCGTCAGTTAAATGGGCAGTTAGTAGTTGCAGACACATGGTTACCAGATGGAGAAATTGTTATAGGAATTACTTCTGGTGCTTCTACCCCAGATAAAGTGGTAGAAGATGTGATTGAGAAAATTTTTGAAGTGAAGGCTACAGTAACACTAGTTTAATAATAATCCGTAATACTCACCATTTGCATAACGTCTCGTAGAGAAGGCGAGAAGCAAGCTACATAATGGGCTACGCCCCGCTGCGCTAACGTAATTAAGAAAGCTAGAGTAAATCTACCTCTTCTTAATTACGAATTTTTTTACTGATTTTCAAGTGCTTTGAGAACTTTGAGATATAAATTTTCTACTCTTTTATGTTGAGCTTCACCTAATGAAGCATAATGATCTAAGCCTGGTGAGCCATTAACTTCAATTATGGTATAGTCTACCATTGGCGATGTTATATCATTTGTAATAATATCAACCCCTGCTAATCTCATCCCCATATCTTTTGTGACATTTATCGCTAATTTTTTAAAATCAGGATGAATACTTTCGGTTAAATCAATTGCCTCACCTCCGCTGGATAAATTTGCATTGTCTAAAAGATAGACAATCTTATCTTTAGGTAGAATCGTATTAAAATTAAAGTTTAGTCTTTGTAAGTTTGTTTGGATTCTCTCATCCTCAAACTTGATAATTTTTCCTCTATCATTGGTTATAAAATTTTCTTGTTTCTGCTGCATAAGTTCTAAAACAGTTGATTTCCCATCCCCTTTTATTAATAAAGGAATTCTTTGATACGCTACAACAATCTCATCATCTAATACCAAAATTCTATAGTCATTACCGCTATAAAATCGCTCGATAATTAATGCATAGTTATTTTGCAAAATTTTTTGGGCAACTTTATAGTACTCTTCTTTAGTATAAACTTTTGTTACCAGTATCCCGTGAGTGAGATTAAGCGGCTTGACGATAACAGGGAATCCCAATTCTTGGGCATAATCAAATCCCACCTCAATATTTCTATTACTATTTATTGCTTGACAAAATTGCTCAGTAAAAAACGTTTTACCTTCAGTAGTTTTATACCCAAATTCCTTGAGAAAAAACTTGGTATAATCTTTATCTTTTATTATTTCTGCTGAGGCATGATAATTGATATTAAATCTGTAATTACGAAAAAAAGTTCTATTCCCATTTTTGAATTTAATGTATCCTACATAGCGATATTCTGGCTCTACTACAACTACTGCACCTATTTCCTCTGCTACTTTTTCAATTATTGATGTTATGAATGGTGTTTTCATTATTACAATTAGAACTTAATCGTAAAAATTTTAACTAATTTGTAGCAATTGGTCAAGATATAAAAATCTCAAAACTCTACTATTGAACGGCTTTTGCAGTTTTCATAAAAGGTTGTTTCTTTTTTCAGTAAAATTAATTTTAAAATAACTAAATAAACTTGAAAAACTTTAATTATTCTAAACTAACGACAGGACTCTTATTTGATTAAAAAAACTCAACACAACATATATAGGAATCCTATCTGAGTTGTGAAAATGCACAAACTGTCTTCTCTATGAGACGCTTTGCGATCGCGCAACGGATGCACTAAAAGCCGCCAAGAACGAAATGATTGTCAAAGTTGATAATTGAGTTCACAAAGTAGATTATTCTGCTCTCTACCTTTTTGAAGTTTCATGTTTTACTTGGGGCTAAATAGTGGTCACTTTAACAGTAACAGGAAGTACTATTGTAAACTCTGTTCTGCATAGTTTTCACCAAAGCAATGATCCTGTTGGTATCCTTCCATTACAAGTGCCAAATCCAGCACTGTTTTCATTTATTTTGACCTCAGTTCGACAATTAATCTCAAAAACTCTCATAATAAAATTATTCCCATCAGTCAATTGTTGTTAACATCAAAACTAAATTTTGAGCCTTAAATTAAATTTTAGAATAAAATTTAATTTACAAACAATTTTTATTTCTAATTTATCTAGAAATAAAAATATCTAAAAAGAATGGAGCAAGCAATATAATCAGATACTTTATGTAAATTTAATAAATTTATAAATTACAAAAAATTAATAATTTAATTAACTTAATGAATAAAGATAAGAGATTGCTTTTGAAATAATAAAGCTTGTATTACGGTATTATATCAGGGTCAAAAAATACTTTATTAGCACAGTGTTATATAAGCAATAAATACTGCCTAAGAAACCTTACTTAACGATAATGGAAGTTATTGTAACGAGTTATTGCAACAGCAAAAAACAGATGTCTAACAAAAACTGCTCTCAAAATTTTAAATCTAGGAAATTCCTATACGTCTACTTACTGATAAATTTTGCGTAATAATACTTATGCTAAAAAAACTTAGTAGTTTTTAAAGCAAAAATTTAGCATTAAAGCATTTGTACTAGTTTTGCTAGGGGTAGATTAGTACAAATTGTATAGGCTGAATAAATTGTCTTACCTCACACTTTATCCTTGTTTTTTCTTCTAGTACTTGTAAATCAAGGCTTTGAGGCTGATGGCTAAATGAACCTTGCAACTAAGCTAATCCAAAATTTCCTTTTAACTATTGACAATTAATTAATAATCGAATAACAAGGTGGCAGCATCATAAAAAAGGTCTTTGTGCATTTCTACCGTTAAACAATTAGCGACATTCACTAAAACTTCATACGGTTAACATAAATCATGCCAGAAAATACTGATTACAAAGCTCCTAAGTCAGAAAACCAAGGGATTGCATACAGAGAGCGGCTTAATTCCTGGGCGATCGCGCGGTTACTTCCTGATACACAACGGGAGATTGTTGCTAGATTCCGCAGCCGTTCCGATGCAGATGGCTATATGCAGCATCTACGCCAGGAAAAGCCAAACGCTTCTTTTATGGTTGTTTTTGATTGTAAGCGCGAAGAAGCTGTAATTTAAAATGCAAGTAGTTCCCAAGTAGTTCTAATGAAAAAATTTTATTACTGTGAATAAAAAAGGGACAAGGGGAAAAGGGTGAGAATAATAACTCCTAACTCCTAACTCAGTGCTTTCACAGTTGAGCAGTGTAACTCAACAGCTTAGTTGTATTTTCCTCCAACCACTCTTCCAGTAGACTTGTGTTTGTCACCGCATCAACTACACTTTGGCAGGTTACTTTACCCTCGCGAAACCAGCCTGTCCAGTAGACAATGCAGCTTACTCGCTGCAAGCGCCAAACTAACTTTAGTGCCTCTGCCTCAGAGTGCGTGAGAGAATTGTACTTGGCGTATCCTGTACTAAAAGCTTGGACAAACTCCAAATTGGGTGCTTCTTTCCAAGAGAATCGGGTGAAGTGGTCGAGTGCTGCTACATAATCCATTAAGCGCAAATCAAAAGTAGCAAACTCAAAGTCCAAAACCCCGACTACACGATTCTCTATCAGTAAAACGTTAGGGCTAAGGTAATCTGCATGAGTTGTTTGAACTGGAAGAGTTTTATATAGATTGGGTGCAGCTTCCAAAATTTCTGTGAATGTTTTGATAATGTACTGTTGCTGCGTTAAAGGCAATTTTAGTAACTGTGTTACTTCCAGCGGATCTGTTACTAACGGATGGATATGATAAATATCTCCCCAGGCGGGTAATTGAGCCATTTGTCCTGCTGAACCAAAGCCAGCAAGGGCATGATGCAGTTCTCCAAGTGTCTCGCCAACAGCATGAGTATGAGCAAGATTTTTGCGATCGCTAGGCTGACCTGAAATGAAAGGAAGTAGAGCAATTCGTAGTAATGAGTTATTTCGATTCACCAAAATTAGTGTTTCGCCCGTCCTTGTTGGTACAGGAGTTGGAACCGCAAAAGACAAATTGCACGAATGCAAGTATGTCAGTAATGAATGTTCATACTCAATTTGTGCAGTAGGTGTAGAATCGTTGTAAAGCTTTAAGACAAAATTGCCTACTTGCGTTTCTACAAAAAAGGTTGTGTTGACTGTACCTTGGTTTGTTGGCTGAATTGTTAAATTCCCACTAAATGACCATGCACTAAGTAATTCAACAATCTCTTGTTTAGATAACTGCGAGTTTTTGGAGCTTTCCATAACTGAGTAATACAAATTACGAGTGTTGCTAATTAGAGCAAAATTACGAATTACGAATTGATATAATTTGCCTTTGCAACCCACGATTTGTTGTGAGGTAAACAGCAAAAGTTCCTATCCAGTGAGTAGCTGCATAATGTTCACTCACTATATGTGCTAGTCCAGTCTGACGGTGCACAACAGCAGTAGAGCGAAGTGTTTCTCTGCGGCGATCGCTTTTAGACAATCCCGAAATGATGCCCTCAAGCATCCAAGCGCGACTTAAATTAAGACCGTGGAAGTGAGATTGCATATAGTCTTGAGGATTATCTACTTTCAGAGGTTCTAACCAATTTGCTGTATTTTCAACGGGTATTTGTGGAAGAAAATTAGTTAACCAGTCAGTGAAAGCTGTTGTTGGCAGTATTCGCCGCATCAAGTCTGCTTCTGCAAGACTAGGCGATAAAAAATCGTAGCCTAGTGGCTCAAATTGTAAGGAATAGTTGCGATCGCCCAGATAAAATTGCTGTGCTTTGTTCTCTATTAACTCAGCGATGTCTGTATTTTCGGTTATTCTTGCCCAATCCAGCATTAAACCAAATGCAAAAGCTGTTTGATTATGCATCCCTGTGCGATCGGGGCGTGTGAGTGCTTTAATCCAGCGCTGTAAGTTACCTGCAATCAATTTCTCTAGCGGTTCCAATACAATCAACCATTGTTTGGCTTGAGCATCATTCCACTCGTATAGTTCGGCAGCTAATTGCAGAAGCCATGATACACCATAAGGAAATTCATAAAAGGGCAACCGCTGGAAATGGGCAATCTCTCCTTGAATTTTCTCAAGCGTTAGGCTTCGATTAAGTGCTTGCTTTGCTGCTGTGCTAAAGCTGGCTTCAGGAAAGTGACGCATCAGACGTACTAGCAACCAATGACCATGTACAGCTGAATGCCAATCTAAGCAGCCATAAAAAGCAGGAGTCAATTCACGCGGTGGTTTTATATCTTCGTCACTCTCAGCCCAATACAGATTACTGTTGGGATACTCCTGTTCAACACAATTCAGCACTAATTGAGCAAATTGTGCCGCAGTCGTTTCATTAATTTCTAATTCTTCAATCATACTTCGTGAGACGTGTCTAGTTGCAGTGCATTACGGCTTTAGCCATAATGCACTCTACTTAGTACTGACAAATTTCTTTAATTACGAATTACGAATTACGAATTATTTAAATATCTTGTTTATATTCTGCTAACAATTGCGGAATGTGATCATACCCATCTACGCCGATAACTGCAATGATTTTAGGACGGTGTTGCTGTAAGAAGTTTTGGAAAGCATCTGCCCCTATTTGTCCTTGCAAAATAGTGAGTAAACCGGCTGGTTGACGCCATTCATGGGAAGCAATTTGCTCTAAAAGATACATTCCTAAAGAACCTGTGTAAATAGCTTTATCAGGATTTTGTAGATGATAATAAGCTTCAGCTAAATGAGCTAAGTTCCGCCCTTGAAGATACAAGTCACCAGAAATTTGTGCTGTTTTAAAGCCATCTTCGAGATATTTAATCGCGGCTTGAAATTGTCCAATCACTAAATAAGCAATTCCTAAGCTGCTGACACATAAGGCTTTACTTTGAATATCACCTAATTTTTCAGAGAGCTTTAAACCTTGTTCTAAATAATTAATTGCTGATTCATAGATTTCTGGTTCAGTATTTTCTAATTGCTGAGCTTGCATGACTTCGCTGTAACCTAAATTTACGAGTGCATTCGCCTCTCCTATGCGATCGCCTGCTTGCCGACTTAGTATCAATGCTCGTTGACTGTTGTTAATTGCTTCGCCATAATTTTGCTGTTGCACGTAGGTGCGGCTAAGGTGGTTTAGGTTAGCAATTTCACAGGCGCGATCGCCTGCATTTCTGGCTATCTCCAATGCTTGCTGATGCAAATCAATGGAACGCTCGTATTGTCCTAAAGCACGCTGTGAATAGCCTAAAAGTGTCAATATCCGCGCTTTTTCCTGAGTTCCTTCGACTTGTCGCAGCGGTTCATTGAGATAATCTAAGGCATCGCGTAAATAACTACCAGAAAATGACGCAAAAATCCCGCCGTAGAAGGGAAAATATGGACGTTGAGCAAAGGTTCGCAAAATCTGGAGCATGATTTGAGAAGAAGCATTACTGTATACTGCCCCAATGCTTTGAAAACCACTTGCTAATTGACTCCAAATCACTGCAAAGGTCAAGAAAGTAGAGATTGACAACTTTGGCCCTGCTTTCACATCGTAAGCTTGTTGATCAAACCAATTAATTAATCCGCGTTGCAAGTACTGTAAAGTTAATGCCATCTCTACCCAATCTCTGAGGGTGATACCGCGCTGCTTTTGGGCAAATTCAATTGGAGATTCTTCCATCGCTAAGGTGCGAAACAAGCCTTGGGATAACTCACTATTAAGTTGCTTCGCCCAACTTGCCCAAGGGCCACGTTCTCCCGGTACGCCGCCAAATCCCAGAGAACCTTGATTTTGTTCGTACATCCAACTGAGCAAGTTGTCTTGTAAACGCTGCCAAGAAGCTAAACCACGGGTAATGCCTTCTGAGAATTGCTGTAAATCTGAATCTGCCTGAGCAAATTGCAGTAACGCTTTTGACAACTGCTGTAATTGTTGGAAATTCAGCGGATATTTCTGATTGGGGTCAGTAACGCGTAAAAATGTCTCTAAACGCTCGTCTTTTGGGGCTGTGGTAATTTCTGTAACCGCAGAAGCGATCGCTTCTGTGGCTTTATTTTGCTCTTGCCAACGTTGCCATTGAGTTTGGATTGTTTTTATTGCTCTCAAACTCCGGCTAGCCTTCGCTTTTTTGAGTTCATCTTTTTCGCTGTCTACTTGGCTTTGGATACTACTCAAGCGATCGCTCAAAGCTAGCTCAAACACTTCTCCTGTACCTGAAGTGATACCTTTGAGCAGCATTTGATACACTTGTTCCACAGAGCTAATCTTGCCCTTGAGGGTGGTTTCGACAATTTCATCAATTAAGGCTATGTAGCGATCGCGCAATGGCAAAGAGTCTGACACTTTAACACTAGATAAAGTCACGTCAATTCTAATTCTAGTCTTCTAGGGGGGTAGGGGAAAGAATTGAAGGAAATTAGCAACCTAACGGCACTTGAAGAATAATGCAGAATTCAGAATCACTCTTCTTGAGGGATTCAAACCCAGCACAAGCCAATTAAAAATTAAGAATTAAAAATTCAAAATTTAAGAGGATTCTCCCAATTTTTAATTATCAATTTTTCATTTTTAATTGGAGCGAAGCGACTGCCCCCTACCTTCCTTCAGGCTGTAATAATTTTGGGTGCTTCAACAGCAGGCTCAAGTTGAATTGGTGGTACTTCTTCTTCAAATACGGTTAAGTCGAACCAAAAAGTCGTGCCAATGCCAACTTCACTCACTAGATGAACTTTAGTGCGATGCCTGTCGATGATATTTCTGACAATAGATAGACCCAAACCTGTGCCTTCTAAGGTGTGAACTCGGTTTTCGACGCGGAAGAAGCGCTCAAAAATTGAGTGTTGGTCTTCTTGGGCAATCCCAATTCCAGTATCGGAAATTTCAATTCGCACACCTGGAGATTGAGTATGAGAGTTGGGCTTAAAATCTAATTGGTAGGCGCGGATTGCCACTTTACCACCCGCTTTGGTGAATTTGAGGGCATTACCAATCAAATTGCCAAACACTTGTAGCAACAAATCATAATTACCTATTACTAGGGGTAAATCAGGAGCAACTTCCTGAATAAGTTCAATGCCTTTATCTTTAGCATTGAGTTGGTAAGTACGTAGTGTTTGCTCAATCGCCTGTGCCAAATCTACTCCATCAAAGCTGTAGCTTCGACCAGATTCAAGTTTGGATAAATCTAAAACATCGTTAACTAAGCGAGTTAAGCGATCAGTTTCATGATTTACAGTTTCTAGAAACTCCTGGCGTTCTTGTACACCCAAGTCTTCACCATAATCATGCAGGGTTTCAATATATGTTTTGATGTTAAATAATGGCGTTCGTAGTTCGTGAGAAACGTTGCTAATAAATTGGCTTTTTGCTTCGTTTAGCTCGACCTCACGGGTAATATCTTGGACGGTTATGGCAATGCCCTTAATACTTTCTCGTTGTGAGTTGAGTACTGTAGTCAACAGAATGCGGATTGTCCGCTTGGCTGGTTGGTTTAAATGAAGGCGGAACTCGGCACTTTCACATTCGCCTGCTGCCATTTCGTACAAGGTACGGGTGATTTCCATTTGTACTACTGAGGGTAGGTGATGTAAAACATTGCTGCCTACCACCTCAGTGCCTTCCCAACCGAAAATTCGCCGTGCGGTGGGGTTGACTAAAATCACCTGCATATTGTTATCAATCAGCACAGCACCATCGGCGATCGTTGAAACTAGTGTTTCTAACTTGGCTTTTTCTGCGGTCAGTTCCTCAATATTTTGTTCTTCATAGCGCTCTAAGCGCTCTGCCATTTCATTAAAGTTAAAAATTACCTCTCCTAGCTCGCCTCCTAGGGGTAAGTCAATGCGCTGCTTGAAATTACCAGCAGCAATTTGTTTCACCCCCACCAGCAGTTCTTTAATCGGCTTAGTGATTGTCAAAGCGTTAATCACTCCTGCTAAAATCACCATTACCCAAATTGTGATAAAAACGGCAATGGTAACATCGCGAGTGAAATTGGTAGAAATAACTGCCGCCTGGTTGGGGTTAGTCCCAATCGCCAATACGCCCAGGTATTTGCCATCGACGATTAGGGGAATAAACACATCTGTGACTGCCCCGTCTGGGGTCATGTGTTGCCGTACCATTGGCTTTTCCCCATCACCAGGGTAATCTTCTGGCAGTTGTATCCGCCGTTTAATGGTGAGAGAGTTTTCTACTTCCGGTTCCCAAAAAGGAATACCAAAGAAGATTTCCCCATTTTCATCAGCGTAGAGCATATAACGCACACTAGAGGTGCTGCTGTAGAAGCGTTGAGAAAATCGGGCAACCTCGGTGAGATTGTGGTCAGCAACTAGGGGGGCAACATTGGTTGCAAGTAGCAGTCCTAAATCACGACCGAAGCGGGTGTCATTCAGACGTGCATCCTGCTGAATTGTATTTACAGCCCAAAAGGTCAGACCACTCATCACCAACGAAACCACTAAAGTGGCTACAGCCAACAGCTTAGTCTGGAGAGTAAACTCAGACCACCAATTGACGATCGCTTCTCGAATTGTTTTTAACAGAGCCAGCATCTTAAATAAAGTTGTCAGTAGTGTTTAGTTATAAACCCCAACAACTAAAAAATTAACAGTTAATTCGACAAATATGTTAGTTGGGAGATGAGGAGAGAAGTCTAAGCGCCGACTGACGGCGATCAGAACTTCTCCTATTGGAGACCAAGGCAACGGAAGGGATTAGGGAGTGCAGGGGGTATACTTGTTAAAGTAGCTTTAACGAATTTACCTTATTCCAGCGATCAGAGTTGATATCCAGTTGAGGATTAACGCATTAAACCCCATTTTTTGACTGGTGGGTTACGCACAGACGCGTAGTAGTGTAAAAAAAATCCAACCTGTCAAAATCTTAATCTAGTTGTTTGGCTCAGGTTAGGGGCAGCTAGTAAACTTAAACTCAGTAAGAAAATATTTGTTGTACCTTCCGCTGCACTGCATTATAAGAGAGCGCCACCGCTACGATGCTATTGCAAAATCTGTGTACTGCCGCATCTTAGGCTCATGGAATGCCAACACTATATCTTCCTTATTAACACCTGCACGAACTAGGTCAGTTGCGATACCATCTTCAGTCCAATCTTCCTCGATCCAAAATTTGCGATCTCGAATCCGAACATAAACGGTCATACCAGTAATACGATCGCCGTTTTGCCAACCAAGGTTCATCCAAATATAATGACCCTTCGGCTCATCCATAATCAAGAATGTTTCGATATCTTGGTTAGGACGATGGTTACATAGTTCTACATACTGCGTCAGGATACGCTTAATTATCTTAGGATACTCAGTTAATTTATCCATTGTGTGATCTCCTCTGTCTCTGTATCGACGACAATGAGTGGAAGTTGATGTTTGTGGAGGATGAGTTGAATCACATCCTGGTTGAAAAAGCTTTTATAAGTGATTGCACCGACAGCAACGTAAAGTTTACGGTCTGGCGCTGTTTCCTCTAAAAGATAACGGTAGATGTCATACTGACCGAGAGCTTCTTTCAAATCTTGTATCTTTGATGCGCCAATAAAACTTTTCACTTCAACAACAAGTTTTTGACCATCTCGTTCAGCTGCAATGGGGCGTTCAGCACCAAGATCAGCATACAACGTTGTTCTTCGATACTGAATTATGTAGGGATCGTCTGTAATTACCCAGCCGTCCTTCACCAGTGCATTTTTTACCGCATTATGGATAATGTCTAACTTGGGCATAATTTAAGTATAAGTCAGCTTCGCTACCTGATAAAAATCAGCGCCAGTCTTAAAGCTGATCCTAGACTGGGTTTAGATTAGATTAGATACCTTGAATATTAAATTAACTTTTAAAAGTATTGCAGGTATCTTAACGTATAAGCTTTAGAAAAATTTACAAACCAAGTTCTAACTCTAAATTAGTTTGCAAAGTCTCCAATCTAGGAGTAACCCATTTTTTATGCCAGTAGCTTACTAAATCTATTTGAGTAAAATCTTTCCATACCACCTGATTTGTATCTCCCAACAGATACTCCTGCCAATTTTCAGCCAGGGTACAGCGATAATATCCCCTTTGCCAACCAATGCTAAGCATATCTGCTGACAATCCAAGTTCATGCAAACCTCTTTTCAAGATACGCATTTTCCAATTTGGACCCTCGCCAAATTTGTAACTATTGAAAACATCGTCTGGTACAACTTGCCTAATTAGTTCCCATCTGCCATTTGCTGTTATATGAAGATGACTTTGCCCTTTCGTATAATCTATAAAATCCCAGTTTGCTAGACGATTATAAATTGCTGATTTACCAAATGCTCCTAGTGTATCGATATAAACAAGATAAGGCTTTTTATTTTCTCCAGTAATAACAGAAGGATTATCTTTATATTTTTGATAAAAATCATTACGAACTTTTGGAAACATTAAAGTCAGGGCAATGAGCTTAGAACCAAGTACCTTATTATATGGCGGTATTGCTCCTAGAATATATGCAGTCATGCAGTTATATAGTCGCTGCATTTTTTGATCTTTTGTCCACCCGATAGATTGGTCATCTCTAACACCCAAACCAATAACAGGATCACAAAGACCAACTATCCCTATCAACTTCTCATTTTGATGATCAAAGACAAAGTATCGAATGCGTCTTCCATAACCGACTGTAACAGGTACTTGACATCAAGTATAAGCCAATCGTAGTTTTGTAGCTTTTCCACATAATCTAATCGAGCTGCCATAAACAACCCAAATCCTCTTCCTCCGCGAATCGATTTTTTGATAAACATATCTCCCTGATATGCTGCCTTGAGAACTACATCAGGAATCTCAAACCAGCAACAAAGTTTCTTGCGCTTTGGATCTGTTTCTACAAAAGGATACTCATACTTAAGTTGATCCTGAAGATAATTATCAATCTGTTTAAATGTATAAGCTAGTTCCATCTTGGTCAAAGATTGTTTAGTAACAGCAACTACCTTAACTCCCTTATGATGAGCATATTCTCCTAACTTCACTAAGTAAGACTGTTTCACTTGTAGGGGCCGCAACGTACCATCTCGTAAAATAAAATCTCCAGCCTTTGTTTCTGGACGATCAATAATTTCAAGAATAAGCGCAATCTCCAAAACTTCCTGACAGAACCCCAGCAGTGTTGATAGATTTGCACAAATTTGTTCTCTTTTGTACGCGAAAACCTTATCTGGTACATCATCTAAAAACTTGAATAGATATTTAATTGGCTCTAAAGTTAGAAGTTCATCGTAAATATCATTCAAGTGGCCTGGATGTGTAATAAGAATATTATGTGGATAATATGCCTGCCCAAGTATTACTGGATCGTCTAATGAGTTCATCCTAATCTGCTTTCACAAGGGTAAGCAGATGTAACCAGCAGCATAAATAGCGATGCATAGACCGTTGTAGAATTGCTCATTGTTATAACTGCCATCTATCGCATAAAATCTTCTGTCACTGTCATCAATTTGATCGAATGGAATGATTTCAAATATTTGAGGAGTTTCTATATTCTCCTCGTGTCCAATCACAGGAATACCATAACTTTTGTTGCTTCTTGTGTTGATATGTTTCGCAACCAACTCAATAGCACTATCAGGGATTTCTTTTCCTGGCATATCTTGCCTTTAACAGTATTGCTTTAGAAGATTTTACCTAACGTTTATGATTTCAGTATAATATTTGTCGAGTAGCTGGTCGTAGAAGCATTATTATTTACAGCGTTTTGTATCTAAATGGAGTACATCCTTTACCCCCCTTAATCCCCCCGATGTATTGGGGGAAAATTGCCAATCTAGTTCCCTCCCCTTTCCAAGGGGAGGGTTAGGGAGGGGTATTTTTGTACTTAACTAACTTGCAATCTGCTGTATGTCTACAATGCCTAAGCATAGTTCAATTTAGGCATCGTTAGCTACCCTATACCTGTTAAGTGTGCAGGATTGTCCATGCAGTGTATCCCACTGTTAGCCTATTGGCACATAACAGAGTTTAATAACGTAACGAATCACCTGCACACCATCTTCAACAAGTAACATCACGCGATCGCTTATGGGGTTTGCTCCCCCTGCTTCCCACTCAGCACTCTATAACCGATATCTCTACGGTAATATATCCCTTCAAAGTGAATTGTTTTGATGCCAGCATATGCTTGGGCGATCGCTTGCTCAAAATTTTCTCCGACGCCAGTCACATTTAAAACCCGACCACCATCGGTTACTACTTGTTGTTGCTGGTTCAATTTCGTCCCTGCATGAAATACAGTCACGCCTGCTGTTTCTGCGTCTTCAATACCAGTAATCACTTTGCCTTTTTGATATTCCCCTGGATAACCACCTGAAG
Source organism: Nostoc sp. UHCC 0302 (assembly GCF_038096175.1). Lineage (NCBI taxonomy): Bacteria > Bacillati > Cyanobacteriota > Cyanophyceae > Nostocales > Nostocaceae > Nostoc > Nostoc sp. UHCC 0302. The sequence goes on from NZ_CP151099.1 coordinate 1,415,340, forward strand.
CAGCAACGACAGTGGCAGCTGCTCCCTGTTTCCAGGCAATCGGCGGCAGTTCCCCTAAGCGTTGCTGTACGCAAGCCAGGATTAATTCTTCTAGAGGTGTTGCCAAGAGTGGTAAGATTACCTGCGTCTCAGGATCGCCGAAGCGACAGTTAAATTCCAAAACTTTCAGGTCGCCATTGGGCGCAATCATTAACCCAGCATACAGCACGCCTCGGTAGTCAATGCCCTTAGCTCTTAAAGTGGCGATCGCTCTTTCTAATACCTCTGTTTGAATGCGTGACATTAACTCTGGCGTAGCAATGGGTGCTGGGGCATAGGCTCCCATCCCACCAGTATTTTCGCCTATATCACCTTCACCAATCCGCTTATGGTCTTGAGCTGGCAGTAACGGTCGAATTGTTAATCCATCTGTCAAAGCTAAGACTGACACCTCTTGACCAATTAAAAATTCTTCAATGACAACAAATTCCCCAGCACTACCAAACTGCCCTTGGAAAATTGCGGCGATCGCTTTTTCTGCCTGTTCCACTGTTTCAGCTACCGTCACACCTTTACCAGCTGCTAAGCCGTCAGCTTTGACAACAATTGGTGCGCCTGTACCTCTGACATAGGATTTTGCCGCTGATGCCTCTGTAAATACCGCAGCTCGTGCAGTTGGAATCTTTGCTTCCTGCATTAAGGCTTTTGCCCAAGCTTTGCTCGCCTCAATTTGCGCTCCCGCTTTTTTAGGGCCAAATACCATCAATCCTTTTTCTTCTAGGTAATCTGTGATTCCTCTGGCTAAAGGCACTTCTGGCCCGACTATCACTAAAGAAATGCCATTTTCTAGAGCAAATCGGCTGATGCCTTCAAAATCGTCTACCCCCAAGTGCAAGTTTTGGCAACGTTCCATCCTTGCTGTCCCACCATTGCCTGGCACACAGACCACATGCTCAATTTGCTTGGATTCCAACAACTTCCATGCTAGAGCGTGTTCTCGCCCTCCATTACCGACAACTAAAACTTTCACTGATTTCCTCGTGCGTGCCTTGCGAAACGAGAATCCCCTAGCGGCTCTCGCGGATCAATTTTTCACCAATTCTTACACTTATGCAAGCCCTTGGTTCAATTAGAAATTGTGTGCAGTCATGGAAACGATAGCGTAAGCAAAATTTTCCTAATCTCCCTGATCTACGCGGGGTTGCTGCAACGAAAGAAACTTTTCTAAGTTCTGCCAAGCGTTGCTCCTGGTTTTGAGGCTCGGATGAAGCTTCGCAACCGACTTCTGTGTGTAACGCAGTGCCTCCTCATTTTTTAGTTGCTATATTTAATGGCATTTCAGTATTACCTAATCACACCATACCTTAGTTTAATTGCTCTTATTTGCTTATCTGCCTTAGCTAAAGAATTTATACTGTATTTGTTCTTAACATTTAACTTAGCAAATTAAAATATTTATAAATTTTACTACTTACAACAAGTCAATAAATATACTGAAACTCAGACAAAACTAATCAGACTCTTTAAGTATCTATTAGAAATTTTGTGTGATTTAAATGGTTAAAAAAATAATCCTCAAGTAATGACGATATGGAATATAAGTATTAACCTGTTAATATTGTGATTAATAGAACATTCAGAAACAGACATGGCTAAAATTATTGTCACTGGAGCGGCAGGATTTATTGGTTCTCAACTTGTAGAAACGTTGTTGCAACAAGGAGAAGAAGTCGTTGGGATTGATGAATTTAATGATTATTATGATCCTATATTAAAGCGTAAAAATGTTGCCCACTTACATTGCTTACCTGGCTTTACATTAATTGAAGGAAATATGCAATTTTTAGATTGGCAAGCACTTCTAAAAGATGTTGATGTAGTCTACCATCAAGCAGCGCAAGCAGGTGTCAGGGCGAGTTGGGGTCAGTCTTTTCGAGATTATACTGAACGAAATATTAATGCTACACAAGTTTTGCTAGAAGCAGCTAAAAATGCTAAAAATTTGAAAAGGTTGGTATTTGCTTCTTCATCTAGTGTCTATGGTGATGCAGAAACATTACCTACTCACGAGGGGATTTGCCCACAACCAGTTTCTCCTTACGGTATTACTAAACTAGCGGCTGAACAATTAGGCGGACTATATTACAAAAACTTTGGTGTGCCATTTGTGGCATTGCGCTATTTCACAGTATATGGGCCTAAACAGCGCCCAGATATGGCATTTCATCAATTTTTTAAGTCTATTTTGGAGGATAAGGCAATTCCTATTTTTGGTGATGGACAGCAAACACGGGAGTTTACCTTTGTTAGTGATATCATCGCTGCTAATTTAGCTGCCGCTACTGTACCCGAAGCAGTTGGAGAAATCTTCAACATTGGTGGTGGTAGCAGAGTGGTTTTAGCAGAGGTGTTGGACATAATAGCAGAAATTGTCGCGAAACCAGTTAACAGAAACTACTTAGAAAAAGCTACGGGAGACGCCCGCCACACCGCTGCTGATGTATCTAAAGCGCAGAAAATTCTTGGATACCAGCCGCAAGTTTCTTTAAGGGAAGGTTTGAGCCAGGAATGGCAGTGGATTAAGTCATTGTATTAAATTCAGAAGGCAGCCCAAATGAAAAAATCTCACTGGAGAGTACTGGTGGCCTGGGTTTAATAACCTAATTTAGTGGACTAAGGGGTAAGAAACGTGCTGCTGTTGCAGTTTCTATCTTGACGAGCGCATATCATCTGATATTTTGCCAAGAAACTTATAAAGATTTAGGAGTTGATTATTTTGACAAACAACAACCCGAAAGTGTTAATAAAGAATTGATTAAACGCTTGGATAACTTTGGTTATCAAGTTAGTTTTGAGCCGATTACGGTTGTAATTTAAACCCGCAATCAATGTGTTAGTTTTGGCTGTCGCCATTCAACAACTTCAGCCATATACCTTTTTTGGGTTTTTGCCAAAGTTTTATTTTCAAATCAGAAGGCAGGAGGCAGTCCTGTTTGAGGCAGAGGTCAAGAAACTTTCCTTTCCTCAAGCCGGACTGTCTCCTTCAATACTACTAAGTGCCTTGGAGTTACTCAAGTAGCAAAAATTACTTCTATCTCGTCTCCTGACTTCATTTAATTGACACTGATTAGTTGATAAATTTTATTTATAAATTCTGGATTAAATTGTCCAATAGCAAATATTAATTTAGTCAAATTTTCTTTGAACAGATTTTCATTGACTATTATTTCGCCTCGGTTTTGTTTAATAGATTTGATAACTGCATTCGCAACTTTAATAGGTGTGGAAATACCTGCTAATCGGTTTACTGACAAGTTACTATTAATGGTCATCCCGGCATTTACATATCCTGGGCATATTGTCGAAATATGTACACCAGTACCAATTAGTTCTTGCCGGGCAGCATCACTCCACATGATTAAACCAGCTTTACTTGCAGAATAAACACTGTTATTAACAACTCCTTTTTTACCACCCAGAGAAGCAATATTAACAATGTGTCCTGTTCCGCGCTCTAACATACCTGGTAGTAGCAAACGGGTTAATTCAATAGGAGCAAGCAAATTAGTTTCTATTAGTGATTGTATTTCCTTGAAAGAATAATTTACAAAAGCTTTAACAATTAGTATAGCAGCATTATTAATTACAATATCTACTGCGCCTACAGCTTTATTAATATCTTGCACAAGAGTAGGCAATTGTGTAAGCTCCGTTATGTCAAAAGGAATACTTATCCCTTTTCCCCCAAAAACTTTAATTTCATCGCATATTTTCTCTAGTTCTGCTTCGGAACGAGAAACAGCCACTACAGTTGCTCGCTCTTTTGCTAGACTCCGGGCAATATATATTCCTATACCACCCGATGCACCAGTTAAAAGTACCGTTTTTCCTCTAATAATTGTCACGCTTCTCCCCTTTATTTAAATATTTAATACTTTTATCATAGTAAGAAATAATAGTCAAATTATAAAATATAATTTTATAATTTGGCTATTACCAAGATATAATTTAAACTTAGTATTAAATATAACTTAAACTTAGTATTAACTAACTTAAAAAGTTCTTTTAAACTTCAAGAAGAGCATTTTTATAACTATGAAATTTTTTAAGATATTACGCTGTTGAGTTACTCTATTACAACGCATATGCAACTCACAATTGCCTTTTTAGCCAGCAGCAAGCAGCTTTGTTGAGCAGTTAAGGGTGATCGTACTTTATTTAAGCGATCGCCCAAATAAAGTACGCTGGAGGTTATCTGCCACAATAGTTGGGTTAAATAAAAAATATCATTGAAACAGTAAGGCAGTAACGTGTTCTCCCAAAGGGAGAGGCTAGCGCCTTCTCTACAAGAGACTGTGCCAAGGAGATGCTCCTACGTAGCTAACGCTACGTAGCATCATCCTAGAGGGGGTGGGTATTTTATTATTTGGAGTTCGTATATGTCTGATACCGGACAGACTAAAGCTTGTATGTGTATATAAGATTGTAGAATTTGGCATTTTTATAGTAGTTCCAGTAAAAAGCTATTTTTTTCAAATTAAGACTAATGCAGGGTTTTATTAAGCGTATATTGATTTGTGATGATGTGGCTGATAACTCTTTTTTGATGAAAACGATTCTAGAAGCAGAGTCATGCCAGATTGAAGTTGTTGATTCAGGAGCAGCGGTGCTAGACTTCCTTGAAACAAACCCTAACCCACCTGACCTGCTAATACTAGATGTGATGATGCCCAAAATGGATGGATTTGAAGTTGTTCGATACATTCGAGAATCGACTAAATTTCAATTTATTCCTATTTTGTTGGTGACAGGTATTGCTGAAGATGATGCAAAGAAGGCTCTTGATATAAAGATTGATGGATTTATCCAGAAACCTATTGATCCTGATGCAGTAATAACTCAAGTTCGAGCAATTTTAGACAGTAACTCTTAAAAATCTCCTTTGAGTCAGGACTTCATCCTGAGCTCAATAGTTATAAATGATGCAGTTGCTGTAGAGCCGTTAAAAGATTGAGAGTGACTTGTAGACTAGCGCACCTAAAGCTAAACCTGCAAATGAAAATATAGAGGTCATCCCAAAGGCTAGCTTTTGGTTAAAACCAGCTGCTTGAAAGTCTATCCTGACTAATATAGTGGCAGAAAGAATCAGTAAGGTATCAAGAAATACGCGAAACCAGGCAAGCATGAGAAAGAACAAGAAAGCGGCTAAAACGGAAATAGCGAAAGTCTTGACTTTTGATTTGAGCAAAAAAGTAAAATAGCGTGACATCCTTGACCAAGAAGTAGTCAAAGTTAACAGTAAAAGCAAGATAGCAAATATAACCACCTCCCACACAAACGGTGGGGCATTTGTTTCAGATATCATCCAGCCTAAAGTACTGTAGCTAAGCAGTACTAGCGCCAGGGAAACCCAAGGAACTCTTTTTAAAATTGACATGGGTTGGTTTTACAGTACTGAGTAAAGCTATTATTTCACGACTCTATGCAGCAACCAAGGGGTTTACTTTACCTAAGCATTTGATTTAGTTCGTGACAGTTGTCTCCCGTTAACGATATTCTGCTATAGAGGAAGTTTTTCACCCTGTGGTTAACAGTGCAACAAGAAACTAAAAGCAAACCAGATGAAGTTATTTAGAATTTGACGGTCATGGCTTAGACTAGTAAGTCTATCTTATATTTCTTATAGCTTCAATGAATAAGCTGTTATGCTCTACCCAAGAAAGCAAAACAAGTTTGCAGAGAATTGCGGCACAAAGTACTTAAATATGTTCTTAAACATTTGTAAACTGTTAGCAGCCGAGTAGCCGCGTGTCACATCTTGTTAAGGAATTATCATGAGACAACTTGTTATTGTTGAGCGCGTATGCCTCATTGGTCATATTGTGTCAATGGTGTTTGGATTGGTAGGTATACTACTGGTCGTACCCAATGCCGAAATAATTTTAAACTTATCCGACGTAGGACAGACCGCCATGCAGTGGAGTATGGCTGGAGGCGGTGTGGCTTATATGATTTTGGGTGCAGTAGCTGTGTTTCTGTATGGCTTGCGGACTTTAGGTTTAGGTCGCACCTTAGCATTTATGCTGCCGTCAGTGTTTATTTCTTTAGGAAGTGAACTATTGGGAACCAGCACTGGATTTCCCTTTGGTCACTACAGCTACCTGAGTGGTTTAGGCTATAAAATCGCGGGTTTAGTTCCATTTACAATCCCATTGTCATGGTTTTATGTAGGATGCGTTTCTTACCTGCTAGCGCGTGCAGGTTTAGAAGTGGACAAAAAACCCAGCTTATTGCGTCATATAGGTGCGATCGCCTTGGGTGCTTTGTTACTCACCTCCTGGGATTTTGTACTTGATCCCGCCATGAGTCAAACCTCTCTCCCCTTCTGGTATTGGCAACAACCAGGTGCTTTCTTTGGAATGCCTTACCAAAACTTTCTAGGGTGGATGGGAACCGGCTCAGTATTTATGACTGTGGCAGCAGTTTTGTGGAGAAACAACCCAATTACATTGGAGCGATCGCAACTCAATATACCCTTGGTGGTTTATTTAAGTAACTTTGGTTTCGCTACAGTGATGAGTTTGGCAGCTGGATTTTCCATCCCTGTGTTGCTAGGCTTAGTGCTTGGTGTCACTCCCGCCGTGGCGCTCTGGTTGAGAGGCTCAAGCACATCTGCTCAACTTACCGTTGAACCAGTAGCAAAAGAAGTCTCAGTGGCCAGCGTCAAAGTTGCTTTGAAATAGAAGGGATGGGGGATGGGGCATTGGGGATTGAACATTAGTTATTATTTCTCCCCCACTCTCCTACTCCCCCACTCCCCACTCCCCTACTCCCATAGTAAAATTTAACAGTGGACAACGCTTTGACAATAGAAAGCGCCATATCGCTTTTGTTGTTACTTATCCAATTACCTGCAACAGCAATTCTACTTTCGCGCCTATTAAAAGGGCCAAGACGCCATCCCCCAATAGAACCCCAACAGCCAACGTTAGAGCTTTTGGGGAGCGTCAGCGTTGTCGTGCCTACACTCAACGAGGCGCTTCGCATTAGTCCTTTGTTGGCTGGCTTAAGTCGGCAAAGCTACGAAATTCGAGAAATTATTGTTGTAGACAGCAAGTCTCAAGATGGAACCCCTGAATTAGTCAAAGCAGCACAGCAACAAGATCCCCGCTTTCGCGTGATGACAGATGATCCTTTACCCTCTGGTTGGGTGGGGCGTCCTTGGGCGTTGCATAACGGCTTTTTGCATAGTTCAGAGGCGAGTCAGTGGTTTCTCGGACTGGATGCTGATATTCAACCCCATCCTGGCTTGGTTGCTGGTTTAGTGAAGACAGCTGAAGCAGAAGGCTATGATTTGGTTTCCCTTTCGCCTCAGTTTATCCTCAAATACCCAGGAGAGTGCTGGCTACAACCAGCTTTGTTGATGACTCTACTGTATCGATTTGACCCAGCTGGTATTAATACGGAGCAGCCAGAACGGGTGATGGCAAACGGGCAGTGCTTTTTATGTCGTCGCCAAGTTTTAGCTGCTGTCGGTGGGTATATCAGTGCCAGTAGTTCTTTTTGTGATGATGTCACTTTGGCGCGGAATATTGCTGCCCGTGGGTTTAACGTGGGCTTTTTAGATGGTGCGAAAGTGCTGAAGGTGCGGATGTATGAGGGAGCAATGGAGACTTGGAAAGAATGGGGTCGAAGTCTCGACCTTAAAGATGCTTCTTCTATTGCTCAGCTATGGGGAGATTTATGGGTACTTTCGGCAGTTCAAGCTTTACCCCTTTTAGTTGTCCTAGCCTACCTCCTCCTTTCCCCAACTCTGCCCCTTTTTCCCTCTCCCCCTCACCTACTACTGGGACTAAACTTATTCCTACTAGTGATTCGCTTTGCAATGCTTATAGCGATCGCACCTTCCTATGATCGCAAAAGTGCGACAGGCAGTTGGTTGTTCTGGCTTTCCCCTTTGGCTGATCCCATAGCTGTATTGCGAATCTTCTTATCTGCATTCCGTACTCCCCGCGAGTGGCGAGGACGGAAGTACAATGCTGAGTGATGAGTCGTAGAGACGCGATTATACTCTTACGAGAATCCGCTCTTCGAGCGTCTACGCGTCTCTACAAGAGTCAAGAATTAGTATTTTATTTGTCCCCCTTGTCCCCCTTGCTCCTCGATCACTGAGCGTAGCCGTACCCCTCCGGGGAAGCAAGCTACGCCTCCGGTCTCGTAGAGAAGTGCTGCCCCTCTACCTCCTCAACCTTATTCCTCACTTTCACCTCCTACTCGATCCGCGCGTTCTAGCTCCCAGAGTATTTGATTTCCTTCACGGCGTACGCGTGACACTATCCAGTTTCGCCAGCGCCACTCGTCTCCCCGACTGGTGACGGCGCTAGCGTGGACATCCATCAAGTCTGCTAATTCGGAACTGGTGATTAGGTAGCCTTTTTCGGCAAGTTCATCAGCAATACGCAGAGTTTCGACCAAGTTCCGGAGTTGCGAAACCCTCATCTCAGACGGTTTTTCATCGGTTGCGATCGCAGCTGGCCCAGTTGATGGTTCCATAGGGGTTATTTCTGATGCAGAAGTACTGATTTCTGGTATCCTTTTGTTAATTATTCTAGAGTTAGTATCATAATCAGACACTTTTGCTACATTTAGTTCACTTGTAGAAGGTAAAGATTTGTAAGAACTTGTTGGGACTAATTGCTGTAGCGATGGTATTTTGCCACTGGCATAGGTGCGAGCAATTACATCACACCGTTCGTTGCCTATGTTACCAGAATGTCCACGGACGTATTGCCATTTGATTTGCTTAGTATTGAGCTGGTCTAAAGTTTCCAAAAGGTCTTGGTTTTGAACGGGTTTACCATCTGCTTTTTTCCAGCCTTTATTTTTCCAGCCTTTCACCCACTTGGTAACGCAGTTGATTAGGTATTCGCTATCAGTATAGAGAGTGATCGGTTCAGTTTGTCCAGACGTATGCAGGAATTGTAGGGCCGCGATCGCCGCTTGCATTTCCATTTTATTGTTGGTGGTATGGGCTGATGCATCGCCCATCTCATGAATTGAGCCATCGCTGAAGTAAACAACGACACCCCAACCACCAGGGCCTGGGTTACCAGTACAAGCGCCATCTGTATATATGCTTTGGATTATGTTTTGGGTGGGCATGGTATAAATATCTATCAGCCAATGTTTTAGCCGCTTCTCGTAGAGTATGCGACTTCCCGAAGAGTATCAACTGGTGAGGCAGCGCGGTCTTCTCCCAAAGGGAGAGGCTAGCGCCTGCCGTAGGATGCCCGCAGGGCTGTAGGGGGTCTCCCCCATGAGCGACTGCTGAACCACCAAGTGGTGATACTCTATCTCATAATGCTGCACCTACCTAGCAACTGGAATCATAATAGTTCAAATTTGTAACGACTTGTGAACCTGCTAAAAGGGTACGGTTATTGCGATCGCTCATTGAGATAAAACCGAACCTACCAAGATTTCAGTTGCTCTACCGTGTTAGTTAGGAAGCTTGAGATTAAGCTTTTAAAAATTGAAGATTGATTGAGAAAGGTATATAAGTCATCCACAAAGATGAAGCTTGAGATTGAGCCTCCTAAGACTAAGTAGTGTAGCTTAGAGGTGATAGATATGGCACTGATTCGTTGGGAGCCATTCCGCGATATTGGACGTTTACAATCGTTGCGGGATAGTGAACGTTGGGAACCATTTCGAGAAATTGATACCCTACAGCGTCAATTGAATCGCTTGTTTGATAGATTGATCCCAACTGATGATGGGGAAAGGACTGGATTCACATTTACTCCTGCTGCCGAAATAGAAGAAACTAATGATTCATTTCATTTAAGACTTGAAATACCAGGTCTAGAAGCAAAAGATGTAAATGTAGAAGCGACTCCTGAATCAGTTTTAATTAGCGGTGAGCGGAAGTCCGAAACCAGAACCGAAGAAAATGGTCTCACTCGCTCTGAGTTTCGTTATGGCAAATTCCAGCGGGTAATTCCGTTACCTTCTTTAATTCAAAACGACAAAGTGCAAGCTGAATACAAAGATGGTATTCTCCGCTTAACTTTGCCGAAAGCTGAACCAGAAAAACACAAAGCTGTCAAAGTTAATCTCGGTTAGTGGTTGGGGACTGGGTATTGGGGCTGGGTACTAGGTACTGGAAATTAATAATATTTCCCCCCTGCTTCCAGCCCCTGCTCCTCGGTCACTGAGCGTAGCCGTAAAGCCTGCGGCATAGCTACGCTTAGGGCGCAGCCTCTCGTAGAGAAGTGCTGCTCCCTGCCTGAAACTGAAGAGGAGATATATGGCAAAAGTAGTTGGAATAGATTTAGGAACGACGAACTCTTGTGTTGCCGTCATGGAAGGTGGACAACCCGTCGTGATTCCCAATGCTGAGGGACAGCGCATCACTCCCTCGGTTGTAGCTTATACCAAAACTGGCGAACGCTTGGTGGGTCAAATCGCTAGACGCCAAGCAGTGATGAACCCAGAAAACACTTTTTATTCTGTAAAACGTTTTATTGGGCGTAAATACGAAGAAGTCACCCATGAAGCGACAGAAGTTTCTTACAAAATCCTGCGTGACAGTAACGGAAACGTCAAACTCAACTGTCCCGCACTAGGTAAACAATTTGCTCCCGAAGAAATTTCTGCCCAAGTCCTACGGAAGTTGGTTGATGATGCAAGTACATATTTGGGAGAGAAAGTTACTCAAGCAGTAATTACGGTTCCTGCTTACTTCAATGATTCCCAGCGGCAAGCCACCAAAGATGCAGGTAAAATTGCCGGATTAGAAGTCCTCCGCATCATTAACGAACCGACGGCGGCAGCCCTTGCCTACGGTCTAGATAAAAAACACAATGAAACCATCTTAGTATTTGACCTTGGCGGTGGAACTTTTGACGTTTCTATTTTGGAAGTGGGTGATGGCGTATTTGAAGTGAAATCCACCAGCGGCGACACTCATTTAGGTGGTGACGACTTCGATAAAAAGATTGTAGATTGGCTGGCTAATGAGTTTCGGCGTAATGAAGGTGTTGATCTGCGTAAAGATAAGCAAGCTTTACAAAGACTGACTGAAGCAGCAGAGAAAGCAAAAATCGAACTCTCAAGTGCCACTCAAACTAATATCAACCTCCCCTTTATCACTGCTACTCAAGAAGGCCCAAAACACCTTGATATGACGTTAACGCGAGTTAAATTTGAGGAAATGTGTTCGGATCTTTTTGACCGTTGTCGCAAACCAGTGCAGCAAGCATTGCAAGATGCCAAACTTAGCAATGCTGAACTGGATGAAGTTGTACTCGTCGGTGGTTCGACTCGCATCCCCGCCGTGCAAGAATTAGTGCGGCGGATAACAGGTAAAGATCCTAACCAAGGCGTTAACCCTGATGAGGTTGTAGCTGTTGGTGCTGCAATTCAAGCGGGTGTTTTGGCGGGCGAAGTCAAAGATATCTTACTACTCGATGTCACGCCTTTGTCTTTGGGCGTAGAAACCCTTGGTGGTGTGATGACTAAGATTATTCCTCGCAATACAACTATCCCTGTAAAAAAATCTGAAATCTTCTCGACGGCGGCGGATGGTCAAACAAACGTGGAAGTCCACGTTCTCCAAGGTGAACGAGAATTAGTCAAAGACAATAAGAGTCTAGGTACTTTCCGCCTTGACGGAATTCCACCAGCACCAAGAGGTGTACCGCAAATCGAAGTCACCTTTGACATTGATGCTAATGGTATTCTCTCAGTGACTGCCAGAGACCGAGCAACAGGTAAACAGCAGTCGATTTCGATTACAGGTGCTTCCACTCTCGATAAGCGAGATGTGGAACGCATGGTTCGGGATGCAGAAACCCACGCTGAAGAAGACAAGAGACGGCGTGAACAAATTGATACGAAGAATTTGGCAGATTCTTTAGTTTATCAGGCTCAGAAACAACTTCATGATTTGGGTGATAAGGTAAGTGCTGCCGATAAGAGTCGCGTTGAAGGGCTGGTGCAAGATTTGCAAGAGGCGATTAATCAAGAGAACGTCGATCGCATTAAGTCTCTCACCAATGAGTTGCAGCAAGCCTTAATGCAAGTGGGTAGTGCTGTTTATGCTCAAGCGGGAAGTACCGGGGCTAATGGGGCTGCTGGCTCTCCTAACGGCTCTGGCGATCGCACTGATGATGTAATTGATGCAGATTTTGTGGAAAACAAGTAATATTTTCAGCTTGTCCACAAAACTTAGGGGGCGATCGCTTAATTGATTTTTCATTTTCATGCGTAAGTCCTACACCAATACCTTTCGGTTAAGGAACTTTTTGGTTGAGGCAGGCGGGGGGAGTAGAGGGGCAGGGGAGGAAATGGAAGAAGAATTAAAAAATGCCTTCAATATTTCCTCCAATTCTCCCCCTGCTTCCCATGCCTCCCCTGCTTATCCGAAACGTATTGAGTCCTACACTATCAAACTTAGTTTGTTAGTGTAGGATTCCCTAAGTTCTATCAACGCCGATTATCTACTTCCACCCTGATAGTAGAGCGGGGACAGCGCCAACTTGCTGCGCCAGAGCCGACATCAGTACAACCTTGAGATTGCATTGCATCCCGTGATACATCTTCCGGTTTATAAAATCGCCAACGTCCTCTGTTATCTGGCCCTGACTCGGCTCTGAGTCTGCGGGTATTGCGATTGTAATCAGGACGTCCGTAATCAGGACGCTCGTTATCTACTTCCACCCTAATAGTAGAGCGGGGACAGCGCCAACTTGCTGCGCCAGAGCCGACATCAGTACAACCTTGAGATTGCATTGCATCCCGTGATACATCTTCCGGTTTATAAAATCGCCAACGTCCTCTGTTATCTGGCCCTGAATCGGCTCTGAGTCTGCGGGTATTGCGATTGTAATCAGGACGTTCGTAATCAGGACGCTCGTTATCTACTTCCACCCTAATAGTAGAGCGGGGACAGCGCCAATTTGCTGCGCCAGAGCCGACATCAGTACAACCTTGAGATTGCATTGCATCCCGTGATACATCTTCCGGTTTATAAAATCGCCAACGTCCTCTATTATCTGGCCCTGACTCGGCTCTGAGTCTGCGGGTATTGCGATCATAATCACGTCCACGTCGATACTGGGATATCAGCAAAGGAGTAGAAGTGAGTTTGCTCTCTTGCGCGAAAACAGAGGATTCATGTGTATTTATAGGAACTGCTGCCACGAGAGTACCACAAGCAGCAAAAGCCATTAATTGAGATAAGCGAGTTAGTCTAGCAAAGTCAGGCATATAGTTTTCTCCTTACGCAACGCAAATATTATTAATATCAACGATGAGATTATGATCGAAAATAATATTAACCTCATCAAACTGGACAAATTGCTCAAATGGTTTGAGCTGTGACAGACTTGAAATGCATTACCTGTTTTGGGAGTGTGAATAGATAGATACAACCTTGATTGTCTTAATTTCGATTTTCGACAATTTAATAACAGATAGGTGTAAATAAATATAATATTGACTGTCATTGCGATTCCTAGCCTACAGTAAGGCTCTGCAAACGTTGTTTCTCATCGCAATGACATATTACGTTTAATTACGCCTACCTACTTATAGGCTATGATGCAGTCAGAAATGATTCATCGATATTTTTGGCAGTAGGCATTGTCGCACCTCTGAAAGTAGCCTGTTCTGCACAGTAAAACATAGCTTCTATTATTCGTACTCTGCTAACAACGAATGTATTTTAGTTAACAATACTGAACCCAAATTGAAGGCATATGCTATTCCTAATGCATGTATAGGCAAAGGCTTTGATTACTAAAATTAACGGGTTTTTCAGTCTCTCTTCTGCTTTGAGCAGTAAGAGGAATTACATCCTAACAGCAGGAGATAGTTGTTCATTATACGTAAATAACTTTGTTAATGAGTATCCCTCTACCATCAGGAAGAGGGGTTAGAAGTTCGGTACTTTTATGATGGGCAATTAGACCAACTTGAGATAAATTGATTTGCTTTCCTTACGGAAATTAAGAATTCCACAGTTTCCCATCCCCAATTCCCTTGATTACGGTGAAGAAACTTCCTCATGCGCTGACATCCCGATCAATAAAATTTATCCTTATAAATAAAAACCTGGGACTGAAGCACGAATACTTTGGTAAGATTTTTACAGCCTGTTCAAGCACCTTCAAAAAATCTTTAAGACACTGTTGTCAAAGCATAGTCTTATCCAGCCAAACCAGTTTGTGGTTGCCTTCTTTTGGCGAGGTCAGTGCTAGATATAGTACTTGAGTTACAGCAATGGCATGATTGTGAGGGATTGTGTCTATTTAAAAGCTACCCACTCTCAATACAGAGTAGGTTGCATTAGGCAGAAGCAGCTCGTTACAGGCAATAAAAGTCGTTACTCTAATCAAGCAATATAGGGATGGTAGTAGTGTCTGCTCATCATGAACTATATGTTGAGGAGAAACCGATGAATAACTCTCAGGTTATTATCAAGCAACATTTGCATCTTGTACTAGGAATCAAATTTATTGATTTGAATAAAACTTCCACATAAACACACACTGATGCGGTTTCATTTGCTTGAATAGCTATATGGATAGGACATTGATACGCAGGAAATTCTAAATTCCTAATTATGGCAACTAAACTGATTGATGTTAGAGAATACACTGTTAGGGCGCACAAAAGAGAGATTCACACTCGTGTTTTTCAGTTTGTCTGTAAAGAGTGTAACGAGGTGACAAAACGTGAGACTTTTGGGCCTCGACCTTTCTATTGCGAGAGATGTCGCCCTCCGCAAGCACCTAAGAAATCTCAGCAAGCAGCTCACAAAGCAAAACCTCGGCCAATGACTTATAAAAGTGATACTGATCTAAATTGATTGAAGCCCTATTATGACTCCACAAGTACAGTTAGAACCACCTCCAGGTAACTTCCTCTCGCCACTGTTGGAATTACGAGACTACTATGCTCGCCTCACAGAAGAGTACGAACGTCTGTTTGTGCAAGCGCGATCGCAGCTTGATCATGTAGAAGCTTTGTTGTCTAACTGGTCTTTTTCAAATGGCAAAAACCATATATCAAGACTAGCCTCAACTGACGAAACTTCAAATTCTTCCCAAGAAAGCCCGCTATTATTTCTCTCACCGCCTGATGATATCTCTGAAATCGACTTAGTTGAATCTATAAACTCAGAACCTCAAGGCTCGGATAACGTTGAGCTAGAGAATTCTGCTACTGTTGACACGAAAGAGAGTGAACCTGCAAATACACTGTCAGTTATAGAGACGCCTTCAGAGAGTAACGATAACTCAGCGAAAGTGTCAGAAGTTCCTATGCTGTCTGAGTATCAAGCTCTATCTCGGATGGAAGCTATAAAACAGCTATTGCAAGAGCATAAAGGCATTGTCTGTCATATTGATTTCATCGTGCGATCGCTTTACGGAGAGTTAGACTCAAATCTATTCAAAGTAGTTAAAGGTAGAGTTCAATCTTCCCTGACACAAGGCAGAGAAAGAAATGCTTGGGCAGCTGTTCCCGAAGAACCAGGTTGTTACACACTAGATTTAAATTTAGTAGTCCCAAATAACGGTAATGGTGCTTCGAAGAGTAGCAGACACAAAAAGAAGAAAGCTTTTGTACCTCCCCAGACAAAAGTAGTACCAATGCTCAGAGCATTTGATGGTCAATTTTTGATTGATGCCCTCACTTCTCTGCTTGAACAAAATCCTGGGAAAGTTTTCAGCGTTGCTGAAGTAATCGCTGGAATTTATGGAGAACTTGATTCTCAGCAAATCAGAGAGGTAAAAAATAAGGTGCTGAATGAACTATCTAGAGGGTATCGAACAGGGAGATTCTCTAGGGTTCCTGACAAAATCGGCTTTTATACCTGGGACTCCAATCTGATTGCGGGGGGAAACTCTCGCTAAACTCAGCTAGTTAGAATTTAGGAGTCAGGAGTAGAGACGCGATTATACTCTTACGAGAAGCCGCTCTTCTAGTGTCTACGCATCTGTACAGGAGTTAGGAGTACAGACGCGATTAATCGCGTCTGTACAGAATTCAGGAGGCAGAAGTTATTCCCTTTGTCCTCCTCATCTCCCCCTCTGCCAACATGGGAAAATTAAATGTCTCACAGATAACTACTCTGTCCAAGCGAGAGTTCGTTTAACTGCTTTTTGCCAAGTGGTGAAGTTGGACAATGCGCGATCGCTCTCTTTGCTAGGTTCAAATACGCGTTCAATGTATCGTTGTTGCACCAGGGCTTCATAACTATCCCAAAATCCCGCAGACAGTCCAGCTGCAAATGCTGCACCCTGCACAGTTGTATCGCGCATTTTTGGGCGTTCCACTGGAATCCCTAAGACATCAGCTTGGAACTGCATGAGGAAATCGTTCTCACAAGCACCACCATCTACAGTTAATCGCCCCATTGGAATACTGCTTGATGCATTAATTGCCTGCACCACTTCCAGAACTTGATAGGCGATCGCTTCCAAGACGGCGCGGACTAAATGTTGTGGTTGTACACTGGCGGTAATACCAAAAAAAGCCCCCCTTGCACTCATATCCCAATAAGGTGCGCCCAGTCCACTAAATGCAGGTACAAAGTAGACTCCACCATTATCTGCGACCTGATTGGCCATTGCCTCAGTTTCAGCAGCAGTTTTAATCAGCTTGATGCCATCACGTAACCATTGGATACAAGCACCACTAGTGAACATACTGCCTTCTAGGGCGTAGCCTATATCTAAAGTTCCGCTTGGCTTTACTTGCGTCCATGCCACAGTAGAAATTAGTTGTTGCTCTGAGCGCACGATTTGAGAGCCAGTGTGAGCTACCAAAAAGCTACCAGTGCCATAGGTGCATTTCATCAAACCAGGGCGATCGCAGCCATGACCGAATAGAGCAGCTTGCTGATCTCCTAAGATGGCAGTAATGGGAATTTCAGCGCCCAACAAAGCCGTATCGGTGACTCCAAATAATCCCAAGCTGGGCTGAATCTGAGGCAATATATGAGCAGGAATTTGGAATATATCTAGTAGTGTCTCATCCCACTCGCAGGTTTTGAGATTCATCAGCATTGTTCGGCTAGCGTTGCTGTGGTCAGTCGCGTGGACTTTACCACCCGTCAGTTTCCACAGTACCCAACTATCGATTGTGCCTGCCAAGACGTTTTTCAGGTCAATGCCTACAAATTGGTCTAACAGCCACCTAAGCTTGGTAGCAGAAAAGTAAGCATCAATCACCAAACCTGTGCGATCGTAAATATCTTGAGCATAGCCTTGCTCTTGCAACTGGTTACAAAGAGGAGCAGTGCGGCGGTCTTGCCAGACAATTGCCTGATGGAGTGGTAGCCCAGTAGTTTTATCCCAAATTAAGCAGGTTTCCCGCTGTACGGTTAGTCCCAGGGCAGCAATTTTTGATGGAGTAATTTGGGCATTTACAATAGCTGTTTGCATTACCCAGCAAGTGTCCTGCCAGATTTCCAAAGGATTATGTTCTAACCATCCTGGTTGCGGGTAATGCTGCGTCAACTCTTTGTACGCCTGCCCAACAATCTTGCCATCTGCATTAAATACAAAGGCGCGGTTGCCTGTCGTACCTAAATCCAGTGCTAAGATGTAGCCCAATGATGGAGTTGTGCTGCCAAGTGTCTGCATAGCTGCTTTTAATGCCGTGATAGCAATTTTACCAATTTAGGACACATCATCTGTATATTATATTTTTTAAAAGTTCTCATTTTGATACAACATTTTAACTGTATATGTTCAAAACAGCTTGTTGTTGAATTCCAGTTTGTCAAAACATAACTTTAAATCAAATATAAAACTTTAATTTTGATAGTTGAGTTTTATATTTGCATTGTTTCAGACCTCTCAAACAATAATATTTATCCGAATTTATTGTTCAATAATTTTTTATATTCAAATTTTTATTTAATTTTTGAAAAAACCAGTACATATATAGCAATTATAATTTGAATAAAGAACACATCATTGCCGTGTCGCTGCGAGTATGTGTGTTCATCTGTGGTTAATTCTTTTATATACCTTAACCATGCTATAACCTTGCCATATAACGTTCTTGACTGTTACCTGTTCCTCATTCGTTCTCTAGAAAAGTAATTTCATGAATCAAATTAGATAGCTATTTAATAATTACTAAGTTTAAAATTACATAACTTAATAATGTTTAATTAACTAATATAAATCTTTTATAATCATATGTTTTTTTGAGTCAAAACTAAGTAAGCCTTGTGCTTGTAATTTGCCTATTAATCGTGTCACTGTTACTCTAGTACTGCAACAGGCACTAGCAATATCTTCATGAGTAAAGCGAACGCAGAGGCGAGTTCCCTCCGGCACAGTTTCACCTACTGTCTGTTTTAATAGTTCTAATAAATTATATAAGCGCTCTTGTACTCGTCGCCTTCCTGAAATGGCTAGAAAAGATTCTGTCTGTTGTAAACGCTGATTAATTTTTGGTAAAAGCACATGGCTCAACGTCGGGGAAGCTTCTATTTCAGTTACGTAAATTGACACTAACTCAACATCAGATAGGGCTGTTACTTGATAAATATTCAGAGAGGTCATACTAGAACCAAAAACCATTCCTGCTGTTGCCAACCCTATCAAAACTTCTTCCCCTGTTTCACAGAAAGTAGTTAGTTTTACCCAACCCTGAGAAACATACAAAATTTCTAGCGGATTAACGGAAATATTTTCTCCTTTGGAATGTTTCTGTACAGGACGAGCTTGGATAAGGTCACTGTCATTTTTGACTACAGCTAATTCTGCTCGTTGTCGTTCTGTAATATTATGCAGCACCCAGCGTAGAGATATTTCCTGACTATGCTGATTCCGGACAACTATTACTGTCAAAGCTGCTTGAAAAGATTCGCAATGACGTGGCTGCAAACGTACTACTAATTCTCTAACTCTGTGCGTCTCTAATTGAGATAGCCCGATGAGTTCGCTGCGAATATGCTGACGTTCTTCCATAGAAACAAAGTTAATCAATGCTTTACCTATCAGAAAAGGTTTTGAAACATTAAGTAACCTAGATGCTGCATGATTTGCTTCTTGGATTACGCCTTCTACATTAGTTATTAAATAGCTCTCTGGAGCCAATTCGAATAAATCCTGATAGCGCTGACGTTCTACTTCTAACAAATTTTGTGTTTGTATTAATTGGTGATGTTGTTGATACAATTCCTCCACTGCTAACTGGACTATCTTTGAGGTGCTATAGAGTTCTTTAAAAGCTTCTGGCAGCAAATCCGGTGGAATCCAAGGTAAGACAGTAGCAGTTTGGTATAAATCTTCTAAATGTTTGTGCAATGATTCTGCGCGTTGGACAAATTGTTCTATGTTCACTTTAAAATCCTGCAAATTGTTTAGAAATGTTGAATAAAAAAGTCAAGATATTCTTATTGAAATCGGTGAGGATAGTTACTGGAAGGTAAATTTTACTAATTCACTAACAGCAGTCTTAAATATAATATTAAGATACATTACAACACTTACAAAGCTGCTGAGTGAAAAAATAACTGAATTCTAAGCTAATATTTACTATCCAATTACACCCGATAACAGCGAAGTATTCTCATTTTTTAGCAACTACTTTCTACTACCATCCAGTAGTTCTTTCTTTGTGATCACATATACAAAATTATATAAACTTTAATTTTTTATTAAAATTAATCGCTTAATTAACTATGGGGTTTTTGACTTAGGGGCTTCCAATTAAAAAAATCTCTAAACAATTATCGTAGGGGAGGTAAAAAGCAGTGTGGATCTGCCTCCCGCTTTATTTTCGTAATTTTAACGTGACAGCGTAATACACTTATCGGCGCGACACAACTAAAATCGTGCAATAACTAAAGGCTCGTAGTTGGGCTTCAGCCCCAACAAGCATAAATCTAATGCACAAGTTTAGCTGTGCCACACCACTACTGAATAATTTATTTTTTGGAAGTCTCTTCGCTCTAGGTTTTTTAAAAAATATATCTAATAACTGATACTTTAAAAATAGATTACTTGTTAATCAATATCAATAAATATTGTGATGTTGTCTATATTAAATCTATATTAATTGAATTACTAAATAGCTTTTAATAAGGAAAAGTTTGTATACATACATACAGAAGAACTTAATAATTATTCGTCTCTTTAGTTAGAGGTAAGAACAAGTAGTACGCTGGTGTAATTGAAGAATACGTAACAGCTTATCAACACGCTAGTTATCAGGAGTGATGGGTAAGTTTTAAATACTATAAAGTCTCATCTCTCCTTTTTTCTTATTTACCTTTAGATGAATTTAATCTACATCTTAGATTATTTGATTTGTCAATATATCTTAGATGAGATTGTGTTATTTATTTTTTAAGTTGATTAAAAAAATATGGAGCCAAATGCTTCGACAAAGCATAGATAAGTGTTTACTGAGTTGGAAGACCAATCTGCAACCTTACTGCTGCAAACGATTGATTTTCAAATTAAACTTATTGACCTTTACGAGCAGGTAAATTTTGCAGCAAAGGATGAAGATTAAGCTTGTTTTCAATTATGAATTGTTTCAAATTTAAGATTTAAACTTCTGCTCCATTTGCAAATATTGAGGAACACCGACGAGTTCCTGGAAATCTTTAAATTTAACCAAATTTGGTAAGTCAGCCGTGGTTCCTTGTTCTTTTAAGTGATGGAAACAAGCAGCCATGACGTTTGTGACAGCTAGTAGGGCAGTCAGAGGAAAAAACGCAATTTTGAAACCTAATTGTTGTAACTCCGCCGTAGAAACTTCGGGAGTTTTGCCTCCTTCAACAATATTAGCTACCAGTGGCACATCCGGGAAAGCAGCTGCGATCGCTTTTAATTCTTCAACAGACTGAGGAGCTTCTACAAATAGTATATCTGCACCAGCCGCAATGTAAGCTCGACCACGAGCGATCGCTGATTCTAAGCCCAACGGCGCACGCACATCTGTGCGAGCAATGATTACCAAACCGCTATCACCCCGCGCTTCCACAGCTGCCTTGATTTTGCCAACGTGTTCCGCTTCGGGAATCACTCGCTTTCCTTCAAAGTGACCACACTTTTTTGGCCATTCTTGGTCTTCCAACAGCACACCAGCCACGCCCAACTGCACAGCTTCCTTAATCGTGCGGACAACATTTAAGGCGTTACCGTAACCTGTATCTAAATCAGCTATTAGGGGAATACTCACCGACTGAGCAATTCGTCCCACGCTGTAGAGCATTTCAGTAGCCGTCAGAAAGCCGTAGTCTGGTAAACCCAGTGTAGAAGCAGCAATACCAAAGCCACTAGTAGCCACTACATCAAAACCTTGTTGTTCAACCAGCTTGGCTCCTAGACAATCGTAGACACCAGGAATCACAATAATTTCAGGACGAGCAAGTAACTGTCGCAGTTTTTGGGAAGAAGACATAAAACAATAGATACGGAGAATGATCTAAAAATATCTCTCTTTTGAGAATACAGTAGCCTAGCACAGTTGTACGCCTCTACCTTAGTGGTTTAAAATTTTAGACAATAGAGAGTTCTGAGCTTTGTTTTTGGAGATAAAAGCTCGATGTTTCGAGTTCTCAACAGTAAGTGTTAAGTTTTGAAGACGACATTCCGAGTTAAAAGGTTGAAAGTTGGCATTTTAAAAGCGATCGCAAAAGTACTTATCCCACAAACTCGTCTCTAGTTATTTAAAAAATTATCCATTTTGCAAAATCAACAAAATCTCAACTGTTAGTTATTTGTGTGGTGTAGAGCAATAAATTTGTACGCGATCGCTACCCCTAAACATCAGACAATCGCCATTAGAGTTGCTAGTTCCCAAAGATTTTTTTTCCTGATTCTTAGTTGCAGCAAGAACTAAAACCTGGATTAACAGCGTTGTCCAAACAGCAAAACATACTATTGGTAAGATTTCTTTTATTATACTTTTGCGAGTAGTTTTTTTAACTGGCTTTGCTGTTAATGATTGACTACAAACTGTTTGTCGAGGCCAAAAATGGTCATTAAAGTTGTAGTAACTCATTTAAAAACTTTCTCCTAAATACATGAAAACAGGCAGACAAAGGCTTAAGGTAGGTTATTTTTACTACCTTCCTCTATTTCTTAAACAAGAAAATCTTTTCCATTTTGGTATAAAGTTTACCAACGGCTTCTAAAGACATTAAAGTAACTTTCTAGTTGTCTGTTTAGGTATAGTGGATTTTGTCTGTAGTCGTATACAGCTTTTTTGTGAAATATCCGGAAAACAAACAAGAATCAATTAAATCAAGTAACGTTGTATAAAATTAGGCACAATTTTACTTATGCGAACTTTTAAGAACGGCTTTTAGTCAAAATTTGTTTGCAAAAGGAAAAAAGCTACTTTATCGCAGCTTTTCGGTATTATGTGAGTGAACAAAGTAAAATCATACTTTAATTACTATTAACGCCCACCTCTAGAAAAATTAATTCAGGCAAAAGTCATAAATAGACCCATGACTTTAGTCACAAATTTAAATTAGCTAAATAATTCTAGAGTTAAGGTTAGATGCCAAAAGTGACTTTTTATAGGCGATCGCAAGAATTTTGGCTGTAAAGGTAAACGCTTTGCGAAAACTTTAACTCGTTAGCATACCACGATACAACAATGGTACGCATCCTCTGCGGTGATTACTTGCAGCAATTTGAACACCTCTCAAAAGATATCAAAGGTATTAGAGAAAAAAACTCTAGAATATTTAAAAGGCACTAGTATCTGCGTAAACCAGAAAAAACTATTAATGAGGTAATAATTTCAATGATTAAAGTCTCCAAATGGCAGTCTGGCTTTGCTTTACTAGTTGGATTGGGAATAATGATTAGTGCAGTTACCCATCTAGTGATAGCAGCACCAAAGCTAGCTCAATCTGAATTTACGGATATTCAAGGTAACTGGTCTGAGTCATGCATTACACAACTTGCCAGTCAAGGCATTATTAGTGGTTACCCAAATCGTACTTTTCGACCAAATTCCCCTGTGACTCGCGCCGAGTTTGCAGCAATGATAGGTAAGGCTTTTCCTAACGCGCCTAAGACTCGCAACTCAGTTGATTTTGTGGATGTATCCTCGAATTACTGGGCCTACTCTGCGATTAAAACAACTTCTGAAACAGCATTCCTCTCAGGTTACCCTGGTAAAGTTTTCAAACCTAGCCAAAATATTCCTCGCGCTCAAGTTTTGGTGGCTTTGGCTAGCGGCCTAAATTATTCTCCGAGTCAGTCTGCTATTACAACATTGAAAGCTAATTTTGCTGATGCAAGTAAAGTTCCTGACTATGCACAAAATGGAATAGCAGCAGCAACTGAAAAACGTCTTGTTGTTGATTATCCTGACGTTAAGTACCTCAATCCCAATAAGTTAGCCACTCGTGCTGAGGTATCAGCTTTCTTGTGTCAAGCTTTAGCTGGCTCTGGAAAAATTTCTAATGCTATCCCTGAGCAGTACATTGCAGGTAGTGGTAGCTTTACCCCTACATCTAGTGGCTCTACATCTAGTAACTCCACTTCTACATACTACGTAAGTAGCCAAGGGTCAGATAAAGGTAAAGGCACACAGTCTTCACCCTGGCGTACCCTGAACAAAGCTCTAGCCTCCGTTCCTGCTGATAAAGGATATACTATCCGAGTTGGAGCCGGGACTTTTGATTTAGGTGAGAAAGCAGTCTCAGTCCCATCAGGAGTAAAGCTTGTAGGTTCAGGAGTTAATTCGACCACCATCATGGGACAGGTTCAGCTAGCTAAAGTTAAAAACCTAACCGTAAGTGGGATTAAATTTGATGGCAAAAATCGTGCTTATGAAGTGGGTATGCGTATTCGAGATGCCAATAAATTAGAAATTCATGATTTGGCATTTAATAGCTACGCCAATTCAGCGCTGAATATGGAGAGGGTATCTAATGCTAACTTCTACAACATTAACGTTACAGATAGTACCTATAACAATCGCGTTCCAGGCAAAAGCACCAAGCAATCATCTGCTTTTGATTTTGGGAACCTGACAAATGTTGATTTCCATGACATAAATATTGACACCACCACACGTGGTGGACGAGCAATGGGAACTACCAGTGATGCTTGGGCAAAGGGGCCTGGCTCAAATCGCCCAGCTGGGGAGTTAAGGAATGTTAAATTTTATAACTTGGATATTAAGGTCGATAAGTGGAATGGTTGGGGTAGCGGCTATACTCCACAAATGGCTATAGAGCTTTGGAATCACAATTGTTACAACTGCGAAGTTTATAATTCTACCTTTAATAGTACGGTATCCTTAGCATCCCCTGAGAATAAGCTACCAACTAACATTCGTGTACATCATAATCTTTGGTATGGGCCCAAAAATCCCTTCTATGCTTGCGAAGTATCAAGCAACAATATTGAATTTGACCATAACTATATTCGCGGAGGCTCTTATCCTATTGCTTCGTTTGGGTATAAGTATCCGAACTTGAATGTCCATCACAACGTCTTTGAAAAAACAGGCGGCCCCATTTTAATTGGTAATTTCCGTAACCAAAAGGACAATTTCAAGTTTACTAACAACACTGTGTATATTAACAACTCCAAAGATCCAATCTTCCGTTTTCACAAAGGAGAGAGTAAGAACCAGAAGATTAGTAATAATATTTTCTATAATTTAGCTAAGACGCCTAACAATTCGCTGGGATTATCAGTTGGTGTACAAAATAACCTGTTTTTCAACGTTAAACCAGCAGGTTCTGGTGCAAAGCAATTTGATCCTAAATTCAAACTTTCAGGAACTTTGCCTTCACCATATTACGTACCTACTAACGGCAGTACAGCTAAACTCGGTGCTATCCAGACAAGTGATTCAACGTGGATAGTAGGAAATAAGACCAGCTGAGTGCTGATTTAGAAGTGAGGAGTACAGACGCGATTATACTCTTACGAGAGGCCGCTCTTCGAGCGTCTATGCGTCTGTACAGGAGTCAGGAAATATTAGCCTTCGCGTCTCCCCCATTTTTCTTGTTCCTTTCTCCTTTCTCTTAATTATCTGTGCCTACAGTTCTGGAGCGTGATTAACTAATGAGCATTTAAGTGCATAAAATCAGAGCTGTTCGCATTGGCGTAGTCTCTCATAGAGAAGCGTTCACGTAAGGTAGCTTTTACTAGAAGCAAATCAATCGGTAAAAATGAATGGCGATTAGTTTACTAATTGATGCTTTTATTTAGTAACGCCGATTTTGCTTTACGCATTCTCATCCAAAATTGTTCCTTCTGTATTAGCACCCTCTAAATTTGCTCCACTTAGATTTGCCTCGTGTAAGTCTGCTTTGGTGAGATTGGCTTGCGTTAGGTTGGCTACACTTAAGTCTGCTCCGCTTAAATCAGCGCCATCCAGATTTGCAGCTTGTAAGGTTGCTTGCTGCAACTCTGCTTCGCTCAAGTTTGCATCAATTAATTTAGCAACAGTCAAATCAGCCTGACTCAAATTCGCTCCATCTAGAGTTGCTCCATCCAAGATAGCTCCATCCAAGATAGCTCCACCTAAATTGCTACCACTTAGGTTGGCATTGCTCAAATCTGCCCCGTTCAAGTCAGCTTCAATTAAACTAGTTTGCATTAAATTAGCATTGCTAAGATTAGCTCCATCTAAGATAGCTCTATCTAAAGTTGCTCCCCTAAGATCGGCTCCGCTCAAGTTTGCCTCGCTCAAGTTAACAGCAGTAAAGTCTCTGATGCCTCTAGCATAGTTGTTCAGAAGTTCATCTGCTTTCATATCTGTTTTACCAGTATCTGTAGCTGTGCTAAGGAACATTCAGTTGAGCCAATATCGCCCACCCAGACAGGCAGGAAATTCGCAGCCCAAGTCACTAAAAATCAGCATGGTGACTCAATCAAGAGTGAATACTGAAATATCCCTGTTTAGGCTAGCTATTCAGAATTGCTTATGCCACTATCTAAAGTTACTACTAAATTCCATCCCTAAGAGATACCTTAGCGATTTTACTTAGTATATTTGTATCTTTCTGACTGTTTATTTTTAAACTACAAAGGCACAAAAAATTCTTCAACGAGACTTTTTAGTCTTTTTAGTCTATGTAATCGGTTGTAATTTTAGGAGCAGCAGTATTACTTGAAACGATTGGGCGATCGCCATCTATCTCAAGAATATCTTCAATCTCTAAGTCGCTTGGGTCAATCGGGCGCTGTCCATCTATATTGAGAGTCTCATTAAAGACAAGATTACTAGAGACAATGGGACGCTCGCCATCTATGTCTATTATTTCCTCAACCTCAGTATCATTTGAGGTAATTGGACGCTGACCATCAATGTTAAAGGTGTCTTTAACCTCAAAAGAACTTGGATCAACTGGACGCTGACCATCTATATTTATTGTTTTAATATTTTGTGGTGATTCTTGAGCAATTAAATTAGCTTCATTATTCAGATGTTTATTTGGCTGCAACTTATTTGCACTGTTATCAACTTTATCTTTCTGATTTTTACTCATTTTCCAACTCCTATAAATACAGAGCTATTAGCCTGTAAAGCTTTTGTTGAGCTTAGCAACATTACTGTTTGTTAAACTTGCTTTCCAAAATCCAGCTTGAATCAGGAAGAATAAAATCCCTGCTAATTTTTAAATTATGTAACTAAAATCTTACTCATGTTATACATTAAATTCTTCTATCTTTAGAAGCACTGATACAGAAAAATAGTAAGTCTTAAGAAAGTTATTAATAAGTACTCTAACTTCTATAAATTGGGGATTGTACCATGTCTAATCGATTAAATAATAGTTATACAATAATTGCCAGGCACATGAAATACACCCCACCCGCGCTGTCGCGCACCCTCCCCTTGGTAAGGTAAATAGAGGGTTGGGGAGGGGTTATTTTGTACCTTACTGGAGTTGAAAACACCATATTTACATTTGCAAGATGATTTTTTACGCCCATAACAGCATAAAAAAATAACTTCAGATAGACGTAAAATTGTAAAGCGATATTTACAGTCAAATCAGTATATCTGCAATTTTCTATGAATTCTGTACTTGACAAAGTTCATCACCGCAAAGAATTATTACGTGGTATTTTTGCCGTTGCTCTGATTATCGTCGGTATCACCCATTTTCTGAGACCAGAGCAATACGCTCGCATTGTACCGCCACCATTTCCGCCATTAACATCTGTTTATGTTAGCGGTTTCTTTGAAATTCTAGGTGGTATTGGCTTAACAATTCCATTTGTCAGTGTAGCAGCAGCATGGGGACTAATTTCCTTATTTATTGCTGTGTTTCCTGCCAATATTTATATGACTTTGCACAATATTCAAGTTGATGGAATTCCTCATAATCAATTACTTTATTTAATAAGATTACCATTTCAGGCAGTGTTGATTGCCTGGGCATATTGGTGTACTCGTCAACCAGAGACGCAACGAGGAGCATCAGAATTTATTAAACAGACAAAGTTGATTTCTAAAGATGTCTAAAGAGCTTGACGGGTAGCACAGGTGTGTTACCGAGCGTTTTATCTACCCACTTGATGGATATACTGCTATTGGCTTTGCCAATACCTGTTGAGCGATCGCTTTAAAGCTTTAAACTACTAATTTGTCATTCTTATCTATAAATAATTAAAATCAGAGAAACCAAAAAGTATATGATTTATTGAACCGACCATTAATGACTCCCTTAAAGAGAAACCAAACAAATTTTTATTTAAAAGCCCTACTAGTAGCTGTCCTGGTTGCATTACCGACGGCTGGCAATTCGCAAGTAGCTCACTTAAAAAATGTTGTAGATTATTTCCCAAAAGCTGAAGCTAAAGAGAACGAGAGTACCAATGCAACTTATGCAGATGTGCAAGCTTTGGTAAATATGGGTGCGCGAGTAGCTGGTACACCAGTTATGGAAAAGGCAAGTACCTATTTAATTAATCAGTACCGTAAAGTTGGTTACATTACCAAAGTTCAGACTTTTAAGTATGAAAAGTTTGCAGACTTAGGTTCAAACCTCACTATTAATGGTGCGATTATTGAAGGTCGGGCAATCAATGGCACAATTTCTAGCAAGCTGAATGCAGCACTAGTAGCAATTCCCAACTTTGGACGACCTAGCGACTTTGCGTCTGTGAATGTTAAAGGTGCGATCGCGATCGTTCGGCGTGGTGAAATCCGCTTTTCTGAAAAAGCTAAAAATGCCGCTGCGGCGGGGGCGGTTGGTTTAGTTATTGTCAACAATCAACCAGGGAATTTAAATGGCGGTACATTAGGCGAACCAGTGAAAATTCCTGTCCTCGCACTTTCAAGCGATCGCGGTAATTCCTTGCTTCAGCAGGCGCAAAATCCACCAGTCAATATCAGCTTAAATGTCAATGTTCAACAGCAGGTTATTACTGGACGTAATATTATTGCTCATTTACCAGGGGTAACTCAGCCAAAGCTTCTACTTGGTGGACACTACGACTCTGTGGTAGGTTCTCCAGGAGCAAACGATAATGCTTCTGGAACAGCAGTTGTGCTGTCGCTAGCTCGTAATTTAGCTAACACAACTCTTGCCCGTCAAACTTGGTTCGTTGCTTTCGATGGCGAGGAAGACGGCTTGCACGGCTCACGGGCTTTTGTGAATGCTGCTGCACCAGAGTTTCTCTCAGAATTGAAAGGAATGCTGAATTTCGACATGGTTGGTGTTAACAACCAGCTTCTTATTGGTGGTACATCATCGTTAATCGCATTCGCTAAAGCTGTTGACCCGGATGTAAAAATCTTTGGTTCTTCCTATGGTGGTAGCGACCATGCATCATTTGCTAACAAAGATGTGCCAATCCTTTTTTTCTACCGGGGACAGGAACCGAATTACCATACACCGAATGATAAAATAGTAGATACAAAAATGTTGAATGAAACTACGCAAGTAGGGCTGAGTATTGTCAGAGAGTTACTGAAATAGCCAAGTTAAATTTATAAATAATTATCTTGATTCATGCTGTGCTATGTGAAAAGCCATCTGCCAGAAATTATGTTCAAATTTTGCCACCATCAAAAAAGATTCTTCAGCTTGTTTTTGAATTTCCTCTTCTGCCGTTTCTAAAACATCATTAGCTTGCTGTTCCAAAAGTTTTACATACTTTGTAAAATCAATATTTCCCCATCTTTCTGCAAATTCATTGTAAGGTGCAGGCATTTTACCTGGTAGTTGCCAACCTTGATTATAGGCTAATTCAATAGCCCAAAATGCAGTTGCTTGCACAGGATAAGGCTTTTCTGCAAGACTCTGCATATATTCACAGTATTCTCTACAGGTTGGTTGTTTATTTATATTAAGATTCAGTTGTCGTTGGGTAGCTTTTTCTTGAAACCAATTGAGTTCGTCTTTAAGAGCTGCCAATCCCCCAAGTATCACATCAAAATGTTGTGGAGGTGCGCTGGCTAATACTCGCCCTACCATCCGCGTAAATTCTACAACAAACAGATAATCTTGCATTAACCATGTATTGAATTGCTGGAGTTGAATTATACCTAACTGACACTGTTCTAGGAAGGGATGCACAGTTGCTTCTTGCCAATCTTGAGCGTGATTTTGTAAAAGAAGTTTGCAGGTAATAGTCATTTTGGCTCAATAGGTGTTTCGGGGAGATGGTATGGAGAGGGGCAGACTGCTAAGCATCCACTTTTTGGGTGATCGGAATGCACAAGACCATTAATCGTGGGGTGACGAAAAGCAAGTTCCAACTTGTTTTTGCTCAGCCCCTAAGATGCTAACAGACAAACAGCAACTCACCGATGTTGTCTATTGTCAAGAGTAATTTAGATGCGTTTGCCCTGACCTTAATTTTGTGTTATGTCAAGTCCGACTAATTACTTAGAAATAAAATGTATGTTTGTAGTTGCGCTTGAGTGCAAGAAGATGTACGGCGCTCAAGCGCAACTACGAGCCTAATTATAAGTGTTTTACCAGACACGATATTACCCTCTTAAAGTGAAATGGTATTACCCACCCACAGTTTTAGTTTTATGCCAGTCTCAATTAAGAATCTTGCTGCACAAGTCATGTTAGCACTTGAGATATCTTTACTCTTTTTGTTGACACATTTGCACTAATATGATCTATACTACTTACTTAAAATTAGATACTCTCAAGAGAATAGATTAATCAGCAATTTGATTTCAATCTAGAAATTTTTAACAAATGTAAAGCTATGATTTCTCAAGATTACGATTCAATTTATGTTGTAAGTAACGTGCTACAACAAATCAAAATCAAAGAAAATCAGTTAAAAATTGCCCAACAATCTAATATGGCATATGTAGCTGAAGCATTAGAGAGTCAGTTGCTAGATTTACGGTGTCAGATATCAGAACCGCCAGACTTAGAGGTTCAAACATTAATGAGTTTGTTAGATGATTGAATTTCGTTGTTGAACACGTTGAGAACATAGAAAAATTTCTATTACCCAGTTGCAACTATACCAATCCTAAATCATTCGTGAGAAACAAGATCCCCGGTTTCGTTTAAGAAGCTGGGGATCTATGTCTTCAATCATCATCAGTAACAATGTATCTGACCTCCAAACAGGATAATTGAGAAAGTAAATCTCATCAGAAGCTTGTTTTTTATTTGACCATGTATTTCATAAGTATGATTAAAGTCTCTCTCATCGGCAAGATGGAATAGTTGAAGAACTTCATCACAGTAAAAGAGCGATGTTTTAAAAATAAGTTCTTGATTAAGAGGTCTAGAAATGGCAGCTACAAACGAAAAACGCAAAATTCGTTACGCCGTCGTGGGTTTAGGTTGGTTTGCTCAAGAAGCCGCCTTGCCTGCATTTGCCCCTGCGGAAAACTCTGAAGTAGTTGCGCTAGTTTCGGATGACCCTACTAAGCGAGAAGAACTTAGTAAACAATATGGCATTCAACGTACTTATTCCTATGAAGAGTACGAAGACTGTCTTACAAGCGGAGAGATTGATGCAGTTTATATTGCGCTGCCTAATCACCTACATTGCGAGTACACTGTGCGGGCAGCCAATCAGGCAATTCATGTGCTGTGTGAAAAGCCGATGGCCGTGACTGAACAAGAGTGCGAGACCATGATTAAAGCTGCCAATGACAACGGTGTAAAGTTGATGATTGCCTATCGCTTACACTTAGAGCCAGCAAACTTAGAAGCAGTCGAAATTTTGCGATCGCAGCAAATTGGTGAACCGCGAATTTTCAACTCAGTTTTTAGTCAGCAAGTAGAAGAAGGTAACATTCGTTTACGTAATGTTACAGGTGGTGGAACACTGTATGATATTGGCATCTATTGTATTAACGCTGTACGATACCTGTTTCAAGACGAACCAACCGAAGTTTTTGCCGTAGCAGCCAATAAAGGGGAACAACGCTTCAGCGAAGTCGAAGAAATGGCTACTGCTACCTTACGCTTTCCCAATGAGCGACTCGCGACATTTACCTGTAGCTTTGGAGGAGCAAAGGTTTCCACCTATCAAGTTGTAGGAACCAAAGGTGACTTGCGGGTAGAATCTGCCTATACCTGGCATGGAGATTTGAAGCACTACCTGACAATTGATGGTGAGACTCAAGAACGCACCTTTCCTGCGCACGACCAGCTAGCAGCTGAATTTACCTACTTCTCAGATTGCATCTTACAAGATAAAGATCCAGAGCCATCCGGGACAGAAGGATTAAGCGATGTTCGGATTATTCAAGCACTCTATCGCTCAATTGAGATAGGTCAACCTGTACGGATAGAAACTATTGATCGAGATACACGTCCGACATCGGATCAAGCTATTGAGCATCCTGCCACTGAGGAAAAACCAGAGCTAATTAATGCTGCTCCACCTTCTGGCAAGTCTTAGAAGATTATTCTAAAGCCGCTAAAAATACAGCAGATTTCAAGTTGATAAAGTACACAATATAGGTCTCATGTTACTGAGCGGCTTGCCTTGAGCGTACCCCTACGGGGAAGCAAGCTACGCCTCCGGTATCGTAGAGAAGCCGAAAGGAGTCGAAGTAAAGCCAGCGAGAAAGCTTGTTTTTCTTCCTAATTCTGACTTGTGAATTCTAAATGCGCTGTATATTAACCAGTAGCAAATCCCATAACTACGTCTTAAAAAGGGGAAAATTCAGGTTTAATTCCCCTTTTTAAGGTGTTGGATTTCGTCCTTTTTTCTCTATTCTTAAACCCCCATAAGTTAAATAAAGTCTAAGATTGGTTTCCCTGGTTTTGCTTTATTAAACTTACTGCCCGTTTGACCAGATACAGATTTTGCTTTTACCTTCACATAAGCTTGGTCAGGTAGCGGCACATAACCAACTTCATCAACCCATTTCCAAGAATTATCTATATAAAAACTCACAAAATCCCTTACTAAGGGTTTAGTATCTAATGACTTCTTACTAACGTAAATGAACAGAGGACGAGACAAAGGTGTATAAACGTTTCTCACGATATTATCTAGAGGAACAGGCTTCTCACAAGTACCGTTTGGACTTTTAACTCCAACTAAATTCAGCTTATTTTGGTTCTGCATATAGTAAGATATCCCAACGTATCCCAGAGCAGTTACATCACCAGCGATTCCTTGGACAAGAACATTTTGATTTTGGCTAGGAGTGTAATCAGTGCGGCTATTTTTAGCTTTTTTAGTGACAGCTTGTGTGAAATAATCAAATGTCCCAGTATCCGAAGCTGGAGCATAAAGTTTTAAACGCTGGTTAGGGAAACTTGGATTAACTTGGTTCCAGTTAGTTACTTTGTTGGTTGATTTACTATTCCAAATCTTATTAAGTTCTTCGATACTTAGACATTTGGCAAAATTATTTTTAGCATTGACAATAACTGCAATCCCATCTAAAGCGACAGGTAGCTCTACAAACTCAATGTTCTTCTTCTGACAGTTTGCAATTTCTTCATCTCTGAACGGACGCGAGGCATTAACGACATCAAGGCTACCAGCACAAAACTTACTAACACCCCCGCCAGTACCGCTGGAAGCAACACTAACCTGAGCAGTAGGTTTAAGTTTTTGATATTCTTCAGCAACAGCTTGAGCAATTGGAAAACCTACAGCTGCACCATCAACACTTACCTCGTTTTTCATCTCCTGCGCCCTGTCACAGGAAGTTATTCCCAAGGTACAAATTATTAGAGAGGTAAGTAAACTGTGATGCTTCAATTGATTGTAAATGTTCATAATCTAAAGATAGTAAAAAAGTGGCTTGATGTAAAATTTGCCAGCAAATGGCTATCTTGAGTTAAGCCATTACTGTGAAATAGAAACTGTTCATGCTTTGCTAGCAGACTGAATTTTGTCAAAAATGCCCCCATTCACAAAAAACTTCTTCTGAATAGCATCCCATCCTCCCAAATCTTCAACTGTAAACAGGGTTTGGAGTTGAGGATATTTTGATGCCACTTCTGCTGCTATGAAGGGTTGCACGGGACGGAATCCGAAATTAGCAAACTCTCGTTGGGCTTCTGGTGTATAAAGAAAATCGACAAACGCTTCAGCAATTTTTCTAGTACCGTGTTTAGCAACGTTTTTGTCAACAACGGTGACAGGGTTATCAATAGAAATGTTAGTGTCTGGTACTGAATAAGGGAGTTTTGGGCCATTTTGTTCAGCCAAAATTACCTCGTTCTCATAGGTTATTAAAACATCTCCCTGACCTTTCTGGAAAAATAGCTCAGTAGCCGCACGCGCACTTTCTGGTAGCACAGGAGCATTTTTATAGACTTTGGTGGTAAAGTCGATCGCTTGAGCTTCTTCACCGCCTTTTTGGCTGATAGAACCCCACAGACTTAAAAAATTCCAAATCGCACCGCCAGATGTTTTTGGGTTAGGTGTAACGATATTTAACCCATCTTTGGTTAAATCTGTCCAAGTCTTGATGCCTTTAGGATTACCAGCACGGGTAACAAGAACAACTACTGATCTGCTGACAATCCCACCCTTGGGAGCTTCTTTTTCCCATTTTGGTTGAATCAACCCTGCTTGCTGAATTCTATAGGTATCAAGGGCAAGTGACAGGTGTACTACATCTGCTTCTTGCGAACCATCAATTACAGCACCAGCTTGGACACCAGAAGCTCCATAGCTCTGCTCGAAAGTAATATTTTGATTATGTTCTTGCTTCCACTTTTCTACAAATTTCGGAATAATGCGATCATAAGCTGCTTTCGTAACTGAGTAGGAAACAAGCTTTAACTTGACATCACGCTGGGAATTTGCACTGGTATCAGCATTGCTAAAAGAACAAGCAGCAAGTACCATGCTCAAGCCAACTCCGACCAAAAACAGACACAGGAAGTTGTAGAGAGAATGTTTTTTCCACAAACTTTCTATTGCTCGTTGGCAGCAGTGCTTAATAATAGATATAGCTTGCACAACATAGCTTTGAATTTGCCCAACCAGTAAAGTCACTGATTTTGTCGTATTCTGCCACTTCCGCATCAATATTCTCCAAATAATATCCGGTATCTTAATCGAGTTACCGTGAATTATGAGTATTATAAGGCGGATAATGAGTATATAGGTTTGTTATTTCGCCTCTAAAATTTTGGATGGTTTACATAACTGCTGATAGACACAAACCTTTATGAAGAGCCATAAATTAACGTGAGTTCGATAGCTCTATGATGTCTGCTTAATTAGCCCAATAAAAGACCTCTAAGAGATTTTACTACGCAAAACCGTCCCTCTCCGACTCGGAGAGAGACAGACTTGAACTTTAGTTCAAGGCAGGGAGAGGTTTGTCGAATTCAGGTTAAATTAGGAAATTACGAAACTAATGAAATCTAAAGCGATCGCCTAATCGTTATAGATTTTAAGAAATAGAAATGTTTCTTAGGATGAAGGATAATATTTAGTGAGGCTTTGATAATTTTCCCTAAACTGATATCTTCCACCTAGGCTTGGCGATTAGAAATCGCGGCTATACAAACGAAGTCCCTTCGGGTGACGCTCTCTGCGAGACGCTGCGCGTTAGCGGAGCTTTCGCTTTAGCGATACGCAAGCTCGCTCTAAGCGAAGCCATGCCGAAGGCTTTACGCTGACGCTAACGCCAGTCGCCTGCGGAGGGAAACCCTCCCGCAGCGCTGGTCTCACCGCCTGCGCGGACTGACGGAACATCAAGGGTTTGAAACCCACCAGGTGGGTTTTGCCTGTGTAGCCGCGACTTCCAGTCGCCTGGTGCAAGATATAAGTAAACCTTACATTTAGAGGATGTTTAAAAAGTATTGTTATTAACATCTAAGCTTCGGAAAGCTCTCCCCCAAGCTTTCCTTATAGGTAAAGAGACTTTGGGGAGAGCTTCTTACAGCATTACTAATTCAGTCAGGGTTTGACCTATTTTGGCGCAGCATTGGACTGCGGCGTACATTCTTTTATGGATCAGACTTTGGTATATTTATCGATTACTTTAGCTAAGTCTGGCACTGCTTCCTCTACGTGTTTCTTGGCTGAGCCGCGGAGTTTTTGATAAGTTCCTCGCACAATCGCCCGCGATACGTCCTTAAGCCTTGCGTCAGTAACGCTAAGTAGCGCGTCCGCTGTTTCAGAACGACTCGCAGCAAGATGACCAACTGGGTCGCCCTTCTGCTCACCCTCGCTCCAAATAGGATCAAGTGCTGTGAAGCACTGCGGCAGAATCTGCTCGACAACGTAGGGGATATATCCTGGCTTGACCCCTTTAAGAGCGGCGAAGGCAGTTTTCAGAGCGACGCCGCTTATGCCTGACTTTGAAGCAAGTTGTGCTTCTATCAAGCTACAGCAGTCATTTACGACCATAGTCTTTTTGTTTGAGTTCAAAAGTCCGTCGCGAAGTCCCATTTCAATCCTTTTTATTGTCAAATTAGTTTATTTCTATTCAACTAATTTTCGTCGCGAATGGAATCTTTAGCTCGTTATACAACTTAAAGATTTCACAAAGATATGTTACAAATACAGTTAAGTACTTGACTTTTTTTGAAAATTGCAGTCCAGCTTTTTGTAAAACGTCTATTTTAGCAACCAGAATTATGTATATTTTTTGAACTTTCTCAATAGCAAACAAAAAAGTCCCGTTACTACCAACAACGTTGAGGAGTCTGGTTCAGGAACAGACTGAGGATTGGGTACAGATGGGTAAGCGATCGCATTCCCCGAAATTGCCTTAAGTGATCCCAAAAACTGCTGAACATCAGTAGATATATCACCATCGTTAACACCAACGCCTTTAGAAAAAATAAGTCGATTAAGCGTTTGGATATCTGATGCTCCCAAGTTTCCTGTTAATCCTACGAAATCCTTACCTACTCTACCTATAAGGGAGTTAATTAGTACCTCAACATCTCCCTTAATCCCTGGTGGAATAGTTTTGTCACCAAGACCAATAACTGTGTTGTCACCATTTTCTAACCAGTTGCCATTACCAACCACTGTATTACCGCTGGTGAATACCCAGTTGCCATTACCAATTATTGTATTGTTAGTACCGAAGTCCCAGTTACCGTTTCCAATGGTTGCATTGTCAGTACCGAAGCCCCAGTTGCCGTTTCCAACAGTTGCGTTATCACCGCCAAAGTTCCAATTACCATTACCAAGGGTTTTGTTGTTACTTCCCTCATCCCAATACCAGTTACCATTACCAAGGGTTGTGTTGTCACTACCGAAGTGCCAATTGCCATTACCTATGGTTGCGTTGTTATTCTTATAGTTCCAGTTGCCATTACCAATGGTTGCACTATCATTACCAAAGTCTGAGTTGAAGTTGCCAATAGTTCCGTTGTTACTGCCAGAATTCCTATTGCCATTACCAATTGGTGCGTTGCTTTCATTAAAAGGCGGGTTACCAGCAGCATTGGATGTATTACTGTTAAAGGGTAAATTGCCGCCAAGAACTTCTTTTAAAGGGTCGAAAGGCGATTGTTGAAGTGGATTGTCGCCACCTGCAAATGGATTAGTTCCGCTACCTGTAAACGGGTTACTAGCACTGTTAGGAATAGAACTGCCACCACCTACAAATGGATTGCTACCACCTTTAGTAAACGGGTTGTTAGTACCATTAAAGTAATCGTCACCGAGAACCGACTTTAAGCGGTTGAAGATTATTTTCTCAAGTTTACTACTACCATTTCCTGCAAACGGGTTAAAACCACCACCTGGGAGAGGATTGCCATTGCTACCTAAAGATGTCTGATCACGCTCAATTAATTTTAGGTACGTTGATGGCGATCGCTGAGGCAGACTGCTATTGCCGCCAGTCAAGGCATTACCAGTAGTAGATGTGTTGCCACTATCATTAACGGAGTTTACAGCAGACGCTACCATCAGTAATAATCTCCTATTTTTAATTCAGGTTTGGAATTTCAAAACTCGACACATTACAGTGAGATTAAAAATTAATTAAATCAAATTAAGGTGTATTTTCTAATATTATTTTTTCGTTTTTTCTCTAAAAAACTAATTTTACTAAGTCAGATAATTTAAATTTTGTCTTAGCAACTTAAAAGTTGTTAATTTTATGATTTATACAATACTTACTAAGTGTTGTTATCTATACTTTACTAAAAAATTTACCTGAATAATATCTTAATTGCAATGACTAATCTTTTGATTGGCTTGTCAATTTTTTAGTTACTTTGGGCAATTATCCCAAAGCAGAGATTAATGAGATTATTTTGAGTCTATTGGGGACTTCCAGTAGGGGTGCAAGGCCTTGCGCCTCTACAAATGTACAAATAATTTTGTAATAATTTATTTTTTGGAAGTCCCTTGAG
Source organism: Nostoc sp. UHCC 0302 (assembly GCF_038096175.1). Lineage (NCBI taxonomy): Bacteria > Bacillati > Cyanobacteriota > Cyanophyceae > Nostocales > Nostocaceae > Nostoc > Nostoc sp. UHCC 0302. The sequence goes on from NZ_CP151099.1 coordinate 1,453,093, forward strand.
AGGAGAATAGTTTTATTGACATCATGCGATCGCCCTGCTGCTTGTCCTAAGCATTTATTAAAGCAGTATTGTCTTGTAAAAAATTTTACATTTTACTAAATAAAATAGTAAATATAAATACTTGCCCCATTCAAGAGTCAGTATATTAACAATGAAGGTTTTGATTTTTAAGTGATAGTGTAGTTCAAAAAACAACAGAGTAATTATTTGGCGATAGCTGAAATTATTCAAATTAAAACGCAGATTAATATAGATAGTTCATCTATATTAATCTGCGGATTTTGCTGTAATTCTAATGAGTGTTGCTACTAAGCGAATGGGTTACCGCTGCCACCTGTTGGGAATGGGCTACCGCTACCACCAATAGGGAATGGACTACCGTTGCCACCTGTTGGGAATGGGATACTGCCGCCATCAGTCGGGAATGGGCTACCGCCACCTGTAGATGGACTACCGCTGCCACCTGTAGGGAATGGGATACTGCCGCCATCAGTCGGGAATGGGCTACCACCACCTGTAGGTGGATTACCGCTGCCACCTGTAGGGAATGGACTACCACTGCCACCTGTAGGGAATGGACTACCACTGCCACCTGTAGGGAATGGACTACCACCGCCACCAGTTAAAGGGTCGCCGCCTTTGGTGGGATCTACACCGCCAGCGAAGATATTCCAGAAGTTTTCACCAGCGAAAGGATTGCCATCATAAGGTAAGTTATCTGGACTACTTCCAGTTGGAAATGGATTTTTACCACCTCCATCACCAAAAGCTTTGCCAAAAGCTGCTAGTATTTCATCTTGGTCTGCATTTGGAATCTCAAAGACAGGGCCAAAGGGTGAGTTTTTAAGCTGGTTAATTAACTCTTCGTTAGAAGGGGCGTTACTACTACCACTATTATTTGTATCTGCCATCAGAACTTGTCCTCCTATTTGTACGGTTAAAAACTTTGTTAGTGTTACAACATCAAGTAGCTACGAATTAACCGAGCTTATAACTTACTGTTGTACTCTTCTATTGCTGGAGCTAGCTATTAGCCTATGGAACTTAGGGAGTTCACTATTGATTGATTTATCTAAATATTGGATAAGTAAAGTTACGCTTCAACTTCTACTAACCTCATATATAGTAAACAAGATTTACTAATATTGAAATGAACAATATTTAGATTTATTGTCGATAATTTAGCTAACTGTTTTTAACTAATTTTGATAGACAAAACGAGAGATTAAAGAGTTAAAAACAAGCTCTAAATCCCTGGTGTTATTGTTTATTAGCACATGATATCTGTAAAATATTCAAGCGCTAATTCTTGCTCAATGCCGAGTTGCATTAAATAGGAAACGTAGGGCAGGTAATAGGAAGAAGCGATGAAAATATCTGCCCTATTTATATAACTAAACAGCAGTTGCCAATGCAGGTATAGACCAGCGTCCAACTACTTTGCCTATAATTGACATTTCTTGAGCCAAGCGGTCAAATTTATCAGGGGTCAGGGACTGAGGCCCATCAGATAAAGCCTTAGCTGGATTCGGGTGAACCTCGATCATTAAGGAGTCTGTACCAGCTGCGATCGCAGCCATTGCCATAGGTGCAACATACTCAGACTTACCAGTACCATGACTAGGATCAATCATGATTGGTAGATGTGTGAGCGATCGCAATACTGGAATCACCGACAAATCTAAGGTGTTGCGAGCATATTTGGCATCAAAAGTTCTAATTCCCCGCTCACAGAAAATCACATTTGGATTTCCCGATGCCAGGATATATTCAGCAGCCATCAACCACTCGTCAATAGTGGCGGACATTCCCCGCTTTAGTAACACAGGTTTATCTTGAGCGCCTACCTTTTTGAGCAAAGCGAAATTCTGCATATTCCTAGCACCGACTTGGATAATGTCAGCCACTCTTCCCACTGCTGCTAGGTCAGCAGTATCCATAATTTCTGTGATGATCCCCAAACCTGTAGCTTCACGCGCTGCTGCTAACAAATCTAAAGCACTCTCACCATGTCCTTGAAACGCATAAGGTGAGGTGCGAGGTTTGTAAGCTCCTCCACGCAGGAACTTTGCTCCTGCGGCTTTCACGCGCTTGGCAGTTTCCACAATCATCTCTTCATTTTCAACGGAACAAGGGCCAGCTACCACCACTATAGGATGATGCTCTCCGAAGTAAACGCGACCGTTAGGCGTGGGTACAACAACCTCGCTAGCTTCCCCATGTCGGAATTCTCGGCTAACCCGTTTGAAAGGTTTTTCTACTCGCAATACTTGCTCAATCCAAGGGCTGAACTCCTGGACTTGCATCCGATCAATGGCAGTAGTATCGCCAATTAACCCTAAGATAACTTTATGTTCACCGACACTTTTTTCTACTGTGACTCCCCAAGTGTCTTTCAAACCTTCGCTGATCCGATTAATTTCGTCAGTAGGTGTACCAGTTTTAAGTACTACAATCATCTTCGTTTTCCTTTTGTATACTGGCTGGGTGTAATTAAGTAGAGGCGCACAGATGTGCGTTCCTACCGTGTGTTGTTAATAGAAGTTGGCTATTAATGCAAAAATTGGGCAAGTTGTTCTAGTTTTGTCCAAGCAGCACCGCTTTGCAGAACTTGTTTTGCAAGGACAATTCCTTTGATACAACCGGATATAATATCGGTTTCCCGATCAATGGCCTCACCGACTTGCAGTGCTAGCGCTGTATTTAAAGCAACTACATCCTGCTGCGCCTGAGTGCCTTTACCTTGCAGAACTGCTTTGAGGATTTCTGCATTTTCTTGGATATCTCCGCCTCGTAGTGCCTCTGTTGGTGCAGGACTCAAACCGAGTTCTTGAGGATTGAGTGTGAGAGAACGTACTTTTTTTTCTTGGAGTACAGCTAAATAAGTGATGTCAGCCAAACCAGCTTCATCTAACCTTTCTCTTGCATGGAGTGCGATCGCTTGCCGACATCCTAATTGTGATAAAGCTTCAGCGATCGGCTCTAGTAAAAGAGGGTCATTCACACCAATAATCTGTCCTGTGGGTCGCATCGGATTTACTAGAGGCCCCAACAGGTTAAAAATAGTACGTACTTTCAACGTTTTTCGCAAAGCAGCTACTGCTTTTAGTGCTGGATGCCAGCCTGGGGCAAACAAAAAGGTTATTCCAATCTCGCCAACTGCTGCTTGAACTTTCTCAGGACTGGCGTTGAGATTTATTCCCAAAGCTTCTAATACATCAGCTGAACCAGCCTTGCTAGATGCTGAACGATTGCCATGCTTGGCAACTTTTACCCCTGCGGCGGCAGCAACAAAAGCGACAGCAGTAGAGATATTGAAGGTTGAAGCCCCATCTCCTCCAGTTCCGCAAGTGTCGATTAAGGGGATTGGCGACTGGGTACTGGGTACTGGGGATTGGGCAAAAGTTTTCCCAATCCCTAATCCCGAATCACCAGTCCCCAGCCCTTGGGATTGCAAGACACTGGCCATACCAACCAATTCTTCTGCACATACGCCTTTGGCTTGAAGCGCCGTTAAAATTGCCCCCGATAGTACCGGAGGAATGGCATCTGTGAGCCAACCTTCCATCAGAGCCTGAGATTGAGAAACACTTAGCGATCGCCGATCAAGCAACTGTTGTAATAAACTTGGCCAGTCGTATGAGTCAGGAGTAACGAGTATATTGTCAAGTAAAGCTTGAGTTACGGCTGTCATATTGGTGATTTGTCATTGGTCATTAGCGAAGAACAAACAGAGAAGTCTGAGCGCCGGCTTGCGACGCTCAGAACTTTGGGGACTAATGATTAAGGACTTTTGCTACAGTTTGCACATCCTTGTCGCCTCTGCCGGAGCAATTGATCACAATGCGGGGGCTGCCATCTAGCTGAGGACACAAAGTTTCTAAATAGGCGATCGCATGAGCAGTTTCTAAGGCTGGAATAATTCCTTCTAATTGGGAAAGCCTTTGAAATGCTTCTAGTGCCTGCTTATCAGTGACACTGTAATACTCGGCGCGACCAAGATCCTTTAAATAACTATGCTCAGGGCCAACGCCAGGATAGTCTAGTCCGGCACTAATTGAGTGTGCTTCGATTACTTGCCCATCATCATCTTGAAGTAAATAACTCATCGCGCCGTGCAGAACTCCAACTTGTCCTCGTGTTAGAGTTGCTGCGTGTTTTTCTGTATCTACACCTTCACCTGCCGCTTCCACACCAATCAAGCGCACAGAAGGTTCATTGACAAAATCATGGAACAATCCGATCGCATTGGAACCTCCACCCACACAAGCCAGAAGAATATCTGGGAGTTCTCCCCACTTTTCTTGAGATTGAGAGCGAGTTTCTTGACCGATTATTGTATGAAAGTCACGCACCAGCATCGGGTAAGGGTGAGGGCCAGCAACAGAACCCAGAATGTAATGGGTCGTTTCTACATTTGTCACCCAATCTCGAATTGCTTCAGAAGTTGCATCCTTGAGAGTTCCAGTACCTGCTTCCACAGGGCTAACTTCTGCGCCCATCAGCTTCATCCGAAACACGTTTAGGGCTTGCCGTTCCATATCGTGGATGCCCATGTAAATCACACATTTCAACCCAAAACGCGCACATACGGTTGCAGTTGCTACACCATGCTGACCTGCACCTGTCTCTGCAATAATTCGTTGCTTGCCCATACGTTTGGCTAACAACACCTGAGCCAAAGCATTATTGATTTTGTGAGCGCCAGTATGATTTAAATCTTCACGCTTTAAGTAAATTTGCGGACCTGTGCCATCTGGTTTAGCATAGTGTGCTGTGAGACGTTCAGCAAAATATAACGGGCTGGGTCTGCCTACATAATCCCGGAGTAAACCTTGCAACTCAGCTTGAAAGCTGGGATCATTGCGATATTGATAAAAAGCCGTTTCTAATTCACTTAATGCAGGCATTAAGGTTTCTGGCACGTACTTACCACCGAATTTGCCAAACCTGCCTAAAGAATCAGGCCGCGCAGTTGCAGACGAAATTGCAGTGTCAATGTCTTGTATGCTTACCACTTGTTAAAATCCTTTGATGTTTAAAGTCTTTATCGAACAGCAGAAGGGAGATTGGGGGTAGAGACGCGATGAATCGCGTCTGTGTAGGGGGTGAGGGAGTGGGGAAGAAATAACTAACGAAGAATGCCCAATGCCCTAAGTTGAAATTTATTTCACCCCTTGAAGGGATGCACTTTCTCGCCGACTTTCTGTAATTGCTGCTTTAAGTTCTTGGCAAAGTTTTTCTACAGCTTGCAGTCCTTGAGTTGGGCTACCTTCAGCTAAACGCTTGACAAAGGCACTACCAACTATTACTGCATCTGCACCCCATTCAACTATTTGATGCGCTTGTTCTGGGCCTGAAATGCCAAAGCCGACGCCAATGGGTTTATCAGTGATGGTTCGCAAATCCGTTAGGATATGCTTCACACGGTCTTGAATCTGAGAGCGTACACCTGTAACACCAGTTACACTCACAAGGTAGATAAATCCTTGAGATTGACGGGCGATCGCTTCTATCCTATCTTTGGAACTGGTAGGCGCTACGAGTAAAATTACCTCAATTCCGAAATTAGCAGCAGTTTCTATTAATTCTTCTGACTCTTCTAGTGGTAAATCTGGTACAACCAAGCCTCGCACCCCAACATTAGCAATATCCGCTAAAAACGACTTAATACCCCGGTGCAAAATTGGATTGTAATAAGTAAATAGAATTATTGGTGCTTTCAAGCTAGGACTCACGGCTTGCAACATCTCTAGCACTTGCTCTAATTTTGTACCTTTTTGCAAAGCGCGAGTTGCTGCTGCTTGAATCACAGGCCCATCTGCTAAGGGGTCAGAGTAAGGAACACCTAACTCTATAAAGTCAGCACCATTGCGATCTAAGATGCGTAAAGCCTCAGCAGTTGTTTCCAAGTCAGGGTCGCCAGCGGTAATAAAAGGAATCAACGCCGACTGTTTGCGATTACGTAAAGTTTGAAAGTACTCAGATATAGAAGTCATCTTAATAATTCACCTAAAAGGGACTGGGGACTGGGGACTAGGGATTGGGGATTGCTTGTTATTCTCTCCTTTATCTTCCACTCCTACCTTTTGCCACTCTGCAAACATGGAAAATTAAATGTCACACAGCTTAAACACTTACTTATTCATGCAACCTCGACAGCTATTTTGCCGCGCACACCTTCACCGCCTTCCTCAAGTCTTTGATGGGCTTGTGCTACTTGAGTCAACGGAAAAGTCATGCCAACAATAGGTAGGATTTGACCTCGTTCAATTAGGTTTCGCAAGGCATCCAGCTTGGGGCGGGCGTTATCTAAATGTACGAAGTGGATAGTGATATTTTTGAAAATGGCAGTATTAAGATCACCTGCAACACTAGTTATAGTAACAGCACGTCCTTCAGGCTTCGTCACTATCAAACTTTTGGCTAAAATATTGCCGCCAACAGTAGTAAAAGTCACATCAACTCCTTCACCACCTGTTTCTTGCATAATAATGTTAATAAAGTCTTCATTACGGTAATCGATCGCTCTATCTGCACCAATAGAATATACAAAATCAAGGTCGTAGCCGCCGCAGGTTGTGTATACATAAGCACCAGCTGCTTTAGCTATTTGGATTGCGAATGTGCCAACACCGCCAGCACCACCATGAATTAAGACGGTTTCACCAATGATGATGTTTGCCCTGGTGATGAGTGCAGCCCATGCGATACCTCCTGCTATAGGTACGCTAGCCGCTTCGATATGGGATATATTTACAGGCTTTTTGACAACAATTGATTCATTTGCGAGATGATACTCTGCATTAGCTCCATCACCATCTAAAAGTCCTATAGCGTAATAAACTTCGTCACCTACTTGAAAATCTGTGACGTTTTTACCAATAGCTTCAATGACACCTGAAACGTCATAGCCTAATATTGCTGGTAGTTTAATCCTTGCTCCAAAAAATCCTTGACGCACTCCGCAGTCGGCTGGGTTGACTGAGGTTGCATAAACCTTGACTAAAACTTCGTTATCATTTGGTGTAGGTTTATCTACTTCTCGCTGTGCAAAGACTTCTGGGTCTCCAAAGCTTGTGATCACTATCGCTTTCATACAATTGCCTCAAAGCATTGGCTTGCTTTTAGGAAAAGGGTTAAGGGGAAAGGGAAATTTAGTCCTTTATCTTGCCCCTTGGCCCAAGTTCTGCAAGAAGTATATTTTGATTGCACTGAATCCCCTAGCTTTGTCTAAGTGGAATCTTCAAAATTTAGTTTTCTTGGTGTCTTTGTGGTTAATAAGATTTATTTTTCAACCACAAAGACACAAAGTAAAATCACTTGGCTCGCTCTTTCAAGTGAGCTAAATTTTCTCAATGCTTTTTTTCTAGGCAGAGAGATTTTGTTTCAATAAACTATGCACAGCTTGCTCTACATCGCTTTGTTTAACTAAAGACTCTCCTACCAAAACGGCACGAACACCAGCTTCAGCTACAAGAGATAAATCAGCAGGTGTATGCAGTCCAGACTCGCTGACAACAGTGATACCCAAGCTTTGTAATTCTTGTTGCCGCTGTGCTAAAAGTTGCTGTGTTATTCCTAAATCAACTGTAAAATCCTCTAGATTACGGTTGTTAATTCCTACTAAACGTAGACCATCTAGCTTTAGCACTCGATCTAATTCAGCCAAGGTATGAACTTCCACTAGTGCAGTCATTCCCAAATCGTGAATCACTTGCAAAAAGTCTTGGAGTTCTTTGTCTGAAAGGATGGCAGCAATTAATAATACTGCATCTGCGCCTGCTGTTCGTGCTAAATAAATTTGGTAAGGTTCAATGATGAACTCTTTACACAGTAGCGGTAATGTTACGTTTGCTCGCACTGCACGCAGATTAGCAAAACCACCCTGAAAAAACTTTTGGTCTGTCAGAACTGATAGACAAGCTGCACCACCTCGTTCATAAGCCTGAGCGATCGCCACTGGGTCAAAGTCTTCCCGGATAATTCCGCGGCTCGGTGATGCTTTTTTAACTTCAGCAATTAAGCTGGGTTTGCTGGGATTTTCTTGCAAAGCAGTCAGAAAATTTCGCACAGTTGGGGCAGTAGTTAACTGCTGTTGCAAAGAAGCTAAAGGCAACTCGTGCTGCAATTGTGCAACTTCTTGTTGCTTATGCAACACAATTTCATCGAGAATATGCTGAGGCGGGGCAACTTGGTTAGTCATACTAATTCGTAATACTCGCCTTTGGCGAGAAGCAAGCTACGTAATTCGTAATTATGACGCATAGCAAAAGGCTTGATATAAGGGGTTTCAAATTTTTATTCAGTGGGGTGAAACGAGGCATTTTTTCTTAAGAGGAGTGGAGAGTAGAGCAAACTAATAGCTTTATTCCCCATGCCCACTTGTCCTGAGCGTATCGCTAAAGCGAAAGCTTCGCTAACGCCAAGCGTCTCGTAGAGAAGCCGAAGGGATGACCTATGCCCCATGCCCAATAACTAATGATTCTTTACTTAGCGTATAAGCACGCACAACGTTTTTGATCATTGTTAGACCAACTTCGCCTGATAACGTCATGATTGACTCTGGGTGAAACTGAACTGCACTAATCGGAAGTGTCTGATGCTCAATGCCCATAATCACATCGTCTTCAGAAATCGCTGTGATGTTGAGTTCTCTTGGCAAGCGTTGCGGTAGAGCAAATAATGAGTGGTATCTACCTACTGCAAAGGTTTCTGGTAAACCTTGGAATAGAACAGAATCTGAATCTGTGACGAAAACCCGCGAAGATTTACCATGTTGAGGATAGTTGAGAACTCCTAACTCTCCACCGAAAGCTTCTACGATGCCTTGCAGTCCTAGACAAACTCCAAACAGGGGTATTTGGCGACGGACACAGGCGGCAACAGTCTCAGGAACTCGAAAATCATTAGGTCTACCAGGGCCAGGAGACAAAACAACAAGGTCAGGGCGTTCTGTATCAAACAGCGATTCTGAGAAGCCGTGACGTAGAGTGGTGACGCTTGCACCCGTTTGACGGATGTAATTGGCTAGTGTATGAACAAATGAGTCTTCATGGTCTATGAGTAAGACGCGTTTCCCGGATTCTACATCTGGGAGGTATTTGCTCAATTTTGCGAAACTACGCGGCTTAATTGTGCCGCTACTTTCTTTAGCACTACGAATTGTTTCAAATAAAGCGGCTGCTTTGGTAATGGTTTCTTGTTCTTCTGCTTGTGGTATCGAATCATACAGAACAGTTGCGCCAACTCGGACTTCAGCAATGGAGTCTTTTAACCGAATTGTTCGCAGGATTAATCCAGTATTTAAATTACCATTGAAATTTAAATAACCAACTGCTCCACCATACCAACGTCGAGCGCTGCGTTCATGCTGTTCGATAAACTCAATTGCTGCCTTTTTAGGTGCGCCGGTAACTGTAACTGCCCAAGTATGACTGAGAAACGCATCTAAAGCATCAAATTGCGATCGCAGTGTCCCTTCTACATGGTCTACTGTATGTATTAAGTGGCTGTATAATTCAATTTGCCGACGACCGATGACTCGCACTGAACCGGGTTCGCAAATCCGGGACTTGTCATTGCGATCTACATCAGTACACATCGTTAACTCAGCTTCATCTTTGTGTGAGTTGAGTAACTGGCGAATTTGCACAGCATCGTCTAGAGCATCTTGTCCGCGGGTGATAGTACCACTAATCGGACAAGTTTCGACGCGTCTACCTTCAACCCGCACAAACATTTCTGGCGATGCACCTATCAGGTATTCTCCACCAAGATTAAAAATAAACCCATAGGGACTAGGATTAATTTTCTTTAAAGTTTCAAATAATTTGCTGGGTTTTTCTTCACAAGCTTCAAAAAAGTTTTGGCTAGGAACTACTTCAAATAAATCACCCCGACGGAAATAATCGAGTGCCACTTCAACTTGGTGTTTGGCATAATCGCCTCTTTCATGGTCAGCAGTTTGAGCCGGTGTTAGACGTTTGCCTAGATAATCAACAGACTCACCTGTTCGAGGCAGATTATTAGTGCTGCCATATATAGTTTCTAATTCATATTGAATACTAAATGCTCGTTGCTGATAGTAGTCAACAACTATCAATTCATCAGGTAGGTATAGTACCAAATCTCGTTGATCACTAGCACGTTCTAACTGCTGGTTGATTGGCTCAAATTGGAAAACTAAGTCGTAACCAAATGCACCATACAAACCTAAATGTTCGTCTTCTTGGCTAGAGAAAATATGTAAAATTTCGCGAATAACTGTAAATGCTGAAGGCTGTTTGCTGCGTTCTTCTTCAGCAAAAAATTCTTTTGTTGGTTTAACAAAACCTGCAATATAGTTATTATCTTCGTTAAAGTTAATTTCTTGAAGTTGGTTCGACTCAGATAGACGCTCTAACAGTAATGGTAAAATTCCTTTACCGCGATCGTTTAAGGCTTTGAGAGTGAAAGCATTTTCCCGCGTTGACAATTCTATTGGTGGATTGACAAATCCAATCGCCCATCTTTTATATCTCCCTGGATATTCGTAACTACTCGCTAGCAAGCCTCCACGCTGAGAATTTAGATAGAATAAAATTTCTTCGAGAGCAGTCTCCATCTTAACTTCTGTGATGGAGCGAGAGACATTGACACCGCCAAGAGTTGTATAGGAATGGGAATCAGCAATCATAGATAGACCCTCTAGATTAGTTATTAGTCACAAGCGTTTCATAACTATTGATAACTAAGTTGATTTAAAGTAAAATTTAAATGGTTAAATATCTGGAAACAATTTCAAATTATTTATTGTTTCTGAAGTGCAGATATTTGCAATTATTTATTTATTCTTAATTAAGCTTACTCAATGTAAAACAACATATAAATGAAGAATTTTTCGATTCAGGTGTCAATTTATTAGCTTGTCATTTCACCTCATTTAGTATATTTTGAAAAGCAATTTTTATTAATATCCGCCTCTATCTATGGTTATAAAAATAATATATATATTGAGATAAATTTTCTTTAGTAGAATTAAAAAAATAGAAAAATTAATATGATTAATTCCCGTTTTTAATACAATTTACACTATTCCACTTTAAGAATGATATAAATACTTTGGTAGGGACACGGCAATGCCGTGTCCCTACGAGAAACCTATATTTATCAAGATTTTCGTGAATTGGTATTACACCATTTTATTTTACAAAATGCCTGATATGAATACACAGTTAGAAGCGTACATCTGTCATACCAATTCTATTTAAAGATACGCTTAATTCGACCTCTCTGTAGTCCCCCCGATGCCTTGGGGGGACGCCAAAGGCGGGGGTTAAATATGATGCAGCTTCACAGAGAAACAGTATCAGAGGTATTAGCTTGAAGCTAATACCTCTGTAAACTTGGACTTAAGCTCTTTTATAGTGGCGTGGCTGGCTCATTTTGACTCTTGAACACCAGTCACCCACCTCTTAATTACGAATTAGTGTTAAACCCTTAATTTCAAAAAACAACTTTTGCGCGTAAGTCTTGTTTACTCAAATGTCCAAGGATCAATTGGCAAACATCAGTCGCTTTAATTGATGATGAATCAAGCAAGTGAGTTTGTTTAGTGATCAATAAGGGACTCTCAGCAGGAGAAGATGGAAGACAACCGTGAGAACCACGTACTAAAGAAGCATCTAAGGGTATCACGTCCATCAAGTAACGAAGTCCGAGCTGTTTCTTTAAAAGTTTCAGACCGATTTTGACCTGGGGAAGTTTGATGTTCGGGTCAAGGAAAAGTTCTACAGGGTCATAACCAGGTTTACGGTGAATATCTACAGTTCTAGCGAAATCGGGGGCGCGGCTATCATCAAGCCAATAATAATAAGTAAACCAAGCATCTGGCTGGGCTACTGCTACTAATTCTCCCGATCGCGAATGATTCAGATTATAGGCTGATTTTTCGCTCTGATCTAAAACGTAGGCAACTCCTTCAGTTTCTTCTAGAAGCGATCGCACCGTGGAAATATAATCTGGATCATTAACATAAACATGGGCAAGTTGGTGATCTGCAACAGCAAATGCTTTACTAGCACCAGCATCTAGGAGTTCTCTACCCAATTCTTCGCGCACCGTTAACAAACCTTTTTTTCGCAGCATCCGATTCAGGTGAACTGGTTTGGATACTGATGTAATTCCGTATTCTGATAAGACAATAACTTCAGCGCCCCGACTTTCATAGAATTGGATCAAATCAGCACAAACCGCATCAATTTCTTGCAAATCTTTAGCTATTTTATTGATGTCAGGGCCATACTTTTGTAAGCAGTAATCTAGATGTGGCAGATAAACGAGTGTCAGCGTCAGGTTAGAACGTTCTTCAAGCCACTTTGCTGAATCTGCAATCCATTGGGTGGAACGGATGGATGTATTCGGCCCCCAAAAATTGAATAAAGGAAACTGACCTAAGTCATTTTGGAGTTGCGATCGCAATTTTTTCGGTTGCGTATGAATATCCGGAATTTTCCTGCCATCAGCAGGATACATCGGTCGGGGAGTGACGGCATAGTTCACCGAAGAGTACATATTGTACCACCAGAATAAGTTGGCACAAGTAAAGTTCGGATCTATTGCTTTCGCCATGTCCCACAACTTGGGAGCCTGAACAAGTTTGTTAGACTGTCGCCAAAACTTAATTTCACACTCATCCCGAAAATACCAACCATTGGCAACTATTCCATGTTCATTAGGTAGCTTCCCTGTCAAATAGGTTGCTTGTGCTGTACAGGTAACAGCAGGTAACACGGGTTCAATCGGTATGACTTTTGCCTGTTCTGCCCAACGGGAAAGGAAGGGCGTATACTCACCTACAAGGCTAGGCGTCAATCCTACGACGTTGAGAACAACAGTTTTTTGCATAAGAACAAACAGTAAATTTTATATTAAAGCGATGCTTTGTGTCTTTGTGGTTAATATCTACCATAGAGGCACAAAGACACGAAGAATATTGGCATTACACCACTTTGAATGTGATTGGTGCTTGGTTTGTTTCGACGAAATCACTTAATAACGAAATTGCCTGCTTGTATAAAGATAAATCGACTTCGTGAACCTCAATTCCTTTGCCAATAGCTTGCAATAAAGTTAAGGTTAATTCGCCGCCCAAATGTTCACGGAATTCGGTCAAACCTTGAAATAAACATGATTGGTCAGCCATCTCTGGCACGTACAAGGTGAAACCCAGCGCCGAGAGTGTGCTGAGTATGCTTTGCCACTCTGAGTAACCAAGTATTCCTAGAAGATAGGAGTAAGTGGTATCCAAAGCGATGCCGATCGCTACTGCTTCGCCATGACGTAAATTGTAGTTAGTCAAATGCTCTAGTTTATGGGCAGCCCAATGACCAAAATCCAGAGGGCGAGATGAACCCATTTCAAAAGGATCGCCGCTATTAGCAATATGTTCGAGGTGTAACTGGGCGCAACGATAAATTAGCTGTTGCATTGCATCCATGTCTCGACGGACAAGGGCTGCGGTGTGGGAGTGGATAAAATTAAAGAAGTGAGCATCCTTAATTAGGGCTACTTTGAGGGCTTCTGCAATCCCAGAACGCCAGTCGCGATCATCTAAGGTTGTCAAGAATGCAGTATCATTAATCACTGCATAAGGTGGGGCAAATGTGCCAAGAAAGTTCTTTTTACCAAAAGCATTGATACCGTTTTTGACTCCGACACCAGAATCATTTTGTGCTAAAACTGTTGTCGGAATTCGGATGAGACGGATTCCTCGATGGGCTGTAGCAGCGGCATATCCTACCAAGTCCAACACAGCACCGCCTCCAATTCCTAATAAGTAGGAATGGCGACATATTCCTGCTGATTCAATAACTTGGTGAATTTGCTCTAGTAACTTTGGATTATTCTTAGCAGCTTCACCTGCTGGAACTATTATCGGTTCAACAGGAAGTGTTAGTACTTCTGCATAAAAATTGCTATATGCTGCTAATTTATTAGATAAATCAGGCCAGTATTGCAATAAACCAGCATCTATGATTGCTAATACTTTCTTTGGCTTTTTTTCCCCATCAGATGCAATTACCTGCGCTAAAGTGGGATTTTTTAAGTCAAACAGATTGTTCGTGAATAAAACCTCATAATTGAAGCGAACCGAAACACTCTGCTGAAGCGATCGCAGATGAGATATACTTTTTTGCTTAATATCTACTATCATATTTTTGCTGATATTTCTATAAGGGCGGCACGATTCAAAGCTTCCAGAAACACGTCTACTGAGTGAGAACCATCAACTTTGATTTTGTTATTAACGATGAAGAATGGCACGCTGGTAATGCCATTTAACCGAGCAGATTCTGATTCAGCCACAACTGCATTAAGTGCAGCATTATCGCTTAATTGCAGCTTTAATTCGGTAGAATCCATTTGGTGGGCTGCACCGATGGCAACAATAACGTCAATATCTCCGATGTTTAAACCATCTTCAAAATAAGCTTGATAAATTGCTTCTACGATATTGTTTTTGATGTTCGCTGGCGCTAGATTAATCAGTCTGTGTGAAAGCGTAGTATTGACGGCTAAGCGAATTTTTTCAAAATTTAACTTAACGCCAGCTGCTTCACCTGCACGCCGTGTGTAATCAAACAAATGCTGAAGTTGTTCTTCTTTGATACCTTTTCTCTCTTGCATAAAGCTACGAAATTCGTATCCGGAGCTAGGAACAGTATTGTCGAGAAGAAAGGGATGCCAGCGGATGTTTACAGCTTCTTTATTCCATTGTGTTAGTGCATCAAAAAGATGTTTTTTTCCAATTCTGCACCAGGGGCAAACTGTATCGTGGAAGATATCTATCAGCATAGTTTTTATTTCACACAGAGGCGCAGAGAGTTTTTAAGCTTTATTATATTTAGCTAGGTGGACTTGATAAGATTTGGCGTCCTTCTCTACGAGACGCTACGCGAAGGTGTTCTTCTCTGTGAGACCGGAGGCGAACGCAGTTCGTTATTTAAAAAAGACTTGTTTTCCTCTACAAAAAATCCTTGAGCATTTTCAAATTCTCGAATTAATGCATCTCTATCTTTCTTAGCCACCAGTCTTGCCAAACGACTATATGTATTAGCCAAAGAATTGATTGCATCACATCTCTCTTCTGTTGCTAGCATAATGTCAACACACAAGCGAGGGTTTTGACAAAATAAACGTTTGACAATATCAATTTCTTGTCGGTAATTAGGAGTTGACATTGATAAGCTACGGCCTATATCTACTCTTTGTTGCGCTAAAAAAACACCAAAGCTAAATCGTAAGAAGTGCTGTGTTGCTTGAATAAATACCATCATTTGGTCATGTTCTTCAGGCGTACAAACAACTAGCTCTCCGCCCTGATTTTTGATAAAGTCTAATAACCATTCAAATAAATCATCATTTCGTCCTGGGCATACAACTATTTTTTGTCCAGAAAACGATTTAATATTTGGCCCAAACATCGGATGTAATCCCATGACGGGGCCTGAATGATGTTCCAACATTACTTGAGTTGGCTGACTTTTAATACTGGTGATGTCACATAAAGCTGTAGTTGAAGAAAGGTATTGAGCTGCACGTTTAATAACGTCAACTGTATATTCAATCGGAACAGATACTATTACTAGTTCTGCGTGGCTCAACAATTTATCTGCATAATCCCAATCTTCTTGCTCAAGAATACTAACGTTGTGACCTACTAACTCAAGTTGCTCTTGGAATAATTTTCCCATCCTGCCACACCCACCGATAATCGTAATTTGTCGGGGTTTGACATGATTTAATGTAGGATTTGGAATCAGCGTGGCATGACAGCTATTAACTACACTTGTCCAAACAGATTCAGGGATTCCAGCTTGAGCAAGTAAGGGAGCGACATTAGCGATTTGTTCTTCTAAAGAAGGAACTTCTGATGCTGCTAGTAATGATACTAATGATAGGCGATCGCGTAACAAAGCAATCAAGCTTTGGTCGGTTTGTTTAAGCCTATCCGAATAAGAGGATTGCAAAGGCATTTTCCTTGCCTCCGATTTTCAAAAGTTTATTCTTTGCGACGCTAGTTGCTTTAAGTTACAGCAAAGATTTGCGCTAGTACTGTTGAAATTGGCAACAGACTCAAGACGAGTAAACCATAGGGCAACCCTGCAAAACCCGCAGCAAGTGTACTATCTAAAACAATTAGTGATAATACCCCAGCCCTGATTGCGATGCGGATTTGTTCTGGAGTAGGTTGGCGTACAGCTTTAATAAAAGGAAGCAACACCCGAATAGCGAACACACTAATAAATGGTAATGCTGCCAAGGCCTCATACTGTGTCAACAACCCTAGCCCTAAAAGTCCCACAATAACTGCGATAACTAGCAGCAGCGCTATTACTGCAATACTCTGCTTTGCTCCATGTACTTCACCACGACTCAAAACGGTGATAGCAGCAATGTAAACTATGGGAATCACAGCTAAAAACCAGCATTGCCCTAATATTGCCGGCAAAACACTCGCCCCTAGTAATAAGTTGCCTCCACGGCAAATCCCCATATTAATTGGGCCAAGGATGGGGTGATGCTTCCCAAAAGCATCGTAAAATAAAGCAGCTAAAGCAATGCTTGTAGCCAAACTAGCGCTCAACCAAGACACTTGAGTAGCTGCCATCACACCTACAATCAAAAGTAGGCTTCCTAATAAGGTTGCCTCTGTACGAGATACCCTCCCGCTAGGAATCGGTCTCTCTGGTCGCTCTTGAGCATCTAATTCTGCATCAAATACATCATTAAATACGATACCTCCACCATATAAACCTGTGGTGGCTAACAATAACCATGCAAGTGGTACAAAACTAACTTCGCTGTCAATTGCTTGATTGCTGAGGACAAAACAGCCTGAAGCAGCAAAGCCAGCCATGATATCTGCCCATGCGGTGACAATGTTGGCAGGTCGCATCAATTGTAGATATGCCCATGAACGATGGGAACTTAATATTGCAGTATTCATAGTGAGTGGGGAGGCAGAGGAGCAAGGTGCAGGGAAGTAATACCAATTTAAAAAAAGAATGTGGCAAATAGACCATTTGTAGAGACGCGATGAATCGCGTCTTCACCCAAGGATGTATTGCTACTGACAAATGACCAATGACCAATGACAAATTACTCAATTAATGCATATTCACGGCTGGACTCTACCAGTGGTGTTTGTCCCCGCAGTACAGAATTATCATTAAACTTCTGTCGTTGGTCGATGAGTGAGGGATTAAGCCAGTCTGACTCTTGGATTTGTCCACTTTGGCCGTAAGCTGCAAGAGCATTTTGATAACAAACTGCTTGCACATCAGCTTCTGGAATTCCTCTCTCTAGCATTAGTAAAGCAGTTTTGGGAACAGCCAGAGGATCACTAACTCCCCAGTCAGCACTACTATCTACGATAATGCGACGAACGTTATCACGTCCCGCTTCGCTAATGCCCCCATATTGACGGACAATTTCTACCATGCGGGCATTCCCCATTTTGGTGTTTGGGTAAATTGTGAATGCTGCCCAAAAGCCCCGCTCTAGTACTTCCTCTACTGTTTCTTCATTGTTATGATCTACAATTACCCGTGATGGATCTAACCCATGCTCAATGCAGACATCCATGCTGTGACTTGTACCCGCTTTTTTGTCACGATGTGGTGTATGAATCATCACCAACATATCTAGCTCTTTTGCCAATTCTAATTGGAGGCGGAAGTATTTATCTTCTGCGGGGGTCATATCATCGTAGCCAATTTCACCAATAGCCACTACACCTTCTTTACAAGCATAGAGAGGCAATAGTTCCATGACTTGTTCTGCAAGGGCTTCATTATTAGCTTCTTTTGAGTTCAAGCCAATTGTGCAATAATGCTTGATACCAAATTGAGATGCTCGGAACCTTTCCCAACCAACTAAACTGCTGAAATAGTCCTGGAAAGAGCCGACACTAGTACGTGGTTGCCCAAACCAAAAAGCTGGTTCAATTACTGCTACAATTCCCGCCTTACGCATCATCTGGTAATCGTCAGTGGTGCGCGAACTCATGTGAATGTGGGGGTCGATAAACATCATATTGGTCATGGATTGTAGGGGATGAGGGGATGAAGGGATGAGAGAGAGATAACTCTTGACTCTTGACCTCTGTAGAGACGCATAGACGCTCGAAGAGCGGCTTCTCGTAAGAGTATAATCGCGTCTCTACTCTTGACTTTTGACTTTTTGATTCAAACTATTCCAAGTTAAATACCCTGCTTGTATAGACTTCTGTAGATTTGGGTAAGTGGCGAGGATAACTTGAGCTTGAGGTAAGGGACAGTCAGCACAAGCAAGTGCAGCGGCAGCTTGTTGAATTGGGTCTGGGTCATTGAGCGATCGCTGCAAATCTGCTAAAGTGGCAAGGTCGGCAAATCGCCCCACCAATCGCCACAATTCAGCAGGTACTGAGCGAGAAGCTGCCCAACGTTCGTGGGCATAGTCAATTAACATCCTCGCTAGCTCATGGTTAGCACGAGAATCAAGACCTTGGATTAGATGTAGAGGACTACCTACGAATAAAGCTTTCAATACCATCTGGTTCCATGCCAGAGTGTCAAAATACTGTGCTGGATAGGGATTTCGTAAAGCGACAGCATTAAATACTGCTGTCATGTTGCTACGAACCCCTTCAGCAGCACGTTTTTGCAAACGTTCTGGATAAGACATTAGGGGTAAAGCTTGATAAAGTGCTACTAGTTCTCCGACATCAGCAGTTATAAATACTTGCTCTAAGATGTTTAAATATTTTTCTGCATTATCTTGTGGCAGAGCTAATACTAGTAGTGTACGAGCAGCTTGATCTATACTCCAATCATTCGGCGACCAGCCTGTTTGTATTGCCGAAGCTGCTTTTAAATCTTCTGGAGTTAGATGAAGCTGGTTTTTGCCTATATAGCGAGGTACTGCACTAAACGCAGTAAAGAAAACTCGCGCACTCGCGTCGCTTTTGATTTGGTTACTTTTTTCATCTAACCAAGTAACAGCTTCCTGACTAACTTGTTGTGTAACCCAGTGATGTAATAAGTCATTAATACGAGTTAGTTTGTGAATAATTACAGCAGACATTATTTTTATTTAAATATTTGTTTTTCTTAATTCCCTGGCAAAGCCAGGGAATGCTTATACCAATTCAATAAATGATTGCAACAAATCCTTCGTAGAGACGTTGCCATGCAACATCTCTACAATGTTCTATCTGTCACGTTCTTGTTTCAAAATGGTATTAATCTTTAGAACTTTGTTAAATAGAAGTATTTACCAGTTCCTTTTCTAGAGTGATAACTGACTTTTTCTGTTTATTTTTGCGCCATTTAGCAGCAGTAATCCCAACTGCGAATAATCCTATGCCTAATGCTGCACTAGGTTCAGGCACTGGGGCTGCACCATTGACTTTGATCACCTGAACGCGACCTTGGAAGAAATCACCTACATAGAGCTTGCCATCTTTATAGGCTGTACCACCCGTCCAGTTAAATGAACCTGGTGTGAGGTCTAAAGGATCACCAAAAGGTGGGTCTCCTAGTTTAGGAGCGGCTACAACTTCACCAGCTGGATTACGGGCAGGTTTACCAAATGCAGTAAGAAACTTACCGTTTTTATCAAATACCTGGACGCGGCTGTTAATAGAATCAGCTACATAGATATTTTCATACTCATCTACTTCAAGACCAATGGGCTGATTAAACTCTCCATCTCCAGTACCTTGCTTACCAAATGTCAAGATAGGTTTACCTTCTGGAGAAAGTACCTGAACGCGGTTATTAAACTGGTCACTAACATAAATATTTCCGCTGGTTTCGGAAATTCTTACACCTGCTGGCCCTTGGAACTGCCCAGGTGCAGTGCCAGATGTGCCAATGGAACCAATTAGCTTACCGTCGGCAGTGTATTTATTAATTTTGTCGCCGCTAAAATCACCTACATACACATTGCCTGTTTTGTCGAATGTCACACCAGATGGCCCAAAGAAAGCCCTACCCGGTATGAGACCGCCAAATGAGCCAAAAGATTTAATGAATTTACCTTGGGAATCGAAAACACTAACGTGGTTGTTGTAAACATCACCTACATATAAATTCCCAGTTTTCGGGGAGATTTCTAGAGCTGATGGCTCGTCGAATTCTCCAGGGTCTTTCCCGCCTTTGCCAATTGCTCCAAGATAGTCACCTTTAGGACTAAATACCTCGACCTTGTTACCAATATTTGGATTAAAGCTGCCGTCAGAATTAAGACCGCGACCGTTGCTTACAAGGACATTGCCGGATTTATTTACTGTTATGCCTTGGGGAACAAAAAGTTGCCCAGGGCCGAAGCCAGGCTCACCAATACTACTGTCGTAAGTTAATGTTAGAGACTTGGCTTGGGCAGCTGTTGCCACTACCATAAATCCAGCACCGAGAATGCCAATTGACAAATTTTTTGCTAATCCCATGAGTTTTAAGTCCTGGTTGTTTGAGTTATACTCGTTGCTAGATTAATCTCGTTCCCTGTCCTAGTTTGGGAACCCTAATTTAGGACTGCTGCCTCTTATTTGGAATGCAACTTTCTATATGAGTCAGCAGCCTATTTTGTAAGCATTCCCTGGCTCTGCCAGGGAAACAGGAATTAAACAGTCTCTGCCTTAGCTAATTCTTTGCTGCGTTTACGCTTTAACATTGACGCTCCGCCGAAAGCAGCAGCTGTTAGTGTAGTTAGTACGCTAGTAGGTTCAGGGACGCTCGCGGCTCTAGGATCAATGCTGATAACTTGTCCTGTTCCTGCGAGTCTAGCTCTATTTGAGATATATAATTTGCCATCAGGGCCATAAGTGATACCAGAAGCAGCTTCTAGTCCTTTACCATCCCAGATAGTTGTGATCTTACCGTCAGGAGCTATTTTCAACACAGAACCGCTAATATCACCGGTGATTACACCACCTTGTTGAATTTCTTTCCATTCTGAATTATTGATGTGTTGCAAAGCATACAAGTTGCCATCTGGGTCGTATGCCACGCCTGTTAGCTGTGTAAAGCCATCAGCGAGAACTCTTGCTTGTAAGGTATTAGGGTCAATGCTAAAGATGCGTGCTTCTCCTTCTGGATAAGGGAAGTAAGTGTATTCACTTACTGTTAAACTGCCATCAGGCGCAACTACAACACCTGTAGGTACTGATTGGTTTGATACTGGTAGACCATTTTCACCAGTGGTATACCCTGGGGGTAATGGTGCGCCTCCTGTTGGGTCTGTTGTACCTTCAGGAAGGGTGGGAAATTCGAGTTTATCTGGTGATATTAGTTTCTCTGGAATCGCACGTACATTCTTAATACCGCTGCCATCGAGTCCCACAGAATATATCGAGTTTCCACCCCCATCAACGACGTAACCAGTATCACCTTTAATTGCTAAAGCATAGGGATTAGAAATTATGTCAGTCCCATCAGGATTATTTTTGAGTTCATAAGCTCCAAAATCCGCGAGACTTGTTAATTTCTTGGTATTTAAATCAAGTTTGTATAATTGTCCGAGACTAGGGCTTTTTAAGACGGTATCGCGTTTGCCCGGGTCGCCAGCCAAGCCTGTCAAAAAATAAGCATTACCTTTGTTATCAAATTTGATATCCGCAGGCCCAGCAGCTTGTTCTCCAGAGGGTGTTAATGCTAAAGATGTGAGATTCGAGAGTACAGTTTCTTTCTTACCGTCTGGAGTAATTTTCAGCAGGCTGCCAGTACTACCAGCACATAAAGGAATATATTGGGAGCTAGGTGATGGGATACATCTGCCGTCTTTGCCATCGCCACCCTTGCCACTCTCTGTCACATAGAGATTGTTATTAGAATCAAAACCAATGTTTCTTGGGTTATCAAGACCATCAGCAACAACTGTAAAACTAGCAGCTTCTGCTGCTTTGGTTCCAGCAACAGTTGCAATAGAAATAGTCAAAAGAGTAAGAGCAAATGATTTGAGTTTCATACCTTTGGAGATTAACAATTTAGTAATTTGGGGAGGTTTTTATGGTTTTGAAGACAACGAATCCCAGTTATCAGGGAAGGCAATGTAGATTAATGCCCTTTTTAAGAGGCACTAACTTTGGTTTGAAACTCTTTACCTGTGTGCCACGGCTTGATTTTTAAGCTGTTTGGTGACTCTGTTCTTTTGCAGCCACCCAACGCCTAAAGCGCCGAGCATTAATACGCCTAAAGTAGAATTAGGTTCAGGGACAGACTTTGTATTCTCAATTCTGATGACTTGTCCTTGTCCTGGGCGATCGCCTCGGTTAGTGACGTAGAGCGCACCATCAGAACCAATTGTCAAGGCACTAGGCGACTCTAATCCATTGCCGCTGAGGATGGTTGAACGTGTACCATCAGCAGCTATCTTAATTAGAGAACCTTCTAGATTACCTTTCCAAGCTGATTGATTGGCGTACTGCAAAGCATACAAATTACCTGCACTATCAAACTCCAAGTCTGTTAGTTGTGTAAAGCCATCTGCATAGACTGTTGGTTTGCCATCAGCGCCAACTCGATAGATTTTTGCTCCACCTTCAGGAAAAGGAAAACCAGTAAATTGGCTGACATAATAAGCACCATCAGGGCCTTTGACAACACTTGAGGGTACTGATTGAATTGGTAAATTTGATGGCGGTGCTTCTGTTGGAGTTGGCACTTGCCCAGGTTCATTAGATGGAGTACCAGAAGGCGGAAAGACTGGATTACTCAATATATCTTGAGGAAAAGTTGCTAAGGTTCGCAAACCACTACCAACAGTTTTCACACTGAGTAAGTCGTTTGCACCTGCATCAACTGCTACCAGATTATTGCCATCTATGAAAAAACCCAAAGGATTACTATTCACATCGCCACCATCGGGATTGTTGGCGAGTTCATAGTTTGCTAAATCAGCAATAGTTGTCCAGGAATTGGTATTAAAGTTGGGAGCAATAATTTTTCCGAGATCAGTTTTGCCGAGATTGCGATCGCGATCGGCTGGATTAGCTGCATACCCCACTAGAACATAAGGTTTACCTGCGGCATCAAATTGAATATCGCGAACCCCTGCTGCTCCAGTGCCATCTGGTAATGCTATAGAAGGAAGTCCTGTAACTATACGTTTAGCTGTCCCATTCTCAATTCTGCTAATTGCACCAGTTGCGCCGTAGCAGAGAGAATCACCTTGACCACTTACTGGTGGGACGCAAGCACCATTTCCTCCCGTTCCCGCCTCTGTAACATACAAGCTACCATCAGAACCAAAGCTCAAACCTCTTGCATTGTCAAGACCGTCGGCAATTACCGAAAACGATGCAGCTGACGCAGCTTTCATTCCAGAAAAAACCGCAATACAAAAAGTGATAAAAGTAATGGTGACTTGCTTTGGTTTCATAATTTTGTCCTTTGTCATTAGTCATTAGTCCCTTGTCCAATGACCAATGCCGATGCTTACCGACTATTAACTAATTCTTGAGTTTTTGGTATATAGCTCATCCCTCGGTCAAATGACTGAAGGTTGCCGGCTTTAGCTTCGAGTAGGCGTTTAATGTTCATACTTTCAGCGCCAAAGTCTTCAATCTGGAGTTTGCCGTGACTAACAGAACCATCTGCTTTCCAGAATGTAATCCGATGCAGGATGAAACCAGAAGCTTCTGGATCAGCGAAAGCATAGGCAGTTGGGATAAGTAGCGCTACAGAACGCTGATAATATTCGTAGTCTGGATAGAAGTGTTCTTGCTCAACTAGATAGTATTTGCTCAAAGCATGAATCCGCACTGAAACTTTTACTTTCTGGTCATATTCATCTTTGAACTCACCTGAATCAGAGGCAATCTCGCCATCTGGTCGTAGTAAATGCGCCCACTCATCGATGTTTTGTAAGTCTTTTAAGTATTCAACCCCAAGTTCAACTGGAGCATCAACATAGATGGTGTCAGTATCGATGAAGTGGCGCCCTTTAACTGCTGAGGTATGGCCAGCCTTACGTTCTAAATTCCCTTTAAGAGAACGACACTCAGAAGTGTGTACCGTGTGAATTCCCTGCATAATCATTTGAGTCTGCCGTTTGGGATCGACAAAGCTCAACCAATGGAAGTACACGCCTTGTTCATCCGTTCCCGGCTCGATATAGTCAGTAGGAAAAAGTAAGACAGGATAAACTTGATAATATTTTTGATACTCTAACCCGCAGTGCCACTCAATGCCGTAGAAAAGCGGATTTTCTAGTTTTTTAACATGATAGTAAAGATTTTTGTGATAGCCAGAAGCAGTTCCCAGCCAAGTATCTTCGTCAATTTGCTCTTTCATCCGGCTATAAAGCGTCCATTCATCCAAGTTTTTTAGACTGGAAAGATACTCAAAGACGGTCTTTGGTGAACTAGCAATATAAGCTGATGTTGCAAACGTATTTTTTTCCATTTATCACTCCTAAAATCTACAGTTAATAATTCACTGTTTTGGATTAAAAATTAAGCAGCAATTTCTTTTGTATTACTACGTTTAACACTGTTAATCCTATCTTCTGCTAACCGTTTTGCCGCATCGTTAGTAGAAACTTCTTGATGTTTAGCAATGTTGAATATTGCTAGCAGCGTATCATAAATATTATCTACTTGCTTAAAGGCTTTTTCTTCGTCATAACCAATCATTTCGTTATATACATTGATTAGCCCGCCAGCATTAATTACATAATCAGGGCAGTAAAGAATTCCTTTTTTCGCTAACATTTGACTATGTAATTGTTCATTTCCTAATTGATTATTTGCTGCCCCAGCAATAATCGGAGCTTGCAAAAAAGGAATTGTATGACTATTTAGAATTCCTCCTAAAGCACATGGAGCAAAAACATCTACATCAAGTGTGTAAATTTCCTCTGGTGTCACAACAGTTGCACCAAAAAGTTCTTTTGCTTCTTCTGTCTTTACTGGATCTATATCGGTAACGAAAAGTTGAATTCCATGTTCATGTAAATGGCGGCAAAGATTTTTACCTACATTTCCTAGACCTTGAACAGCAACTTTCAGCCCCTCAAGATTTTTCCTTTGCAAACGAAATTCTACAGCAGCTTTGATACCTAATAAAACCCCTAGCGATGTAATGGGAGCCGGCCCACCAGATTTTTCTGATACTCCAACTACATGATTAGTTTCTTGACTAATTGTTCGTACATCGTCAGGAGTAAGGTTAACATCTTGCCCTGTGATAAAACGTCCGTTGAGACTATTAACAAAACGTCCATAGGCTCTCAACATTTCATCTGTTTTATTTTCAGGATTAGCAATGATTACTGCTTTTCCTCCACCAGCAGGAATGTTAGCACAAGCAGCTTTATAAGTCATACCACGACTAAGACGAAGAGCGTCTTTTAAAGCAGCCTCTTCGTTAACATAAGGGTAGAGCCTTGTAGCACCCATTGCTGGCCCCAAAGTCGTGTCGTGAATTGCAATAATTGCTCTAATATCTGGGTTTTTTCCATGACAGAAGAGAATCTGTTCGTGACCCATTTCTCTAACAGTTTCAAATAGCAGCATTGTGGTCTCTCAATCTTGATTTTTGTATGGTTTTAGCAATTAATGAGCAGTAAAAAATGTAGGTACGAGCTAATTTCATTTCCGGTGAAAGACTTGTTATTAAGAGAGACGCAAGGAAGCAGAGAGATTTTAATAACAAGTGATTACCGGGACTTAATGTAACTTGCCGCAGGTTAAAGCAGCTCTTCGATGAGTGGCGTTGGTTAATCAGAGATCAAATATGAAAATAATAATGCTGAGAAATCAAAAAAGCAGAATCACAGTTTTTGTGGCGTAATTATTGCTCAAATGAAGTCTTGCTGCTTTTACTTCATACTTCTTTCTTTCACTGACGACATTAAGAGGTGAGTCTCTAAATTCAACGTGGCTGGGAATTAGAAACTTGTAGTTGGAAGTTAAACAGCAGGAAACGAAACAGGCTTGGCTGAATTTTTCACCTGATTTGCTTTGATTCCTTGTGCTGCTAAACTCTTATTACGCGCACCAGAAGGCGCTGGTCTATCGGGATCAATGACGACATCGATTAAAAAGGGAACATTTGAAGCGATCGCTTGTTGTAATGCTGCTTCAATATCTGACTCTCTAGCAACTGTCGCAGCTTCTGCTCCCATACCACGCGCAATCATGGCAAAATTTGTCGGGGGAATTGTGGCATCTGCACCCTTTAATCCCAATATTTTCATGCCTTGATGGCACATATTGTAACGGGCGTCGTTGAGTACAATCCAGATGGCAGGAATGTTGTATTTCACAGCTGTGCTGATTTCGTTGTTCATCAGCATTGCACCATCGCCGACGATACCTACAGCTTTGCTATTCCGTGCCAGTGCTGCACCCAAAACGCCGGTGACAGCATGACCCATTGCTCCAACTCCGGTACTGACTCGGTAACGATTGGCTTCGGCAAATCGCAGTAAATGTGTTGACCAAGTAAACGAGTTACCGCACTCCGCCATAACTATCGCATCACTACCTTCAACAATTATTTTTTGAATTGCTGCCATTAAGACTTCTGGTCGGACTGGGTAGTCTATGTCTGGTTCAATTGCTTTGCGTTCGGGATTGGGTAGCGATAAAGTTTTGGTGTGAGCAGCATCTGGTAAAATCTGCAATAGTTCTTGCAAATATGCTTTGATGTCAGACTGAACCGAGAAGGTCTCAACGTGGGGATAAGCTACCCCTGGTACTTCTGGGTCAATGTCTACGTGTACGAAGCCGCCACTGGGAACCATAGCTGAACTCCAGAAAGAAGTCGGTTCGCCGAGACGCGTGCCTAATACAAGTGTGCGTAATGGAGGTTGCTGTTCCATATAAGCCAAGACGGAAGCATGACCGCCTAAACCTGTAACACCCACAAATTGAGGATGATCTTCAGGAAAGATACCTTTACCACGGGGAGAACAGATCACGGCTGCGCCGGTTTTCTCTGCAAGTTGGCGGATTTCGTCTGCTGCATCACGAGCGCCGAAACCAACCCAGATGGCAAAGGGGCCAGCAGATAACAACTCTACAGATTTAGCGATCGCTTCTTTGGGAGCAGTTATTGGATACTGCGCCACATCTAAATTAGGTAAGGATATATCCTCAACTACACTTGTTTGCACTCCAGTGGGAATGCTCAAATGGGCTACAAACCCTCCTGGTTGAGCTAAACCGAGTGCAAGTTTGCGAAAAATCTGTGGCAGTTGTGCCGCAGATTCAATCGTGATTGCATAGTTAAATAGCGCTCCGGATGTGAAAATTCCGCCACTGGGTAATGTGTAGCTACTAGTTTCTTGAATTGCCCAACGTCCGCGTTGTGGTGCTGATGTACAAGCCGATAACAAAATCACTTTTGCACCTTCACCACGAGCAGCAAATAACCCAGTGAGAGCATTGGTAATTCCGGGGCCAGCGGTGGTGAAGACTACGCTAGGACGACCACTAGCAAAGTATGCTTCAGTAGCTGCAAAAGCGGCTCCGGCTTCATGACGGAAGTTGAGCAAGTCGATGGTGCTGTTGGATAATGCACCCCAAAGACTAGCCATCGCGCCCCCAGCAACACCAAAAGCGTAAGCTACTCCCAAGTTTGCTAACATTTGGGCGATCGCTTCTGAAACAATCAGTGGTGGGGCTGCTTCGTTCTCTAAAAAAGGCTGAACTTGTGTAATATTGTCTAATTCTTGAAGCTGATGTAAATCACGAGGCACAGATTCTACATAGCTGTTTGATGGAATTTCCTTGTACACCTCAGTGGCGATCGAAGGAGAATTTGAACCAGTATAGTTTTGACTCATTGCTTTCTCGTAATTCTAGAAACTTGCACGAAGGCACTTGATACAATCACAATGATTGAGAATATTTAATACAAGCAACCTGTTGTTTTGCTACGGTTATGACCAACCTCGGTCAGTAGTAGAGATGGTTAATTGCCGCTAATTGATGCTTTTGAGCGCAGTACCAAAAATTTTATGTAAACCGTACAACAGTCAAGTAAATGTATGCTCCTAGTAACCAGAGTATAGGCGATACATACGTTAGTGCAATCAAAAATCTTTTGATGGGGATGTCAATTTTTTCGTTTTGATAATGATTGCTATAGTACGTACTTATATCTCTTTAGATAGATTCATAATCTATAAGTGGTAACATGAAAAAAAATTATTTGCAATCAAAAATCTTTTGGTGGGGATATCATTTTTTTTGCTTTTATCGTGATTTCCATAGTGCTTACTTAACTGTTTTAAAATATTGATACCAAATAAAAGCTAGTAAACTATGTAGTCGGATTTACAATGAACAATATTTAGATAAAGTTGTTATATTTTTCGTTTTTGTTGTAATCGTTACATAATTTTTTTAACTAATTTTGGTTTAAGGGCTATTAATATAAAGTTCAAAATAAAATTCAAAATAAAGTTGAGGCGAAAAATTAACTATTACTACTTTGATTTCTTACTAATTTCTTGTGTTAATAAACACATAAAAAAATTGATATTAGATTTTTTATATCTTTTGGTAGATGTCTAAGTATTTTTCAGGTAACTTGCTGCGGGGGATGAATTCTTTATACGAGTAAGTATCAGCAAATACGGAATTTTTTAATAAAAGCTTATTTCCTAGGGGAGATGACTGGGCATATTATTGTATAGTTAAATTCCTGAGAAAGGTAGTTAAGAAAAGTTACGAAGCTAAATTCACGAGCAAAATTATGCCTATTTGGGCAGGGTTAATAGGTGAAATATGTTTAGAGCAGCAAACTGGCTTTGCTTTACAGCAACAGGCTGTAAAACCAATTTTATAAATAATTTTCTACATTCAAATAATAAACATTGGCAGATTTTAGCTATTAAGAATCTTTAAGCAATCTTTACATAATCTTTCAAAACTTCATGTCTTTCTTGTTACATTATTTGCAATACTTTACATATTACCACTTAATTACTATGTATTTCTTATGACAGATGCTCAAAATCATACTCCTGTAGTTTAATCTCTGAGAGAAGTGGTTAAGAAAAGTTAAGATTTTAGGTGCAGAGTCAAAAATTTACAAGGTAAATCTACGGCAAGTGAACTGTATGCATCCAAATCAGCAATTACAAGTCTATGTATAAAATTTAACTTGTAAATTATGAAATTATTCAGATATTTTATCTGCATAGAAAATAAGGGTTTAAAGTTTATATCTAAACAATGGCTAAAGATATGAATTCTGGCGATTATGCCTTAGCTAGCTACAACTCTCAACGGGCGCTACAGCCAGAATCAGAGTTTAAGTTTGCTCATTTACTGATAAATCAAGCTGTAGATGCTGCTTTCTGTTTAGGAGCAAATGCAGAGTTTCTCTACGTCAATGATGCGACTTGCCGAATGATGGAGTATTCCCGTGAGGAATTGCTTTCTCTGACGTTGCGTGATGTAGATGTAGATTTTTCCATACATAATTGGTCAGAACTCAAGTCGCAAAATTCGATTACTTTTAAATCGCGCTATCGGACAAAAGGAGGTCGGATATTTTTAGTAGAAATATCCCTTACTTATGTAGAACATGAAGGTAAGAAGTTTAGCTGTGCCTTTGCTTATGATAAAAGCGAGGAGGTAGTAGAGCTAAGTATGCAAAAATGGGCTGATGAATTAAGTGGCACTAAAGAGAATTTGCAACAGGAAGTTTCTAAATTAAAGACAAAAGAAGCAGAATTAGAAACATCTTTATCTTTACTTCACTCGACTCTTGAATCTACTGCTATTGGTATTGTTGCAGTTAACTTTGAGGGAGATATTCTAAGTTTGAATCAGAGATTTATGGATATGTGGCAGATTCCAGAATCCCTGATGCTATCAAAGAAATGTCCTCAATGTCGAGCCTTTTTTGAGAGCCAACTTAAAGATCCAGAAGCTTTTTTTAGACTCATTTGGGAAGTTTCTAGCCAATCAGATTTTGAAAGCTACGATATTTTAGAGTTGAATGATGGAAGGTTCTTTGCACACTACTCCAAACCTCACTGGCTGGGTGACAAAATTATTGGTAGAGTGTGGAGCATTTGGGACATTACTGAAACCAAAGAGAGCGAAGAAGCACTACAGTTGAATTTAACTAGATTTCGGACTTTAGCAGAAACAACAGATGCTAACACTTTTTTGATTCAAGGCACGCGGCTGTGCTACGTCAATCCGGCTGTAGAAAAGCTTACTGGCTACACCAAGCAGGAATTGCTGAATGGGTTTGATCTTCGACGATTGATTAAGAGCAGAAAAAGTAGGCAGGTACGCAACCAAAATCAAGCAGCTAACTTTGAATACCAAGAGATAAATCTTCTAACAAAAAGTGGCTCAGAACGCTGGCTAGGTTGTGCGGTTACAAAGCTTGAAGGAGTGCTGGATTTTAATAAAAAACCAGTCGAACTAGTTACAGGTATTGATATCACTGATTACAAATATGCAGAATCAGACCTGAATCAAGCTTTAGAACAAGCAAAACAACTTAGCGAACTGAGATCGCACTTTTTGTCTACGGTCTGCCATCAATTCCGTACTCCGTTGAATATTGTTTCATTTTCTAATAGCTTACTGAAAGAACAAGTAGATAAACGGACAGGCAAGAAAATAGAACCATTACTAGATCACATTCAAAAAGCTATTGAACAGATCAGCCAGATGCTGGATGATATTTTGTTCTTTGCTAAAGCAGAAGCTGCAAAAATTAATATTGAGCTAAAAGAATTGGAGTTAGTCGAGTTCTGCAATGATTTAGTGGCAAGAATGCAGATGAGTAGTAGCCGAAAACCAATTAATTTTATAAGTGAAAGTAACTCTCTCATAGCCTGTGTGGATAAAAGGTTGCTAGAGCAAATTCTACAAAATTTGCTCGATAATGCAATTAAGTATTCTCCCTCTAATGTAGGAGTTGATTTGCGAGTCTCTAACAAGAATGGAAAAGTAATTTTTCAGGTTAAAGATCAAGGAATTGGCATTTCTGTTGTAGATCAAGAACGATTATTCGAGCCATTTTATCGTGGTAGTAATGTTGATAGTATACCTGGCACTGGGCTGGGGCTATCGATTCTCAAAACCCTTGTAGATTTACATGGCGGTCAAGTCGCTGTGGAAAGTGAAATTGGTGTAGGTACTACATTTACTGTAATGCTGCCATCAACCAATTAAAAGTCTAGTAGTTAGAAATTATGAGTATTGAGGCGAGGATGGTTGTTAATAGAAAACTCAAGTTTATAACTTTTGTAAGAAGCTATTACTCTTATCCTTAATTAATACTTAGAGCAGTGTTGAGTCACCATTGCCAGCTAAAAGATGTGGTAAAAAAAATGATGTACGAATCAGCAAAAAAAATTCTCGTCATTGAAGATGATAACGTCACCCGTAACCTTTACTTAACAGGTCTGGAGGCTAAAGGTTTTAATGTGTTAGGTGCTGAAAACGGTCGTGTGGGTATTCAACAAGTACAAGAGCATTTACCCGATTTAGTGGTTTGCGACATTACAATGCCTGACATGGATGGTTACACCGTTCTCAATACGCTACGTCAAGATTCTGTAACAGCAATTATTCCTTTCATTTTTCTCACTGGTAGTGGTACTAAGGCAAATGTTCGCAAAGCTATGGAATTAGGAGCAGACGACTATCTGACTAAACCGTCTACACTAGACGAATTACTCAGAGCGATCGCAATTAGGCTAGAAAGGCAAGCGACTCTGCAATACTGGTGTGTTGCGAAATTCCAGAAAGCAGCCAAATCAGTACCTGCAACTAAATCTTCAGGAATTGTTCCGCCGAAGTCAATCTTTCCTTGTGATCCCCAATTAAAAACAATTTTCGACTTCATCGAAGCTCATTATGATCAAGGAATTACTCTGTGTGATGTGGCTGAAGCAGTTGGTTACTCACCTGCTTACTTAACTAACAGAGTCGCAAAGCAGACAGGAGAGACTGTAAATAACTGGATTGTTAAACGTCGCATGGCGGGAGCGCGGTACTTACTGCAAAATAATGATCAGACAGTCGAGCAAATTGCTAAAACATTGGGTTATCAAGATGTATCTCATTTCTCCCGTCAGTTTCGCCAACATCACGGCTTACCTCCGCAAGCTTGGCGTAGAGAACATCAGGTAGCATTGCAAAGATGAGCGAGACGCTAGGTGGTACTTAGATGTAAAAAAAGCGCCGGATTGTGCGAGTCTTCATAATAGATGCAAGTTGCATTGCAAACTTAGAGTCAGACTTAAACAATGCGAGCTAAAATTCGGGATACAGAAATCTACTTTGATGTCGAAGGCTCCGCTTTAGTATTTGAAGGGCAAAGAATACGCGAACAGCCTGTTGCTTTTATTATTCACGGTGGCCCAGGGGCTGACCATACTTCTTATAAACGTGCATTTTCTCCTCTCAGCCGTCAACTGCAACTGATTTATTTTGACCATCGCGGTCAGGGAAGGTCAGCGCGTGGACTCAAAGAAACCTATACCCTAGATAATAATGTCGAGGATATGGAAGCCTTACGCAAGTATCTGGGACTAGAGAAAATTATTTTAATCGGTTCTTCTTATGGCGGGATGGTTGCTCTTTCTTATGCAGTACGCTATCCCCAGAATGTATCCCACTTGATTGTCATAGCCACAGCAGCTAATTCCCGGTTTCTAGAACGAGCTAAAGAGATTCTAGCGCAACGGGGAACTGAAGAACAAAAAGCAATTGCTGTTCGACTTTGGGAAGGTAAATTTGAAACTGAGGAACAGCTGCGCGAGTTTTTTCAAGTGATGGGGTCAATGTACTCCGTCAGCCAGAACTCACAGTCAGACTCCCCTGCTTCAGATCAAACTATTCTCTCAGTTGACGCAATCAATGTTGCTTTTAGTGGCTTCTTGCGCGACTATAACATCCTCAATGAATTGCATAAAGTTACTTCACCTACACTTGTGATTGCAGGGCGACACGACTGGATTTGCGCCCCAGAGTTTTCTGAAGAAATTGCTCAAGCTATTCCAAATGCTGACTTGAAAATATTTGAAAACAGCGGACACTTGATTCGTGCTGATCAGCCGGAAGCACTATTAGATGCAATAAGTAGGTTTTTAGTTTAGTTCCAAATATTAACAATTATAACAATCTCTGAGTTTTAAGGATATACTTACCAAGGCTATAAAATATTCCTTGAGTTTAGTATAAAACCTACTAGAAGAGTGAAGTGTTTATTTAGCAACTTCTAGAAAATGAATGACATACCATTCATAAGCCCCCAACTGATGAGGGAGGTTGTTATGTTCAACATTGATGAATATGTCTTAAACCAAGAAACTGGAAAACTAGGGAAAGTTATAGGTTACGGACACCAACTAATAAACAATGTGTATACTGTCACTCTCAAAGTTTTAATAGATGAAGGAGCTACTAATTCTCAAAATAAAGTATCTGTAGTAGAAGATGTAATTTCAGCATGGAGTCCGCAGTCAATAAGTTAAGATTTCCACGTTTAACGTGAGTTCAACAAAACTCTCCCTGCCTTTAACTTTTGTTCAAGTCTGTCCCTCTCCAACTCAGAGCGGGACAGGCTTTACGTAGTAAAACCTCTTAGGGTGATTCTGAGCGAAAATTAGTAAAATGTATCCATACTCACGAAAGTTTTTAACAATTATATCTAGCTAGAGACGGTACAAAATCCGCTGACTAATGAGCGATATTGGAAAAATAACAAAATTAGTTCTTCTATTTCCTTTCCCTACTATCTTATTAATCTCACAGATTGTAGGGTTTTATTTAACTTTAGTTAACAGTTCAGCAAATTTAATTAGTAATTAAAATGATTACTATAGAAATCTGAATTTTATTTTTTAAAAAATTTAAGTATATGTAGTGGCGTGACACAGCTAAAGGCTCTTATACCATTTCATTTTAATAATGATACAAATACCCTGGTAGGGGCATGGGCAATGCCATGCCCCTACGAGAAATCTATATGTATCAGGATTTTCGTGAATTGGTATGAGTTACAGCAGATTTCAAGTTGATGAAGTACACGATATAGGTCTCAAAGTTAGGTAGAAAGCTTGTTTTCCTTCTGACTTCTGACTCACCTCGACTGCGCTCGGCGGCCACCGAGCGCAGTCGAGGTGCGACCACCTGAATTCTGAATTCTGCTGTCAGTTTAATTTAAAGAAAATACTCTATTGAATCAGAATTACTGCCTCTTGAACTTTAGTAGTCAGGGCTTTTTGTAACCCATCTCCAACTTTTTCAATTAGTTGGTCAAAAGCTTCCTGATTTGCTGTCAGTTGTTCACGAAAAACCTTTTCTAACTCAGGCTTTATTTGCTGGCACATATCGTCAATTTTCTTGTCACTTAAAAAACTAGAACGCAGCCAACCGGGGATATCTACATTTGTTTTGATTGCTTCTTGAACACCCTTGCGATTTAGCTCCATTCCAGCGGCCATAACCGAAGCACCATATACTAATGCAATCGGCCAAGTTAAGTGTCCAGTAAGTATTAAAGTTATAATGCTAGCAACAGCGCCGCTACCAATTACTACATTGACAATAAATGCCACTGTATCAGCAAGAATAGCGTCTCCAATTCTTAGCTCTGGGTTAACAAAAGCTGGGTCGATACTATCTTCAAACCTTAAACTACTTCTGGGTATCTGAAATTTGCGGCAGATAGGGTCAGTTTCGGCGGCTAGATCAGGTTGGATTTTATTATTAAACCAATTAATACATTGCTTGTTAATTATCTGTTGAGCAATATCACCTTTAAGCCACTGCTCTGCCAGACTTTTCATAGATATTTCTAAATCGGCTAAAGTGCGTATTTTGTTCTTCTGCCAATCTTTTATCCCTGGTCTAACTGCGTTGTCAATTAAACTCTCGGCTAATGGTTTAGTCAACGATTCAATTAACTCTGGGATATGTTTTTCAATCAACTTTTTGAGCTTGTTTGATTCAAACAGTTCGTTGACTTCTTCTTTGAAGGCAGCAGCACGCAAATCCCATCTTCCTACCCGCGCTAAACCTAATGCAATGCAGCGTTCAGGTTCAGGATCAGGACGAAGCAGTGTTTCTGGTTCACTAAAGAGTTCTTGACAAATTTGGTGCGTAAACTTCATCCGGGAAGCACCACCAGTCATCAGCACAAGTTTCGGTATAACGCCAAGTTGTTTGAGATTTTCTTTAGCCTCGTTTACAGAGTCGCGAAAGGATTGAATCCAACTCTTTTGCCCTAGTTCAGGTAGGGGTTGATTTAAAATTTCCTCCATAATTAATTTATTAACTTGAGGAATAAAATAAATTTCCTCGTTGATAGATTCAAAACCGCGTGCAAACGATTGCGGATCGTTGTATAGCTGTTCGTTAGAAAAGTAATCTTCTTTTGTTTTGCGGCAGGCAAGTTCGCAACGCGCTTGGTGATGGGGATATTCAATAAATACTTTTTCGAGTAAGCTTGATTGCTCGTGATTGGCAAGAGTACGGGCAAAAATCGCCTTGTCAATTAGAGATGCACCCAAAGCATTACTCCCGAAATCTATCGGGATTTCTTCTAAGCTTTTAACTAAAGTAAAATCTGTAGTTGAAGAACCAATATCGATAATTAATACCGATGAAAGAAGTTTTTCATACTCTAGCTTACCGCCTTCTTTAGCTTGCATGAAAGCAGCCCGCGATTCAGGGATAACATTCAGTAAAGGAATGCCAGCGGCTTGAAGTAGCTTTTGATATTCTAAGCGATCGCTTGTTGACCATCCTGAAGGACAACCTACATAAAAGTAAGTAGTTTCTCCGGCTTCAATTTGTCTACTTTCTTTTAAAAGATGGTAGTAAGTGGCAACAAAAGTGCTAATTGTCTCCCGATACTTAGGATCATTGTTGGGTTTTTGCTTGAAAGAGATTGTCAGCTGGGTAACACCAGCTTGAATTAATGCTTGTTCTCCAACAAGATAACCAAGTTTGGGATGCCAAGCAAGAGCTGTGATTTGGTTTTTTCTGTTATTAATCTCCAACATCTGGGGAGGTTCAATGCTCTCTACTATAGCTTTCGCTACCGCTGTTTCACCGTGTCCCAAATCAAAACCGATTGTTTCTAAAATTTCCATACTCTTATTATCTTTTATTCTCTCGCCTCAGAATATGCTGGTTCAATTACCCGCCCGCGTCTGAGTAAGCGATCGCCTTTCAACAAAGCGGGGGTTATCGTCACAAAATCTCTGGTAGATGGATCAATACTTGGCTCAAAGTCAAAATATTCGCGATCGCTGTTTGGATCTTTTGGTTGGTAATTTTGAGTGCGAATTCCCTGAGACATTAAAATTTGTGGCAGAAGTTTTGCTAGTTCACTCACCATTTGGGATTTATCAAGAAATGATGCGCCGATTAGCCTTTGCAGAAAAGTCAGTAACTCTGGCAATTCTTCTACGCCGCGATCGTTTTCTAGTTTGTTTCCAGTTTCAAATCTAGCGACTGCTAAGTCAATAGTGTTAAGAGCATCAGCAAGGTTGTCTAAAAGGACTTTGCTATCAACCCGAAGTACAGGTTGAGCTGATTGCAATAATTGCTGTGAGGTTGAATCGTTTTTGTCGAGTTGCAGCACAACTTCTAGCCCCACAAGCACAAAAGCCAGTAAGACACCCATCCACGCACCTGGACTAGTTTGAGTTAAATAAAACAACCAACCTAAAATACCTATATAAATCAGTGCCTTTAGCAGTTTTAGGATTATTCTGTTGGGAGGATTTGTAGTTGGGTTAGTAATTTGCTTTTGCTCTGTAGGAACAATTTGAGAAAAGTGAGCCGCTGCAAGCGTAGCGATAGACTGGCGCAGTGTATCCAAAAAAAAGGAAGCCAGACGTACTTGAGCGACATTTAACTGGCTAATGTAAGTTCTTTCCAGATTATCAAGTCGGTTCTGAACCAGCTTAACTACCTGCTCAACGCTGGTTGTGTTCTCAATATCTATCTGGAGTTGGTTGCGTTCTTCTGTAAAAATTGAAGTTATTGTTTTCATTATGATGTCGCCGTCATCCACACATACAACCCTAGCGTTATTGATTGTGCTATGACTTGTTGAGCGATCGCTATCTACCGAAGATATTGCAAATAAACTTGCACATTAACTCCTAAGAGGTATCCTTTCTCATCTGTGATTAGTGAGGCAGCTAGTAGGGTATGTTGTCGCCAAGCGCCGCACCATCCCAGATATTCGGTGCGCTAGGACTAACGTCTATAACGCACCCTACTGGCTATCAAATCAAGTCGATGTTATGCCAAAACGTTGCTTGGTTATGCCAAAACGTTGCTTGGTTATGCCAAAACATTGCTCGGTTATGCCAAAACATTGCTCGGTTATGCCAAAACATTGCTCGGTTATGCCAAAACATTGCTCGGTTATGCCAAAACATTGCTCGGTTATGCCAAAACATTGCTCGGTTATGCCAAAACGTTTACCTGTATTGTCAATGCATCGGTTTGCAATAAATTAACGCACCCGTTTTTTAACCTAGCTATTCTTGTCTTCCTTGCCTCTCTGCCTTTTTTACTGCCATTCTCTAGCGGTTTCTATTTGAAAAAGACTCAGTACACTTTTATTCTTTTTTATACTAGTTTAATTAATGATTGCAACACATCCTTGGGTGAAGACGCGATTCATCGCGTCTCTACAAATGGTCTATTTGTCACATTCTTTTTTGAAATTGGTATTATCTGTTTCCTGTCTCTACGAGTGATTCAGGAATCAACTCGGATTCCTATAAGGCTAGGATTTGATTTTTGAAAAAACTCAGTACAAATCGAAAATCCTGATTTCCTACTCCCTACTCCCTAATTCCCACTCCCCGCCTACGCAGATAATTTCAAAAATCAAATATGATTCCTATATATCAGAATTGGTTGGAGATTGAATATTTGCAGTTTTCAAAATGATACTGTCAATTAATCCATAGGCTTTGGCTTCTTCAGCACTCATAAAAAAGTCCCGTTCCGAATCAAGTTCAATTTGCTCTGGCGTTTTACCAGTATTAGCCGCAAGTATTCTGTTAATTAATTTGCGGAAATACAAAATTTCTTTGGCTGCAATTTCAATATCTGATGCTTTTCCTTGAGCGCCTCCTGATGGTTGATGAATCATAATCCGAGCGCTTGGTAGAGCATATCTTTTGCCTTTAGTTCCGCAAGCCAGTAAGAATGCTCCCATTGAGGCTGCAATGCCGATACATACTGTACAAACTTCTGAACGAATTTGGTTTATGGTGTCGTAAATAGCCATTCCTGCGGATACCGAACCTCCAGGGCTATTGATATACAATGTAATATCCCGCTCTGGATCTTCTGCGTCAAGAAATAACATTTGTGCAACAATCAGATTAGCTGCTTCATCTGTAACTTCGCTTCGCAAAAATATAATTCGCTCTGCAAGCAAACGCGAATAAATATCTAGCGATCGCTCCCCATGTTCTGATTGTTGAATAATAATTGGGATACTGATTTGAGAAGAATAATTCATATTTTTTGTCTCAACTCTTAATCTTAAAGTTGCAGTTTCGTACTTCTATCTACAGGTGTACTCATTCCGATAAAACATATAGTTAAGCATTCGCTTAACTATATAAATAATATATAAGCAATTGCTTAAATGTCAAGTTTGCTGAGGTGCAAGGATTATGGCGAATTTTTGATGTGGATATGGATAACCTGCATCCAGAATGCTCTGCATCATACCTTTACAGCGTTTACCCGGCACAAATGTGACAGTTATATCATTTGTCAAAATCTTGCAACAAATAAATTGACTGAGTACTATTCTGTCAAGTTTGATTTGATAGGTTGTTAGTTGCGCTGTCTTCGCTTTAGCACAACTACGGACAGATAGTAGTACATTTATACGTTATGAAGCGTGTATTTATGCCTTTGTTAAAGTATAAGCGTTCTTAGTTAACTATACCAATGTAATCAGTTCATGACATTCTGCTTTTACCAAAGCTTTGCTAATTGTCAAAACAGAACAAACTTTACAAAATTTGTTAGTAATAATTCTGCTTCAAGGATAGAATTTTTAAGAAATCTTACTATCTGTTGCTTTAAAAAAATCTTTTTCTAGAGTTGTAAAGCAATGAGAGATGAACAAAAGAGCAAAGAGCAGGTCATTGAAGAGTTAGTGGCGCTGCGTGAAAGTTTTTCTAATATCCAAAAATTAGCCGCACAGCAGGAGGCAGCAGAAGCGGCATTACGGCAGCAAACCCAGCGGGTGCAACTGATGGCAGAGATTGCTCAACGCATCCGGCAGAGTTTGAATTTAGAAGAGATTTTGAACACAACAGTAAAAGAAGTACAGCAGTTTCTGCAAGCAGATCGGGTGTTTATTTACCGCTTTCAAGCCGATTGGAGTGGAGTTGTAATTGTTGAATCTGTAGACTCTAGTTATGCATCTATCTTAGGAAGGAAAATTACAGACTCATTTTTTGCAGATCCAAGTAGACGAGAGCTTTACGAACAAAATCGCATCCAAACCATAACAGATATTTACACAGCAGATTTATCTCCATGTCACGTTGATTTATTAGCAAATCTGCAAATCAGGGCAAACTTA
This sequence comes from Nostoc sp. UHCC 0302, assembly GCF_038096175.1. Classification (NCBI taxonomy): domain Bacteria; kingdom Bacillati; phylum Cyanobacteriota; class Cyanophyceae; order Nostocales; family Nostocaceae; genus Nostoc; species Nostoc sp. UHCC 0302. Next base: position 1,492,695 of record NZ_CP151099.1, read on the forward strand.
GTAGTTCCTATTCTTCAAGGAAAACAGTTATGTGGACTACTAGTAGCAAACTACTGTTCAAAACCGCGCCAATGGCAGCAGTTGGAGATTGACTTGCTTGAGCAATTAGCAACTCAACTCTCTATCGCTTTACAACAAAGCCAACTGTACGAACAAACTCAACGCCTCTTTCAAAGAGAGCAGGCGCTCAATCGAGTGATTCAAAGCATCCGGAATTCTTTGGACTTAGAAACTATTTTTTCCACAGCAACGCGTGAGATTACTCATCTGGTACAAGCTGATAGAGCTGAAATTATGCAGTATCTCCCCGAACGGCAACTGTGGCTAAATGTCATGGACTATCGCCAGAACCCAGATTTACCAGATTCTTTAGGGCTAGAAATTTCTGATGTTGGTAATGAAATTACTGCTAGGCTCAAGCGATTAGAAGTATTTAAAATTGAAAACGCTAGCACTTGTTCAGATGAAATTAACCGCAACTTGGGGCAAATTTATCGGGGTGCATGGTTAATTGTACCGTTACACTTTGGTTCATTGGTTTGGGGTAGCCTTGCAGTCTTGAGAAATAAAGAATCTTTATCTTGGCAAGAAGAAGAAGTAGAATTAACTTTAGCAGTTGCCGACCAGTTAGCGATCGCCATTCAACAATCTACGCTCTTTGAGCAGTTGCAAACCGAACTGAGAGAGCGTCAGCAAGTAGAAGCAGCGCTGCAAGAAAAACAGCATTTTATTCAGAGAATTGCAGAAACAACCCCGGATATCGTATATGTCTATGACTTAGTTGAACGGCGCAATATTTATGTAAACCGTCAAATTGTCGAAATCCTTGGCTACACTTCCCAAGAAATTCAAACAATGAGAGAGGCTGTACTGCCAAATCTCGTTCATCCAAATGACATAGCACGCATCAACGAACACTTGCAACGGTTTCATACTCTTAAAGATAGTGAAGTCATTGAAATAGAGTATCGAATGAGACACGCCAATGGCGAGTGGCGTTGGCTACATAGTCGAGAGACTGTATTTGCCCAAAATGCAGACGGCATCCCCATGCAGATTTTGGGTGCAGCTAGTGATATTACCGAACGCAAGCGGGCTGAGACAGAAATTTATTTTCAGGCGCATCTCCTATCAGCAGTGCAACAGGCAATTATTGCCACTGACTTGAACGGCATAATTATTTATTGGAATAACTTTGCACAAACCCTTTACGGTTGGTTAGCTGACGAAGTGAAGGGTAAAAACATCCTGGAGACTATATTACCTGAAACCTCACAAGAGCAAGCAGCTGAAATTATGTCTCACTTGCAGCGTGGTGAAAGTTGGTCAGGTGAATTTCTCGTGCGCCGTCGAGACGGTACAACCTTCCCGGTACTAGTTACAGATTCCCCAATCTATGATGACGAAAATACATTAGTCGGCATCATTGGCATTTCTGCTGACATCACTGAGCATAAGCAGGCTCTGGAAGCACTGCAAGAGAGCGAAGCACGACTGAGGTTAGCCCTAGAAGCTGCCCACATGAGTACTTGGGACTGGGACATCTTAACTAATAACGTGGTGTATTTTAACGAAGACACTCCGATATTTGGAGTTGCACCAAATGATAGCCTGGCTACTTATGAAGCTTTTCTTAATGGTATTTATCCTGAAGACCGCGATCGCATAGCTACTGATGTGAAGAATGCGATTGAAAACCACACAGAATATGAAACTGAATTTCGAGTGGTTTGGCCTGATGGTCAAGTACGTTGGTTAGGGGATAAAGGCCAAGTATTCTATGACGAAACTGGTAAAGCAATACGCATGGTGGGCGTGTCAGTAGATATCAGCGAACGCAAGCAAGCCGAAGCAAAAATTCGTGAACAAGCAGCGTTGCTTGATGTAACTACAAATGCAATTCTTGTTCAAGATTTAGAAAATAAAATTATATTTTGGAACAAAAGCGCTGAACAAATTTATGGTTGGAAATCAGAAGAAGCTCTAGGCAAGAATGTGAATGAGCTATTGTACAAGGATAATTTGCCACAATTGCAAGAAGCCGTGTACCAAACTCAGCTCACAGGTCAATGGTATGGGGAATTGCATCAAATAGCAAAACAAGGGCAGACAATCATAGTTGAAAGTCGCTGGAGTCTGGTAGAGCAAGAGAACCCAAAATCTATTCTCATCGTTAACACCGATATAACGCAAAAGAAACAACACGAAGCCCAATTTCAACGCGCCCAGCGGTTGGAGAGCTTAGGTACACTAGCTAGCGGCATTGCTCACGAACTCAATAACATCCTAACTCCCATGCTGTTATCCGCTCAACTTTTACAGATGAAAGTTAGTGATGAGCAAAATCAGCTACTGCTTCAAATGTTAGAAAACAATACTCAACGCAGTGCAGATTTGGTTAAGCAAGTACTATTGTTTGCCCGTGGCGTTGAAGGTAAGCGGGAACTTTTGGAAGTCCAACCTTTAATATTAGAAATTCAACAGTTGGCTCAACAAACATTCCCTAGAAATATTAAAGTTGAGACTGACCTAGTACCAAATCTTTGGTCTATATATGGAGATGCTACACAACTACACCAAGTATTACTAAATCTAGTGATAAATGGTCGTGATGCCATGCCAAACGGTGGAAGTTTGAGTATTTCTGCTACAAATTTTTATGTGGATGAAACCTATGCCAAAATGAATCTTGATGCAGATGTTGGTTCTTATATTGTTATTACTGTCAATGATACCGGAATCGGTATGCCTCAAGAAATATTAGATAGAATTTTCGAGCCATTTTACACAACTAAAGAAATTGGTAAAGGTTCAGGTCTTGGTCTTTCAACTGTGCTTGGTATTATTAAAAGTTACAGTGGTTTTATTAATGTAACTAGTAATGTCGGTAAAGGAACAAAATTTCAGGTGTTCTTAAAAGCAGTGCTGGCAAACCAAACGGAATCAGAAGAAGAATTAGAATTCCCGGCGGGAAATGGAGAATTGATTTTAGTGGTAGATGACGAAGCTGAAATTCGAGAAATCACCAAAACAATGCTTTTAAAATACAACTATCGAGTGCTTACTGCTAATGATGGCATTGAAGCGATCGCATTGTATGTGCAAAATCGCCAAGAAATTAGTGCAGTTTTGGTAGACATGGTGATGCCAGCTATGGATGGTTTGACTACTATCCGTACTTTGCAGCAAATGAATCCACTAGTTAAAATTATTCCCTCTAGCGGACTATTAGATAACCAACAGCTTGTCCAAGCTAGTGGTATGCAAACATTCTTGTTAAAACCTTACACTATGTGGCAACTATTGCAAGTCTTAAACAATCTTCTTAACTAGTCTGGCCGGGCATTAATCAATTTTTCAATTTCTACAGCTTTAATAAACTTTTATAAGTATAAAAAAATTGAAACCTAAACAGGGAAAGCCTTTTACGCTACTAGTTCCGTTTTAGTACGGATTTAGTTCAAGGTGTAATAAAGCTAATTGGAGTAGATTCACAGGGGACATAGCACCATCGACAAACTAATCTAGGGATGAACTATCTTGCTGATAACGCACATCAGGGAATGCATTGCTAGTAGTTAAAGCGGGAGCAGTATAGTTATACCAATTTGAAAAAAGAATGTGACAAATAGCCCATCTGTAGAGACGCGATGAATCGCGTCTTCATCCAGGGATGTGTTGCAATCATTAATTGAATTGGTATTATCAATAAATTATCGTTTTCAGTAATTTCCGTAACAGCGCTACACATAATATTTGATTTAAGGCACTTCAATGGATAGCATACACGCTGCAATTCTCACTAAAATTCTTACTGATAACGGTTTCACTTCTGGCACTATTGCTGAAAAATTCATCCAGTGTCGTATGCCAGGGCATGATGATTACTTACTTAGATTTAGTTGGGATCAGAATTCGGAATTAGTTGGAATTGAATTAGTAGACTGCTGGGCAAATTCTGTAATCTCATCTTGGAAGACTTCTTCCGCCATGATTCATTTAGTTTTAAGACAGGTACAATTTTTCGTTAGAGAGTATGAAAGCATTTGGCAATCATAGAGTAAATTTACAACTTAAAAAACTCCGAGAGCAGGCGCTTTAATTATTTATTTAAATCCTAAGATAATGAGCTAAAACCGAATATTCAAATTAAACAGTTAACAAGCATTCTAACCGTTTACTGTCTAAAAATTAAATGTCTTACAGCTTATCTTCTACATCATGCGCGGTTAAATAAAGTATATTTATTAGGGTCATCTATTATTTCAAAATTTTATGCTTGGAATGGGGCAAAAAAAGCGATCGCTTTTTCCTCAATTAAAGCGACTCTATAGAAAAAAGGACATATATCATGATATATGCCCAAAATCAGCTTTATAGATGTAATTGCAACTGCATTTTAAGCTAAAGCTACTGCTGGTTGCTGCCAGCGCCCAACTGCCTTAGCAATTACTGCAAGTTCTTGCATCAACTTATCGAAACGGTCTGGCGTGAGAGATTGGGAACCATCAGATAAGGCTTTAGCGGGGTTGGGGTGAACCTCAATCATGAGAGAATCAGTACCAGCTGCGATCGCTGCCATTGACATTGAAGGGACAAACTCAGACCAACCTGTGCCGTGACTAGGGTCAATCATAATTGGTAAGTGGGTCAGTTTTCGCAACACTGGCACTACTGATATATCTAGGGTATTTCGAGTATACTGACGGTCAAAGGTACGAATTCCCCGCTCACACAAAATCACATTTGGATTTCCTGCCGCCAGAATATACTCAGCTGCCATCAACCAATCTTCAATAGTAGCTGCCATCCCCCGTTTTAAAAGAACTGCTTCGGCTGCGCTCCCACTTTTTTTAACAAGGAAAAATTCTGCATATTCCTTGCTCCCACCTGAATTACATCAGCAATTTCAGCAATTTTATCCAAGTCTGTGGCATCCATCACTTCTGTAATAATCCCAAGCCCACTGACTTCCCGCGCCTTTGCTAACAATTCCAAAGCGCTCTCGCCATGTCCTTGAAAGGCGTAAGGTGAAGTCCGGGGTTTGTATGCCCCACCGCGCAAAAACTTGGCTCCAGCCGTCTTGACACGCCGCGCTGTCTCCACAATCATTTCTTCATTTTCTACAGAGCAGGGGCCAGCAACAACTACCAAGGGATGGTGTTCACCAAATACAACTGCTCCATTGGGAGTATCAACTATTACTTCAGAAGCTTCCCCATGACGAAACTGGCGGCTAGCCCGTTTGTAAGGCTGCTCTACCCGCAAGACTTGCTCAATCCAGGGGCTAAGTTCCTGAATGCTTAGTGGGTCTAAACTGGCGGTTTCACCTACTAGACCAATTACTACTTTGTGTTGACCGACAATTTTTTCTGGTGTCAATCCCCAACTGGATAGTTCCTCATCAATCCGGTTTATTTCCGCCTCCGGGGAACCACTTTTCATTACTATAATCATGTGTAAGTTCCTAATTTAATTGAGTAGCTTATTTAGCAAAATAAAAATAATTAGAACAAAAAAATATTATATACAGCAGAATTCATAATGGGCTACGTCCCGCTATGCTAACGGAAGGAAAAGAGGCTTTATACCTGACTTGACTTCGACTCCCTTTCCTGCGGGACGCTACGCGTAGCTTGCTTCCCCGGAGGGGTACGACTACGCTACCTCGGCTCCGGTTCCATCGAGCGAAGTCGAGATGCTCGGCACAAGTCAGGGCAAGTCGCTCAGTAACCATGAGACCTATATTGTGTACTTCGTCAACTTGAAATCTGCTGTATATAGCGCTCAGGTATTTAACTACTCTCTTCCTTGTCTTCCTTCTCTGCGAGACCGGAGGTGTTGGCGGAAGCCTCTCACAGAGAATGTGGTTTGTTAAAAATTTAGATATTCTACCCAGGAAGAACGCCTGACAGCGAACGAGCGGCGAGAAGTAATAGCTGAATATTGAGTAAGACAAGAATTATAAAGTTTTAATTAGCAATGTTGAAGTTATAAAATTTCAACTTCAACATTCACTTTAAAATCTACCCAATACCCCAGCTATCCGAAACCTGAACGCCAGTAACTATACTTTCTTCTGTCGAGTTTCGCGCCAAACCGCCACCATCCGTCCCCAATTGGTACTAAACTCACCCAGCCCTAGCAGGTTTCCAGGTCTTTCTTCATCCCAAGAGGCAGAAAGGACTCCGTAAGTTATCCCCAGTACCCCCAAACCAAACAGTCCCATGTTCACCAATAATACGGCGATGGGAGGTAGTTTGATATCAGAGTAGATTGCAAGTAAATAGCTGACAATCAGGGTAGCGATGCCCAAAACTGTTGGTATACCACAGAATGCAGCCACTCGCCGGATCATCCGCTGACTGACTACCTGGGGAATTGCCATCTCTTCTTTGGTGTAAGGCGGCTTTCTGTCAGGCTGTTTCTCAGAGGTATTGAGCTGTGCTGGTGGCTTACTTTGAGTTTTTGCAGGCTTTTGGCGCTTTTTGTTTGGCTCAAAGGGTAAGCGACTGCGTTCAGATTCTTCAGCAGACATAAGCTCTCATCCTTATCCACGAATACCGAGACGAGCAATCAAAGCTAAATACTTTTCCCGGCTTTCCTGCTGGACATAAGCTAGAAGACGCTTGCGCTGACCAATTAGCCTTAACAGCCCGCGACGGGAGGAATGGTCTTTCTTATTTGCTTGGAGATGTTCACTGAGGCGGACAATGCGCTCAGTTAGCATAGCAATTTGGACTTCGGCAGAACCGGTATCAGTTTCGTGAACTTGGTAGCTGGAGATAATCTCCTGTTTTCGCAGTTGCGTGAGAGCCATGATCGATTTTATTTCTAGTTTTTCAAATGTATGTAGCAGTCTCCCATAATATCACAGCCGCTCTTAAGGTGTATGTGGTATTACCAGGCGGGGAAGTGGGGGGCAGGGGGCAGCACTTCTCTACGAGAGGCTGCGCCCTAAGCGCAGCTATGCCGCAGGCTTTACGGCTACGCTCAGTGACAGAGGGAGCAGGGGGAGAAATAACTAATAACCCCAGTCCCCAGTCGCCGATACCCAATCCCCAGTCCCGCGCCAAGCGCTTTAACTAGTAACAAACAAATATCTTAGCTGTATAGGCTGGCAAGTCGGCAACTAGACTATCTTCACCAATTTCTACTTCTTGATTGGTGAACCAATCTCGCCAAGACTCAGCTGTGGGAAAATCTGGAATGTGATAACCAGTTAGATTATGGTCAGAAAAATTGGTGACAACGATGACACGAAAGCCTAAGTCATGCCAGCGGACGTATGCTAGTACTTGAGCTTCTGCATTTTCGTGGAAAAACTCTATATTGTCACTTTGCAGGGCTAGATTTTGCTTGCGTAGAGCAATAAGTTTTTGATAATACTCAAATAAATCCTGATTCTGCTCGCTTGTCAATAAAGACCAATTAATCTTCTGTGGCTTAGTGACGTCTTCGCTCTTTTTTTGGTATTCGCCAAACTCTTGCCCCATCCATAACATGGGTATACCCATCGCTGTAAACAAGAGAACGGCTGCTAGTTTGGCTCGCTCAAATGCAGGTGTGTCAAAGATACCGCGATCGCCTAATTCTCGCAAGGTTCGTTCGCGATCGTGAGTTGACAAGTAATTTATCACATTCGTAGCAGTTGCATAACCCTGTTTTCTGGGGTCTAATACTTCCTTGAGTTGTTCTAAATTAAATTCTCCGGTAATGTTTGGAATTACAAAGTAACGAAAACTTTCATGCCAACACCCATCTAATGGCCCATCCGGCTTAACTACAGTACTTGTATCGGGAATATGTTCGGCAATGTTGTAAAACTGTTTGTGTGAGCCATGAATTTTCCCCTGTTGAGCCAGCCAGTCTAGAAATTCAAAGTTAGCTAATTGGCGCACTGCATCAAAGCGAATTCCATCAATGTGATACTCCTTAATCCAAAATTGCACTACATCACCGACGTATTTCCATGCTGGTTTGACATCCAGTTTTTCGTCATAATTATCATAGTTAAACTCTGGCCCCCAGTAATTACTTGGGTCTTCAGGATAATGCATATGTTTGTAGTACCAGTAATTCCGGTCAATCAGCATTAATGGGCATTCTTCATCGGTGTGGTTATAAATTCCATCCATTATGACGCGAATGCCTCTTGCATGACATTCGTCAATTAACTGTTTTAAATCTGATGTTGAACCGTAACTAGATTCTGTGGCGAAGAAGTGGCGAACTTTATAACCCCAGCTATAATTCCCAGGGTACTCATTGACTGGCATTAATTCAATTGCATTAATTCCTAATTCGCAAAGATAATCTAATTTATTAATTACTCCTAAATACTTGCCTCTTTTTTCAGGATCAGCTTCATCACCTGTAAAATCAGCAACGTGCATTTCATATATAATTAATTCCTCATTATTAGGTAAGAGATTGTCATCATGCTGCCAAACGTAAGTATCAACAATACGTTGCCCATCTTTAACCCTAACTATCCCAAACTTTTCTGTTTCATTAACATCTGTTGCATAGGGATCAATAACATCTATCCATTCATCTGGCGCAAAATTTGGACTTTTGGTTTGAACGCGAAATTTATATTGATAAACGCCATCCTGCAATTCAATTTGAGTCCGAAAATAACCATCTTCACATTTTTGCATTGGTATCTCTTTGTTTGGAGAAAAAGACCCAATTAAAGCGGCTCCTTGGTTACGAGGAGCAAATAAATTAAATTCTATTAGATTTGTATTTTCACCCATTGGAGGGAATTCCTCTAGTAACAATCTCTAGAATTATTGTGGTATTTAATATTACTTATAGCTTCTTTCTGAAGTCAGAATAAAATAATTAATCCTCCCTTGTATCCTAATAAAGAGGAGGAATATTTCCCCTTTTTAAAAGATTCTGGGAGGACATTCAAGAGATAAATATCAATAATCTAGAAGTATTGACTAGTTACTCAGTTTAAATGTATCTGCTAAAAGTTAGACATTTGTGGCAGCAGCTGGCACAGCACCATTATTCAGGATAGGCTTGCGAGTTTTCAGGTCAAATTTGTAGCCATGTGGTAAGATATGCAGTTTAGCTCCGCAAATCGCCAAAGGCTCATCTTTAAGGATTATGTCAGCGTTATTATATGTAGCTTCTGACTCATCCACAATAGTGACAGCACCTTCGCCAATTACTTCAATTTGGTTATCAGTCACTACCATAGCGGTGTTTTCGTCAATACCGAAACCTAAGCTAGCAGGCTCTAGTAATAAAGCTGAAATTAGGCGTCCCAAGCGACCGCGCTGAGAAAAATGTTGGTCTATCACCACCCCAGGTAAGAAACCAAGACCGGGGCCCATGTCCACAGTTTCAATGCGCGGATGTGTCTGTGAGTCGCCTTCCACAATCATTTTATCTGGCATAACAGCGGCTCCGGCGCTAGTTCCTGCAATAACTATGCCTTCAGCGAAACGTTTGTGGATAGCTTGATCAATTTCGGTGTCTTTAAGAATACTAGTAATCCGAGCTTGGTCTCCCCCGGTGAAAAATACGCCAGTTGCCTTAGTAATTGCTGCTAATGCAGTAGAAGAAGTTGCATCATCACGGGTTTCTGTGTCAATTATGCGAACATCCTCTGCTCCCAATCGCTCAAACACTCTAATATAATTTTCTCCCACTTCTCTGGGTAGTTCTGTTGCTGCGGTCATAATCACGATGTGCGCTTTCGTACCGCCAGCGCGTCGCACAAACTCCCGCAAAATTTGGGAATCTCCATCTTTATCTTCGGCTCCGCCAATAATCACCAGCTGACGCTTAATATTGCTATCCGTCATAAGTTCTCCTGATTTGAGTTAACTAATTTCAATGAATCATGACAATTCAAACTATAAAATCGTCCATTAGGTTGATTAAGATACAAAATGTAAGCTTAATATTTCATCCCTAAGTTGCGGTATGAAACTTTGGAGGGAAAAGACAGAAGTAATAGTTTTATTAATAATTAATTTTTAATTAATAAAGATTAATTCTATTAATTCAACAGCCTCTAGAGGTAGTTTCTAGAGGCGAAATTTATTTTTTTCTTAATTGCGGATTGTGAACTTAATTGGTTTGTTGAATTTTGATTGAGTGAATGCCACGTACTACTTAATACCGTTTTTGTAAAGCAAGTTAGTTAAGAAAAAACGTGCTTGTTCTAATGGGAGATGTCTAGGTTTGCCTTGGAAGACAATTTGATACTCATCTATATCTGGCCCATCTCCATGCCCAGAAATCAGCTTGCTGTGGAAAGCCTCCTCAGCAAGTTGTCGAATTTCGTGTCTTAAAGCAGCTTGCGTGCTATTCATAATATTGCTATCTCCTAAATAGCTCATCCTCTTTTATACGATTTGTTGGAAGAGTACTGCACCTTTCAAAGGTTATATCTTTTATCATCCCTGGTAGTTGTGTACGGACTGATATTTCATCCCTACTGACTCATAGCCGCTTAATTATGCCCTGAGATAGTTGGAAATGCGTAGTAATTGGGTTAGTGTAATGCTGAATTGAGTGATGAGTGCTGCTTACTGAGTAATATAAGGTACGTAAAAACACTTTTGGTTTGTTTGGAGCAGCAAATTGGTTATAAATAAGCGATTTTAGTCGTAGGGAACGACACAGGACTCAAGACTCAGTATTACATTACTGAATCCCCAAAAGGGAATCTGAATTAATCTAGAATCGATGAGTCTGAGTAACCACAAATCAGACTTTAACTTTCAGGGTGTTTAGCCAGAGGTTCGTAATCAATGGTTCAACAAAAAAGCGTCGATGCAATCCGTATCAATGCTCGAAAAAATGATATATTCGACATTTTCAACTTCCAGCATTACATTGGCCCCAACCCGTATTTAGAGACAGGGGCGCTAGTATTTGACTTTGCTCTAACTGAGTATAGAGAGCCTTTACCAATTGAGAATTATATCTCAGCTATTGGCGATCGCTATCCACAATTAGGTGAGCAAACCTATGAATCCTATGCTCATCTGTTTGCCCAAGTTGTATCAGAAGTGGGCAAGCTTGATATGGGTTTGCACCTCAACCGTTGGGGTGTTAAGGTATATCCCACTTACGTGCGAATTAGCGTGCAATCGCTACATGAACGCACAACAAGAGAGGTAGTTTACTTTGTTTGGGATTGGTTTGAATCGATTAACCAAAACAGAGACTTCCTGTTTGATGAGCAGCTTGTGAGGCTGCAAAACCGATTCCGGCAATCTGTTTACGGCGGGCCTACAGTTTACGCCTTATTGCGGACAGCCTACGAAAAAGGTATTCCTGCCTTTTATTTGTGGGAGGAAGGACTAATGCAATACGGTTTTGGTAAAAAACACGTCCGCGGGGTTGCGACAACATTTAATAATGATAGCCATTTAGATTCAGAGTTTACTACCCGGAAAGATGATTGTAAGGCATTTTTGAAAACTTTAGGTTTCCCAGTACCGAATGGTGCGATCGTCTATTCAGAAAAGGAAGCTTTAGGGGTAGCAAGAGAAATTGGTTATCCAGTAGCAATTAAGCCTGTGGTAGGTCATAAAGGAATTGGTGTCACAGCTGATGTACAAGACTCAAAAGAATTAGAATCAGCTTACGCTAGAGCGCTAGCAGCGATTCCCGAAGAGCAGCCAGTTAGGATAATTGTCGAGAAAAGCATCTCAGGAGCGGATTTTCGCTTGCTGTGTGTCGATGGCAAATTCGTCGCCGCCACCGAACGCCGTCCAGCATCGGTTGTTGGTGATGGTAACTCAACTCTTGAGGAGTTAATTCGCCAAGAAAACCGTCAGCCTGGACGTTTGGATACACCTACCTCGCCGATGAGTAAGATTCAGCGTGATGAGGCGATGGAATTGTATTTAGAAGAACAAGGTTTGACGCTAGATAGCGTTATTAAAAAAGACCGCACTGTTTACCTCCGTAAAGTCGCTAATCTTTCCGCTGGCGGTGTGAGTATCAATGCAACAGATACAGTTCACCACGACAATATCATCTTGGCACAAGATATTGCCCAACATTTCCAGTTGACTTGCTTGGGTATTGATATCATTACCAAAAGTCTTTCAGAATCTTGGAAGTCCAGCAACTTTGCAATTCTGGAAATTAATGCTGCACCTGGAATTTTGATGCATCTTAAACCAGCGGTTGGTGACAGTGTTGATGTGCCTTCCCGTATCTTAGAAACATTTTTTGAATCGGGTACATATGCCAGAATACCAATTATCACCTTTAATAAAATCTCAGTTGATGAACTGCAAGAAACTATTGACCATATTCTTTTGCAACATCCAGAGTGGGTAATAGGCGCTGTTTGTCGTGATGCAGTTTTTATAAATCGGTCGAAAAAGGTATTAAGCCCAGATTACAACAGCAATGTCCAAACTTTGCTGCGTAATCCCAAACTGGATTTACTAATTGCCGAGTACAGTGAGGACATACTAGATGAAGATGGTATGTTTTACCAGAATAGTAATCTAGTAGTTTTGGATAATCCTACCGAAACTGAGATGATATTGGTGCGGGATGTCTTCGACAGTTCTACTGTGGTAATTAAAAAAGGAAATGAGGTTTCTATTCGTCGCAAAGGGTTGATTGAAGACTACACTTTGGGAGAAGAAGAGCCATTTACACGGGTTTATCTAAAAGAAACTGGGGCGATTTTGTGATTTAAGTAGCAAAGAAATCCTTAACGCGTTTAGACTTTGATACATAAACCTCCTCAGCTAATTTCACTGAGGAGGTTAATTATAATTTGTTTATTCCAGCAGGCGTTGCAAATTCGGTTTTATGCTGCTCTAGCTAACACCATCTCACGAAATACCTGCTATACATTCATAGGTAAGGTAGTACAGCTATGTTAACCTACAGCCAATTTATTACAAAGGTTTTTTTGACAATAGTATTACATTGACCAGTTAAATCGTTGCTAAACGTCTTAGTTTGACTGCTACTTGCCGTATATTCTCGTCCTCCGAGTTTCTTGTAAGATAGTGATATCTTTCTGATAGCGAAGAATATAACAAATAAGGTAACAGTGGAGCTTTAGGTAACTTATTCGCTACTTTAAGGGGCCATAAATCCCTAACATAAGAGTCATTATGAAGTAACTTACCATTTTCATTCAGCACAGATGGTTTAATAGGATGCTCAGCAATAAAGATTATATCTTCTATCTCCAATCCTAAGTTTCCAAAGCGTTCTCGTATTGACTGTTCGTTATACCGACGCTGATAAAATACAGAACCATCATCTCTTGTGTATCCAGGCCAATAGAAGTTGTGGTTTATAACCCATTCTTCCATGTAATTCTTGCTAGCTGGAAGTGTGAGTACAAATATTCCTCTAGGTTTAAGCACTCTCGCTACTTCTCGTACAGCATCTATATCCCCAAAGTCTGGTATGTGTTCAAATACTGAAACTGAGAAAACTCGATCAAATGTCCTGTCATCATAAGGAATATTTGTTGCGTCAAAAACATCGAGCTTTGGTGAAATAGTGAATTCTTGAGAAAAAGATTTAAAATCTTCAACAAAATAGTCTAATAAATCGGATATAGTAAGTTTTTGATAACCACTAACGGCTAAGTATAACGGCAACAATTTAGGACTTGAAATGTCTAATATTGCTTGTTTAATATTTAAATCTAATAGTTCGATAGTTAATGGTAACTCCATTATTCTCACGTAATTCATCGGAATTCTATACCATTCGCGGAAATGCTTTGTTTGACGAATGGATTGTTTAAATATTTTGGGGAAAAGCTTAAAAAAAATAAATTGCTGAATTTCTTTTTGTCTTCTTCTTGATAAAGACAATATTTCTTTTTCATCCGTGTTCAAACTAGAGAAGGTTTTCATAAATTAATTCTCCACAAAAATCAGAGTTGATTCCACTAATTTCATATATAGAGAGTTTGCTTATTATTCAAGTTTTGTTCAACACAGACAAACAGGTATATGTATAATAGAGATTAACTTATGTGAAGGCTACACGCGCCGCCGCTGCGATGTCCAGAGAATAGTGCATTGACACAGCAATCCTATCTCAATCTGAGAATTCACTAACAGTCGCTATAGGCGATCGCACCGCAAACGTAAATAGCATTTACAAGACAGTGTTAACTGCTGCACGAATTACTAATAACATGATTTATTGAAAAAAAACTGGGTATTTTAAAATACTTACAAATCTTTATATATATTAGTTAGAGAAAAATATATCAATTAATATGAAAAAACCACCTTCAGGCTTGGGGTAACTAAACCAAATACCATCCGGTGGCTGCTTTCGAGTACTGCTATACTACTTTAGTTTTTCGTGAGCTGCCAAAATAATTTTTTCAGTTTCTTCCCAGCCAATACATTTATCAGTTACAGAAACACCATATTTTAATTCTTCTCGCTTATCAGCAATTGGTTGATTACCTTCATACAAATTTGATTCCAGCATCATCCCAACTATTGATGTATTACCATCAACTATTTGCTGAATCACACTTTCCAATACAGCAGGCTGCAATTTGTAGTCTTTACTTGTATTGCCGTGACTACAATCAATAACAATTCTTGGTGATAAATCTGCCTGTTTTAATTTTTCTTCTACCAGTTTGACATTATCTGGATCGAAATTGGGCTGATTACCACCTCTTAAAATTACATGACCGTAAGCATTACCCTTAGTTTGAAATACGCTTACCTGTCCGTTTTGATTAATACCGAGAAAATTGTGAGGATTTCTAGCTGATTGCAAAGCATTCAAAGCTACTTGAATGTTACCATCAGTGCCGTTTTTAAAACCTACAGGCATTGAAAGTCCACTGGCCATTTCGCGATGAGTTTGCGATTCGGTTGTCCGCGCTCCAATGGCAGACCATGTAATTAGTTCGCTAATATATTGTGGTATGATTGGGTCTAATGCTTCTGTGCCAGTAGGTAATCCTAATTCTGTAATTTTTAATAGCAGGCTACGCGCAATTAGTAACCCCTTTTCGACATGGAAAGAATCATCCATGTCTGGATCGTTAATTAATCCTTTCCACCCTACAGTTGTTCTGGGTTTTTCAAAGTATACCCGCATTATTAGTAGCAGATTATCCTTGACTTTCTCAGCCAAATCCTTGAGCTTTTGGGAATATGCGATCGCAGCTTCCGGATCATGAATTGAGCATGGGCCAACTACTATAAATTTTCGGCGATCCTGAAAATCTAGGATTTGCTCTATTTCTTGTCTATATTTTACAACTGTTTGTTCAGCGGATTCTGTTATAGGTAATCTTGATTTAACTTCATTGGGCGTTAATAAAACGTGATAGTTCTCAATATTAGCGTTAAATAATATATTGTGCATGGCGCGGCTCTCGCATTATATACGCACTCAGAATCAAGATTGTATCATACTTATATATTTTAAAAATAGCTTTCTTGATGCTTGACAAAGATAATAACTACTGCTAGAAGTCTCTTTTTACATAATTAAAAAGGAGACAATATTGTCTCCTTTTTCTGCGTTATTTAACTACTGTATAGTAGCAGTGTATTTTATTACTGCCAAACAAAGACTTTAGCTTCATATGCGCCTAAGTCGACTATGATGCCATCGTCACCAGCTTCGACATCATAATTAGCTGTCCATTCGTGCCATGTGCCACTGCTGGGAAAGTTAGGAACATGATAGCCACCTAAGAAGTTTTCGGAAAAATTGGCTACAACAACTACGCGAGAACCTTCATCATTCCAACGGCTATAAGCTACTACCTTTGCCTCTGGATTTTCATGAATGAAATCAATATTTTCTGTGTAAAGAGCATGATTATCTTTACGTAGGTTTGTTAAGCCTTTATAGTATTCAAATAAACCACGATTTAGGTCATTACCTAACAACGTCCAATCGATTTTTGCAGATTCAATTTGTTTGGGTTTATACTCACCAAATTCTTCACCCATCCAAATCAAAGGTACGCCGACTGCTGTCATCAAAATTGCTGCTCCCAATTTAGCCCGATTAAAGGCTTCTTCGTTAAAAATTTCACGATTTCCTAACTCTACCATAACGTGGTTATGATCATGGTTAGTGAGGTAATTTACCACATTTGTGGAACCTAAAAAGCCTTGACGCTTGCAGTCAATAACATCTTTGAGACGCTCTAAATCAAATGTATCACCGCAGATATGTTCTAAAATGCAGTGATAGAAACTATCATGCCAGCAACCATCCATTGGGCCATCTACATTGGTAATGCTGGTAGTTTCAGGGATGTGTTCAGCAACAGTATAAAAAGGCTTCATGCTAGCAGTCTTTTTCGCTTCTTGAACAATCCAATGCATGAAGTCGTAATTAGCAATTTGCCGTGCAGCATCGAAACGAATACCATCTATATGATATTCTTCAATCCAGAATCGGATTGTATCGCCGATAAATTTACGTGCTGGATAAGTCTCTAGATTTTCATCGTAATGTTCATAATTAAACTCCGGCCCCCAGTTATTATCAGGGTCGCGGGGTTCGTGATGATACCAATAATCATGGTCAATTTGTGTTAACGGACTTGATGCTTCTGAATGGTTATAAATACCATCAATAATGATCCGAATACCTCTGGCATGACACTCATCAACTAGATGTTTTAATTCCTCTGTAGTACCATAGCTAGATTCTGTAGCAAAGAAATGACGCGGGTTATAACCCCAGCTATAATCGCCAGGATATTCTTTAAGTGGCATCAACTCAATAGCATTGATTCCTAGTTCAGTCAAATAATCTAATTTTTCAATAACGTGTTTATACTTTCCTCGTGCATAAGGATCATCTTCACCACCAGAAAAGTCGGCAACGTGTAGTTCATAAATCACTAATTCATGGTCAGCAGGAAGAGGTTTATCATCATGTTGCCAAACATAGGTATCGACAATTCTTTGCCCATCTTTAATTCTGACAATACCATCATCTTTTCCACTCGGTTCATCAATATTAGTTGCGTAGGGATCTGTAACATCAACCCACTGATCAGCTTCAAAAAACCATGATTTTGACTGAACACGAAATTTATATTGATAAACACCGTCTTCTAAGTCAACAGTTGTACGGAAATAACCATCATTTCCTTTTTCCATCGGAATTTCTTGCCAATCAGAAAAAGAACCAATTAATGCAGCTCCTTCGTTATAAGGTGCAAATAAGTTAAATTCAATTGGCTTCGCCATATATGTGGTTGAAATAGAAAGTATTGTTAGAAGTATTTTCTAATGATAAATTAAGTTTGCCAATCGCTCGGCAGAAATAATTAAATAAGCTTTACCTCTATCTACAGGAATAAATTAGTAATTTTTAATAGTTTTTTTTACTTTCCTCTAGATAAATTTCGTGAAAGAATATGAACTATTATTAATAGTTACAAGAGCAGATATTTAGTAAAGAGGGGAATATATTAAATATCTGCTGCTTAAAATTATTTTATTTTGATGTTAGTTTTGTGGAGATAACTTAATAACCAATTTGCCGCTGTTGCCCTACGAGTCTGCCGAGGCCCAAATTCGCCGATTTTGTAACCTTTGAAACCTAGTTTCTCTTTCAGAATTTGTTTGTTTTCTGGAGGAATAGAACGAGTTAATTTGACTGTCGCAGGACGACTATCAATAAAGTCTGGCGGTTGCGGATACTCATCACGCCACTCTGGTTTTACTTCACTATTGTCCCATTTTTCAGTAGAAGAGTCGTAGCGATAGCCTAAATAATGCCATACCAACTGGTTGACTGTGGCATCATCAAGTTTTTCTTCGAGGATTGCCCAGATAGTTGCTGTATTAAGTGGTGGTAAGTTAGACATAAGCACTTTAAAATTTTAAAATTTTTAGTTAGGTATGTTCAGAGATATAATACGCGATAAGCAGAAACGACATAATGATAGCTAGGATAATCGCGATCGCCAGTACACATATCGGGGCGATGAAGACGAAGACGACGATTAATTTTGCGACTTTGAATTAAAAGCAAGTTGTGTATACACAAACTAGGTAGACTGGAAATCGTAAAGAATAGACCAGTCTATGCAGAATTCTACATCGCTGCCAAAGATCATCCGCGCCCATGTATTCGTTTCTGGCCGAGTCCAGGGAGTGGGCTATCGTTACGCTACCGTGGATACAGCTAGCCAGTTAGGATTAACAGGTTGGGTGCGGAATCTCCCTGATGGTCGTGTAGAAGCAGTCTTTGAAGGAGCGCGCGAGGTTGTGGAAGAGATGGTTCGCTGGTGTTACTCTGGCCCACCTGCGGCTGTGGTCAAAGAAGTTGTGATTGAATATGAACAACCAGAAGGATTACGCGGATTTGAAGTAGGCCACTAGCAATAAAATATTGTTAATTAACTAATTACAGCAAAATTCAGAATACATTCGTCAGAATGGGGAAGGGAAGCAGGCTTTATACCTGACTTTACTTCGACTACGCTACCTCGGCTCCGGTTCCATCGAGCGAAGTCGAGATGCTCGGCACAAGTCAGGGCAAGTCGCTCAGTAACCATGAGACCTATATCGTGTACTTCATCAGCTTGTAATCTGCTGTATTACTGATTCTCTCGCCTACTTAAGAAAGTCTGCATTGGTAGCTTTTTGTAAAATTCTAAATATTACTAAAATAAATTACAAAGATAGCCTTGTAAAAGGGAAATTTTAACAAGCTGTATAGATTCTTTGGAAGCAAAAAAGGATACACTACCTTAATGCTACTAAACGATTTTGGTATTTCAATTATAGCGGTTTGCAGTTGAATTCAATACAGACTTAACTCCCAGCCCCCTACCTACAAGGGAAGGGGAGTAAGCCTTAAAGCTTTTATTATACAAGCAGACAGGTTTGGAGAGGTCAAAGTCTATTTTATATAAACGAGAAGCGCCATAAATCCCAATGCAAATTTCTCCGTAGCACTGATAAAACTTTTCGGGGAGATACTACTAGTAAAATGATTGGTAATAACAATAATAACTTCTTTAACTCACAAAAACCTAAATCTTTTCCTCTTACTTTGGCTTTAGTAGCCATTATATTTTTTTTTATTCTCAACTTTACCCACACTCAGCCGACAATTCCTATTTTAGGCTTTCATGGGATTATTGATTCTAAAAATACTACTTTACAATCATATCAAGGAGAGATGGACTACCCTAAACAAGATTTAGAAAAACTCTTAGAGTATTTTATTCTTCATGACTATTGGTTTTTAACTTCTCAAGATTTATACGATTATTTCTTAAAAAAATCACAACACATCCCTGATGATCATCGAAATAAAACGCCTGTAATGATCTCATTTGATGATGGATATAAGACAGTATATACTATTTTGTTACCCATTTTATCTAAGCTAGAAAAGAAATATGGTATTAAAGTAAAAGTTGTTTTATTTATTAATCCAGGTACTTTAGCTAAGAGTAATAGTAGAGATGTAACTCATTTAGGATGCCGAGAATTAAGAGAAGGCTTGCGAAGAGGCTTTTATGATATTCAATCTCATGGACTTAATCATAAAGATTTAACGAAACTACCTCGTTATCAGTTAGTTAATGAAATCTTGCAGGCGAGGATTGAACTGAGAAAATGTACACAAGACTTAGACCCAGAGCAGAAAGTTGCATCTCATCTGGCTTACCCTTATGGAGCTTATAATAAACAGGTAGAGCGTTATGTATCTAAATATTATTTGTCAAGTTATTTATATAACAATGAAATCCTAAATTATGGTTGTTTAAAAAACTTTTATAAAATTCCTCGTTTAATGATGAATCGTAAAAAAACAACTAATGCTCTGATAGAAGTTGGTAAAGGATGGTACCCACTAAATAACAATGAAAAATGCTAGTATTATCTCTTTGTAGAAACAAAGTCTGTACTACTCTAAAGCGCCTCTTGAGAAAAATATTACTTACGATGACTATTTGTAAAATTAAATTGCAATTGTATTGCTTAGCACTATATATCTGAGTAAGCAATGATACATTACTTAATAGTATTTATCTGGTTATTTTTGCAGATTCAGTCAGTCAATAACTGATGCTTCAAAGCTTTATAACTACCATTGCAGGAGATAATCAATGTCAAGTATTTTAAGGATAAAAGAAGATGTTGGTGATACTACTTTCAAGCCTAAACCGCAACAAGTAGACAAACTATTAAAATCTGATCCCACATATGTAGCTAAAGCAGGTACGCTATTTTTTGTCTCATCTATTGATCGTGGTTCTAAAGATCCGAAAAGTCCAAATTATTATGGTGGCGATCACTGGAAAGTCACTTTTAAGGATAAACTTAAACCCAGAGAAGGAGGTGAGCCTATTTCGACTTGGTTTGTGTATGAAGGTCATGTAGAAGAATATAGACTGATAAAATAATTGAAGAAGAGTTCAGAATCAATTAGTCGGGGATGAACGCGGAAAGTCTGTAGACGCTTCTGCTACTTGCTGTAGACCAGAAACTGCCATTAATGCCGTCCCTTTGCAGAGCGACTAATTTCACAGAAAAGCAAGCAAAGCGTAGCGTCTTGCAGAGAAGAATTGGTAGACTATACCTAAGTTTTCTCAGATTTTTAGTTCATGTTTAGCATTTTTACATATAGTTAAATTGACAAATATCCGCAAATCTAATTAAAAACAAAAAACCATGCGAGAAAAACCCAAACAACAAATGCGTATATGGGCGATGTGGTGTCATCTCTCAGCTTTGTTAGCGTGGATAGTATTGTTTTTTTTAGTGTTTCTTGGCGTACCTTTATATCTGCCATTGAATCTTTTAGCGCCACTGTTGATTTGGCGATTCAAAAAAGCACGATATCCCTGGATTGATTTTCAAGGCAAAGAATCTTTAAATTTTCAAATATCGTTAACATTTTATACATTAATAGTAATAATTATATCTTTAATAGTAATATTAACTAGTTTTAGTGTTGCACTTACTACCAATGGTGCAGTAAATCAAATCAATATAACTTTAGATGGGTTAGTAATTACCTTCCTGTCTTTAATTTTATTAATATTGCTACTACAATCATATTTAGTAACTTTTGCTGCCATTAAAGCTTTTAGGGGGCAGCATTATCGCTATCCTTTGACAATAAGAATTCTGCGGTAAAAGGAGTCACACGATAAAAGTAGTTAAAGATTAGGAGAATTATTCATATGGTTGGAGTGGCGATCGCAGGTACTGGATTTGGTCAAAAAGTCCACATTCCTGGATTTCAAGCACATCCTCATACTGAGGTTGTTGCTGTTTATCATCGGGATATAAATAAAGCTAAGACTATAGCAGACTCCCATAATATTCCCCATGCCTGCAATACAATTGCAGACATTGTGGCATTACCAGAAGTGCAAGCAGTCAGCATTTCCACACCGCCATTTTTGCATTATGAAATGGCAAAAACTGTGCTGCAAGCAGGCAAACATTTATTACTCGAAAAACCCACTGCTTTAAATGCTACTGAAGCTAAAGAACTTTATAAATTAGCTAAAGAAAAAGGCGTGATTGCAACTGTAGACTTTGAATTTCGCTTTGTACCAGGATGGCAGCTGTTTGCAGAACTGTTATCAGCTGACTATGTAGGTGAGTTGCGCCTAATTAGAATTGATTGGTTAGGTTCTTCGCGTGCTGATGCTTCACGTCCTTGGAACTGGTATTCTTCTCAAGATAAAGGAGGGGGTGCATTAGGTTCTTTAGGTTCCCACGCCTTCGATTACATTTATTGGCTATTTGGGTCTGTACGCAGATTAAATGCTCATTTAAGTACTGCCATTCCTACACGAGTTGACCCAACTAGCGGAGAATCAAAACCAGTAAATACAGATGACACTTGTATACTGGCACTAGAATTAGCTGATGGCACACCTTGTCAAGTCTCCATTAGCGCCGTTGTTCATGCACCGAGGACACATTGGGTAGAAGTGTATGGCGATCGCGGTACTTTAGTATTAGGTAGTGAAAATCAAAAAGACTATATACATGGCTTTCGTGTTTGGGGTTCTCAGCCAGGTAAACCACTCACTGAAATAGAAATACCTAATAGATTAATATTTCCGAAAAATTATGCCGATGGACGCATTTCTGCATTTATCCGTGTAGTTGATCAATGGGTGCAAGGAATTAATAGCCTGCAAGAAATTACACCATCGTTGCGAGAAGGAGTTTATTCTCAGTTGTTGATGGATTTATCTCATAAATCTCATGCAACATCAAGCTGGGTTGATGTACCCGATTTGGAAACATTTCTAGGGAATCAACCTCTTGCATAAATATTTTTTTGGCTGACGCAGAGATGCAGATAAAGAATCTCAAATTAGGAATTTTGCGATAATTCTATAGCGTTTCCCATTTATCTTAAATACACCAAAATCTAGGGTGTACAACCTGTACACCCTATCTATATACTTACTCTTCAATTGATGGGGGATTAGGAACCTGTGAAACTAGCTCAGGATAACCAGCATCAATTAAGTATGTACTTACTGCCTGATAATCGCCATATCTAAGTTGCTTAAGCGCTAGCTCTAATTTATACTTCACATGCTCATCTTTAGCCTCGCTTGCTAAAGCAGAAATTTGATGCAACAGGCTATTAAAATGATGTGGCTCGGAATTTAATTGAGGGTTGCTTAAAAAGTTTGATGTCATAACAGGTTTTAGTAATTGAACTGACGTAGGTGGCGGGAATCCTCCCCATACGCCCATGTCCTCAAATACATTGTAAATTACTCGCTTATAGGCTGTAGATTCTCTAGGACTTGTTAGTCCCCATGAATCCAATCCCCAAGATGATTGTATGGAGCCAACAGTAAAAACCCTAGCACCACTAGGAGCAGTAAAGTAGACACCTTGCGCTGTCTGCACTGCTTCTGAAGGTAAAGCCCCTATAAACGACTCAGAGACATTAGAAGTTGGAGGAATAGGATCAGAGATATTTGACTCAAAAATTATAGAGTCTAAAAAACTGGGTGTGTCTGATTTAGTTTGAGGCTGAGCCTGAGAATCAGGATCGATATGATCCCATTCATAACCGACTAACTGAGTGATTTTAGAACCTACAGACAAGCCAGTTCCTCTAAAAACATTATCCTCTTTTTTTACTGTCAGGTCATAGCCTGCATAAATATTAGAAATATCGCCGATATACCCAACGCCCAATAATCCGCACTCACCTGTGACTTTGCATCCATCAAATGTTTGATTAAATAATTGTGGATTACGAAAGCGATAAGTAGGAGGAGAGTTAAAAATGTCTTCTATATAGTTACTTACAACGCCCCCTGCTAAAGGTTCATTCAGTTTATAAAGGTCAGCTACTCTATAATTATCTTGCCATTTGATATTCCAATAACAAGTATTGGCTGAAAGTGAAACAATATTTACACCAGATTCTATTGCTTCTTTAATAGCCTTATATTCTTTAAAACTCCAGTATTCATCATGGCCACTATTCATAAACGTGCGATATTTTTTAACAAAAGCTGACCCTTGTTTATCAATATCTTGACCAGTACAGTAAGAAACACGATAGGAATTTTTTTCTAGCCAGCGAACAGTATTAAATTCCCAACGTAAGGGATTACTATTTACTGCACTGGGGTTATAAGCATTAGCTTCCCAAGGGCGATCATGAGTAATTTGCAAAGCCCTTTCGCCACCTGAGTATGTTGATTTTCGATTGCCACCCCTGTAAGAAAAACTATTGTAAGCAAGATGAGTTGCAAAGCCAAATTTATAGATGATGTCTGAATCTAGGGCATCATCTCGGACGACAAAAAATGCTAAACATTGTGTAGTTGTTACTTTCTCGGTTAGTTTCACCATATAACAACCAGTAACCCAAGTGTCATCAGTTGCAATGGTGTAGGTTTTCTCCCAGTTATAACGAACAAGTAGTCTTGCTGGGTCGACTAACTCATCAGATATAGACTGTTTATTTACAGCAATATTATCGTCGCTTTTAACTAATCTTGCCCCTATCCCCCCGTAATATCCTAATCTATAAACTTCAATCTTAATATTACTAGGAGTAAGAACGTTTGCCTTGATATCTATTGTCTCGCCTTTATTAATAGATTCAGCAGACATAAAAGCAGCAATCTCTAGCCGAGTAGCATAGCTAGTTGGCAGCCAATTTTCAGTCCCAGGTTTGAGATTTTCTAAAAAGATGGGATGATTTGTAACATGCTCTCTCACTCGGAGCGTTGGAGGTTGAGCCTGAGTCTCAAAAACAATATCTTGATAGTAGTAACTATTTTCAAAACTTCTTTGAGGAAAAACGGGAGCCAAAGCTGGATCGTCATATCCTCCATCTAAATCATAATAAGCAAATACACCATTTGGAGATTCGCTTGTAGCTAGTGCTGTGATTGGGCCTTTGAGAAAAGGTGTGACAAAAAAACTACCTTGTCGGGGTAAGTTTTTCAGCACATCAGCAGAGACGATATAAACTTTGTTAGGTTGAATATCAATTGGTGTAGATAAGACTGCTTCATTCCAAGCATCGCCAATAATATTTGTGAATGTAACCTCAGCTAATTTCTGCTGTGTTTCAGCATCCCATAGTCTAGCTTTATGAGGTTGATTGATATTATCTTGGGAGGATATCCAACACCTAAGAGCTTTAATTTTACCAGGTTGAGAAGATTTAAATTTAAAACCAATATCATAAGGTTTATCATCGCCAGAAACTAATGATGTGCTACCACCATTAATTGCACCATCAAATCTGGGATCTTTATTCTCAAATAATGTAAAACTTTGAATATTTGTGTCATTACTGATTATATAATCAATAAAATTAGGCTCTGTTGCGGTAGGCATATTAAGTTACTCATGTATGATATTTGAATAGTTAACAGCTTCTTTACAAAGGTTAAGTGCTGTTGCTATAGTTTAGTATTGATAAAGTTTTAAAAAAAAGTACCCTTGAGGGTACTTTAGAGATTCGTGCTTGAGTGGAATATAGTATAAGATGATCAAGCTATTAAGGTAAAAGTACTTTTAATTTGCACACAATTAAAAACCACTATAATTTACGTTTTAGAAATATAGTGGTAACCGATTGTAGAAAAATGCTTTTTTGGTTTTGTGTAACCTAGAGACGTAATTTAGGGTATTTGTATTTGTTAACAGTCGAATCTATAGCTTAGGCGATCGCTAATTTATCTCCAGGTGCAACAATACCATTAGCTTCGAGGCTATTGGCTTTCTGATAAGCTATTAGAGCTTTTTTAGTACCTTGCCCAAACATCCCATCTACTGCACCTGGATCGAATTCTGGGTGACTTGAGTCTTGAGCGACTTTTTTCAAAGCCTGCTGCAACTTCTTCACCTTCGGGCCGATACGGCCTTGTTGAAGTGCAACAGCAGGAACTGTTAAAGCTTGGAGACGATCAAGAGTACCATTGAATCGGTTACGGTCTACATCACCTTGGATACCAGGAAAACCTTTTTGATCCCCTTCGTACTGGTGGAAAGTATAAAGGTTCCAACCGCCGGGAATCTTAGGAGTATTTGTTTTATAATGTGCAATCCACAGGTCATAATCAGCAAAACGTGAAGTCTTAATCTTATCGTTCCAAAAGCTAGGCCCAGTGTAGATGATCGGTTTATAGCCTGTAGCAGTTTCTACGGCAGATAAGACCTTGGCAACCCGGTTAACCCTTTCTGTCTGACTTAAGTCATCCCAATGATCATTCTCCCCATGATTGTAGTAGTCTTGTTCAATGTCTACGACTGGTGGGAGGTCACCTGGTTCTATTTCCAGAGTTTGAGCAAACATTGTTACTTGAGGGTCAATATCTTCAGAAGGACGATAGAAGAGATATGCCCCACGGATAATATCAGCTTTCTTAATGGCAGCCCAGTAAGACGCAAACTGAGTATCCTTATTCCTGGTTCCATAGTTAACTCTGGCAAAAGCAAAGCGAATACCCTGACCTTTTACTTTTTCCCAATCGATATTCCCGCTGAATTCAGCAACGTCAATACCTTCAACTGTTGACATAAGTTGTCTGCCCTTGTATAAGAGAATACTTTACTCACTACAAAGACCTATCAAGTTTTTATGGAAATCTTATGTGTCTTAGGTAAAATATTTACAATTTGTAAGTTAATTAAGTACAAAGTCTAGGTTTAAAAGTAAAATATGAAACCTGTTTTATTTGTGGCTCCTGTTAGCGAAGCTGAAATTCCACCTGTTTCTCTAAAATTTTAATATCGTAATTACCAAAGAAATCGTGACCCAGTAATCCAATGCCTGCTTTTGGAGCGATCGCTACCTGAAGATTATTGGCTGTAACTCCACCGACTGCAATAGATTTTACCTTACCAGTAAAAAATTGTACTAGGCTCCCATCAGCAATTTGAGCTTGCATTCTACCTGTAGCCTGGAGTTTGAGTGTACTTGCCATCTCTTGAGTAATCACTGTGCCGGTTGCACCAGTATCCATAACCATCTCAAAGGTTTGTTTATCGTTGAAGGTAACATCAATTATCGGAGTTCCACCAAGACGGCGTTTAATAGGAACTCGAAAAACTCTACTATCGTTCTCTAAGGGTGCAGTTGTCCCACAAAGGTTTGCTAATCCTACGGTTTTACCAGAGGACGTGATCATAAAACATGCTCCTGGATCTTCCGCTGTTGCCTGATGGGAAAATGGTAAATATATCAACATCGGTATTGCTACTATCAAAGCTAGGTTAATGCTTGTTCTCCAACACCTCCAAGCTTTATTCATTTTATTTTTTTCTCCGAATTTTCCTATATTTATTGATAACTTAATACCAGAACTTTTTGTAAAAATTAGCACTTAGTAATTAACACAAATTACACTATAATGCAGTATTAATTAATCCCGAAGTTACTTGTAAGCATCTTTTATTTTGTATTTATGTGTTTTTATAAGATGAAATAGTATCTTATTCAATACATATTACCTATAATCACTAATTGATAAATAAAGTTTAAGTAAAGACATGATAAAACTACCTAAACCGCATGATTAGCGTGGCACAACTGTGTGCTGTTACAGTCTATTAATTATGTAGCAAAAAATTTTTCAAGAGTATTAAATAATGAAAGCTTAAATTTGATGTAGCTAGATATTTGCTGATTTAATCAAAGTTTGCAGCTACGTGTACAGCAACTGCGATCGCATTCTTTACAGCAATATCCTTCTTAGACAAAACGATATTTTCAGCAACACTACGTTGAGCAACTACACCGCAAACAGCAGCAGCAGCAAAATTATACACTCCTGCCATTTTGAATAACGTACCGCATTCCATCTCGTAGTTCAAGACATTTAAGCGCTGATATTCTTCTGTAATTCCATGTAGCGATCGCATTAAATTTGGATTTGCTGAATCTGTGCGTTCTTGTCCTTCGTAAAAAGTATCTACTGATGCCGTAATTCCTACGTAATGTTCAACCTCTAATTCTCTTGCTGCTTTCACTAATGCAACTGTGAGAAACGGATCAGCTGCGGCTGGATATTCTACAGGTGCAATGTCATTGGCTGCACCCTGGCGACACAATGCTGCATTACTAATAATAATGCTGCCGACACTGATATAAGGTTGAATTGAGCCACAAGTTCCAATCCGAATAATTTGCTTTATTCCTACTTGTATTAACTCATTGACTACAATACTCAACGAAGGCGCACCCATACCACTGCTAGCTGATAAAATAGGGCGACCATTTGATAAGTATCCTACATAGCTATTGAGCCCCCGATTCTCCGACAACAAATGCACATTGTGCAAATAAGTTTGAGCAATGAAAGCCGCACGTTCAGGATCACCAGATAATAAAGCGATGCGAGGAGGCGATGATCCCAAATCTTCTTGTCCAAAGCCAATGTGATAGAAGCGTTTACTAGTCATATAGTTTAGAGTACAGTAACGCAAAATTAAAGTGTTTCAATTATTTGCCATTTTGGTGAAAAATATATATCACTGACATTAATTTTTGCAAAATAATTATATTGATAAAATGATAATATAGGAAAACTATGAAAAAGGTAAATTGGCTAATTGAAAGAAATATTTTTGATGCTGATGAGCAATTTCTAGAAAAATTGCAAAGCCAAGGCTACAAGTGGAAAGAGACAAGCTACCTTAAATTTCATTCCAGTGATGCAAATCAATATTTTCCTGAACATGAGTGTGTTTTATTTCGAGGAACTCTAAATTTAGGTCGGAATATTTTACGAACTTCTTGGATTCCTGGGGCCTATATGGATGAAAAGAATCTTCGTTGTTCTACCTACTATACTTATTTTGGTCAATACTTACTCAATAATAAGTATTTTTTTATTTCTTTAGGTGAACTAATCCGCAGGCGAGAAGAAATTCTAGAATATTTTAGTTCTGATGGGGACTTATTTATCAGACCTGATAGTAATATGAAATCATTTCGTGCCGGAGTTTTTAACCTAAAGGTATTAAATACTATAGAGTTTTTAGGAAGCGAACTCAAAAGAGATGAAACAACTTTTGTATTAGTCAGTAGTAAGAAGCCAATCACCAAAGAGTGGAGATTCTTCGTTTATAAAAATCAAATTATTACTGGCTCCCTCTATCTAGTTGGAGAAGAAAGAATTGATGAAACGATTAAGGGCGGCTATTTAGAAAGCTACCTTAGTGACGTATTAAAGGTTGTGAAATGGTATCCAGAATCTCTTTACACAGTAGACATCTGCGAATCAGAAGAGGAACTTTATGTACTAGAACTTGGTTCTTTTAGCTGTAGTGGAGAGTATGGATGTGATTTGAGCTTGATTATAGAAGCCGGTGCAAAAGCAGCTTTAGAAGATTACGAAGCTGTAAACGACTAACTTTAATTGTAAGGATGTGTTTGCCGTAGGCTGCGGAAAAAGCGTTGCACTGCACAACAACGCACCCTACTATAGTTGGGTGACCTAACTTACAATGCAAATGCGATCGCTCTAATACCAATTCTCTATATTAAGATGCACCTAATTATTTTGGGACATAACAAATTATCTTTAGAAAACCTCCGCCTACCTTTGCGTTAAAAAGCTGCCTTGACTGCTGACATTGCCAGCGGTGAAATAGAGGTGATTTTTTCTCAACCAATTCTTCAACCAACTTCACCAATCTATTTCACAACTTTCACACTCACAAAAAGGTAAAATAGTAAAGGGCAAGAGCTAAAACCCTTACCCTGCTTACTTTAAAACGGAGAGACAGGGATTCGAACCCTGGTTAAGTTGCCCTAAACAGCATTTCCAGTGCTGCGCCTTCAACCACTCGGCCATCTCTCCAGATGTCACGAATTACAATCTTACTCTAAAATTCCAAAAAATGCAAAGATAAAAGCAGGAATTTTAGATTAAATTTGAAAGTTCCAATTCTAAATCCCAAACAAGATGTCTCGTACATACACAATTAGAGTTCGCGATCGCGCCACCAATACTGAATACACCCTGGAAGTGCCAGAAGACCGCTACATTTTGCACAGTGGCGAAAAACAAGGAGTAGAACTGCCGTTTTCTTGTCGGAATGGGGCTTGTACCACTTGTGCTGTTAGAGTCTTATCGGGAGAAATTTACCAACCGGAGGCGGTTGGATTGTCGCCAGAGTTGCGTCGGCAAGGTTATGCGTTGCTGTGTGTGAGTTATCCCCGTTCTGACTTAGAAGTGGAGACACAAGACGAAGATGAAGTTTATGAACTCCAGTTTGGGCGTTATTTTGCTAGAGGGAGAGTTAAAGCGGGTTTACCGTTAGATGAAGAGTAACCAGTTAAAAATTAAAAGTCTTGGCGCTTGGGCGCGAAAAATCGCTATTTTAGCTTGCTTGTTGCTTCTAGTGAGTTGCCAGGGCAAAAATCAGCAAGCGAACAATCAGGCTGACGTGAAAGTAGCGCGGGTAGTCAGTGGCCAAAGCTTAGAAGTATTAGGCATGGCTGAACAACCAAATTTGATTTCCCAGGTGCGGTTAGTTGGTGTTGATGCACCAGATTTGCGACAACGGCCTTGGGGAGAACAAGCAAAAGAACAGTTAGAGAATCTAATTGGCGGCACAGAACAATCGGTAACGCTGGAGTTTGATTTAGAAGCGAAAGACAAAATCGGGCGAACTTTGGCTTATGTGTGGAAAAATAAGGTGTTGTTAAATGAAGAATTGGTCAAACAAGGGAATGCACTATTTGTAACGCGATCGCCCAACCATAAATATGACCAACGTTTAGAACGCGCTCAACAATGGGCTAGACTCATGGGGCAAGGAATTTGGAACCCAGACAAACCCATGCGCCTTACTCCTAATGAATTTCGCCGCCAAAATCTTTAAGAGCAGGGAGCAGGGGAGCAGGGGAGCAGGGTGGACAAGGGAGACAAGAGAGACAAAATATAATTCCTGCCTCCTTCCATATGACAAATGACAAGTGACCAATGACCAATGACTAATGACTAATGACAAATCTACAAATTTTCCTAGACATTGCCACGGAAGCGGCACTAACGGCTGGTGCTTTATTGCAAGATTACTTGGGTAAGTTAGAGGATGCAATTATTGAAAAAGGACGCCCTGGAGATTTAGTCACCGCCGCTGATAAAGCCTCAGAAAAGTTGATTTTAGAAGTCTTGCACCGCCACTTTCCCCAACACTCCATACTCGCTGAAGAATCAGGCAAACTAGGAAATCAGGAGAATCAATACCTTTGGGCAATCGACCCTTTAGATGGCACAACTAACTACGCCCATCAATACCCATTTTTCGCTGTTTCCATTGGGCTGTTAATTGATAATATTCCGCAAGTTGGTGTAATTTACGACCCATTACATAATGAGTTATTCCGTGCTGCTGCTGGTTTAGGAGCAACACGTAACCGTCGTCCCATCAAAGTTTCACAAACTTCAGAACTGAGTAAAAGCCTTTTAGTAACGGGATTTGCCTATGATCGTCGCGAAACATCTGACAACAACTATGCAGAATTTTGTCATCTCACCCATCTGACTCAAGGAGTCAGGCGTAGCGGTTCAGCATCCTTAGATTTAGCGCATGTAGCCTGTGGGCGACTTGATGGCTACTGGGAACGAGGGCTTTCTCCTTGGGATATTGTCGCTGGGATAATTTTATTACAAGAAGCTGGGGGTAAAGTTACTGCCTATGATCGCACTCCTTTAAAAATTGAATCAGGTAGAATTCTGGCTACCAATGGTTATATTCATGACAAGCTTAGCCATGAACTTCTACAAACTCCGCCGCTGTCAGCCTGGCAATGAGGAGTGGGGAAGAGGGGCAGGGGGCAGGGAGCAGGGGGGACAAGGGAGACAAGAGAGACAAAATATAATTCCTGTCTCCTTCCATATGACAAATGACCAATGACAAATGACAAATGACAATTTGCTACTGACTACTACTGATCAAGCGAAGTAAACTAGAAAAAATCTAACTGCCCCTTTGGTGCAACACCGCTCTATGTCTTCCAAAATAGATCGTGGACTTTTTAAATATGATTTCATTGATCATCACGCAGTTTTGTGCGTTCCAGTTAATGCTGATGTCAAAGATATCCGCAAACGCTATCTAAAAATCGCCCGTAGCTTGCACCCAGATATTAGTACTGCAAACCCTACAGACAAACAGCTAGCCAACGAGTTGTTATCTAAGTTAGTGAACCCAGCTTACGAAAAACTTTCTAAAGAAGGCACTCGTGCGGAATATATTCTCATGTTGTCACAAGTGGGCAAGCGCTTAGTACAAGAACCTACTACCGTAGAACTGCATACAGACTTGGCTAGACAGTTAGCTGGTGCTAATAATATCGACCATTCTTATAGAAGTGCGATCGCTAAAATCGCAGAAACTCAATATGATTCTTTACAAGAAGTACTACAAGTTATCGCCCAAGTTAGTGAGTTGAACTTAGTATATTTAATGCGGAGTGCAGGCAAAGTATCTGCACCACCGCCCCCAACTCAACCAAAAACTAACTCAGCTACACCTAAGCCAAATACAGCACCAGCACCAGCCCCAGCCCCAGCTAAAGAAGACTCAATCGTCGAACAGTACATCCGTCGCGCTCAATCTTTGATTGACAAAAACCAATTTGCCCAAGCCAAAGTAGAGTTGCAGGATGGATTGAAGCTAGAGCCGAAGAATAGTCGCTGCCATAGCTTGATTGCATTGGTGTATTTAAAGCAAAATCAGTTAAAAATGGCAAAAATTCACTTTGATAATGCTCTCAAATTAGACCCTAACGACCAAACAGCGTTGCAATGGAAACCTAAAATAGATAAAGCTTTAGGGGTACAATCTAATGTTACTAAAGTGAGTACACCTCCTCATGAAGGAGGTAAGCAACCAGATAAGTCTGGGGGCAATGGTTTGTTTGGTGGTTTGTTTGGTGGGAAGAAAAAATAATGGTGTATCAACCAGCAGCAGGAGCCAGGGATTTATTGCCCTTGGATGTGGCAAAAAAACGCTGGATTGAAGATAGGTTACAGCAGGTATTTCACCGTTGGGGATATCACAGGATTATCACCTCAACTCTAGAGCGTATGGATACCCTGATGGCAGGGGAAGCAATCCAGCGCCAGATGGTGATTCAATTGCAAAATACCGAAGATGATGAATTAGGGCTGCGTCCAGAATTAACGGCGTCTATTGCCCGCACCGTTGTTACTCGGATGGCAGGTGTAACTTATCCACAGCGGTTATACTACAACGCCAATGTTTTCCGTCGCACCTGGAAAAGTAAACACAATAGCCAGCAGGAATTTTATCAAGCTGGAGTTGAATTATTAGGTACGGGTGGGTTGCTGGCTAATGCAGAAGTACTGCTGTTGGTAGCAGATTGTTTAGCAGCACTAGGTTTACGGAGATGGCATTTAATTTTAGGTGAAGCGGGGATCACCCGATCGCTCCTAAATGCTTTTCCCGCTCATTTACAGGATAAAGTTCGCAGTGCGATCGCTCATCTAGATCGCATTACCATAGATAATTTGCCACTGAGCGAGGAACTGCGTCAACGTGCCAGAATCATGCTAGATTTGCGCGGCACGAGTACCGAAGTATTGCAAAAAGTCAGCAGCTTAGATTTAGACGAAGCGCAGCAAGAAGCGGTAAATAACCTCAAATCCTTAGTTGAACTACTAGAATCAGAGCGCAATTTTCCGTTAATCCTTGACCTCAGCCTGATTCAAACCATAGACTACTACACTGGGATAGTCTTTGAAGTTGTGACTGATATGGAGTCGCAAGCCAGAGTTTTAGGGCAGGGTGGTCGCTACGACAAGCTTTTGGGACTATATCATCCTCAAGGAGAAAATATCCCCGGCATTGGTTTTGTACTCAACATAGAAGATTTATACCAAGTACTTTTGTCTACTCAGCAATTACCACAAACTACCCCAGCTAGTAACTGGCTGGTAGTACCAGAAACATCGAGTGCTGAGGCTGCTGCCTTTGCCTATGCTCAAAAACTGAGAACTTCTACCCATCTAGTGCGGGTAGAAATGGATTTGGGCGGAAGAGATGCAGAAGCTATCCGCCAATATGCACGCGATCGCAGCATTGCCCAAATTGCCTGGATCAAACCCGATGGTTCACCCACAATCGAATCATTGAGTTAAGTGAATGTTTATAGGGCATAGGGCATAGGGAATAGGGAATAGGGTATTAGTCATTAGTCATTTGTCATTTGTCATTTGTCATATGGAAGGAGGCAGAAATTATATTTTGTCTCCCTTGTCCCCCTTGTCCTCCTTGTCCCCCTTGTCTCCCCAGTCCCCACTCCCCACTCCCCAGTCCTCACTCCCCTGCTAGGCTAGAAATAGCCGATTTATTTTATATACAGAGGGAATCAAGGATATGCCGCACACGATTGTTACAGAAGTCTGTGAAGGCGTTGCTGACTGCGTAGATGCTTGTCCAGTGGCTTGTATTCATGATGGGCCAGGCAAAAACGCTAAGGGGACTGATTGGTACTGGATTGACTTTTCCACCTGCATCGACTGTGGCATATGTCTCCAAGTTTGCCCGGTAGAAGGGGCGATCATCGCAGAAGAACGACCAGAGTTGCAAAAAACTCCGCAATAGTTCATAGTCAGTGGTCAGTTATCAGTTGTTTATTGCCACTGACCACCGACAAATCACAAATGACTAATGACCAATGACTAATGATTATTTACTAGAAGTTCAAAATGTCCACGCTGGCTATATCAAAGACGTAGATATTCTACAAGGTGTCAATTTTCGGGTTGCACCAGGGGAATTAGTGACAGTAATTGGCCCCAACGGTGCAGGTAAATCCACTTTAGCAAAAACTATTTTTGGGCTTTTGACCCCCCACATAGGCACAATTACCTTCAAAAATGAAAATATCGTAGGGCTAAAGTCAAATCAAATTGTTCAAAAGGGAATGTGCTACGTCCCACAAATAGCTAATGTCTTCCCCTCTCTGAGTGTCGAAGAAAATTTAGAAATGGGAGCTTTTGTTCGTAATATTCCCCTAAAACCGCTTAAAGATAAAATATTTACAATGTTTCCTAGACTGAGCGATCGCCGTCGTCAACGCGCTGGGACTCTCTCCGGGGGGGAGCGCCAAATGCTAGCAATGGGCAAAGCATTGATGTTGGAACCTAGTTTGTTACTGTTAGATGAACCTTCTGCTGCTTTATCTCCCATCTTGGTAACCCAAGTATTTGAGCAGGTGAGACAAATCAACCAAGCAGGTACAGCGATCGTATTAGTGGAACAAAATGCCCGTAAAGCTTTAGAAATGGCTGATCGCGGTTATGTACTGGAGTCTGGACGTGATGCTATGTCCGGCGCTGGTGAAGAATTGTTGAATGATCCTAAAGTCGGTGAACTATACCTTGGAGCAGGTAAAAGGCATTGAGAAAGTGTTAACTAGGGCGTGTTTTCAAACTTTTGCTCTCCTACAAAATAGGCGATCGCATCTTTATCCAAAGGCAACTAACATACTTTTGCTTGAGACCACAGCAAGAGATTTAATGGTGAGCAGTAGCAACTTCCATTATTAATTTCGTGCTTGTGGTCAGCTATCCAATCATATATCTGTGCAGCTTTTGCTAATGCCGCCGACGCTGAACGATAAAGCCGAGGGCTAGGACGGAACGCTTCCCCATTGATGTGTATGGCTGTAATTTGCCAATAGTCACTCCCTTCACCTTCCGGGAGAACTTCTAAAAAACCGCTACTATGAGGCTCAATTATTCCAATGTTCATCCTAAAATCTTTGCTTGATGTATGAGTAAAGAAGTTCGCGATCGCTCTGCGGATCGGTAATTAAGCACTGACTACTGCTACCACCTACATCCCTTGTAACTACCACAGCAATCCGCTCTTTGGGGCAAACTCCCAAACAACTGGTGCTGACAACCCGAAATTCACCCCATAATCCTTCAAATTTTAGCCGAGATTTCAACCAATTCTGTAATTCTTCTGAAGCCGTTGAGCCTCTGTCAGTTCGATAGGAACTACCTTTTTGCTCGTATGCACACTGTGAACATACAAGTATTAAACCAGACTCCCAACGGGGTGAAACAGTTGGAATAGGAGTGCTTGACGGGCGATAACTCAAAGGCGAAGGTTGTGGAGAATTAGATGAGAACCGCTGAATGATGCGCTGGATCAGTGCGTTGATCCGTCGGAGCAGTTTTTTCATGGATGACCCTATCTATTTCTCTGACAGGATAATGTAAATTTCGCCTTGAGTCTGTTCTCGCAGATCATACAATATTATTCTTGGCTAGCAAAAGCCAAATCACTTTTAATAATTTTGGCTCCTGTCAAATTAGCCCCATTCAATTTAGAAAAGTGAAAATTTGCGCCTCTAAGGTCGGCAAATGCTAAATTTGCTCCTGTTAAGTTTGCACTCATGAGGTTTACTTCACTTAAGTTTGCTCTAGTTAGGTTAGCCCCGCTCAGATTGACTTTTTGCAAGTCTGCTTGAGTTAAATTTGTTCTAATTAAGTTAGCTCCACTCAAATCAGATCCCATTAAATTGGCTTCGCTTAAATCAGCTTGAGTTAAATCAGCTTGAGTTAAATCAGCTTGACTTAGATCAGCCATACTCAATTTTGCATAGCTTAAATTAATTTGACTCAATTTGACTGAGGTCAGTACTGCACATTTTAAATTAGCATTAATAAAATTCCTTTCTCCAAGTGCATAACGGCGCAAAAGTTCATTAGTTGTTAACCTAGCTAAAACAGCTCTTGATGCGCCTTGATAGCACCACTCAGCTGATAGTAGTTTAGTCGCAGTGCTTACAGCTATCTCGTCACATTTGGTTATCACTACAGCATTACAGCCATCCCATTCCCCGTTAAGCATCAGAGCAACTTCATTAGCAGCAGCAATTGAGTCGAATAGTAAAACAGATTCTTTTTTACGGTTTAAAAAGCTATTAAAACTAGTAAAAATTATATTTTTCATTCAAGTTTACAAATTGATTTTATGAGAATCGTGAGAGGATGTTTTAAAAATATTATTGTTAACACAAAATCTCCTAAACCTAACCCCCTAGTTTCCTATTCAGTACAAGGTAATGGGAGTTTCAAAGCCTCTCCCCGAAACGGAGAGAGGTTTGGAGAGGGGTTTTTAGTATACTTTGAGACTTTCTAAACATCCTCTGAGACATTTATATAAATAGATTAGTCTAATAGTACTATTGTACGCATCTAGCTGGATAGATAATTCGGTTGAAAACAAATCGACAGTTCGCAACAAGCAGCCGAAATGACCGAAAATAATTGAGTGCTATTTAAACCTTGAGGAGTAAATTTATAATGTTTCGTCTGCTAAAAGCGTTTGTGCAACCACTCCTGTGGAATATCACTTTTGTATTATTCCTAACCCTAGCTGGTAGTTTAATACTTCCTAACGCTAGTTGGGCTGGCTATTCTACCTTGGGAGTTGATAGTGGTCATCTTAGTTCTTGTCCGGCTTCAGACAACTGTGTTGTCAGTCAAAATGCTGATCCCAAACACGCCATTGATCCGATCACTTATCATCTAGATCGGAATCAAGTACGAGAAACTCTACTAAAAGTTCTAACGGTTGTTCCCCGTACAGAAGTTGTAGAACAAACAGATAATTACATTCATGCTCTTTCTAAAAGCCGCATCTTCAAATTCGTTGATGACGTAGAGTTTTATTTTCCTCCTAATGAGTCAGTAATTCATTTGCGATCGGCCTCTCGCGTAGGAGATTCGGATTTTGGTGTTAACCGTAGACGCGTTGAGCAAATTCGTCTGGCTCTGCGCGATTTAAACATTTGACACATCGAAGTTCCTTTAACCGTGAAATCTATAATCAAAGCAACATTGTTGAACGCGTTTGTTTTGTAGTTGCAGGTTGAAAACGCAGCCCATAATCGCCGTTGAGGTTGGAGGCTGTGGGAGAGGCTCAATCCCAATCCCTCAAGATTAAATGACTCTTAAATCGTGTCTAAGGGTACTCTTGCATCCCCCATAAGTCTGATATGTTCCTGACAACCACAAAGCTGTTGTCAGGTGCAGGTCGATTGATGAGTCGAATTAATGGATTTATAGGACGTCGTAATTTTTTACAAATGGCAGGTGTGCTAGGTATTACAGCTGCTGCTGTTAGCGATCGCCTTTGGAATACAGAGCAAGTTGCAGTTGCTGACGTTCATCCAGCCAACCCCAATCCAGTCAGTCCTAATGAAGCTCTTAGACGTTTGCTGGATGGTAACCAAAGATTTATACATCAAAAACGTAAATATCCTGATCAATCACTAGAACGTCTGCGACTAGTGGCTAAAGCTCAATATCCTTTTGCTTCCATCTTGGGTTGTGCAGATTCCAGAGTACCAGCGGAAATTGTTTTTGATCAGGGGCTTGGAGATTTGTTTGTCGTGCGAGTGGCTGGTAATCTTGTTAGCGACACGGTTATAGGTAGTCTAGAATATTCTACAGCAGTATTAGGTTCTCAATTGATTGTAGTTTTAGGTCACAAAAGATGCGGCGCAGTAGCAGAAGCAATCAAAAACGAACCACCTCCTGGCAGAATTAGTTTGATAGTTGAGGGTATCAAACCATCTATAGAAAGGGTAAAGTTAACGACGGGCGACATAACCCAGGATGTAGTTATAGCTAACATTCAATATCAGGCTGAAAAATTGCAGGAAAGCTCAATAATTTTGGCCAAATCTCTCAGTGCAGGCAAACTAAAAATTATTGGTGCTTGTTACGATATTGACACTGGTAAAGTTAATATTATTAGTTAAAGTTTCAACTAAGTAGCTCAACCTAAAAAAACGTAAGAAGCAAATGTAGGGTATGTTACGGCGGAACGCCTAACGCACCGTAATAGACGAGTTCAAAATGGTGTGTTGCACTGCACTACTTAATTAACTTTCGTTCTTAGTTATATCTATAAAATAAATAGGTAACAGGTAAACTTCTAAAGCACTCCCTATTACCTATTACTAATTCCTAAATCATAATCTAGCTAACGTAACTTCAAGTTCAAAAATCTAAACTTGGCCAATCTGGTTCACGATAATAGCGCGTCATGTCGTCAAATTTTCGCAGTTCGACGCGGTGAATCAAAAATTCTGGGGAATCCATCAACCATTGCTGATTCAACTGAGAAAGCAAGGTGCTGAATTTGCCGCGGTCTAGATCAGGGGAAATCTGCCCAAAATAGGCTAAAGTAATATGGGCTGTAAAGTGATAATTTTGTTCAATGCCCAAAGCAATTAACTTGGGATTTTGATAAATTGTACGGCGAAATTTAATAATCTGGTCATAAGAGCGTTCATCCTTGGGTACTAAACAAACAGCTATAGCTCTTGGCATTACAATCAATCCCAGCATTTGCCAAGAAATCGGATTAGTTCCGCGTGTTATGGATTGTTGATATTGCTGAAATATTTCATTACAGCAAGAGTGTAATTGTTGTTCAAATTCAGGATTTTTTTCATAGGCGTGACGGTAAGCACTGTCCCAAATCAAATCTGCCAAAGTAAAATGAA
Organism: Nostoc sp. UHCC 0302; assembly: GCF_038096175.1. NCBI lineage: Bacteria > Bacillati > Cyanobacteriota > Cyanophyceae > Nostocales > Nostocaceae > Nostoc > Nostoc sp. UHCC 0302. Next base: position 1,531,728 of record NZ_CP151099.1, read on the forward strand.
AGCTCGCAGGGGGTACAGGGATAATCAAATCACTGTTAACAGGCAACTGTAAAAGTTCCTGCTGGTAAGCTTTTAATTTGGCATAGAAAGTGGAGTTTTCTGATTCTTCATCCGCAGACGGGGTAATTAGCGTATAGCCAGGAAAAGGCACTGCTTGTCTCGCCCCAGAATGCAACTGAAACTTAGAAGATTCCTGGATATGCTGGACTTGGGATTTGTAAGCTTCTGGCAGCAGCATTCTTGCTACCCGATTTAAGTAGGTTTGATAATTGTCGTCCAATCTTCTTAGCCTCGCGCTCTCACTGCATAGATTTTAGGGAAAATTATCTCGATTAACTGAGTGATTTAAAAAGTATTTAGCTTTTTTGTGGAATGGAAGGTTTTTTGGGAGAGGGGAGAAGGCAAAATTTTTAAGTAATTCGCCAGTAACAAATACTCATTCACGAGGCTCAAAGACTTATTCGCTAATATTAAAGGCTCTTTCACAAGTATAGTTGACAGTTGACAGTTGGTTCATTCAAGGTTCAAAACCTCCCCTTAGAAGGGGAAAAAGATAAAAATTTTCCTTTGAGCAATCCTCTCCCTTCAAGCCAGAGGTGCTTGTTATATCATGTTCGTATAAATATTTATCATTGCGTACTCCTACGGTGAACCCGCAGTGTACGAAGTGTTCGCGCAGCGTCTCGTAGAAAAGCAATCGCAGAGACTTTGTGATTGCTACGCTCCACTTCGTTTCGCTCGCAATGACATTTTATAAGTAATTAAACGAACTTGATATTAATTGTCAATTGTACATTGTTAAAAAACATTAAATTTACATAAAATCAGAGTTGTAGTCCCTACTACAAACGAAATCATCATGTAAAAATAAATGACAATTACCTAAATAGAATTGACTTCTTATACCAATTCAATTAATGATTGCAATACATTCTTGGGTGAAGACGCGATTCATCGCGTCTCTACAAATGGACTATTTGTTGCATTGTTTTTTCTAATTGGTATTACTGCGAAAAATCGACATGGGTGCAATCCCCTACCCGTGGCAAACTGTTGGAGTCATGGGACATTTGTTCTTTATCTTTTCTAAAGACAAATGACCTTCGGGTATCTCCTTCTTTTAGCAAAGACGCTGCGCGGTAGGCGCAGCGTTTTTACAGGAGATTCTGGATTTTGCAATCTTAGGCTTCCTTTGATTGCCTTTACGCCAGTCCAACCAATTTTTCGCTCAGTTCCCACAAGCGCTTAGCTTTGTCATCATCGCTTGCTTCCGGCGAGACTTGTTGAACAAACGACTTGCGATCTTTCTTCTGCCGATTTCCCCAGCTCCAATAGGTTCCAGATTTGTTGTATTCAGGAGCAGCAACAACAGTTGCTACCCGCTCACCAGCCAATTCCTCAGAAACGAATCCTCCCGTGATGTACTTTTGGAAAAGCGGGAAGAGTTTCTGAAACAGGGGATAGTGGTTTCGGAATAAAGGCGTTGTTGCAACGCATCCCGGATAGAGAGAACTGAAGACAATCCCAGTTGAGTTGTGATAGCGTCGATGCAGTTCCCGCATGGTTAGCACGTTACAGACTTTGCTATCTTTGTAAGCTTTGACTGGCTCAAACTTTTTGCCGTCAATCATCGCTATTGGCTCTTTAAATCCGGCTTCAAAGCCTTTAAGCTCTCCCAAGTCGGGACGCGGCGGAATTTTTCCACCAAGCTCTTTGGGATTGTGCGTGACGGTTCCTAATATAACCAACCTCGGTTCCGAAGTTGATGCCTTTTTCAGATCCTCAAGCATGAGGTTACACAAAAGAAAATGACCGAGGTGATTTGTAGCTACGCTCAACTCAAATCCCTCTGGGCTTCGCAACGGCTCCTTTAATAAAGGCATATAAATGGCGGCATTGCACACCAAAGCGTCCAGAGACCTTCCGCTGGCTCTGAAGTTATTCACAAACTGCCGAACGCTCTCTAAGCTGGCCAAGTCGATATGCATGATTGTGTAGCTGTCCTGGGGTATTCCCACAGATTGAGCAGCTTTTTCGGTCTTCGGCAGATCCCGACAGGCCATTACCACGTGCCATTTCCCGGTTTGGGCAAGAGCTTTCGCCGCGTACAAACCGACCCCCGAAGATGTCCCCGTGATCACGACTGTTGACTTCCGATGTTGTTCCATTCTGTTCAGACTACGTTAATCACCTTTGACTGTCACCATGATCTCACACCATGTTCACCAGTAGGTGGTATTTTTGATGTGGGCAGGGGGCAGGAGGCAGCACTTCTCTACGAGAGGCTGCGCCCTAAGCGCAGCTATGCCGCAGGCTTTACGACTGCGCTCAGTGACCGAGGAGCAGGGGGCGGGAAGAAATTATTGTCTATAGCTGTCAAGTATTTTTGACTAAGTTGAAAATCGCTTTTAATAAATCTTCTGGTGCTACAGGTTTAGCAATGTGCTGTTGAAATCCGGCGGCAATTGCTTGCTGCTGATTGATTTCGCCTGCGTAAGCAGTCATGGCGATCGCTGGTATTTGTGGTCTTCTTTCTTCTACCTCTAAAGCCCGCACTTTCCGAATCAGTGTATACCCATCCATCTCTGGCATTCCAATATCGCTCAGTAGAATATCTGGTTTGGAATTTGACAATATTTGTAATGCTTCAGTTGCTGATGATACTAGGGTAACCATCGCACCAAACTCTTCCAGTACAAAGTTAAAAAAGTCGCGGGTATCTGCATTATCATCTACAAGCAAAATTTGTATCCCTGCCAGCGGTAAGGTAGCAGGAGCTATTGAGGTGTCAGCAGTTGCTTTCTCCTTGATGGTTAACCTTTCTTTGATTAACGGTAGACTAACTGTGAAGGTAGCTCCCTGCTCCTCGCCTGGACTTTCTGCCCAAACTGTTCCACCATGCAGTTCTACTAAGTGATGGACGATCGCTAAGCCTAATCCTAAGCCACCAAACTTTCTGGTTGTGGCACTGTCTGCTTGACGGAAATATTCAAATACATAAGGAAGAAATTCCGGGTTAATGCCTTTGCCGGTATCGCTGACACTAATCCGAGCTTCTTTGTCGATGCACTCTAAGCAAATATTTACTTGGCCGCCAGTTGGTGTGAACTTGACAGCATTCGATAGCAAATTCCACATGACTTGCTGTAAACGACCTGAATCACCCAAAACGTACCCAGCAGATGAATCCAGCTTTGTCTGAATTTGAATGTTTTTAGCCTCTGCTGCCAGATGCACAGTCTCCATTGCTGCCTCAATTATGGTTGTTAGGTTGACTGGAACCATGTCGAGGCTAAGTTTACCTTGAAGTATGCGTGACACATCGAGTAAGTCTTCAATTAGCTGCGCTTGTAATTTGGCATTGCGCTCAATAGTTTCCAGCGCTTTTTTGAGTGCTGCTGCATCAAATTTCCCGTTCTGTAGTAATTTTGCCCAACCCAAAATAGGATTTAAGGGCGATCGCAATTCGTGGGAAAGGACTGCGAGAAATTCATCTTTAATTCGGTTGGCTGTTTCGGCTTCAGTACGGGCTAACTGCTCAAGTTGCAAGAGGCGATCGCGTTCTTCTTCGGTGCGCTTGCGATCTGTGATATCAGTAAGCATAGCGATCGCCCCTGCAAACTCACTGTGTTCATTAAAAATCGCTCTAGCTGAAATCAGTGTCCATATATACGAACCATCTTTGCAACGCCATCGACCTTCTTTGAAACCATTACCTTCTCGCTTGAGCCATTCTAGTTTCTGTTGGTTGCTTATATCATCAGTTTCATCCATAAAATCAAATATGGAACAACCGATCATTTCTTCTGCCGTATAACCCAACATTTCAAAGATCCGCTGATTCACAAACTCTGTTTGTGCTTGGGAGTCAACCATCCAGATCCCCTCATAAGAGGTATCTACAATTCTGCGATACTTGGCTTCACTATTTTGTAAAGACTCCTCTGCTCGCTTGCGCTCATGACGCTCTTTCGCTTCCCGCAATGCTCGTTGCACCGAGGGAACCAATCGTCCTATTCGTTGCTTCAACACATAATCGGTTGCACCCTTCTTCAGGGCTTCAATTGCCAATTCTTCACCCAGTACAGCAGAGACAAAAATGAAAGGGATATCTGGGCAGTAATTTCGGGCAATTTCCAGGGCAGACATTCCATCAAAAGATGGTAAAACAAAATCAGCAAGAATTAAGTCGAAAGCCTTTGTTTCCAAAGCACCCAGGAAATCAACGTCGGTTTCGACTCGCAATAGTTCGCAATCAATTCCTCCCTCAGATAGTATCGCTTGGACAAGCTCAGCATCCAAGGGGCTGTCTTCCAAAAGCAGGAAACGAAGGACACACATCAGTACTTATACATCCATTGAGCAGTTCCAGCGTGTTCAGCCATAAAACCTTTCTGACAGTTGCTTATTTAATTGAAATTTAATTTTTATGGTTTGGGACGCTATGATGCACGTTCATTAATATTATACCGAGTTGGGGGAGCAGGGGAGGCTAGGGGGCAGGGGAGATGGCGGAGCAGGGAGCAGCACTTCTCTACGAGGGGCTGCGCCCTAAGCGTAGCTATGCCGCAGGCTTTACGGCTACGCTCAGTGACCGAGGAGCAGAGGGCAGGGAGGGCTAGTTTAAAGAAAGGGTACTTAGTAGGAAGACAAAAATAAGTTGTGTCATTGCGAGCAAAGCGTACCACTGCGTGGAAGCAAGCTACGCCTAGCGTCTCGAAGAGAAGCAAGCTCAAATCCTTGCGACTGCTTCGTTTCACTTCGTTCGACTCGTAGTGACAGTATTATATTTTATTGTGTCCACTTACTTTCAATTTTTGTAAGCTGATGCATAAGCAATGTATGCTAACAAATTAACAATGTGAGTCGATGCATTGCCAATGTGAGCCGATACATTGCCAATGTAAGTTGATGCATTGCTAATGTGAGTCGATGCATTGCCAATGTGAGCCGATACATTGCCAATGTGAGTCGATGCATTGCCAATGTGAGTCGATGCATTGCTAATGTGAGCCGATACATTGCCAATGTAAGTTGATGCATTAACAATGTAAGCTGATACATTGCCAATGTAAAAGGTTGCATTAAAATTGCACGCCGATGCAATAGTCATTGTTACTTCCCCCGCCTCCCCTGCTTCCCCTACTTCCCCCATCTCCCCTGCCCTTACTAACGACTAGGTGCAGGAGGTAAAGCACCCGGAGGTGGCTGATTGATCACTGCCCAAAATAATCCAACACCTTTAATGGCATAGACAAACTCGTTGAAATCTACAGGCTTGACGACATAAGCATTAACGTTTAATTCGTAGCATCGAATTAAGTCTGGTTCCTCGCGAGAAGAGGTCAATACCACTACTGGTATCATTCGCATTACTGGGTCAGACTTCAATTCTGCTAGCACTTCTAGTCCATCAACTTTAGGTAGTTTCAAATCGAGTAGCACGACAACAGGATGCCCCTCCATCCGCAACCGAAACAACCCACGTCGATAAAGATAATCCAGTGCTTCTTCTCCATCACGTACCACCACTACTTCGTTAGCGAGATGATTTTCTGACAAGGCAGCCAGTACTAACTCTGCATCGTTTGCACTGTCTTCAACCAGCAGAATTCGCCTTAGTTCGTTCATTCACTCTCCTTTTTCAACAGCTTAGGGAGAGAGAAATAGAAAGTGGCTCCACTGTCAACTACACCCTCTGCCCAGACTCGACCTTGATGTCGATGAATAATGCGTTGTACGTTTGCTAATCCAACGCCCGTGCCTTCAAATTGTTGGTCGCTGTGCAGCCGTTGAAATACTCCAAACAGCTTATGTACATATTGCATATTAAAGCCAACACCGTTATCTTGCACAAAAAAGATAACTTCGTTTTCATTGATGGTGCTGCCAATGGAGATTTCTGCTAAAGTTCGAGTCTGAGTATATTTCACGGCATTGCTCATCAGATTGTAGAGGACGAGCCGGAGCATGGAGGGGTCACCTTGGATATCTGGCAAGGCTTCGATGTGCCAATTGATTCTGCGTCCTTTGGTTTCTGTCAGTAAATCACGTTGCACTTCTTGCACTAGTTGCTGCATATTCAGGTTGATGTAGCGCATTTCGCTGCGCCCCATCCGGGAAAAAGTGAGCAACTCATCAATCAATATTCCTGCCTGTTTTGCAGTTTGGGCGATTGTCTTTAAATAACGTTGACTCGTTTCATCTAAGGTCGTTGAGCCAAGACGTTTCTGAAGTAAGTCGACAAATCCAGCAATGTGGCGAAACGGTGCGCGTAAGTCGTGAGAGACTGAGTAAGAAAAGGATTCCAGTTCTTTGTTGGCGGCTTCTAGTTGGGCGGTGCGCTCTTGAATTTTTTGCTCTAGTGTTTCATTTAGTTGTTTCATGGCGGCTTCGGCAAGTTTGCGATCGTGAATATCGCTGGCGATGCCCACCCACTTAATAATCTGCCCCGCGGCATCTCGAACTGGCAAACCTCGGATAACATACCAACGATATAAACCATCAGCGGCGCGGCAAAGGCGGATTTCTACGTCGTAGTTTGTACCATTACGAAGAGCTTGCTTCCAGGTGGTCAAAGCGCGATCGCGGTCATCCGGGTAAATAACACTAGCCCAACCATCACCAACAGTTTGCTCTATTGTCAGTCCGGTATAATCAAACCAGTACTGGTTGCAATATGTAATATAACCACCGCGAGTACTCATCCAAATAACTTGCGGCGAGACTTCTGTTAAAATTCGGTATCGCTCTTCGCTCTGACGTAGCTCTTCTTCTGAGAGTTTGCGATCGGTCACATCTTGCACAACACCGAACATTCCTAAAACCTGTCCTTTGGCATCATATTGAGCGCGTCCCTTGGCACAAACCCAGCACTGGGTTCCATCGGGTCGAATCACACGGTACTCAACGTCATAGTCGCTGTGTTCTTCAATTGCCAGTATCACTCCCAGATGGGCGCGATTCCTGTCTTCTTCATGCAGCAGTTCGCGCATTTGTGTCCAAGTCATGTGGGGGCCAGGTGGGATGCCATAGATTTGGGCTGCCTGCTTTGATAATGTAACTACATCGTTTGCCGCATCCCAACTCCAGTCACCCATATAGGCTGCGGCTAAAGCTAAACTCAAGCGCTCAGCACTCTCTTTAGATGCTGCTTCTGCCTGCTTGCGAGCGTGAATGTCTACACATGAGCCGATATAGCCGAGAAACTCTCCTGTTGGTGCGAACCTGGGTACTCCGGTATCTAAAATCCAACGGTATTCGCCATCGAAGCGTCTGAGGCGATATTCCATGTCAAAATTTTGTCGAGCATCAAAAGCATTCACATAGATGCTTAAGCAACGCTGAAAATCATCCTGATGAACTCCCTCTGTCCACCCATTGCCCATTTCTTGTTCTAAAGTCCGCCCGGTAAAGTTTAGCCAGGTTTGATTGAAGTAGTAATAGAGCTTGTCAGTCCCAGACATCCAAACTAGTATAGGAGCGGTGTCTGTCATTTGGCGAAAGCGTGCCTCACTCTCACGCAATGCTGCTTCAGCCTGGTCACGCTGCTGCAAAACAGCTTGCTGTTCGCTAATATCACTCACTAAAGCGACAAATCCTTGAACGTTTCCTTGATTATCGAATTGAGGAACGTATGTGGCACTAATATAGCGTTGTTTACCATTTTTATAAGGTACTTGGGTCTCGTAGGTGACTTGCACTCCTGCCAATACCTGTTCTACGTAGGGACGAATCGCTTCATAAGCAGATTCACCTAAAACCTCCCACATATACTTGCCATAAACTTCTGTTGCTTGATGTCCAAACCAGACTTCATAGGCTCGGTTATTGAAGCGGTAACGTTGTTCTGAATCTACAAAGGATATTAAAACTGGTAGTGCATTTGCGATCAACAGAAGTTCCGCTTCTCCTTGCTGTAGTGCTTCTTCCATCTGCTTGCGATTGCTTATGTCTCGCCAGCAGTTGATTGCACCAATAATCTGTTCCTGTGTGTCTCGGATTGGTAATACATTAGCGATCGCAGTAATCCGCGTACCGTCTGGGCGTTGAATTACCCATTCTTCATTAGAGATAATTTCACCGTAGCGCGTGGCGCGGTACAGAGGCATTTGCTCAGGATTTGGACGTGTTACACCATCGGTTAGAAATATTCCGTAGGAATCAATATCCTCGTCAGAGGATATGCCAGTAAGACTTTCGCCCGAAATACCCAGCGTATCTAGCGCGAATTTACTGTTGGCGATAATGGGGAAATCAGGTGGCCCACCTGCGATTGTAATTCCCTCTGGAACATAGTCTAAAAGGATTTGCAGCAGGCGTTGTGCTTCCTTGGCTTCGCGGGCGTGTTCACGTACTGCCAGGGCTGCTTGCTTACGAGTTTGCGACAGTTTTAGGGTTGCCTCAACGCAAGCTAAGAGTTCACGAGCCGAGAACGGCTTCATCAAATAATCATCTGCTACAGCTTGTAGCTCTTCAACACCAGACTCCTCTCCAGCACCAGCAGAAAGTATAATGATCGGCAGTTCTCTCGTTTCTGGATCAGACCTAAGCGATCGCAACAACCCAAATCCGTCTAACCCAGGCATTATCACATCTGTTAAAACTAGATCGGGTATTTGCCGACGAATGGCAGTTAAAGCAGCTATGCCATCCGCTACTGTCTCTACTTCATACTTTTGACTTAATAGACACTTGACGTAATTTTGCATCTCTGCATTGTCATCAGCCAAGAGAATTCGAGCAGAGGAGCCGAGGGGCAGAGGGGCAGAGGGGAATTTATCTTCTTCTTCCCTGCTCCCTGCTCCCTGCTCCTCGGCCACTAAGCGCAGCCTCTCGTAGAGAAGTGCTGCTCCCCTGCATTCTTCTTCGTAAGCACCAGCAATCGCGATCGCTGTTGCCACATTGCTGCCCACTAAATCAAAAAACCCTTGGTAGTCATCATCAAACTTATGCTGAGGACTAATTCCCAGCACAAGTATTCCAGCTAGCGCGGGCTTACCCGATTGAGTGTTAAACCCAGGCTTCACTAAGGGCATGACGAAGGCTGTGGATGGAGATGTGTTCCACATACCATCAGGCAATGCACCTAATCGAGTTGCTAAATCATCAACAATTTCTGCTTGCCCAGTTTGGCTGACTCGTGCCAAGCACCATGTATCTATTTCTTGAGTCAAGTTTACTTGTGCTGGAATAGTTGGTATTTCCCGATTAATTCCGGCAGTGCCAACCAGCTGTGCTTGCTTGCCATCAGCTTGTATTAGATACAGCAAGGTAAAAGGAATGTCATCAGGATTAGCAGATAAGGTATTCGTAGCAGCCTGGCAGGCTGACTTGATGGTTTTGGCTGCGGCTGTATTGCTGGCTAATTCCCGTAGGGTTCGCAGACGGCGCTCTCCTAAAATGCGCTCTGTGGTTTCTGTAACTGCTGTAAATACTCCTGCGTAGGTATAGCCCGCACTTCGACAAAGCTCAGTGACCGTCGTAGACATCGCTCCTGTCTCATCCTCGATTGGGCTATAGGAAAAGGTAAAATAGCATTCCTCAAGATAACCATAACGATTAATTAAGAGTAACTGGTCATCTAACGACGTTGCTTGACCTGTGGTTAACACGCCTTGCAACATTGGCCCCATTACATCCCAGATTTCTGACCAACACTCCTGCGCCCGCTGTCCCATAGCTCTGGGGTGCTTGGTTTCTCCCAAAATTGGACGACAGGCATCGTTATAAAACTGAACTAAATCTGCACCCCAAAAAATGATGATTGGAAAGCGAGATGTTAAACAAATATTTATAGATGTTCGTAAACTTTGTGACCAAGTTTTGGCAGATCCAACTGGTGTTGCAGCCCAGTTGATGCTCTGGATCAGCGCTCCCATTTCGCCACCTCTGGCAAAGTGGTTATTAGAAATTGCCGCTTTTGCCTTAGTCATCTAAATCTCAACTTTGCTTTGGAAAAATATCTGTCTATAAGCTTCTGGCTAAGTTTTTGCACTTCAGCAAGAGGAGTACGATTAATTTCATCGGTTTGGGGACATCTGAGGACAATAGAATTGTTATATAGCTATATATATGATGTAGCAGATATTTCGTTAAATGCTATTACATAATGAATGAATATTTATAACATTGGCGATATTTATAGGTGTGGTAATGGTTAATGATTACGGTGATTTTTTAGTAGTTTTTCTGATGATTAATAACCACTGATTAAAGAAGTACTTTACACCAGTTACTCATGGAAGAAACTACGCCAGAACGGCAACTGGCGGCAATGCTTCAAGTCAGACATTGCCCACCTAACAGAAATGCCTTGGAAAGCCGCGTCAATACCCAAGGCGATAAGTGTAGCCATTTGACGCCAGTCACCTAACACCACCCAGGAGCTATATTTCCGGCGGGCGTTAGCTCTGACTTTTCTCCACACAAAAATTGCTCGAAGGGGAAACCCTGCCAAGAGTGCTGGACTCATCGGACTGCTTCGCCAGATGGCTAGATCCTTAAAGCTGGGAACCCTTTTAACACAATGGCTCACCAAATTACCAATTAATTATTAATTTTCGATTACCAACACAGGCTTAAACAGAGATTTGTTAGCTGTAACTTAGTAAGTATACCTAGCTAACCAATAAATAGTTATACCCAAAGCCGACCCAGCTATGACTTGAACTGGTGTGTGTCCAAGTAATTCTTTAAGACGGTCTTGGCTAAAATCTGGTTTTTCATGAAATAATTCATCAATCATTTGATTGAGAATACGTGCTTGCTTCCCGGCGGCTTGGCGAACTCCTGCTGCATCGTACATGACGATGATTGCAAAAACGGCAGCAACAGCAAAATCAGGAGATGCCCAACCAAGTGTTTGCCCAACACCAGCCGCTAGAGCCGTAACTAAAGCTGAATGGGCGCTGGGCATCCCTCCAGTTGTTACTAAAACACGCACATTCAGTTTGCGATGTTTAACTATCTCAATGATTAGCTTCAATGCTTGAGCAATTAAACAAGCTATCAGAGCAACCAGTAGCACCCGGTTGTCTAAAATGTTGCCTATGTCTTGCATGATATTTTGGTTAGGTTAGTAAATATCAGAAGTGGTTGTTGGTTGAGGAAACATTTAGATTCAACCTAAATTCCAAAGTCCCAAATTAACTTAGTGATTACGACTGGTAATAAAGTGAGCGATCGCCTGGAGTGGCTTGGCTCTCTCCCCAAATGTTTCTAATTCTGTACAAGCTGCCTTAATTAGTTCTTGGGCTTTTGAGCGGGATTGCTCAAGTCCCCAAAGGCTGGGATAGGTGACTTTTTTGGCTCTGAGGTCTTTGCCAGCCGTTTTACCCAATTGTTCTTGAGTGGCAGTAATATCGAGAATATCATCGATAATCTGGAACGCTAGCCCAATATTTTCAGCATAACGAGTTAGTCGTTGTACATCTTCAGGTGATGCCCCAGCGATGATCCCACCACAAACAACGCAAGCTTCCAAAAGGGCGGCTGTTTTGTGTTCATGAATAAAATTCAGCGTTTCTAAAGAAATGTCTGACTTTCCTTCGCATTCTAGGTCAACGACTTGACCACCAACTAAGCCAGCAGCCCCTAGCGCCCGCCCCAGACGGGCAACCACTTGCAACACTCTGTCCCTGGCAACGTTTTGAGGGGTTTGAGTGGCGACAAACTCAAAAGCCAGAGCTAACAAACCATCACCCGCCAAAATCGCGACATCTTCGCCATAAACCTTGTGATTCGTCAGTTTACCGCGACGGTAATCGTCATTATCCATCGCTGGTAGGTCGTCGTGAATCAACGACATTGTATGGATCATCTCCACGGCACAGGCTGTTGGCATTGCCATTTCGATAGTACCGCCGAGCATTTCACAGGTAGCAAGGCAGAGAATTGGCCGCACGCGCTTACCTCCTGCTAATAGTGAGTAACGCATCGCCTCATAAATCTTTTCGGGATAAATGATGGGGATAGCCTGATCTAAAGCAGTATCGCAAAGTTTTTGTCGTTCTTTGAGATAGGCTGTTAAGCTAAACGTGGCTTCCTCTGGTGTTTTTTGAACGTTATCCGTTGCTACCATTATCAAATTCCTGACATTTTACGATTTTTGTCGTATACGACACAATTTTAAGGTGGTCTGGAGCTAAAAGAGTTAGAGTTAAAAATTAAGAATTAGGAACAATTACTCATAACTTTTAACTAATCACTTTTTACTTCCTTGCTGCTCTGGAATAGCTGGCAAATGTATTTTGCAACAATATGGCGACAGTCATCGGCCCAACACCGCCAGGAACTGGGGTAATGAATTCTGCCACGCCAGCAGTTGGTTGAAAATCGACATCGCCGACCAAGCGACTTTTGCCACTAACATCAGTAATGCGATTCATCCCCACATCTACCACAACAGCGCCCGGTTTCACCATGTCAGCAGTAATTAATCCGGGACGACCCACTGCTGCAATTAGAATATCAGCATTTTGGGTGATAGTTTTAAGGTCATGCGATCGCGAGTGAGCGATCGTGACTGTAGCATCAGCTTCAAGTAGCATTAATGCCATTGGCTTACCCACCAAAATACTGCGTCCCACGACTACCGCCTGTTTCCCGCGCAAGGGAATCTTGTATTCCTCTAAAAGCCGCATTACACCAGCTGGGGTACAACTGCGTAAACCCGCTTCTCCCCGCACTAGTCGCCCCAAATTCACAGGGTGTAGTCCATCAGCATCTTTATCGGGATCAATTTGATGTAGCAGAGTAACAGCATCCAAGTGGTCAGGTAGGGGTAGTTGTACAAGAATTCCATCTACCTTTTCATCTTGGTTGAGTGCTGCAATTACTGCTTCTAATTCCGCTTGGGTGGTTTCGCGAGGAAAATGCTTGCCAAAAGAAGCAATACCGACTTTAGCGCAAGCTTTTTCTTTATTGCGTACATAAGCTGCTGAGGCTGGGTTATCACCAACCATTAGCACAGCTAAACCAGGAGGTCGTCCAATTTTTGGTTGTAATTGTGTAATGGCAACAGCAAGTTCTTGCTGAATTTTTGCAGCTATTGCTTTACCATCGATAAGTTTGCCAGTTTTTGTTTCCATAAGAATTTCTTGGGACTGGGGGCTGGGGACTGGTGAGCCAGCGCGGTCTTCTCCCAAAGGGAGAGGCTAGCGCCTGCCGTAGGATGCCCGAACGCGAGTGCGTCTCCTTTAGGAGAAGGGCTGTAGGGGATTTTCCCCATGAGCGACTGGCGAAACCGAAGGGAGACTAGGGACTGAATAGTGATTCAAACTCCATTCAAAAGATTAGGGGAACTTCGCCCAATTCCTAAACCCTGCATTGTGAAGAATCTTTTTTCCCATATACCCCACACCCTTACCCCCCTAGTTTTTGCAAGTCCATCATGTTTATTTTCTCAGATCAGTGGTGTTATCTGAAGAATAAAGGATTAAGGACGAAATCAGAACGTTTTTTGCTCAGTTGAGAGTGTGTTTCTGATCAAGAAGAAAACAGTATAAATGGAAACAGACCTAATGAAACTGGCGATAAGGCAAGTAGCGATGCAAAAATTTGCTCAACCGATGGCTTTTATGCAACAAGCAAAAAATTTTTCTTGTTGGTTCTTGTACAGGTACAGTATCAAACTTTCGGCAAAAATGCCTCTCGCTACATCTCAGTTTTCGCGTTATGGGGAAAAGCCAATGAAAAACCTAACCCCCGAACACCCTACTTTACAAGGGAATGGTGAGAATTCAAAGCGTCCTTTTTACCTCTTTTTGACCTGTTTGTTGATAATAGGGCTTTGTAGTTGCGGTAATTCAACATCAGCTGGGTCAAATGGGATACTCCCCTTCAAAATTGGCAGTAACGTTACTCCTATTCGGGAAATTAAACCAAAACAAAACAATCAGACTGTAGTTTACATCCAGGGTAAGGTGGAAAAGCAAGCTCCCTTGGTAAAACGATGGGCTTATCAAATCAATGACTCAACTGGCAAAATCTGGGTTATTACTAATCAAAGTGGTCTGAAAGAGGGATCGCAAATGGTAGTTAAGGGTAAAATTCGCTATCAAAGTATCCCCTTAGCTGGCAAAGAATTTGGGGAAGTTTATCTAGAAGAAGAGTAATAATTACAACAGAAAACAGCCAAATAAAAAAATTATGAGTGATCAACTGGTGTCTGTAGCGATCGCAATTCTCTACCAAGAAGACAAGTTTCTCATGCAACTGCGAGACAATATTCCTACTATTGCCTATCCTGGTTACTGGGCGCTATTTGGCGGTCACATTGAACCCGGTGAAACTCCAGATATAGCAGTCAAGCGAGAAGTTTTAGAAGAAATCGGCTACAATCTACCGCCCTTTTTTGAATTTGGCTGTTATCAGGATGATAAAGCTGTTCGTCATGTTTTCCATGCACCACTGTTAGTGGAATTAAATCAACTGGTTCTCAATGAAGGTTGGGATATGGGGTTATTGACAGCTGAAGATATTCGCCGAGGTGATTGTTATTCGCAAAACGCTGCTGAAGTCAGACCTTTGGGGCAAATGCATCAGCGAATTATGCTGGACTTTATCGAGAAAAAGCAACAAACTTTTTGATAATTGAAGACATTAATGGGGTCAAAAAAATTCATTTACCTGAAACTAGCCATAAATCTAGTCCAAAAGCGATCGCTGTTATTATTCCCTAGTGTCTACAAGCCACAATATAGTTAGATATCTTGTGGAGTCATCACGAATGCACTCAGTAAACAAACTGCCGCGATGGATAAGTTTAGGACTAGCATTTCCGATTGCCATTCTCAACGGTTGGCTATTACTCCAGGTTGTACAATATTTTCAACCCCTAGTCAACGTTATTGCCGCCGCCATCCTTCTAGCTTTTGTTTTAGACTATCCGATTCAGTTTCTACAAAGACAAGGCGTCAAACGCAACCTAGCGACTGGGGGAGTGTTGCTTTTGACTCTGGTGATTTTAGTAGGTTTGGGTATCACCTTAGTTCCGCTAATTTTACAACAGCTTAACGAGCTAGCTAACATTTTGCCCAGTTGGGTTGATTCTGGCACTTTACAACTGCAAGCTTTTCAAGATTGGGCGTTACAGCAACAGCACCTTCCGATTAATTTAAGTGCCTTAGTTACCCAAGTACTCGAACAAGTATCTAACCAACTTCAGTCTTTCACTGGTAGAATTCTCGGTTTTGCGGTCGATACCATTGGGACTGTGGTTAATGTACTGCTAACAGTGGTATTGACTATTTACTTGGTACTGAATGGCAACCGTCTTTGGGATGGTATTTTTCAATGGTTTCCCCTTAACATTCAGACAAAAGTTCGGCAATTATTGCAAGAGGATTTTCACAATTACTTTATTGGTCAGGCAATATTAGGGGCTGTACTGGGAGTGACAGTTACATTGGCATTTTTGGCTCTGCAAGTTCCCCTAGCTTTACTTTTTGGTATTGGAATTGGCTTGTTTTCTCTATTCCCCTTTGGGACAGGCGTAGGTATTGCCATAGTGAGTTCTTTGGTAGCGTTGCAAAACTTTTGGTTAGGAGTAGAAGTTTTAGGTGTAGCTGTGGCAATTGACCAAGTAAATTCTAATTTTATTTCACCTCGGATTCTCGGTGATTTAACTGGCTTAAATCCCGTGTGGGTCGTGATTTCCTTATTACTGGGAGCAAAATTAGGAGGAGTATTAGGTTTGTTAATTGCCATACCTGTAGCTAGTTTTATCAAAGATATAGCTGATAGCTGGCGCGCAGGTGAGTTTAATCCGTCAGAGAATATAGAGTTAGAACCTGCAAAAGTCACGAGTGATGTAGTCGTAACTCATAGCTAAAATTCGACGCTGATAATGGATCACATTTGGGATTCACAATTTCTGTAGTAGCGAATCTCAACTTGCCCCATCAAAGTAGAAGTGTGAGACTATACAAACAACGCCTGTAAAAGTAGCTTCATATCTTGAATCCATGCAGGTGGACGAGAGTTTGTGTAGCTGCGACTTCTAGTCGCTAGCTACTATTTAGATTATTAATTAAAGTGAAACACTAGAGTTTTTGGAGCGGGTTATGCTTAAGCAACTCATCCTTGAAAATTGGAAAAGTTTTCGTTATGCAGAACTTCCACTTGACCCGTTGACTGTTCTTATTGGTACAAATGCGAGTGGTAAATCTAATGTAGTTGAAGCTTTAGAATTCTTACAAAGAACATTTATTAAGAAAGATGTTAAACCAGCTTTATTAGGTGATTCAACACTTTCTTCAATTCGCGGAGGCTTAGAGTGGGCTGCACTTAAGCCAGAAAAACAATTCACATTACAAGCTGTTATTTCAGGTGAAAATGAATATACAGATTATATTTACTCAATTACAATACAAACAAAACCAATAATATGTATTTTGAATGAAAGTATAATCAGTCAAAATTACCAAAACAATGGAGAAGAAAAGCCTAAAAACATATTTTGTTTTAAAGCGTCTTCAAATTTGAGTAATTATGATAGAAAAATTGATGTTTTCGAAAATGATGTAGTCTCATCTGTGATTTGGGGAGATATTTTTTCTAAAACTCAAACTATATTAAACGATGCTAGCTCAGGCTTTCTGAGTGAATTAAATCAAGATATGGCTGATAAAATATATAATTTAATTCAATATATAGAAAATATTTTTATTCTCAATCCTCTTCCATATAAAATGCGTAATTATTCAATAGTTTATGATAAATTAGAGGGTGATGCATCTAATATTGCAGGCGTGTTAGCCGCATTATCTGATGAACAAAAAGCAGCAATAGAATCAACTTTATCTGAATATATTAAATATTTACCGGGAGGTGATATTCAAAGAGTATGGGCAGAAAAAGTTGGTAGATTTGGCACTGATGCAATGCTTTACTGTCAGGAAGAATGGAAGCCTGGACATATTACAGAAATTGATGCCAGAAGTATGTCAGATGGAACTTTACGATTTCTGGCAATACTCACAGCATTACTCACAAGGCCAGAAGGTAGTCAAATTGTAATTGAAGAAATAGATAGTGGGCTGCATCCATCGCGTGCAGAATTACTTGTCAGAATCTTACGAGAAATTGGCAGCAAAAGAAAAATTGATATTCTACTTACTACCCATAACCCAGCGTTACTTGATGCTTTAGGCCCAGAGATAGTTCCATTTGTGGTTGTTGCACACCGCGATAATGAAACCGGAGAAAGTAAACTTACGCTTTTAGAAGATATTGAGAATTTTCCTAAGTTGTTTGCATCCTATTCTTTAGGTGATATGACAACTAAGGGTGCAATTGAAAGAAGCCTTTCTCATGGCGAATAGTGACTAATATGAGAAAGGTGCTACTCATTGATACATCGCTTTTATGTGTTTGGTTACAAGTTCCAGGTAAAGAAATCGCTGGTAATAATAAATGGAATTTTGAGCGCGTAAATCAAAAAATTCAAGCAGAAATCGCTAAAGGGACAACGCTAGTACTTCCTTTAGCCAGCGTTATAGAAACAGGTAATCATATTGCACAAGCCAAAACAAACACAATAAATAAGTACCCAACAGCTCAAAAATTTGCTGAAATCATAACTTATGCTGCTGATGAAACAACACCTTGGGCAGCTTTTAGTGAGCAGATTGTGCTTTGGCAGGCAGAAGCACTAAAAAATTTAGCGGCTCAATTTCCTACTCAAGCTGTACAAGAGACTTCTATGGGCGATGCTAGTATTGTGATCTTAGGTAAGCACTATCACCAAAAAGGTTTCTATGTAGAGTTTTTAACTGATGATGATGGGCTAAAATCTCAAGAACCACCTCCACCGCAACAACCTACACGTCGTAGCAGTCGCAGAAAAGCATAAAAAATCTTTGAGCGATCGCCCATTCAACTTTCACATCAAGCTATCATCAAATACTGTGGCTTTTTTGTGCGTAACTCCTAGCATCTATGACCGCTTCTCACTCCGAAACTCCATCTAGCAAGCCCGACGCTAGTACTTTTATTGCCGACCATAGACAGGTAGACCGCAGCAAGTTAAGTCAAATGTACCTGCACTATGTCGAGACAAAAGATAAATATCCTCACGCGATGTTGCTGTATCGGGTAGGAGATTTCTTTGAATGCTATTTCCAAGATGCTGTGACGCTAGCCCAACAATTGGAATTAGTCCTCACTAGCAAGCAAGCCGGAGAACAGGGACGGGTAGCAATGTCCGGTGTTCCGCATCACTCTTGGGAACGCTACACTACACTGTTGGTAGAGAAAGGTTATGCAGTGGTAATTTGCGACCAAGTAGAAGATGCAGCCGAAGCTACTGGAAGATTAGTACGGCGGGAAGTAACGCGCATCCTCACCCCTGGTACTCTGCTCGAAGATGGAATGCTAAAATCGAGCCGCAATAATTACTTAGCAGCAGTAGTTATTGCTGCAAATCATTGGGGTTTAGCTTACGCAGATATCTCTACAGGAGAATTCCTCACAACTCAAGGTAGCGATTTAGAACTCCTGACACAAGAATTAATGCGCTTGCAGCCTTCAGAGGTGTTAGTTCCTACCAACGCGCCCGATTTAGGTAGTTTACTCCGTCCCGGAGAAACTTCGCCGCATCTCCCCCAATGTTTGCCGCCATCATTTTGTTATAGTTTGCGATCGCAAGTTCCCTTTTCGCAAGCCGAAGCTAGACCTAAATTATTGCAGAAATTTAAAGTGCGATCGCTAGAAGGACTCGGTTGCGACCATCTCCCCCTCGCTGTCCGCGCCGCTGGTGGTCTTCTGGAATATGTTGAAGATACTCAAAAAGAAAATCCAGTTTCCCTCCAGAGGCTACGCACCTACACCCCCACTGATTATCTAATTGTTGATAATCAAACTCGCCGTAACCTGGAAATTACTCAAACAGTCCGTGATGGCACTTTTCACGGTTCCCTACTTTGGGCATTAGATAGAACTAGTACAGCAATGGGTGGGCGGGCTTTGCGGCGATGGTTGTTGCAACCGCTACTCGATATTAAAGGCATTCGGGCGCGGCAAGACACCATCCAAGAATTGCAAGAAAATACGCCCCTGCGTCAAGATTTACGGCAGTTGTTACGACAAATTTATGACCTAGAACGACTCACAGGCAGGGCGAGTTCTGGGAATGCTAGTGCTAGAGATTTAGTGGCTTTAGCAGATTCTCTGGCGCGCTTACCAGAATTATCTCGCTTAGTAACGGATGCTCGTTCTCCCTTTTTAAAAGCTTTGCAAAAAGTGCCGCCGATTTTATCAGAATTGGCAGAAAAATTACACGCGCATATTGTCGAGTCACCACCGATACTGATTAAAGAAGGTGGATTGATTCGTTCTGGGATTAATCCCCAGTTGGATGAGAGAAAGGCGACTGTCGAAGCAGACCAGCAATGGATTGCAAATTTAGAAGTTGACGAAAGAGCAAAAACGGGAATTCCCACGCTGAAGGTAGGATTTAACAAAACCTTTGGTTACTACATTAGTATTTCTCGTGCCAAAGCTGACCAAGTTCCTGCTAATTACATTCGCAAGCAAACGCTAACGAATGAGGAACGTTACATTACCCCAGAGTTGAAGGAACGAGAAGCGCGGATTCTCACGGCGCGGGATGATTTAAATCAGTTGGAATATGAGATTTTTGCCACACTGCGGGAAGAGGTGGGACAAGAGGCAGAGGTAATTCGCAATCTTTCTCGTGCAGTGGCGGCGGCGGATGTGTTGTGTGGTTTGGCTGAGTTGGCTGTACAACAAGGTTATTGTCGTCCAGAAATGTTGTCAGGAAGGGAGATAACGATTGTTGATGGGCGTCATCCGGTGGTGGAACAGTCTTTGCCTGCGGGTTTCTTTGTGCCGAATTCAACGCAACTTGGTCAAGATGTAGAGACGCGATTAATCGCGTCTCTACAGGAGTCATTAGCATATGACCCAGAAAAAATTACAAATGACAACCCTGATTTAGTCATCCTCACTGGCCCGAATGCCAGTGGCAAGAGTTGTTATTTGCGCCAGGTGGGATTGATTCAGTTAATGGCGCAGATTGGCAGTTTTGTGCCTGCTAAGTCTGCTAGGTTAGGAGTGTGCGATCGCATTTTCACTCGTGTAGGTGCAGTAGATGATTTGGCAACTGGTCAATCTACTTTTATGGTGGAAATGAATGAAACGGCGAATATTCTCAACCATGCCACTTCTAGGTCGCTGGTATTATTAGATGAAATCGGCCGCGGTACAGCTACATTTGATGGTCTTTCGATTGCTTGGGCGGTAGCGGAATATATAGCAGTCGATATTCGGGCGCGAACGATTTTTGCAACTCATTACCACGAGTTAAATGAACTCGCCACTATTTTACCGAATGTGGCAAATTATCAGGTGACGGTGAAGGAATTACCTGACCAAATTATCTTTTTGCACCAAGTTCAACCGGGAGGCGCTGATAAATCTTATGGAATTGAAGCCGGACGGTTAGCGGGTTTACCAGCAGTGGTGATTCAACGAGCAAGACAAGTTATGGGACAAATTGAGAAACACAGTAAGATTGCTCTAGGTTTGCAAAACCTCGATTGATGTTGTTTATTGACTAATTTCTTGTCCGCGTTGATCGATTAATGTTAGTGTTGCCAAAATAGCGTATTTATTAACAATTTATTGTTGTTAAATTATATTTGTAATCAATCTACCGTAGCTCCACTCATAGACGCTAACTCGGTACTTTTTAGTATACTTTGGGTTGACTTCTATAACATTTGATTTTTGTTTACTTTGTCTTGAATCCCGCTCCACAGATTGTGGTAAGACAATAAGATTCTATATCTTATTGTTATGAAAAGCAGTATTACTTAATTGAGAGCAAGATTAGACCAAAAAACCAGCATCAACTACGTCTTCAAAGGAAATTTTTAGATTATTGAATCCTAATTTATAATTTTTATTTAGCAGTGGTGCAGCCGGAAAAATAAAACACATGATGAATGATTCTAACAGGCTAGCGACTGTGCCAAGATTCTAAAGGTGAAAGTTGCTTAATCAACTAAATAGAGAAAATATTCTTGAGTGAGTACGATTTAATTACAGTTAATAACCCTTATATCTAACTTACTGATAAGCTTGTGCATTAATATTCCTGAAGTGCTATTAATGCAACGCTAACAAGAATCTTTAATCTTAAAAAGTGTTGTATTTATATTTTTTTCTCCATGTAACTATTTTAGTTCTACAAGGTCAGTCTACTTATTTAACTAAAATCAAGTAAATATATGGAATAAAAATCACATTTTTAGTATAATTTTAATTTCATGCTCTTTTAACCCAATTAACATTGTGTCTACTTTGAGCCAGAATAAACAAGAGACTTACTATTATATCCTTATACTACCGTGATCCAAACTACTCTGAACTTTAAATATCTTGAAAATGCAGTAAATCCTGTATTTGCTAACCATGAAACTTTTCACCCTCGTTTTGGTTGGTTGAAAAAAGGATTTGATACAGCCAAGAAAAATCCAGATATCTTCTCGCAGGATGATGCTCCTGTACGTTTAGGTGTTGGGAAAAATATGGTACGTGCTATTCGTTATTGGTCTAGTGCATTCAAACTTCTTGATAAAAATAATTTACCAACAAAATTTGGGGAGAAACTTTTAGGAAATAATGGATGGGATGCTTATTTAGAAGATCCGGCATCATTATGGTTATTACATTGGAATTTGTTAAAACCCACTTGTGAAGCAGCTGCTTGGTATTATATTTTTAATGTTTTTCGAGATTTGGATTTTACAAAAGAAGATATTTTAGTGGGTCTGAAAGATTATATAAATAATTTCAATAAAACTATTGCTGAATCTTCTTTTATTAAAGATGTAAATTGTATTTTAAGAATGTATGCGACACAAGATTTAATGAGAGACAATAGCCCAGTCGAAGATTCTATTGATTGTCCTTTTAACGAACTGGGTTTAATTCGCCATTTTGGGAAAAATTATCAGTTTAAAATCGGTGCAAAAGCGAATTTACCTCCATCAGTTATAGTCGCTACTTGTTTAGAATATGCTAGTTGGGCAAGTCAGGGAAGACAGACCATTAACATTCCCAGTTTACTTTATGATGAAGGTAGTCCGGGGATGGTCTTTAAACTGACGGAAAGTATTTTATGTGCAGCTATTGAGATAGTTTCTAAAGAATTTGATACGATAGTTCTTTCCGACACCGCCGGATTAATTCAGCTATCTTTCCCCGACAGCCCAGAGATATTAGCAGAAGAAATTTTAGATAAATATTATAACTTTAAATAATAATGAAGGAAATTATGACTAACAAAAAGCTATCGCATTATTTCAGCCTCCAGCGCCGCTATTCTCGTTCTATTAACCTAGAAAGAGATTTAGATAGTGTGGAAGCTTTAGAGGGTTATATTCTGACTAAAAGAGCAATTGATTCTCTCTCACGGATCTTAAATAGTTTTAGTTCTGATGAAGGAAATAGAGCTTGGACATTAACCAGTGTTTATGGTACTGGAAAATCTGCTTTTGCTCATTATTTAATTTCGCTATGTGCTAATTCTCAAAACAAAATGCACTCTAAAGCTTTATCAATAGCTGAAGATAAATTAGGTAAAGATAGTGAGATTTATCAATTAATTCAAGACAAAATTAACTCGGTAGGATTAATGAGGGCTGTGGCTACGGGACAAAGAGAACCGATTAGTCATACCATTATCAGAGCTTTATTAACAGGTGTTGATACTTTTTGGACTGCTACCCAAAAAAATAAAATCAATGTTGTTCGTCAGTTGGTAGATTTAGAAGCAGAAATTAATAATGGGGGAAAAATTGATGGTAAAGAGATTCCTAATTTGGTGTTAGAAGTTGCCAATGAATCTAAAACTGGTATTTTACTTGTTATTGATGAACTGGGTAAGAATTTAGAGTATGCTGCTCATGCTCAAGGTGCTGAGGATTTATATCTTTTACAACAATTAGCCGAATTACCAAAAGATAGCAAAGCTCCTATTTACATTTTAGGTATTTTACATCAAGCATTTGCAGAATATACTCAAAGATTAGCAACTTTTCAAAAAAACGAATGGGCAAAGATTCAAGGGCGATTTGAGGATATTGCTTTTACTGAATCGTCTGGACAAATGATGAGTCTAATTGGAGAAGTGATTGATTCGTCGGCAGCAGACAATATAAGCTGTGCTATTCGTAGTGACTCTGAGGAATGGAGTAAATATTTAGAACCAATAATTGTAGATGAAGAAATAACCGATCAAGTTATAAAAAAAGTTTATCCGCTACATCCCTTATCTGCGTTAGCTTTACCAACCCTCTGTCAACGGTATGCTCAAAATGACCGTTCTTTATTCACATTTTTAACAAGTGGTGAGCCTTTATCATTTCGTAATTTTTTAGAAGAAGTAACAGTTAAAAATAATAACTTACCAAGCCTTAAGTTAGATCGAGTTTATGACTATTTTATTGAAGCTGCGGGAATGGGTTTAGCCTCTCGCCCTAATTTGCAAAGATGGGTAGAAATTCAAGATTTAATTAATGATGCTAAACGCTTAGAAGAAGATAGTCTGAGGGTACTAAAAACTATTGGGATGTTGAACCTGATTACAGTGACGGGTTCGATGAGGGCGACAAGAACTTTAGTATCTTTAGCAATGTGCGATCGCCCCTCAGAAACACAAATTAATTATTGGCAACAAATTATTGATAAACTACTAAAACAAAATCTAATTACTCATCGCCGTCAATTGGATGAATTGCGGATTTGGCAAGGTTCTGATTTTAATGTTGATAGTGAGTTAAGTACATATATAGAACAAGAGCGATCGCCTTTAGTTAAACTGCTATCTCTCCAGCGTCCTTTAAGACCAATAGTAGCCCAACGTCATAGTTATCAGACGGGGACTTTACGTTATTTTGAACGGCATTATTTAGATAATTCCCAAGATTTGAATCAATTACGTTGTAGTAGTGTAGATGCAGATGGTTTTGTTGGGTATTGGGTAGATGACGAAATGCCTAGTGGTTCGACTGCGCTCACCACAAGTTCTGTTCCTTCCACAACTAGCGATGGTAAACCATTAGTTATTTTGAGTGCAATTAACTTAGATATTTTGCGAATTCGTACTCTAGAATTTGTAGCTTTAAATAATATCAAAAAAACAGCCAAAGAGTTACAAACTGATGGAGTAGCGAGAAAAGAGGTAAATTATCGTTTACAAGAAGCTGAAGAATTTTTAGATGAAACTCTCAATCAGTCATTTAGTATAGGTGTAAATCAGCAATGTTGGATTCAAGGGCAAGTCGAAATACTCAATAACATTACTGACTTTAATAGTAAGCTTTCTGATATTTGCGATCGCGTTTATCATCGCAGTGCAATTTTGTGGAATGAATTAATTAACCGTCGAGATTTAACCTCTCAAGGGGCAAAGGCTAGACGAGAATTAATTCAGGCAATGTTGGAACATCAAAATGAAGAAAGATTAGCTTTAGAGGGTTATGGCCCTGAAGTTAGTATGTATTATTCTCTGTTAGAAGAAACAGGGATTTATCGCCAAGAAGATAATTATTGGGATTTTTATCCACCATTAGAAAATTCGGGTTTGAATTATCTGTGGGAAGCGGTTGAGAATTTTTGTTTAGCAGCAACAGAAACAAGCCAAACTTTTGATTTACTTTATCAACATTTAGCAGCACCTCCCTACGGTGTAAAACAAGGTGCAGTACCAGTTATTTTAGCGGCGGTACTGTTGTATCATGCTGATGATTTGGGGCTTTATCAAGACGGTACATTTATTCCTGTATTAGGAACAGAACATTTTGAATTATTAGTTAAATATCCTGAACGCTTTGCAGTTAAGTATTTTGCAGTAGTCGGATTAAGAGCAGAAGTTTTCAAAGAATTAGAAGCAATTTTACGCAATCCTCAGTTAAAAAAATTGGGTAAAGTTCGTAATGCCACTCTGTTAACGGTAGTTACTCCTCTTTATCAATTTGTTAATAAACTGCCTAAATATACTCAAAAAACCCGACGGTTAGCAGATGAACCAAGAGCAATTTTAAAGGCATTAAAAACTACTGTTGAACCTGATGAATTGTTGTTTAAAGCTTTACCAGCAGCTTGTAATTTACCCTCTATCGGCACTGAAGCCGAGGATGATGGTATCACTGCGAAAACTTTACGCACTAAGTTAGTTCATGCCCTCAGAGAGATTCATACAGCTTACGATCGCTTATTGAGTGATTGTCAAAAACTGATTTATGAAGGCTTTGGTGTCAGAAGTAAGGAAACAAAACTCAGAGAAGATTTGCGGGTAAGGGCGAATTATTTAGCCGGAAAATGTATTGAATCCTCACTAAAACGCTTTATTCGAGCAGCATCCGATGAAACTGCAAGTGATTCTCAGTGGTTGGAAGCTTTGGTGATGATTGTTGCGGATAAACCTGCTGAATCATGGACGGATGATGATGCCACTACATTTGAGATGAAATTAGCGGATTTGGTGCGACGGTTTAAGAATCTGGAAGCTTTGCAAAAGGAAGTAGCCGCCAAGGGAGAAGGTTTTGAAGCCCGACGAATTACAATGACTCGTCCCGATGGGCAAGAAATCAATCGAATGCTATGGGTGGATCATGGGAGAGAATCGCAGGTTGAACAGATTGTTGACGAATTTTTGGCTAAATTACCTGACGATCAGCAGTTACGACAAGCGGTTTTGGCAAAGTTGAGTGAACGGATTTTAAATGCTGATTTGCCAGAGACGGTTATTCAGATAGATGAAAAGCGAGCTGATGAGAAGAACTTCGGTTAAAAGAAGCATTATGATGGGGAAGGAGAACCTAGTACCAGTATTTATGAATCTTCTAGCCGTCACAAGTTTTAATAGGCTGTCTCTTCATGTTCTGGTTGAACAGGCTCAGTCGGGACTTTTTATCGCATCAGTCCCAGAGTTGCCTAATTGTACAGCTGAAGCCCAAACCCGTTTAGATGCGATCGCAGCTGTACAGGAGCAAATTAAAGCTAGACTGGCAAATATTGAGGTGCTGACCCTAGAAGTGGTGAATAATCCTTGGACAGATTTTATTGGGATGTTTGAGGGAGATAAAGAGTTTGCGGATCTGGCTCAGGAACTGCGTACTGAGCGCGAGTTAGATGTAAATAGCACTGTATGAGCCTTTGGCTGTTAGATACAGATCATGTGTCGCTGTTATTAGAACGACATCCACAAGTGAGCCGTCGAGTTGCAGAGGTGGGAGCAGAGGTAGCGATTTCCATCGTGACGGTTCAGGAATTGTTTAATGGTTGGGTAGTACGAATCAACAATGCGCGGGAAGTTGAAGATGTTGTGCGACTATATGGCAAGTTAAACCGGACAGTTGCTTTATTCGGACGAGTGAGGGTATTAGATTTTGATGAAAAAGCAGGCCAAAGGTTTCAGCGATTGCTAAATGAAAATCCAACTTTATCAAAACAGCGATTGCAGAAGGATATGCGAATTTCAGCAATTGCCTTGAGCAATGATGCAGTTGTAGTGACGCGAAACTATCGGGATTTTTCTCAAGTACCTTCTTTAAAGATTGAGGATTGGTCACAACAAGATAAATGAAGTCTCTGTGCGTGCTATTTAAATAATAAAGAATTGGCGCGATCGCACCAACTCCTTACACTTTTTATCCTTGTTGTTGATTTAACCAAGCATCTAAATCAGCAACATTAGAAAAGTCTAGTAATGCTTCTCCTAGATTTTCTAATTGTTCAATCGATAATCCTTTAATTCGCTCGATTAATGATTCACTAATTTCCCCAACACGGCGATTGAGCAGACGTATAATTAAATGTTGTTCTCCTTGCTGTCTTCCTTCCTGTCTTCCCTCTTGTTTGGCTTGTTCCCTATCTCTTTGATAAAGTGGTTCTAATCGCATAACTAACTCCCTATCATCTGCTTCTAATTCTTGATTTACTCTCAAGTTTTCGCGCAAGTTGTAAACTAATTCCAGGGTTGCTTTTTGGTATGGATGATTTAATGGTAACGCTTGCAATTCGATAATTGCCTGTGACTGTACGCTTCCCCTACCCAAAAGCCTCAACCATAACGTTTCCGGTATCTGTGGTAATTGATGTATCGCTACAATTGCTGTCCGCAAAGCATCTGCGAGAAAATGTACTCCTGATAACCAACCTTCTTTTTGCATAGTTCCAAAGCTAGACAATCTAGTTTCAGATACTGTTGGAGTAAGAACCCACAATTTGGGAATTCCTGAGTCCTGAAGTTTGGTTTTATTAGCTTTAGCTTCTCGTCGTAAAAGAGCCTTGACTTCTAATAATTTGAGAATACAGTCGCATATTTCATCGGTAGAAGCTGGATTGCGGAAGGGTTCTATGAGTGCAGGGTTTTCAGCAAATCTTCCTAATAAACCCAGTATTTGTAAATTAGAGCTTTGCTGTTTGTCAGGAGTGAAGAAAACATCTATTTCTTTAATCTCTCCTGAGACTTTTTCTGATGACTTGACTTCTCCGTAATCTTTTAGCAATTCCTCAAGATAGTCTTTGGCAAATTTATCATGTATGAAACGTGTCATTCAATTAGTTCTCTAGTTATTTAAATTATTAAGAGTCGGTGCAATGCGCGATGCCTTTGGCGGGCGTAGCCATTGCCCCAACTCCCTACACCTTTTATTTCCTAGACTTGCTATCTAATTAATACGCTCACTACATCGCCTGATTTACCTAAGCTACCTGCTTTTACAGGTTTAGACCAAGAGCCTATTTCTGCATAACCTGTAGTATGCAAGCGATAGATAGTATTTTTCACTACATTAGGACTACCAACTAGCAGGTGTTTTATCTTTTCTCTACTTACCTGGACTTGATTGCTGCTGTTATCTTCTAATGTCACAAATTCTTCTGCCATAACGCACCTGTTTAATATTACAAAGTAGGATTCGTCACAAACCAAACAATTAAATTAAGGATTTTTGTATAGTCTTACAAATCCCAGTATTGAGAATTAAAACCAAAAGCAGAGTTAAGATCGTGAACTTCAGAAGCCCAAGCAGTCAATCGAGATGAGATTCTATATCTAACTTCTGTGTCATAGACTTCACCATACTTTTTTGAAAGTTCTTGAATTTTTTGATGAAGTTGCTCACGTACTTTTGGTAAAGGTTGGTTAGAAAGAGCCTGTTTAATGTCTTGCATCATCTGAGAAACGGCTATATTCCCATCCTCATCGAACATTTGCCAATCTTCTACTTGCATAGTCTTAAGTTTTTTCTACAACCTTAGTTATCATATATGATAACAAAATGCAAGAATAAGTTATCATAAATGTTAACAAAGTTCTGCTCCCTGACCTGTGATAATAGAAATTATGGGAAAAGCAGGACAAGCGCTCAGACAGGTTTTAGGGTCGTACAACATCAGCCAAAGCCAACTGGCGACAGGTTTAGGTGTTGATCGTCCGATTGTCTTCCGTTGGTATCACGAAAAAATTGACCCCACGGCTGAAACTGTTGCAGACATTGTTAAAGCATTAAATAAGATTAATAAATCAGCAGCAAATGATTTCATTCAAATATATTTAGGGGATTTAACATTATCTAAAAATAAAATTATGACTCAAAATTTACCACTATCAGATAAAGTTAATGTTACAGGTTTAGCACAAATATTTAACGATACAACTAACTCTTACAAATACCTTTATTTTTTATCATTATTAGATATTGTAAAAAGAAGAAGATTCGACACTCTATCGCCTATTAGCTTCCGAGAGATTATTGTTGAGATGTTAGCTAATGCTTGGTATCCTCATAACTATTTTAAACTGTCTTTTGGAACACAAGACCAAATTGCTAATAAATTAAATGCTCTTGAGCTAGAAATTACAGAACCAATTTTAAAGTTTAGAGATACAGATAAAAAACTTTTACGTAATACTATTAATAATCAAAATATTGATGATACTGTTATTTCTATTAATCGCTATGTTTCTTATCGTTTAATTCGTCCTTTATTTGCTCAAGAAACTAGAGGATTAAAAGATTATGATGTTAATCAAGCTATAATTAATCTAGCTAATAATCAATTTGATAGTAAGAAGCCTTTATACTGTTTTAACGCTGAAGACCAGAAAAATTGTAACGCAATTATTTTACATCCAGATTGGATTCAGTATTTAGAGGAAAATTACACAATAGTTAGAGGCTGGGCATCTTGGGAATGGTTAAATTATATGCAGCAAAGAAACCCCAGCACTCCTAATGTGGTTAACAAATTATTTATGCCGCAAGAAAGAGATTCTTTAGACAATCAAAAAAAATATTGGAAAACTATTTTAGAATATCAAGATATTGAATGTATTTATTCTAAAGTTAAATTGGATAAGGATGAGATTTCATTAGATCATTATCTGCCTTGGTCATTTGTGGCTCACGATCAATTATGGAATTTAATTCCCACTACAAAATCTGTTAATTCTTCCAAGTCTAATAATTTACCAGATGAGGACTATTTTAAAGCTTTTGTAGAATTGCAACATATAGGTTTAAATATTGCCTATGCAAATATTTCTAGAAATCAATGGTTAAAATATACTGAGTCATTTGTATCGGAATTAAAAGTTAGTCAAACTGAGGATTTATTAAATTTAGAAGTTTTGAGCAAGGCTTATAAAATAACAACCCTACCTTTAATTTCCTTAGCAACTATGCAAGGTTTTAGTGCTAATTGGGTTTACGCCTAAGAAACAATAAACCCACTTTAGTAATTTGGTTGGCATATAGTGAAGAACTGTGTGAAGAAGCAGTTACAGAATTTCAAAAAGCCTGGGACTGTTTAGGCGATCGCACCACCACCACTTACCGCTTCTGGGGTAGCCATGAGTTAGACTTAGCACAAGCTCAAGATGGCTTAGTAGTAGCAGGATTAGCGAAAGTCTATCACGCCGCAAAAAAGAGTATTCGCTTTATTAATCAACTGGGTGTGCGTTGTTCATTGGTAATTATCGATGAAGCCCATCAAGCAGTTGCCGAAACCTATAAACTCGTCTTAGATGCTTTAGTCATCCCCTACGAAAAGACCGCCTTATTAGGTTTAACCGCTACACCCGGACGGACTTGGGCTGATATTAACACCGATGCACAACTAGCAAAATTCTTCGCCCAACAGAAAGTTACTTTAGAAATCCCAGGTTATGACAACCCCATTGATTATCTCGTCGATGAACAATACCTCGCTAAAGTTAACTATCGTTCCTTATTTTATGAAACGGGTATTGAACTAACTCCCCAAGACCTGAATCGGATTAATACAGAATTAGACATCCCCCAATATATCCTCAATCGGTTAGCAGCAGACGAACAACGCAACCTCCGCATCATCCTCGAACTAGAAGTACTCGCCCAACATCATCAACGGATTATCGTTTTTAATACCTCCGTTGAACACGCTAGACTCATCGCCGGAATTTTGCGTTTCAGAGGATTTAATGCTGATGCTGTTACAGGTGATACCCCCAAATCAGAGAGGGAAAGGCTGATTCAAAGTTTTAAAGACGAACAGCCCCAAACCAAGATTTTATGTAACTACGGCGTTTTAACCACTGGATTCGATGCACCCAAAACCAGCGCCGCCGTTATCGCCCGTCCTACCAAATCCCTTGTCCTCTACAGCCAAATGGTAGGACGCGCCATTCGCGGACTCAAAGCTGGGGGTAATGCTACCGCCGAAATTGTCACCGTTGTGGATAGCCAACTCCCCGGTTTTGGTTCAGTTGCATCAGCCTTTCACAATTGGGAAGACGTTTGGAGGAAAAACCCATGAATGCTAACGCCCATGATATCGTTCCGACTCACCTGGCTGTTCAAGCAATGCGCGATAACGGTTATAAAAACGCCGCTTATGCGATCGCCGAATTAATGGATAATGCCATTCAAGCCGGTGCATCCCAAGTAGAGTTACTGTGTGGTGAACGAAAACAACAAGTAGAGGGGAGAAAGCGATCGCGTATTGAACAAATCGCCGTGTTAGATAATGGTCGTGGTATGGATGCAAATGTTTTACGTCTAGCCCTGCAATTTGGCAATGGTACATATTTAGACCAAGATAAACATACCGGAATCGGACGTTTTGGTATGGGTTTACCCTCATCCTCCATTTCTCAATGCCAACGGGTTGATGTCTGGTCATGGCAAAATGGCATAGAAAATGCACTCCACAGTTACCTTGACTTAGATGAAATCAAAAATCGGCGACTGACGGAAGTACCCGAACCTACCGCTAGATCAATTCCAATGACTTGGACAAAAATCGGTCAGAAATTTGGTGACAGTGGCACATTAGTAGTGTGGTCAAAAATCGACCGTTGTATGTGGCGGACAGGAAAAGCGATTATTGATAATTCTGAATTTGTGATTGGGAGAATGTATCGCAAATTTATCAATAGGCATGAAGTCAAAATTCGGATGTTAGCATTTGATTTAGATGCTTTATATGACATCATTATAGAAAAATATGCCCTACCTAATGACCCTGGTTATCTAATCGAAAAAACCTCCTGTCCTCAACCATTTGATAATCAGGCAATGTTCCGACCTTGGGAAGGCGATACATCTTATGAAGCCACCTATAAAATTAATTTTAAAGACAAAGAACATGATGTAAAAGTGCGTTTTTCCTACGCCAAAGAAGAAGCACGTCTAGCCGAACCTGGAAAAAATCCTGGCAGTTTACCACACGGACAACACGCAGCTAAAAACGTGGGAGTTTCTGTTGTGCGTGCTGGACGAGAATTAGAATTAGACCAAAACTTAGTTAATAATTATGATCCTACAGAACGCTGGTGGGGTATTGAAGTAGAATTTCCACCATCTCTTGATGACATATTTGGAGTCACAAATAACAAGCAATCAGCCCGTAATTTTGGAGAAATTTTACAACTAGATATTGAATCTTTATTAGAAGAAGGAAAAACCGTTGCTCAACTCAAAGAAGAATTACTTCAAGATGAAGATCCAAAACTTCCTCTTTTAGAACTTGCTCATAAAATTAGTAGTCAATTAAGCCTGATTCGTCGCTTAATCAAAGCCCAAACAAAAGGCACTCGTACCACTGAAAAACGGCACGGACACGACCCCTATAAACCTGAAAAAGTAGCTACTACTGTGACTCAAGAACGTAAATTACAGGGTTACACAGGTAAAAGTGATGCAGATGAAGAATTACCAAAAGAAGAACGCAAACAAGTTATTAAAGAAACTTTAAAAGAAGAGGGAGTTACTGAAGCCCAAGCAGAACTATTAGCAGCAACTACAGTAGATGACGGCTTAAAATATACCTTTGCACAATCTCCTCTTGATACTGCTGCTTTCTTCTCTGTCAAATCCAGAGGTGGAGCAATTATTGTTACATTAAATACCAATCATCCTGCTTATCAAAATTTAGTAGAAATATTAGAGGAAGATGTGGAGAAAGCCGATATAGATACTTTACGTTCTCGGTTGATTAACTCCTTAGATGGATTGAAACTACTATTAATGGCTTGGGCAAGGTATGAAGATGAGCTAGAAGGTAAACGCAAAGAGAATGCTCAAGATAATCGCATTGATTGGGGGAGAGTTGCCAGAAGATTTTTAGAGAATGAGTAAGTAACTGATAAAATAATGGCAAATGAACCACAAAGTGACCCGTTTTTTGCACAACTCTGTCAAGAATACACATCCTCAGAAATTGCTGAAATTGAACAATACTTAACCGAATGGGATCAAGCCAGTTATATCAGCGTTGCCCATAACATTTTAGATCATGCAGCTAGAAAAGAAATTGAACCGTTAAAATTACTCCGTAAAGCGCACAATTTTAACAAAAAAGGAGCATTAAGAGTACCGAAATCAGCCTATCGTCAAGATGGTTCAGCAGTTTATCGTAAAGGAAATGAATATTTAATTGTGCGTCCAGATAAATTTGGCATTGAAAAAATTGTCACCTATGGAGTTAACGATGACTAATACCACCCTAACTAATCAAAATCCTGAATTAACTAAAAATTATATTATTAAACTGTTAGACCAATTAACTATTGATTATCAAAATACTAAATCAGAACGAAAAGTGATCGCTCATCAATCTTCTACATCCGAAGAAGAATTTACAGTGTTAGAAGAAATTGAGCTATTAACTACAGACATTCGGGGTTATGCTAGCCAAATTAAAGCCACAGGTTCTATAGACAACCCACAAGAAGCAATTAAAGAATTACAACATAAGCGAGTGTTTGATATTCCTAATATTACTCAATTTTATTTTAATAATTCTCAACAATATGATAATATTAAATATTATTTACAGATGCTAGATTACCTACGATTAATAATTTTAGAATATTTAACTATTCAGTAAAGCCTTAAAAAAATATGTAAAAAATTTCAAGCGGAAAATTTTGACAGGCAATGACTACACAAGAAAACATAATTTACCTTGATTACCATTCAACTACTCTCGTTGACCCTAGAGTAGCAGAAACAGTTATGTACTATATGACTACTGCTTTTGGTAATGCTAATAGTGTAGATCATGGTTATGGCAATCAAGCCGCACAAGCAGTTAAACAAGCTCGTCAACACATAGCTGAATTAATCAATGCTTCTGTCAAGGAAATTATCTTTACATCTGGTGCAACAGAAAGTATTAATTTAGCAATTCAAGGACATATTTCTCAACAAAATACTCCCGCCACAATAATTGTTTCCCCAGTTGAACACAAAGCAGTTTTAGATGCCTGTAAAGTATTAGCCAAAAAAGGGCTTGCTGAAATTATTTGGTTAAATGTCAATCAACAAGCCCAAATTGATCTAGAACATCTAGAAAAAGTCTGCTCTGGCGGTGCTTCCTTACTCTGTGTGATGGCGGCTAACAATGAAGTAGGGACAATTTACCCAGTAGAAAAAATTGGAGCGATCGCTCAAAAATACCATATCCCTTTTTTATGTGATGCTTCCCAAGCAGTCGGTAAAATTCCCATCAACTTCCAAGACTGGGGGATTACCTATCTAGCTATTTCTGGACATAAACTTTATGCACCCAAAGGCGTTGGTGCATTAGTAGTGAAAAAAGGTTATCCTCTTGAACCACTTATTTATGGTGGTGGACATGAGCAGGGGATAAGACCAGGTACACTCAATGTCCCCGGAATCGCTGGCTTGGGGGAAGCTTGTCAATTAAGACGATTAGAAATGTCAGCAGATGAAAATGCGATTGCACTTTTGCGAGATCAACTGCAAAGCTTACTTCAAGCTGAAATTCCTAATTTACTGGTGAATGGAGACTTAAACAACCGTTTATCAGGTAACTTACATATTTCTATCCCTGACATCCCTAATAGTGCCATTATTGCTAGAGTTCGCCATCAATTAGCTATTTCTACAGGTGCGGCTTGTTCATCAGGCATTGTCGCGCCATCTCACGTTCTGCAAGCTATGAATCTTGCAGAGAATATAATTGAGGGAGCGTTAAGAATTGGTATTGGAAAATTTACAACCAAAGAAGAAATTAAAAAAGCATCTTTTATAATAATCAGCGCAGTAAATGAAATTTATCAACTTCTCTAAAAATATACAAAAAAACTTACC
Source organism: Nostoc sp. UHCC 0302 (assembly GCF_038096175.1). Classification (NCBI taxonomy): domain Bacteria; kingdom Bacillati; phylum Cyanobacteriota; class Cyanophyceae; order Nostocales; family Nostocaceae; genus Nostoc; species Nostoc sp. UHCC 0302. The sequence goes on from NZ_CP151099.1 coordinate 1,566,368, forward strand.
TTAGTAGTAGTGTTTGAGCGCCTGAAAATAGTATGCGTTTTAGCGCAACTAAATCCAATATTTATCTATATTTTCAAAAAAAAATTACGGTGAGAACCGTAAGATTAGAGTATATATTACAGTAACCAGAAGACGCGAAGAATAAACACCGCGTCTTCTTTAACATCTCAATTAACAGTACGGCGTTGATATCTCCTCAACAGTAAAAACCCGATCGCACTTATACCCACAAACCATAAATCAGAAGGTTCAGGTACGCTGACACTTAAAGGATTACTGGGTTTGCTTAACTCCTCTTTGCCGTTTTCGACTTTGCGGTTAAAGCGATCGCTTTCTGCTTCGGCGCGTTTGAGTACTTCTCTTTGTTCATCGTTTACCAGCACAATCATTGAAGAATATGGTGTCACAATCTCCGATTTTTTGGCTATGCTGTGAACAGCATCTAGAGTATCCAACTGACTGAGCTTGATTTGTTTACTCAACCCTAGTATCAATTGCCGCGCCGCCAGTTGCAAGAAACCGTCTGTGGCAACAGAAGCAGGATTAGAAATCATCTCCCAAGCGTAACCATCCACGACATTCACTACAGATTTTCCTAAAGCGGTTTTGGTTGCTATTCGTTGTAAAACCTCTGGCAATTCTTGTGAAACTCCGCCACCGCTATCTTCCATGACTTTGATAGTGGCATCATCATAAGCTGCTGGCAAGTCTCCTAAATGTATCATCCACAGTGGCGCAGAAATGGCGGGATACGTGCCATTTTTCTCAGATAGTTCATAACTACCTTCATCAGTCACCAGCAAAACAGCATCATAAGCTGTATCACCCTGTAAATGATTAAACTGCTGTACCATCTCTTGTGGTTGAATTGTGCCGTAAAAGGTAGTTTTTTCGGGTTGAAACTGCTGGATATCGTCTAATCTTCTGGGTACAGCACCTTTGGCAGTAGTGATATACAAATCAACATCGTTCTTAGCAAAGCTGGGTTTTTGCAACCATGTAAAAGTTTGCGACAACTCCTTGAGGTGGTTACCCATACTGCGAGAACTGTCGAGAACAACAGCAAATCGCTGCCCGTTGGGTAAGGAGTAATTACTGATAGGATTTGCTGTGATGCTGTAGCCTTCGCTGAAGTTGACTTGATGAAATGTTGGCTGTGCTTGTTGGCTGGCTGCGAGGAATGATTCTAACCAAACATCCCCCTCTGGTGCTACCGCCTTGCCATTGCGGAGGCGCTGGCTGTAATTAGTCCAGAAAATATTGCGTTTTTCTCCTAAATTCGGTAATGCCCAACCTTTATCTTGTCGCATAACTTTGTAAGTCAGCCATAGATGCATTTCTGTTGGTCGCTGTTGTGCTACTCTGTCAACGAGTGGCGATGATTTCGGGGGAATGGGAAATGCCCGCAGGCGATAATGTCTTGGCCCGACTTGTTCTAACAATGCTGGATCTATCGGACGTTCACGTCTGACTTGTGAATTATAAACTTTTTGAGCAGCACCGCGAGGCGAGACAACAAAGGGGAAGCGGTGAGTGCGATCGCTTGTATCACCCAGCCACAACCCTGAAATCACAGCACTTTCAGGTAACGAAAAGGAGTAAAATACTTCTTGAACTTCTGGTGTTTCGTTTTTATACACCTCGTAAAGTTCGACATCAGCCCAATCACCATGTTCTGCGACTGTAACTTGTTGCTCACGCAGCCAAACTTTTTTCTCATTAATATTCAGCAGCCCTGCTTTCACTTCTTGCTGATTATATGTAGATTGCACAGCATGACTGACTGCGTTGCGTTCGGCTTTTTGCAGCGGTGTATCAAAAAATTCTGCATAAAGCTTTTCGGCTTTTTCGCTATCTTTACTAGAACCGTTGTACAACCAAGGTGACATCAAGTAATTGTATTGCTTTTGTAGCCACTGACACTGCGATTCTGGTAAGTGAAAAACGCTACGATACATAGCACAGATATGGTTATTATCTTTGATGCTGCTGAGGTAGCGATAGTCTGACAAGTAAGCGTTAACCAAACCTTCTCGAATTACATTCGACTTTGCCAAAAGCGTTTGCCGATTGCTATCAGTAGTTGCAGGATTTTCTAACAAAGAAAATGCTTGGACTTGTGGCTGTTGTTGCAAAGAAATGAAGATGAGTATCCAAGCAAAAGCGATTCCTAAAGCACCTGCAAGCGATCGCTTCCGCCCATACTGAGACGCAAATCTTACTAATATCCGGCGTGTAGAGTTAACATACAACCCCACAAACGCTAAAGGCATAGCAACGAATAAGGTAGTGCTGAAGCCCCAGAGAAGCAACGTTAATAGTGTCAAGAAAAAATTATCTGGGGTAAGCACCTGCCAAAGGTTTCTAGCCCACTCGAATTTCAAAAATTCCTGTACAATCACCACTGCTAGAGGAACTGCGTAAAATAGCAGCACAGCACTGACATACAACCCAATCAGTAGCATTAAGCTATGAATAAGCATCTGTAGCCATGCTGCACTTTTTTGCCTGCTAGCGTAGCCGTGAAATAGTTCTAGGAAAAACGCCGCTATGCACACGCTCAGTGTAGCGATAATTTGAGTGCTAGCAGGGGTCAGTTCCCGGATCACAAATAACCGCAACAGACACAGTAAAATCAGTGGTGCTTCCACACCATAGAATAACCGAATCAGTTGCCGTGGCTGTCCTGCAAACTTTAAGCATCCAACTAAAGTACAAATGCTTGGTACTGCTATCAAAGCTGCCAGAGTTAAAGAAAACTCGGTGGGTATGTCACCTGCTAATGTAGCTAGAACTAATGGCACACCAACTACAGGTAATATTCCGACATAGACAAGTAGCAGAAAAATTATATTCCAAATCCCAAATATCGCATAAAAAATAGCGTTCCAAAAAGGCTTCAAAGCAAACCTCCGCCCAGTCTTTAGTCTATGGTTATTAATTTATACACACCTTTTACAGCGAATTCCTGTATCCAAGCATTAAACCATGACTACTGAAGCGGGTTTACCAGCATTGCTGATTGAATCGGCAAATTGAAAAATGTAGTTATAGCAGTCGCCAATAACATTAGGACAAGTCTATTGAAACGCACCATCTTGAAATTATCCGTCTATCGAGGTGCGGCACAACCGGATTAAAATAGTGGATTAATAAACCGCAGAGGCGCAGAGAAGCCAGTGCGTTGCGGGGGTTCCCCCCGTTGTAGCAACTGGCGCGACGCAGAGAGAGAAAAAAAAATTGTCTTGATGGTTTATGCACTAAATTAGCCCGGTTACGCTACTACATCTAATTTTAAGTTTGTGCAATACCTAAAACTATAAAAAACAATATGAATATTCCAACTTCTATTAGTACAATTACCAATCAACAGCCTTACCCACTTTTATTTGCTACTATCAGCGGTTCCCATTTATATGGCTTTCCATCACCTGATTCTGACTATGACTTGCGGGGTGTCCACATTTTACCAGTACGGGAAGTTGTGGGATTAAACAATGGGACTGAAACTATTGAAATTTCAGAAGTCCGTGAATCTTTAGAAATTGATTTAGTAACTCATGACATCAAAAAATTCTTTTTGATGCTACTAAAAAAGAATGGGTATGTCTTAGAGCAATTATATTCACCTTTAATATTAAAAACTACACCAGAACATGAAGAATTAAAGTTAATTGCTAAAAACTGTATTACTCGTCATCACAGTCACCATTACTTTGGTTTTGCCCAAACCCAATGGAAACTATTTGTCAAAGAAGAGCCGCAAAGAGTTAAGCCCTTGCTTTATGTTTATCGTGTATTATTAACAGGCATTTACTTGATGCAAACAGGCGAGATTGAAGCTAATTTAATTAATCTTAATCAGGTTTTTAATTTACCGTACATTGATGATTTAATTTCCCAAAAGCTGACAGGTTTAGAGAAGTCGGTTTTGTCAAATGATGATGTAGCTTTTCATCAAAGAGAGTATGAGCGATCGCGTGATCAATTGCAACAAGCATACGAAGCAAGTTCACTACCTGAAACACCTTCAGCTAAAGCAGATTTGCATGATTTGTTGGTACGATTGAGACTGGCTTAAATAAATTGCCCAGTTCTTCCTGTGAGACTTGCTACGACTGTCGCTAATTCAGCTGGCTCCACAGGCTTAGGAACGTGCATCTGAAAGCCAGCCGCGATCGCTCGCATCCGGTCTTCAGGTCTTGCATAAGCTGTCAGGGCGATCGCCGGAATCTGTCCGCCTTGCTCTTTTGTCAATCGCCGCACCTTACGAATCAAGCTGTAGCCGTCTTCAAATGGCATCCCGATATCACTGATTAAAACATCTAGCTTCATTTTGATCATGCCTGCCAGTGCTTCGCTGGCTGAAGCTACGGCGGTGACATCTGCCCCATACTGTTCTAAAGTTGCAAAGAGAAAGTCGCGAGAATCTGTCTCGTCATCGACAATTAAAACTCGTACGCCATTGAGCGATGGCAGGTTGTCCAGAAGCACTTCTGATTTAACGGTTGGGTGGACTCGCAAGATGGAATTGGCTCGAACCTGAGCAGGGATCAGGGGTAACTTCACTTTAAAAGTGGCTCCGTGTCCCACACCTTGACTGTCAGCCATGACTGTACCACCGTGTAGTTCTACCAAATGGCGCACAATTGCTAAGCCAAGCCCTAGCCCACTGTAAACTCTGGTGATTGAACTATCAGCTTGGCGAAACCGATCAAAAACATAGGGAACAAACTCAGAATTAATGCCTTGACCAGTATCTTTAACTGTAATTTCCACATGGGAATTTACTGGTTCTAAGCGCACAATCACATCTCCACCCTTGGGTGTGAACTTAATGGCATTTGATAACAAATTCCACACAACTTGTTGCAAACGGTCAGAATCACCTGCAACTGGGCCAGCTTTTGGATCAAGTACAACTTGGAATTGAATTTCCTTGGCTTGAATAGCGGGACGCACCGTCTCAATTGCTGCCTCAATCACTGAACTTAGTTCAATTGGGCGGACATTCAAGCGCAGCTTACCTTGAATAATTCGAGAGACATCGAGTAAATCTTCAACTAACTGCGCTTGTGATTTGGCACTGCGCTCAATTGTCTCCATCGCCCGCGTTTTTGTCACTTCATCAAAGTTGCGGGTATTGAGTAACCGAATCCAACCAAGCATTGCATTTAAAGGCGATCGCAACTCGTGCGAAAGTGTTGCCAAAAACTCATCCTTCATGCGATTAGTATTTTGAGCTTCGCGGTAAAGCCTGGCATTATCTACAGCTAAAGCCACACGCCGCGCTAAGTCTTGGGCAAAAGTTAAATCGGCTGTTGAGTAAGAACAATCTGCTTGATCACTTATCAAAGCCATTGCCCCAATAACTTGCCCGTTAACAATCAGCGGCAGCATGATCAAAGAGTGGATTCCTAAACTCTGGAGAAGTTGTAAATGCTCTTCATCCCTAGCATATTCCAGCAGTAAATTCTCAGAAATTTCATTTGCTACCTCTGGGATTCCAGTTCGGATTACCTTTGGCATTCCAGCGATCGCCTTTGAGTTTAGCGGGTAGCTACGTGCTAACTCCCTCGCCAGTTCTGCCTTTGCTGCATCTCGATGGCTAACAGCTAAGCGATGAACCAACCCGTCATCTTCAACCATATCGATGATGCACCAATCAGCAATCTGCGATACTGCCAAGTTAGCGATATTAGTTAGTGTAGTTTCATAATCAAGTGAGCTAGCCATTACAGTACTAGCTTCCGCCAGAAAACGCAGGGCTTCTTCTGCACGTCTGCGGTCTGTGATGTCAGCGAGGATGTAAACAGCACCTGTAAATCCAGCTTGATCAAATATCGGGTCTATAGTTACCGAAAACCAAGAGCTACCAGACTGTACCTCTAGGCTCTCGCGATGACGAGTTTCCTGAGTTTTTGTAAAGGGTGTAGCATCAATGGAACCAACTAGCGTTTGCGTCACCTCTTGGTGTAAACCACCGATAATCTCACTCAACGGTTTTTGCAAAAGCGACATCATTGTTGTGTTACATCGAACAAATCTACCTTCTTTATCCAGTAAACCAACGCCATCACTGATAGAATCGAATGTAATTTGCCACTGCCGCGCTAAAGCCAAAGCTGACTCTTCAGCCTGCCGGATACGAAGTAGAGATTTCACTGTTGCAATCAACTCTATCGATTCGACAGGATGCACAAGATAGCCATCTGCACCACTATTTAGCCCCTGTGCCTTGTCCTTGCTTTCGATATAACTGGCGGAGAGATGAAGTACAGGAATAAAGGCAGTAGCTGGATTAGATTTAATTCTTTGGCAAACCTCAAATCCACTGATATCAGGAAGTTTCACGTCCAAGACAATTAAGTCTGGGGGGTGAGAAGCAACTAATTGCAATCCGGCTTCACCTGTAGCTGCTTCCATCACAATAAACCCTTCATTTCGCAGCATCCGCGTCACAATGTAACGGGTAGTTTCGTTATCGTCTACGTGCAAAATAGTGGCTGGTGGATGGTTAGACATGGCCTACACCTAAGCTTGAAAAAGCCAGTCCAGCTTTGATCAGTGCTTCTTTTAATTGAGCGATCGCTACTTCAGAGGATACCATTTCTTTCGAGACAATAGCGACTGTACTTTGTGCTAGTTCTGTGATTTCTTCGGCTTCCTGCGGTTGTGAAGTATAAATAATTATTGGTATATTTCTAGTGGCTGAGTCACTTTTCAGTAGCGAGACAACTTCAGCACCACTAAGTTCTGGCATAGAAAGATCCAGAATGATGCAATCAGGATTTTCTAACCGAGCTACATTAAGTCCTTCGCGTCCATCATTTGCCTCAATTACGCGTAGACACGTACTTGATCCGCCCGTAGAATCATTCAAAAATTGTTTTAACACATATCGTGATGTCGAGTCGTCATCGATGAGCAAGAGCTTTTGGGTCTTACCTTGCTTGACCAGCATATTAATTTGATTTAACAGTAACAATCTATCTACAGGCTTAATTAAAAACGCATCAGCGCCTAAAGCCTTAGCTTTGGCTTCATTATCAATGACGGTAATCACAATAATGGGAATATTTTTAGTAGCTTGATTCTCCTTGAGTTCAGAGAGTAAAGCCCAGGTGTTTTGTTTTTTTAGTAAAATGTCTAACATAATAGCAACTGGGCTAAATGCTTGCAGTGCTTGCTTGGCTTGTTCGAGTGTCTGTACTGGGATAGGTTGATAAATCGCACCTTGAAAATACTTTTCGTAAGTAAAAAGTGTTTCGGCGTTATCTTCTATGACAAGTACAGGAATACGAATCGGATCTAATTGCCAAGTACCTGGTAGTGAGGGTGACTCAAGAGTTGCACCAGGATAATTTATCGGGATGGACGCATAGAAAATCGAACCACCTCCCAAAGTACTGGTTACCCAGACTCTTCCCCCCAAGAGTTCAGCTAATTTGCGTGAAAGTGGTAGTCCCAAACCTGTACCTTTGATACGTTTTTGCAGTGGTGACTCTATCTGGATAAACTCTTCAAAAATCCGTTCAATATTTTCTGGTGCAATGCCAATACCTGTGTCAGCGACAGAAAAAGTAATGGCGTTGTTAGCCATTTCTACTTTCACCCTTACTTCACCTTGCTCGGTATATTTCAGTGCATTGGAGACAAAGTTTCTGAGAATTTGGGCAACTTTACCTTCATCTGTGTAAAGCGTGGGGATATTATCTGGTTCTTGAAACAACAGGGAAATTGAGGAATTATGAGCAAGTAGAGGACGCAGCATTCCTCTTAAGGTTGCAAATAACTCGCGTACTTCAAATTGAGCCGGATGTACAACAATTTTTCCGGCTTCAACCTTGGCTATATCTAACAAGTCATTCACTAACTCAGAAAGATTTTCAGCAGCTTTTTGCATGAACGTGACTTGCTTTTCCTGTTCTGGCGTTAAGTCCCCATCTATTCGGTCTAACAGCAATCGAGACAGAGAAATAATCGAATTCAGCGGTGTGCGAAACTCATGACTCATGTTTGAAAGAAAGCGGGTTTTGAGTTCATTAGCTCGTTTTAAAGAATCTGCTTTTTCGTCTAACTCTGCATATAAAGCGACAACACCGCGATTAGTTGCTTCAAGTTCCCGATTTAGCTGAATTAATTCTTCTTCACGCTTACGTAATGATTCTAAAGCCCGAAGCAGTTCTTGGTTTTGTTGCTGAATTTCCTCATAAGGACTTTGCGATGAGCGCATGATTAACTCATCAGCAATTTGTACTAATCGCTCAGATGTCAGTTCTAAAGCCTGCTTCGACAAGGGTTTCCCCATCAGCACAGTTGTGCCACTTCCTGGCGTAGACTCAATTTCAAACAGTTCCATCAGTCGCCGTGTGCCAAGGATGCCTAATCCTAATCCAGTAACTGACTTGTATTGTCCTTCTAATACGATTTTTAAATCTGGGATACCTGGGCCAGTATCACGAATGCAAATGAGAAAGTGCTGAGGAGACGTACCTTCTACACGAAATTCTACTTTCCCGCCTTTGGCATATTGAAAGGCATTCCGAGCAATTTCTGAGACAGCCGTAGCCAAGCGAGTCTGGTCTTGGGAATCAAATCCTAACAACTCTGCTATGTGCCGTGTTCGCTGACGAGTCATCACAACATCTTGCTCAAAGCGAATTTCTAAGGTCAGGATGGTTGTACTCATAGTTTAGAGGCAAAAGGGCAAGGGGCAGCACTTCTCTACGAGACGCTGCGCGAACGGCTACGCTCAGTGACCGAGGGGCCAGGGAAGTAAAAATGACTATTGCACAGCTTGCGATTTTAACGCAACCTCTTGCAATGTTAATGTATCAACTCACATTGCCAATGCATCGACTTACATTGTTAATGTATCAACTCACATTACCAATGCGTCGACTTACATTGTTAATGTATCAACTCACATTACCAATGCGTCGACTTACATTGTTAATGTATCAACTCACATTGCTAATGCATCGACTTACATTGTTAATGTATCAACTCACATCGCTAATGCATCAGTTTACATTGTTAATGTATTGACTCACATTGTTAATGCATCAGCTTACAAAAATTAAAGTACTCTTTCTGTGAACTATCCCTCCCTGCTCCCTGCCCTCTGCCCTCGGTCACTGAGCGTAGCCGTAAAGCCTGCGGCATAGCTACGCTTCTTAGGGCGCAGCCTCTCGTAGAGAAGCGCTACTCCCCTTCACGGGCAACCAGTACAGTTACATCATCGCGCCCTCGATTAAAATCCCGGTAGAGAATGGCGGCGATGAGGCTGGGATGTTTATATAGCAGTCCGGGGTAACGTTCTAAGTGCCACTGGGTTTTTAAGCCATCGGAGTGCATGATTAACACCGCTTCGCTAGACCAGGGATAGCTGAACTCGTGAATCTTACGCACATCATGCCCAACTGTGCCGTTGTGGGAAACCATACTATGGCTACTTTGAGCAGTAAGAATTCTGCTAGCAATGTTGCCAACTCCAGTATAATGAACGACTTGGTGTTCAAAGTCTACTTCAGCGATCGCCATAGCTGCTCCCCGTGTACTCCGCAATGCCCCATGAGTTGCTTCTACAATCGCTGCTGAATTCATCGAGGCGTTTTCTTGAAAAAATCTCACGGCTGCTGACGATGCTTGAGCGGCTTGTGGGCCATGACCTAAGCCATCTGCAACTAGCAATAAACTCCGGGTAGTCTGTTGATAAGTTGCCCAAGCATCGCCGGAAATCTCTTCACCCGTTTTAGGCAGACCCACCACACCAACTTCAAGCTTGTCAGTTAGCAAGCTGTTTGATGAAGGCTTAGCCCAAAGTTGGGCAACTATTGCTGTTCCCAAATTTGGCATCGAATAAATATCGACAAAAGCTGAAAGGCGTGTGATTGCACCCAAGCCATTGCCTGGTGTCTCGCCTGTGGAAAAACCATCGCGCCAGCACTCATCGATATTCGCCATCCCTGGCCCGGAGTCTAAAGCGATGATTTCTATGCCTGCAATGTCGTTTTTGAACTTTGATTGTAGAAGTACTAGACCGTCTCTAGCGTGCTGCACCAAGTTATTAGCGATTTCGGTAACTACAATACCGACTTTCCCCTGTTGTGTCTCGTTGAAACCCAAACGACCAACAAGAGCGATCGCTTTCCGTCGCGCTTCTCCAACCTGACTAGGCTCTAAAATAGATAAGGCAACGGGGCCGATCATTATGTTGAATTACCTCCATTTAGTAATCGTGATGCAAGTACCCTCGCCAACGTGAGAAACTATGTTAAATTCATTCATCAGCCTCTTAGTTCCAGAAAGCCCCATACCTAGACCTTTGCCAGTGGTGTAACCATCTTTTAGGGCTAAATCAATATCGGCAATTCCTGGGCCAGAGTCTTCAAAAGTTAGTTGCAGACCACGGCGATTGCCTTCTTCTAGGGCTTCTAATTTTACCGTGCCACCGCCTCCATAATCTAAAGTGTTGCGAGCGATTTCGCTTGCTGCTGTCACAACTTTTGTTTGGTCTACTAGGCTAAAGCCAAGTCTTACAGCCAACTCCCGCACTGCTTGCCGAACCAAAACAATATCTGCGGGGGACTGAATGCTCATCGTTTCAACCTTTTGCATATCCAGTCTTGCGCCCAAAAGGAGATGTCCCTAACTCGGCTTGCAAGAGTGCAATACCTTTCTCAAGGTTTAAGGCTGTGCGAACATCTGTCAGGGAAAGTCCTAGCTCTACTAATGTAATAGCTACTGCTGGCTGCATTCCGACTACAACGGTTTGGGCGTCAAGCACTCGTGATATTTTGGCAATCTGCCCTAAAATACGACCAATGAAAGAATCAACGATATCTAAACCCGAAATATCTATCAACACACCACGAGCGCTTGTTTGAGTAATGCGGTTTGTCAGGTCATCTTGCAAAGTCATCGCTAGGCGATCGTGCATATCAACCTGAATCGTTACTAGCAGGAATTCTCCGATCTGAAGTATTGGAATGCGCTCCATAATTACACCTCTTCAACCTCAAGACAGCCAATCGTCAAAAAGATTTCTTCTCTCCCATGCCCATTTTCAAGACAAGTTTTAGGCGCAGTCAATTTTGCAGCCAATGCGTTTTAACGCTAAAGCAAAAGCATCCGCCAGCGATGCCTTTGTGATTATGTCAGCTAAATCTATTCCCAGATAAACGATTGTTTGAGCGATTTGGGGTCGAATGCCGCTGATAATGCAATCAGCACCCATTAAACGGGCAGCGGTAACGGTTTTGAGTAAGTGCTGAGCCGTCAAGGTATCTACAGTTGGTACACCAGTAATATCAATAATGGCTACTTCTGAACCCGTATCTACAATTTTTTGCAGAAGGGACTCCATGACTACTTGGGTACGCGCACTATCTAACGTGCCGACGATTGGTAGAGCTAAAACACCATCCCACAGCTTGACAACGGGTGTGGAAAGTTCTAACAACTCCTCTTGTTGACGCATAATCACTTCTTCACGGACTTTTTGATGCACCTCTGTTGTGAACAGCCCTAACTTATCTATAAGGGTGGTTGCTAACCAGATATCATCAACCAAAGCTGCTGCATCTTGCGCCAGTTCAGAACGTAGACGGGTAAACAAGGGTTGTTTAAATGAGAAAATAAAAGTTGCCGTTTCCGTTGGGGTAAAGCCCTTTTGGCTACGCACACGGGAAATTCCGCTCAGTGTATCTCGTACCTCTCTCCACTCAGGAGCTTGAATGTCATTCAAGTTACCTTGGTTTACAGTTTTTTTCAACGTTTCCAAGAACTCTCTGCACTCCTGGTGCAGTTCCACCTCTTTAAGCAGCCCTTTGCGGGTACTTGCGGACTTTAGCTCTTGCAGCCAGTCTGCTAACAGTTCTGTTTCGTATTTCTCCAGAATTTCCGGAATATGACTTTTGCCGCTCAAGCCCATAGCAAGGCTCCTTTTCTCTGTCTTAATAGAGTAAGTGAGTGTAAAAATTAAGTTTCAGTCCATCAGGTTAATTAACTGACTCCTCGCCGCGAACCCACCTTGCCAGGTTGGGTTGGTTAAAAATTCCTTATTGACTTTTCTAATGAGTCACGAGGTGATAGTAACCAAATATGCAGTTTCAGGTAGTTCCTTGAAGGCTAATGACTCAACTGCTTTATTATATAAATAAGGTGTAACAATAAACTTAACGAGTTACGTTACCTAGCTGACAGTTTTTCACACCACCTTTTTCTTCGCTTCGTCAGGAAAGCAAGCTTGCATTAACTTGACCTTCCATCTTCAGCTTGCTGTTTGCGAGGCAATACTGCTTTTTATCAATTCTAGAAATGAGAATATTCTGATGATTGTGCTGATTAGTTCATACTCTGCCTTATCAGCGACTACGCATCTCTTAATTAGAAGCAAAGTTTGCGCTTCAAAATGAGTTATTTTAGTTAACTAACTACCTGAATTTTAAAAATATTGAAGTGTTTTCAGGTAGTTAGTTTATTCACTGACACTAGTATAAAACAGATTTTGATGTGACAGTTGGTAGCAGAGAATTTAGGTTTTAAAACTTCAAATTCCAAGCAGCAAAAGCCAAAGCACCCCAACCAGCCAGAAAAGCTGCACCGCCCAATGGTGTTATTGCTCCTAAGACTTTAACACCACTTAAACTAAGAGCGTATAAGCTTCCTGAAAAAATAGCAATGCCGACGATAAATAGCCAGCCACTGGCTATGAGAGTGGCTGGAGGTGATTCGGTGCGACTAATTAATAATGCTACTAGGAAAAGTGCTAAAGCATGATACATTTGGTAGCGAGCGGCGGTTTCAAAAATTTCTAGCGATCGCTCAGTGATTTTTTCACGCAAGGCATGAGAAGCAAAGGCTCCAGCGGCAACAGACAAACCGCCTAAAATGGCAGCTATGCTCAAGAAAATTTGTGTCATTAGACTTAGCGAAGATAGAAATCTCTAAATGAAGAATACAGAATGCAAAATTCGGAAGTCAGAATGCAATTACTTAGGACTTCAAAAAGGTAGTCATAATTCTAAGTACAGAATTATTCTGAGTTCTGACTCCTGAATTCTTGCTCGATTAAACTTCAAAATGATATGATACAGCCCCTTCTTCGCTCACCTTAAAATTAGCATTGAATTCTTTAGCTTTCTTATCTAGATATTCTCTGGCATCCGCTGCTGGGAGTTGTGATTGCATGGCAAAGCCCAGTACAGTCATCCGCCCACTATTATCTTGCAGCATTTCGTAGAAAATCGATTGCAGGCGATCGCTTGCTTGTTGTTTCAGTACCTTTTTTTCTTGCCGATTTTGACGGTATAATTCCAATCCTAACCATCCCCCCAGTATCAGGGTAGGAACGCCAAAAATCAGGCCGCCAACAGCAGTATTATCATCTTCGTAATTAGCATTTGGTGCGTCAAATTCATACTGCTCGTGAGATACGGGGATTACCTTAGATGTAGCATATTTATCAAATACCGCTGAGACTGATAGTGTCAAAAACATGAATCCGAGTGTTAGTAGCCAACCAGCGGCCAATTTTTCAGCAGTTTTCATAGTTCACTTCAGATTTACACTTTGCTAGCGATTTTAACCTTACTTTCGCAAAGCTTCCAGTAATCAGAAAACTATGGCAACAGTTGAATCATCAAATTCTGCCATGAGATGGAGAAATTTTACGCTCCATAAGGAGTTGCATACAAAAATAAAACTGTAAAGTAGGCATCCTACTTGTCGGCATTGCAAGGTTGAATGCAAACAAGTATATCGCCTGTAATTAATATCACTACTGAAGATGAATATAAGGTGATAATAAATGCCACCTTTTTGACTAATCCTCAAGCTAGAATCTATCAACTCTTACACTTGAGAAAGTCAAATCGCAGCAAAAGCGATAGTATTTATTTTGCTGCGATTTTCCGCTTACTTACGTGTAGCTTCTAGCAAACGAGAAAAATAGAAGCGAGTCTTTGTCATCGCCTGACGTTGCACAGCAAAACCATTGCTTTCTAAGATTTTCACTACATCAGCTTCGCGGTGCAGATAAGCACGAGTTGTTTTACTCGGCCCAGGAAAGAAACTGCCAATTTTCTTGAGTATAGTTAGAGCGCAGGTCTTAGGTGCAAAACTGAGAATTATCCGCGACTGTGCCAAAGAACAAAGGTGAGATATCATCTCATCTGCTTTTTCTTGCGGATAGTGAATCAAAACATCCAAGCAAATAACGCTGTGGTAACTACCACTTAATGATTCCAAGTCCTGCACAGCAAAAGTGGGATTTTCAGCGTTTCCCAAGGTTTGTAAGGCTCTTTCTTTACCTTCTGTGACCATTTTTTCAGAAATATCGCTGGCATAGATTTTAGCGCCATCTGCGGCCAGAGGGATGCTGAGACTACCCACACCACACCCAGCATCACAGATTGACAGGTCAGCTAAATTATTATCAGCTTTCAGCCAGCCAAGAACTGTATCCACGGTTTGCTGGTGTCCGTTGCGGATGTCTAATTGGACTTTGTTGACTTCGCCATCGCCATAAATCCGCCTCCAACGGTCAAACCCTGTGGAATTGAAATACTCACGAACAATCGTTTTATCGTCGGCTGCGTTCATAAACTTCGATTTCTAACGGTTCCCAATGCTTAAAATTATCATTGATAGGAAGCGCTAAGAGCGATCGCTTTCACAGATTTTTTGGGATGATGGCTCACGCAAACACGCCAAGTATCAGTTTTTAGCACAGTAAGTGTGAGCCGCGTGGCTTTATTTATGACTTGTGTCCCAAACAGTAAGTAGGTAGGTGCCAAAAAAGTCAGCTATGTTAAGATATGTAAAGACTGATAATGCATCTACAAGGTAGTTGGTGTATGGGTGCGCGTTTAAGGGTATTTCTGACTCCTGAGCAAGACCAAACTTTACTAAATCTGAGAAAACAGGATGTACCACAGAAAGTCAAAGACAGGGCGGAAATAATCAGGCTAAATGCACATGGTTGGTATGTAGAGAAGATAGCAGATCACTTTGATTGTCACAAAAAAACAGTCACAAAAGTTTTGCATCAATGGCAAAAACTGGGCACAGAAGGGCTTTGGGAATCTCCTGGGCGAGGGGGGAAACCAAAGTGGCTTGAGGATGACATGATATTTTTAGAAGAATGCCTCAGAAACGAGCCACGCACATACAATAGTTCTCAGTTAGCTTTGAAGTTGAAAACAGAACGCAACGTTGAGATGAGTGCCGACAGATTAAGACGGGTACTCAAAAAAAGGGGGTCGATTGGAAACGGACAAGGAAAAGCCATAAAGGAAAACAAGACCCAGTAGCACGAGCAAACAAGCAAGCAGACCTAGACATGTTGGAATTAGCTGCTGCCACTGGTGAAATAGACCTGAAATACCTAGACGAGTCAGGGTTCTGTATGTGGAGCGAACCTAGTTATACATATTACTTTAGAGGTGAGCAAAAACGGTTAGAACAGACTAAACGCCGTGGTCGCAGATTAAGTATTATCGGGCTTCTCCAACCTTTAATCAGTTTTGTTTACGGTTTAGTTATCGGTGGTGTTGACCGTAAATCTTATATAGAAATGATGGAGAAAGAAGCCAAACAAGCCCAAGAAACTGGACGTATCAGCGTGATTGTGCAAGATAACGGGCCAATACATCGCTGCCAAGAAGTTCAACAATTGTGGAAAAAATGGGAAAGTCAGGGTTTGTACATCTTTTTTCTCCCGAAATATTGCTCAGAAATGAATCCAATTGAATTGGAATGGCAACATCTCAAGAAAGATGAGTTATCCGGGCAAGCATTTGATGATGAGCTAGATCTCGCTTACGCCGTCATCAATGGTGTTCAAGCTAGAGGAAAAAAAAACAATCACAACACACATCGTGTAAAATTTAGCTCTAGATTATCAACTTAAGATTTTGTTACATAGTAGAAAATTTCGGTGCCTACCTACTTACACATTTCACAGAATTAAGATGTTTTACCCTAGTTAGTAACTATAACTACATATAGTTTCAAAATTAACTCCTAACATTACTGTAATAGAAAATATAGAAACACTTTTAGTTAGTTACGTTTGAAACCGTTAATTAATAAAATAGTTGTTTGGTTGCTAAAAGATTATAAGATTACATCTAAGTATTAGACACAAATGAATGAAAGTTTGCTTTAGCGCTAAAGCGCAACTACAAACCATAATATATCTTAATTTCAATCATATCTACTTACTTTGCTAAATATTGTAACTATAATTTCAAAAATATTTAACTTCTATGAGTTCTAAGATTGTAATAGCTAATGTGCTGAGTTTTTCAGCACGTTATTCAAGTTTTAATTTCAATGTAAATTTGAATTACTTAGCTGTACAAAAAGAGTAAAAACTTTAAAATTTAGGCAAAATTTTCTTTTGCAGTATGCTTTTCAGCTTTTTGCCCAACTAGTTTTCTATATTTAGAATTGCAGAATAAAAATACTTCATATTGAGAATATACTGTAATCAATAAATTTATAAATTTTCTAGCTGCCAGTGCATCGGTTATAGCTATTAAAGCAAATAAAGACAACATTAGGTCAAGTAAATAAATAATTTCGCCTTAACCCAATAAATTAGGAAGACCTGTGTTATGGTTGTTATAGGAATCAAAAAGTAAAAGCACAAAAAACTTTCAGCAATATTGAGGTATGCTCAATAAAGTTTTTTGTTCTGGTAAATCCACTTCATTCGTTACAAGTTTTTGTAACGAAGAAATCAAACCAGATGAATTAGAATAGTGCTCTTCGTAACAACTCGAAGACAATCAGAACTTACCTCGGTATTAGTCAGCAAGAGTTGGCTAACCTAGCTAGGATTATCCGCCAGATGCGATTAGCTTTGAAGTCTGGGAAGAAAGACTTTTAGCACAGTCTGGTAAACCATAGTAATCAGAACGGTTACAAGCTTAGTGCAAGCAAGAGCAACTATTTTATTACCGAACCATGTTTCGGTAGTTGCTTAATATTGCCGCGGAAACTTCAATCAGAGCAAGTACCGTTCCACATTCTGAATAAATAGTTATCAAGATGTTGGCCAAGGCATAGCAAGGAATTTGTAGCTTGCCACCTTTAAGCTAAGATTTATCCTCACTCATTAATCACGGCGTGATTTACTGATTCTCAAGGAATATTTGCAATAAACACCAGTGCATAAGTTGCTCTTAGTTGAAGATATAGGGAAATTCAGCTCCGATTAGAAGTTATCAACAGCTATGACATAAGCAAAATCATGAAAGTTGTAGCGACCATTTAGAGTAGATTGCATTATTGGTTGGTTGTGGGTTCAGGGAAAAAGTCTGCGTAAACTTCAAGTCCTACTGTAACCACTCTTAGGGTCTGAGCAACCTATGGGATTCTGTTACAACAATCGGCAATGCTTCAGTCTGGTCTTAAAAACTTCCTATCGGTAAATATAGATTTCTTCTACATCAACTCCAAGCAGCTGAACCTACAGGATTTTGCTACACAAGCATCATTTCCTTTGGTTAGGTCATCTTACTGTGCGTCTGGTAATACTTGCAATGTCCCTTGAGGGATATCTCACGGCAAGCCCTGCTGCGTCTACCCTTTGCTCCTCTCGCCACCCAAGCGAACAACGTCTTACATCACCGCTGAAATCCATAGACAAAATAATTGTAGGAAAACACCAACCATGACTGACGAAAAAATTAGACAAATAGCTTTCTATGGTAAAGGCGGTATCGGTAAATCTACCACCTCCCAAAACACCCTAGCAGCTATGGCAGAAATGGGTCAACGCATCTTAATCGTTGGTTGCGACCCTAAAGCTGACTCTACCCGTTTGATGCTACACAGCAAAGCCCAAACAAGCGTTCTCCAATTAGCTGCTGAACGAGGCGCTGTGGAAGACATAGAACTCGAAGAAGTTATGCTGACTGGCTTTCGGGATGTCCGTTGTGTGGAGTCTGGTGGGCCAGAACCTGGTGTAGGCTGCGCCGGTCGCGGTATCATTACCGCTATTAACTTCTTAGAAGAAAACGGTGCATACAAAGACGTTGACTTCGTGTCTTACGACGTATTGGGTGACGTTGTGTGCGGTGGTTTCGCTATGCCTATTCGTGAAGGTAAAGCACAAGAAATCTACATCGTGACATCAGGTGAAATGATGGCGATGTATGCAGCTAACAACATTGCTCGTGGTGTTCTCAAGTATGCTCACACCGGTGGCGTGCGCTTAGGTGGTTTGATTTGTAACAGCCGTAACGTTGACCGGGAAATCGAACTGATCGAAACCTTGGCAAAACGTTTGAACACCCAAATGATTCACTACGTACCACGTGACAACATCGTGCAACACGCTGAGTTGCGCCGGATGACTGTTAACGAGTACGCACCTGACAGCAATCAAGGTCAAGAATACCGCGCATTGGCTACCAAGATCATTAACAACAAAAATCTCACCATTCCTACACCTATTGAAATGGAAGAGCTAGAAGAGTTGTTGATTGAATTCGGTGTCCTTGAAAGCGAAGAAAATGCTGCCATGTTGATTGGCAAGTCATCTGCTGAAGCACCAGTAGAAAGTACTACTAAGTAAGCAATACTTTAGGGTGGGCTAATACCCACCCTAAGCTATGGTGACCTGCAATCTGCTGTAGTTTTCACCCCACATTAATGTGGGGTGAAATTCGGTTTATTTGTAGGTCTAACTATCGATGTTTACAGGTTACTATACCTAGATATGAATCTTTACTTTCAGATTTTTTCTGTTAGTTATTTTTTTATAGTAATAAGAAATAAATACTTGACTACATATCTAAATATATTAGGACTAAAATTAGCTTATTGGTTATTATCCGATGGTATTTACTACAGCGCAAAATGTCGCTGTTTTTTTTTGGAGATACTGAGTAATAATTAAATTACTCTTCAAGACTTTTCTCTACATACAATATAAACGATTCCGAACTACAGCTTCGGTTGCTTCCTCGAATCACTTATAGAAAGTACTAGCTAAATAAGACAAATAAGAGAAAATTTTTAAAAATGTTAAGGCTAACTCATAACTTAAAATTATTTAATAGAATATAACTGCTATAATAGCAATATAAAAATAGCGACAACGTTATACTTAGTTAGGCAGTCAAAATAAATGCAAGTAAATTTTTAGATAAGCAAAATTTAATTTGAAACTTGCAGCGATCGCCTAGCAATAATCAGTTTTTTTGCGGCTTTCATGGAAATATTTTCTAGCTAAAGCTTTCTCTCTTGCTGGAACCTTCTTGAGGTTTCAGACGAATTCTTTCGGCAAAAAATATCACCTTGTAAAGATTTTACATATGACTATATTGGAGAATAATTATGTCGAAAGAAAAAAAGAGTAATAGAGAAACCAAAAAACCAAAACAAGATCCTGATAAAAAAAAGGAGAAAAAAGACCCAAATAGACATAATGGATCAAATCAATAACTATATGAGCTATTAGGGGCGTAAAACTGTACACCTCTACAACTGATTCATGTGTTCTAAATATTTTTGAACATAGCGATTTATAATCGCTGCTACACAGACTAAACCCGCTTGCACGGGTTATTTTATTAAGTCCATAAGGCACGAATGTACCGCCACGTACCACGGTATATTAACTTCCAACTCAGATTTAGCCCCATCTTTTTCCAGGATTGGTTTGTCCATCGTTGCTCGAACCCTTCGTGGCTTTAGCTGCGAGGCGCTGACTTAAAAGCAAATGGTATCTTAGCTATGTGCGATCGCAAAACTTCTAGATGAGAAAATCGCTCTTAAATTAACCAACAAACAGATGCTTCCTAGCCCCAATAAAATGTATGTGGGAGCCATAACTACTCCAATCACAAACCAAGCAAAAACGTGCAGTATCATCAATAGAGCAAAGAAACTAGCAATTCCAACACTTTGCAATATTTGTATAGCTGGACGACCCAATAATGTAAGAATTATTGTTGATGAGGTAGCAATCAGGTTTGCAGGAATTAAAAAGGCACAAATGCTAATACAGTAAGTGCTTGAGAATATTATTAAGGTATTGATCATTAATTTACCTGGGTTAAATTGCAAAAAATTATATATATTTATATGGATCTTTGTACTTGAATTCTAAAAAATAGTTGGACTTTAGAATTTTGTAAGTTGATAACCGAAACTACTCTGTTAATTCAACCCAAGTAAAGATCCATTAAAATTCTTGACAGCTAATAAGTTAGTGGTTTAGAAAACGAAACTGATAAAAAAGAGCTAATTAATAGAAAGCTTCTACATTATGTCGGAAGGCAATTAAAGCGTGCTTGCCCTGCTCTTCTTTCAATGCCCAAAAGATAGCATCAGATACTTCTAGTGAAACAATAGTCTTAATTTCAATGTTAGTGTTGTAGCCTGCTAAGTCTGATAAGCGTCTTCCATGACCGCCCTCACCTTGTACTTGAGTAATAGTGTAACCGCTTACATCGTGGCTTCCTAGTATTCTAACAATACGGTCTTTGAGTACTGTCTCGCCAATGATAGTGATCAGAACGGCAGGTTCAACGGGAAAGGTTGAGTTTGTCATAAGAATTTCAGAGAATGAGTTTTGGTTTCTTCCAAATGTTAGATCAAAAAGGCTCAAGCATTCTTGCCTGAGCCACTGCTAAATAAAATTCACTTACTAGATTATTTGAGTTAGCTCAAAGAGCTAAATCTATGAAGCTTAGTAGCGGTTGCGGAAGCTGTTGTTTCCCCGGCTTCCACCAAACGAACCTTTGTCTTCTTTGGGTTTAGCCTTATTGACTTTCAGGTCACGTCCCATCCACTCTGCACCATTGAGCGCATCAATGGCAGCCGTTTCTTCATCATCTGTACCCATTTCTACAAAACCAAAGCCGCGCATCCGACCTGTTTCACGATCTGTAGGTAGTTGAACCCGCTTTACAGAACCATATTCTGCAAACACAGCATTCAAGCTATCTTCTGTAACTTCGTAAGAAAGATTGCCTACATAAACTGACATAGATTGTCTCCGAAATCATAAGTGTGTAGAGATTTAGATTTCGGAGAAAAGTTTGTAGATACCAAAAACAAAAAACCTGTCAATATTAAAAACAAAAGCTGTTAACCGAATTAACTCTCACTTCTAATCATCACATAGCAGACAACTTTTAAAGAGAAAGTTGGAAAAAGCGTTACATAAAGTTATGTGAGCAATGTGCTGCTAAGTACAATTGTGGCACAGCTTAAAAGCATAGTTTGTACAGGTTGAATCTGATGTAGACACATTCAATTAATGCTGCCGTCTGCTGTAGCTGAATACTGAAACACAAGAGGCGTGTGAGAAGTGATATCACACGGGTTTTGCTATATGAGGATGGGCTTTTAGATACCTAAAGATACATTCTTGAGTAAAACATTGACCTAAAGGTAGATATTTTGGAAAATAAAACATGGCTTGCCTTACTTCTTTACTCTTCATTAATATTGATATTTTATTTTTTCTCTGTAGTAATTGTTAAAATATAATTAAGCTCAGGGAAGAGAAAATTTATGGCTACAAACAAATTTGATGATACTTTAGCTGCCATCGAATTAAATGCAGCTAGAAAATTAAATTGGGATTATAATCAGTTTAAAGACTGTTTCATTTTTACTGTACACGAAGAAGCTATTGAGATATCACTCAATAAATATATACTCAAGGAAGCTGAGTTGCAAACTTTAAAGCAAGCTTTGTTAGATTATGGTTTTCAGTACAAAAAAACTATAAATAATTTTATCTTGGTTTTTGAGCAAGATGTTGAATCAAGATAGAGCAAAATTAAGGTAGCAGACTCTTGTGGAGTCATATTTTGTGAGTCGTTAGGTGGTAATTTTTCCCGGCGTGGTGTAAATCTGATTGAAGTTAGTATATATTAGGTGCTTTAGTAACTCATCTGCAAACTTATCTAAATGCTACTAGAGAACTTCCTTGTGCAGACAGCGACGCGAAGCGCAGTTAATGGGAATAATTTGAGCTTTGTTGCAAAAAATTGTAATAGGTAACTGAAGTGTTATACTTGACTCACACCACACTCTTTACCTAAATAGCACGTTTAAACGTCCATAAACTATGAACACTGCATCAAATGTAATTCCAGAATTTGAAAAACTATTTAGACAAAAATTACAACTAAATAACTGTAGGCTGAAGAAGAAAAGACAAGAAAATAACTATGAAATTATCACTCCTGCAAAAGACATTTTTCTGATGTATTGGAGCGAATTTCCCGAAATTAACTTGATATATCAGCCTGTAGGAATACGAACAAAGCAGACTATAGTTTATGAACGGGCTATCCGTGAACACATTAATTTTTGTGTGAGCAGTATGCAGGCTAGCGCTAACTCTAACTTTGTTACATTAAATAGAGAAAACTAAAGTTTTTATTTTTTAGGAGATACAATATCTTCGTTAACGTGTTGACGAAGGTATTACAATGATTCTAATAAGTGTGCTGCAACTTTAAATGGGCAAGGACAAATTAATAATTTTAGTGTGTTTATCATCATATACCTATTTCTAATACCTTGACTAGAGTATTAAATACTACCTACAAGCGTTAATTGGCTTGGGGTAACATTCCAGTTTTATGAGCCAATTGCAAATCTCTATGAGATGCTTTGAGCTTTTGATGGGTGTTCGTAGTACAAGAAGTTGTGCAAAAAGGATTTTATGAAAGCACTATTAATTTACCCTCAGTTTCCCCAGTCGTTTTGGTCTTACGATCGCTTCATGGAAATCGCCGGACTTAAAGCTGTTCTACCACCACTGGGGATCATTACAGTAGCAGCACTTTTACCCAAAGATTGGGAAATTAGGTTTTGCGATCGCAACGTTAATCAAGAGACAGATGCAGATTGGGAGTGGTGTGACCTAGTAATTCTTTCTGCAATGCTGGTGCAAAAACCAGATTTCCATGCCCTAATTAAAAAAGCGGTGCGATTAGGTAAAAAAGTTGCAGTCGGAGGCCCTTACCCTACCTCAATCCCCCAAGATTCCCTAGACTCTGGAGCGCATTATTTAATTTTGGATGAAGGGGAGTTGACAGTTCCACAATTTCTCGAAGCCCTCAAAGACGGTAAAGAGCAAGGAATCTTTCGCTCTTTGGAAAAACCTGATGTCACCCAAAGCCCAATGCCGCGTTTTGACCTGCTGCAACGGGATGCCTACTTAATGATGGCTATGCAGTTTTCTCGCGGTTGCCCCTTCAACTGCGAATTTTGCGATATCATCGTCCTCTACGGTCGGAAACCACGCACTAAAGAGCCTCATCAGGCCATAGCCGAGTTGCAAGCTCTTTATGATTTAGGCTGGCGAGGATCACTATTTATCGTTGATGACAACTTTATTGGCAATCAGCGTAACGTCAAACGCTTCCTCAAAGAATTGGTTCCTTGGATGAAGCAGCACGACTACCCGTTCACCTTCATCACTGAAGCTTCTGTGAATTTGGCAGAAGATGATGAAATGCTGCATCTGATGAATGAAGCAGGCTTCTATGCAGTTTTTCTCGGCATAGAAACTCCTGACCAAGACAGCCTGCAAGTTACACAAAAACTGCAAAATACTCGTAATCCATTAATCGAAGCCTGTCGCAAAATCAACGATGCAGGGATGCTCATCTATGCAGGGTTTATCCTTGGTTTTGATGGAGAACGCCCAGGAGCAGGAGAACGAATTCAAGCTTTTGTTGAGCAAACCAGTATTCCTCAACCAATGCTGGGTATCCTTCAAGCGTTGCCTAATACTGCTCTATGGAACCGTTTGCAAACAGAGCAGCGTTTAGTAGAAGGTATTGGTGGTACTGAGTTGGGTGACCAGAACACCTTAATGAATTTCATCCCCACCCGCTCAATTGATGAAGTTGCTAAAGATTATGTAGAAGGCTTCTGGACTTTATATGAACCCAGAAATTATCTCAGACGCTGTTTTCAGCAATGTCTCAGTATCGGCTCCCTAGCAGAGCGAAAGCAAACGATGCAATTTTCTCCAGGTAAAGGGTTGCGGCTTGTTGCTCAATTAATCTGGCATCAGGGCATACGGCGACCTGAAATTCGCTTGCAGTTCTGGCGACAACTATGGATAATTCTGCGGACAAAGCCGCAAGTTCTCAATATGTATTTAGGCCTATGTGCTGCTGGAGAACATTTTTGGGAGTATCGCGCTTTAGCTAGGGAAAGAATTACTCAACAACTAGGCTACGACCCATTGAGAGTACCTGTGCAGCCTGAGCCAGAACCAATGCTGGTCAAATAAAATTATAGATGTAACTATAGCGCTTCTCATTGGTATGCAATATAGTTTGACCTCTTTGCTTCTAGTAAAGAGGCTTGAAGGCTTAATCTGGGGGATTAGCTCTGTATTTGACTCAAGTGAGAACCGCTATAACTACAAATAGTCTCAAAGCAAAGGGGTAAAAAGTCCCTCTCTGTTTTCTTTTGGAAAAACCAAACGAGTGGACGATCGCCTGCATTAAAATAAAGTTATCGCCTTTTTTGCTAGAACATAACTATGGCTTAAACAAGCAGCACCAATTTAATGATTGTGTTGTTTTTGCATTAGTGACGTTGGGGATAGCAGCCGATAGGGGGTGTTTTCTATTAACAAAGCTTATTAGAAGAGACATAGTTTAATAGTTCAACATACGTAGTAGATACCCAACCTTAAAGGACATGGCTGAAAGTAACCAACTAGAGATACGCTACATTAGTCCTAAAGTGAGACAGTTAATTAAAACCTACGCAGATGTTAATAACTGTACGCAGTCTGAAATGTTGGAACGTATTGTGGTGGAGTGGAACGCCCAACAAAGTGGTAGCGAACGGCCAGCAGGAGACGAAGATGAATAGCTTTCATGTAAAAGCTGTTGCAGTATATCGGTGTCTGTTTTTCTAAAAAGTTAGTAAATCGAAAATCCCAGAAGATACAGCAGAATTCATAAGTCAGAATCCTGAAGTAAAACAGTCTTTAAGTAAGGGTTTACTTCGACTACGCTCAGTAACCATAAGACTTAGGTTGTGTACTTCACTAACTTTAAATTTCGTTGTAAGGTTCTGTAGGCTGATACAGAACTGCAATATGCAAGGACAAAATTTAGCTTAGTAATCGCTGCCAAGTTAGTTCTTTTGTAGCTTTATTCCAATGCCAACGTAATAAATTAGCAGGTTGATTTGAAGTAATGCCTGGTAAACCAATTGCTTGTCTAGGAGCATCCGTAGCTAACATAATCGCAGTTTCCACGTCGCAAATTCCCCTCTTCACCAAATTCTGCACTCCAACCAATAAAGGTAAAGTCGTCCCTGATAAAGTGCCATCAGGCAATCGTGCTGTGCCATCATTTACTTCAATTTGTCGGCTATCCCAAGGATACACCCCATCGGGTAATCCTAAAGGAGCAAGGGCATCGCTAACCAGAAAAAGCCCTTGCTTGTACTCACTGGCGCGGAGTAAGATTTGTAGCATCGTAGGTGAAACGTGCTGACCATCCGCAATAAAACCACACATCACATCAGGATCAATTATGGCTGCACCTAATAACCCTGGTTCCCGATGATGTAATGGTGGCATAGCGTTAAAAGCGTGGGTTACCATTGTTGCACCCAATTCAAAGGCACGTCTTGCTTGAGCTGCTGTGGCTTGCGAATGTCCTAAACTCACCGTGATACCCAAGGTACGCAAATATGGAATTACTACACCAGTGGGATCTAACTCCGGTGCTAAAGTGATGACTTTTACAAGCGTTGCATAATCGCCCAGAACCCGTTTTACTTCCTCAATTGTTAGGGGTAACAAATACTCTGCTGCGTGTGCGCCGCGCTTTTGGAAATTTAAAAATGGGCCTTCTAGATGTACTCCGAGAATCTTCGCTCCTGCTTGTTGATTAGGGAAAACATCTGCTATGACAGCTAGCGATCGCTGTATATTTTCTATAGAAGTTGTCACTAATGTCGGTAAAAATCCATCTACCCCGACATCCCATAAGAATTGGGATATTTTTGGGAGCAGATGAGCATTTTCTGTGTTTAAATCAGGAAATGCTAATCCTAACGCCCCGTTAATTTGTAAATCGACACCGCCCAAAGAAATCCAATCACCTGCAACATCCAGTTGGGTATTACGGCTGTGTGCTTCTACTGTTGTCATTGGCAAGATTTGCTCAATTATGCTCTCTTGATTC
Source organism: Nostoc sp. UHCC 0302 (assembly GCF_038096175.1). NCBI lineage: Bacteria > Bacillati > Cyanobacteriota > Cyanophyceae > Nostocales > Nostocaceae > Nostoc > Nostoc sp. UHCC 0302. Next base: position 1,592,584 of record NZ_CP151099.1, read on the forward strand.
ACTAAGAGCATCTGCAAATCCTTGTAACCAGGAACTCTAGCATTAATAATATCTACGGTACTTTGTGCTGCTTTGCTCATCACTTCACGAGAAAATATCTGAATATGACCCGATTTTAGATGTAATTTATGCCAATTAATCAAGCAAAGCTAGGCCAATAGATGAGATGATGAACGACATCAGCCACCTTTAATACTTGGCTCTAACAATTTTTAATTTTTAATTATTATGACTCCTCTGGTTGGCATTATTATGGGCAGCGATTCGGATTTGCCCACTATGAAAGACGCGATCGCAATTTGTGACGAATTTGGTGTACAAAATGAAGTGGCGATCGTTTCAGCCCATCGTACCCCAGAACGCATGGTGCAATATGCTAAACTTGCCCACCAACGTGGCATTAAAGTAATTATCGCTGGTGCTGGTGGTGCTGCTCATCTCCCCGGTATGGTAGCATCTCTCACGCCTCTGCCTGTGATTGGCGTTCCTGTACCCACCCGTAATTTGCAAGGCGTTGATTCTTTGTATTCGATTGTACAGATGCCAGCGGGTATCCCAGTGGCAACAGTAGCAATAGGTAATGCCAAAAATGCTGGTCTTTTAGCTGTGCAAATTCTTGCAACTGGGCAACCAGAATTACTAGAAAAAGTGCTGCAATATCGCCAAACTTTATCTGAATCGGTGTTAGCAAAGCAAGCAAAACTAGAACAAATCGGTTATGAAGAATATTTACAACAGATGCTCTAGTAATCCGATTGGGATCGCAGCCTTTTTGGTATTCTTCATGAATGCTGGTTTTTGTATGCTAGAAACCGGGTTCTGCTGCCAGAAAAACGCTGTCAAAGTTCTTACTAAAAACTTGATTGTGTTTGCTCTCGCCACAATCTCTCTGAATTTCTGCTTGGCGGAAGCCGCCGCTCAGAGTTATACCTTTATTCTTACTTATTAACTTCTGTGTTTCTTTGCGTTTCAAAAATACTACTCCCTGCAATGCAAATTCCAGCTAGCAAAAAAGTTAATGTACACCCAATCGCACCACCAAAAGATGTCATTCCTTGCTGGTGAGGAAACACTACTGCAAACAAACTCATCGCTAAAGCGAATCCACCAAAATACGTCCCAATTCCTAATCCTGACCAGCGTTGAGACACTAGCTCTAAAGCAAAAGGAATTGCCCCGTTAATAATTAGACTAAAACCTGCGACTATTAATAATATTAGAGGAATTTGTGCGCCCACAGATACCATTACCAGTAACGAGGAAATGGTTGCACAGATACCAGTTAACATTGCTGAATGGTTACCAATTTTAACTGCTAAGGCTCCAGCGGGGATGCTTGCAAAAGCGATCGCTAATCCAATCCATACCATCGGCACATCGATATTATCAGTACTAAACTGTACTTTTAACAGCTTGCCCAAGACATCCATCAGAAACCGGATACCCCAGGCTAGACTAAAACCAGTTGTCAAAATCAAAGCTAATTTTAGTAAAGGTAACTTGACTGTATCTGCTAGGTGTTTATCAACTGGGGTTTCAGGAGGATTGACTAACCGCAAGACAGCCGCAGCCCCCAGCAGCACAAAAGAAGCAATCGCAAAAGTCAAAACTGGCCCTAAGCTGAGAAGAAACTTAGAGGCAACTGGTTTAAAAGCCCCGATAACACCACCGACTAAAGTCACAAAACTTCCTGCCAAGGGTAACTCAGCTGGTGCTGCATACATTCCCAATAGACAAATAGCTGGAGAACGAAATACTGTCATTGCCAATGCCCAGGCTACCAATGTGATTGGTAGTAGCGAGCGAATCACGGTAGTTGGTGGGATAAATATCACAATACATGGTATTGCAATAAACAAAGTCGCTGCCAGAATCACACCTGACGAGATAAAGGGAAAACGACTTCCTACCCAGCGCCTAGCTTGATCCGAAAGTCCACCCATCAGTGGTTCCATCACCGCAGCCAAGGCATTTTCAAATATCAGCAAGCCAATTGCTAACGAGGCGGGAAAACCAAATAGAGTTAAAAGTTGGGGTACATATAGGTTATAAATCAACCAAGCGAGAGTAATTGCCCCCTGCACAACTGCCAATGCCGAAACTTGTACCCAGAGAATATTGTAATGAGATTTTGAGGTAGTCATCAGGGGAGTAGAGGAGTAGACGGCAGAAGTCAGAAGTCAGGAGTCGGAAGTTATTCCCCTTGTCCCTCTTATCCTCCTTATGTCCCTCATCCTCTTCATCCCCCTCATCCTTACTTAATACTCTGGAACTGACGAATCAACTTCCCGACTCCAAGCGGTGATTCCGCCTTTGACGTTCGTACCATCAATCCCGGCTTCCTTGAGGATGCCGAGAGCTTTTGCCGATCGCCCGCCCATCTTACAATGAGCAATCAAGCGGTGACCGTTTAATATTTCCTTCACTTTGGCAACGCCATTCCCATTTTCAATCTCTGGTAAGGGAACCAACACTGAACCAGGAATCTTAGCTATGTCGTACTCATTGGGGTTACGAACATCTAGCAGTACAAAATCTTTTGCACCACTATCAAGTAATTCCTTCAACTCTGTGACAGTCATTTCTTCAATTGCCATCTGCTGTTTCGCCTCCTCTGCCTTAGCTTGTGGGATACCGCAGAATTGTTCATAATCTATCAGCTTTTCAATTACTGGGCGGATAGGATTGGGACGCAGTTTCAACTCCCGGAATTTCATTTCTAAAGCATTATATAGCAACAACCGTCCACTCAAGGTGTTGCCCTGTCCCAGAATAATTTTTACCGTTTCTGTTGCCTGGATTACACCAATAATTCCTGGCAAAATTCCCAGTACGCCGCCTTCTGCACAGGAGGGAACCATTCCTGGTGGTGGTGGTTCTGGGTAAAGGTCACGATAATTTGGCCCATCTTCGTAGTTGAATACAGTGGCTTGCCCTTCAAAACGGTAAATTGAACCGTAGACGTTAGGTTTGTTTAACAATACGCAAGCGTCGTTAACTAAATATCTAGTGGGGAAGTTATCAGTACCATCCACAACGATATCGTAAGGTTGGACGATTTCCAGGGCGTTTTCAGAAGTGAGACGAGTTTCATGCAGATCAACCTGGCAATAAGGATTAATCTCCAAAATTCTCTCTTTTGCTGATTGAATCTTGGGTTTACCCACCCAAGATGTGCCGTGAATTACTTGCCGTTGTAAGTTAGAAGTATCGACGACATCAAAATCAACAATACCGATGCGACCGACACCCGCCGCGGCGAGATATAACAACAGCGGCGCACCTAATCCACCTGTACCGATACACAGAACACTGGCAGCTTTTAGGCGTTTCTGTCCTTCTAATCCCACTTCCGGTAAAATTAAGTGCCGGGAGTAGCGTTCGTAATCGTCTTTTGTCAACTGGATTTCATCCAGATTGGGATTGAGCATAGCAGTAATCTATTGATGTGGAAGAGGGGAATATTAATCCTATCGAAAAACGATATCTATGGTTTGGGGGATTGGGGATTAGCGATTAGGAATAAAAACGGAAAAATTATGGAATTTGCTTTGACCTCACCTAAATGTTGGAACATTTTCCCAGTACCCAGTACTCAGCCCAGTTAAATTATGTTTTCAATTGCCTCAGCTTGGAACTGATGAGTATCATCAAGACTCCAGCTTTTGAGTTCTCTAGCTTTGCCGTTTTGGACGGAAACTATTATATACGAGTAGCCTTGCCAAGCGTATATGCGATCGCATTCTGAGGGTATGGCAGGATGATCGGGATGAGAGTGAAAAATACCAATGATATTCAGCGATCGCACCCGTGCTGCTTTTTGTGCTTGTAACATAACTAATGGTGCGATCGCATATTGCCGCTTTTTACTTTCTGCTGTGCGATCACCTAGAAAATCATCCGCTATCTCTGTATTCCAGGCATTTTCTGTTGGCATTACTTCTACCACAGTTTTGCCCTCACTAGCTAGATAACCTAAAATTATACCGCAACACTCTTCGGGATAAGTACTTTCGGCGTGGGTACGGATGGCTTGCAAGTGTTCTTCGTTAAGTCGTATCATCTCTGCGTTTCTAATTTTGGCAACCTACGCGAGCATTTGTAACGACAGTATGACAGATATCTTTACTGTTACTAATATTCTATTTTATATGTAAAATTATGTACTTTTGTTCGAATTTTGCATAAATTTATACTATATTTTCTTTTTTAGGAGGCGAGGTAATTGTGAACTATATTCTCAGTATTGTTTCAAAATGCTTAGTATTATTCAAATCAGAAATTGCTACAAAAGACGTTAAGAAGACTTACATAAATACTATCAAGTTAATAATTTTAACAACTACTGCACTATTATCTAGTTCATATTTGCCTAATTCAGTAGCTGTAATAGCTGAGGATAGCCAGGATAAAACTCAAACATTTGCTGATCATCAATCGAAGCAACTATCTAAAAGTGCCTCTCAAGTAGCATTTTTAAATGGGACTTGGCAAGGAACATATTTATGCGCTCAAGGTTTAACAAACTTAAAATTAGTGATTGCAGCTAAAAGCACAACTGATATTGATGCTGTTTTTCTATTTTCAGCTCATGCTAGTAACCCAACTGTTCCTTCTGGTTCTTTTAGAATGAAAGGAATTTATACAATTTTCAATTCACCAGAAATACCTAATACTTTAGAATTAAAAGCTAGTAGCTGGATTTCTCGACCCAGTGGTTATATAACTGTTGACCTGCAAGGAAATGTCTCACCCTCAGATAAAAAGATGGTTGGGAATGTATTGAATGCTCCCGGCTGTTCTAAATTTGATGTGGTCAAAGTTCAAGACCCTTAGTACCGCAATACGCCTGAGATAAGATAATTTGCACAACCGATAACTTCAGTAGAGACATTGCAACGTCTCTACTGAGGATTTTAATTTTAATAGTGCGATGCCCCAAACCTCACCTTCGACAATTGTCTAAAATATCAAAATATCTCAAGTACAACACATTTTAAATTTACATTTCTACATCTTTAAAGACTTTTAGTATTAGACAAACTTTCTTTTGGAGTATTTAATAAGGTTGTTAGATTATTACATTTGGCAGATTAATTTTAATTAAAATAAAGCAAGTATTAACTGATTGAGATTATATAACATTTCCAAGTTAATATTATGCACAAAGTTTATGGAAATATTCAGGGCATAAAGACGAGCAAACTTAAAGAATTACAACAGCTTTACGAAGAGCGACAGCCAGGAGACAGACTAGTTACGCCGGAGTTTGCCCAAGCCTTAGCTGCAATCAGTACAGATATTCATCAACCAGTTTGTTGTTATATCAATCGACGCGGACAAGTCATTCGAGTTGCTGTAGGTACACCAAGTCAAACCCAAATACCACCGGAAGAATTACCCCGTCACAGCGCAAAACGCTTGAGTGGAATTCATTGCCTTACTACTCAATTTACATCAGAACCACCAAGTCAAGCAGCATTGATTGCAATGCAACGCCAGCGGCTAGATGCTCTTGTTATGTTAAATGTAAGCGATTGCGCGAAGCGCACCAGCAAAGCTGATCGCCAAGCCAAAGAAGGTTTTTTAGCAAACCTTGTTCCTGATTTAGAAACTCCTTGGATAATTTCACCTCCTCTAAGTTTAGATGACATAACTGAACTAGACTTTGACGATTTAGTTCAGGAATGGGAGAAAGAAATCTCTGAAGCCGGAGATGGAATATTATTATCGCAAAAAATTGTATCCGAGCAAGATAGAGTGTTGCTGGTGGGAGTGCAAACAGACAATATCTCTTCCCAACGATTTGAAGATGGACTTGGAGAACTTGTGCGTCTGGTAGAAAGTGCTGGGGGAATTGTACTCGACACAATGCGGCAAAAACGCTCTCATCCTCACCCGCAAACAGTTGTTGGAAAAGGAAAAATTGAAGAAATCACCCTTTTGGCTCAAAAGTTAGGAGCTAATTTGATTGTCTTTGACCGAGATATATCTGCATCTCAAGCCCGTAACTTAGAAAGCGAAATTGGCATTCGAGTTGTAGACCGCACAGGAGTAATTTTAGATATTTTCGCTCAACGCGCTCGCACTCAAGAGGGAAAATTACAAGTAGAACTAGCGCAACTCGAATATATGTTACCTCGCCTGCGCGGTCGCGGTCAGGAAATGTCTAGATTAGGGGCGGGGATCGGTACACGGGGGCCGGGCGAAACCAAACTAGAGACGGAACGGCGAGTGATTCAGCGACGAATTGCCCAACTACAGCAGGAAGTCAACCAATTACAAGCCCATCGCGCCCGCATCCGCCACCAACGCCAAGAGCAAGAAATTCCAGTTGTGGCATTAGTTGGTTATACCAATGCAGGTAAATCCACTTTGCTGAATGTGTTAACTAACGCAGAAGTTTACACAGCAGATCAACTATTTGCCACTCTCGATCCAACAACCCGCAAAGTGGTAATTACAGAACCAGAAACTCAAGAGCGTAGGACAATTCTGTTAACAGATACTGTAGGATTTATTCACGAATTGCCGCCATCGTTAATAGATGCTTTCCGTGCCACCTTAGAGGAAGTAGTTGAGGCAGATGTCTTACTTCATGTCGTGGATTTATCCCATCCAGCTTGGGCAAGCCATATTGCTAGTGTGCAAGAAATACTCCAAGATATGCCGACAATTCCAGAAAAAAGTTTGATTGCTTTTAACAAAATTGACCAAGTAGATAGCGAAACTTTAGCTAAAGTACAGCAAGACTATCCACAAGCTGTCTTTATCTCAGCAACAAAGGGCTTAGGTTTAGAAACTTTAAAGGTGCGATCGCTCCAACTAATAGATGAAACCGTTGAGGCAATCCCGGAAGCACAAAACGTAGTTTCCCAAAATTCCTACTAACCTAAAGAGAGTTATATGATACCAACTATCATTGTTCACGGTGGAGCAAAAACCATCACACCAGAGAAAGTAGCAGCTAATAATGCAGGTTGCACAGCAGCAGCCGAAGCTGGTTGGACAGTGCTAATAAACGGTGGGACTGCTGAAGAAGCTGTTGAGGCAGCTATCCGAGTTTTGGAATCTGACCAAACATTTAATGCAGGTTTCGGGGCGGTTCTCAATTCTAAAGGAGAAGTAGAATTAGACGCAGCAATCATGGAAGGTAGTACTTTAAGTTGGGGAGCAGTAGCAGCTGTTCAACGTGTGCGTCATCCTGTTTCCTTGGCACGGAAGATTATGGACACTAAACCCATGCTTTTAGTAGCCCGCAATGCTGAAAGCTTTGCCGCAGATAATGGAGTTGAGATGATTGCCAAAGAAGACTTAATTGCCGATGAGTTACAGCAAGAGTGGGAAGAAGAACAAGAAGTTATTGATCGTCCCAACACCATTGGTTGTGTAGCTTTAGATGCTAACGGCACATTAGTTGCTGGTACTTCAACTGGAGGCATTATGAATCAACCACCTGGTCGCGTTGGTGACAGCGCACTAGTTGGCTCTGGCTTGTACGCTGATAATAAATTTGGCGGTTGTTCAACAACTGGTGATGGGGAGTCAATTATCCCGGTAGTTTTGGCTAAAACTGCAATTGATTTCTTGACTGGAGACAGACACCCAGACGAAGCGGCACAAATGGCAATTGACGCTTTAGCATCCAAGGTTAAGGGAGAAGCTGGGTGTATTCTCATAGACCGTCAAGGACGAGTTGGTTGGGCGCATAACTCATCAGATATGGCTTGTGCTTATATAACCGCAGGGCAAGATAGAGTAGCTGCGTTTACCAAGCGTTACTGAAGCAGTGCTGAGCCAGGAGTCAGGAGTAGAGACGCGATTATACTCTTACGAGAAGCCGCTCTTCGAGCGTCTACGCGTCTCTACAGGAGTCAGGGAGCAGGGAGGGCTAGTTTAAAAAAAGGGTACTTCAATTTTTGTAAGCTGATGCATAAGCAATGTATGCCAACACATTAACAATGTGAGTCGATACATTGCCAATGTAAGTTAATGCATTAACAATGTGAGTCAATACATTGCCAATGTAAGTCGATACATTGCCAATGTAAGTTGATGCATTAACAATGTGAGTCAATACATTGCTAATGTAAGAGGTTGCGTTAAAATCGCACGCCGATGCAATAGTTATTGTTACTTCCCCTGCCCCCTATTTGCATCAACCTTAACCTGAAATGGTGTTACGAGGTGCTTTGATGCTTAATTTGATACCAATGGTAGTTGTATCTTCTTACCAAAGAGAGGTGTTACAGAGAATTTAGAATCGCTATAGTTAAATTTAAACTAGACATGAATTCAAAATACGACTTTCATTACTTTCAAGGGAGTTCTCTTTCTGATCTGTTTGCATCAGATATTACAGATGCACGTTATGCGTTCATCTTAAATTATCCTGCAACTGCTAGTTGGGCTGCTTATCCCAACAGGAAAAAATACTTTATTCAAGATGGCAGTAGTGAAGCTACCAAAACCTCTTTTGACAAGATTTGCCAGAAGGAACCTTGGAAAATTCTGGCTGTTTTAGGCGATGCCATTCCAGGAATTATTATTAGTCCGCCGCGAAAATTGTTGATTGATTACTGGCGGGAGCATTTTGGTTTTAGCTATTCCAATATAGAAATATTCGATTGCTCGACTTATCTAGATGATCTCAGCCAAAGCAAGGTTCCTGCCCTTCAGGACGCTGCGCGTAGCTTGCTTCCCGATAGGGGTACGGAGTCGCTGAGTGCAAAGCGCATACTACGCGATCGCGAACCCTTTGACAAACTAATCACTTTATTTCCCTTTGATCATCTAAAACAAGAAAAACACGCCGTAGATCCAGACATCCACTACCACTTGCTCAGCAAAGTGACGTTAGCAGAATTGGGAGTGCCATGTCCAAAATACGAAAGCTACAATCTTCACACCTCTAATCTCGAAGACATTCATCTACCAGAACAATTCCCATATTTAATTAAAACCTCTCACGGACTCTCAGGAGAAGGTACATATATTATTAAGAGCGCCAGCGATTTGGATTACTGTTTGGAAGAACTGAAAAAATATCTTGAAATTGAGTTACTAGATACAATTATTGTTTCGGAGTTCGTCAAGAATGCCGTACAGAACTACTGCGTGCAGTTTTATGTCGGTAAAACGGGAGATATAACGCTCATTGGTACTACAACCCAACTCGTTACCCCAGAAGGAAACTATTTAGGGGGACTGATTGACTACCGCAAAACTGACATGAGTATATTTTCTGAGATGATTGCTGCTATTGGTCAGTATGCTCACCAGCACGGTTATTTCGGCGTTATTGGCTTTGACGTGTTGGAAGATAAAGATGGACAGCTTTTTGCGATCGATGCTAATTTCCGAGTTAATGGCTCGACTCCACTCTGCTTACAGCGCCATACTCTACTAGGAATCGGAAAAGAAGTAGCTAAATATTCTAGTGACTATCGCATGGTTGGGTCATTGGAATCTATTTTAGTCACCTTAAAAGCAGAACTAGAACGTAAAGACTTTATCATCCTGTCGGCGCTAGAGAAAATCAAATACGGAAAAATCCACACCGATATTTACGGAATAGTTACTGGAGAGACAATCGAGGAAATGCAGCACATCGAGCATAACTTGCAAATTAAAGGATTACAGTTGCTTGGTTAAACAGTGCTGAGTAAATAAATAATTAACCATAGATGAATACGCTTACGCTTCGGATAGTACAGCTAGTTGTATTTCCCGAAGCGTATTGCTTATGCAAATGAGAATCGCTATAAGCATATCTATGCCGTTTTTGAAACTTCAAAAACAGAGGATTTTGATGCAGCATTTTAGACTTGTCACGCCAGTACTTAAGATTTACTGTGAGTAAGCTTATTTTATATAGTAATTAAAAGCAGATAAGTAGGTAGGTGCCAAAAAAGTCAGCTATGTTAAGATATGTAAAGACTGATAATGCATCTACAAGGTAGTTGGTGTATGGGTGCGCGTTTAAGGGTATTTCTGACTCCTGAGCAAGACCAAACTTTACTAAATCTGAGAAAACAGGATGTACCACAGAAAGTCAAAGACAGGGCGGAAATAATCAGGCTAAATGCACATGGTTGGTATGTAGAGAAGATAGCAGATCACTTTGATTGTCACAAAAAAACAGTCACAAAAGTTTTGCATCAATGGCAAAAACTGGGCACAGAAGGGCTTTGGGAATCTCCTGGGCGAGGGGGGAAACCAAAGTGGCTTGAGGATGACATGATATTTTTAGAAGAATGCCTCAGAAACGAGCCACGCACATACAATAGTTCTCAGTTAGCTTTGAAGTTGAAAACAGAACGCAACGTTGAGATGAGTGCCGACAGATTAAGACGGGTACTCAAAAAAAGGGGGTCGATTGGAAACGGACAAGGAAAAGCCATAAAGGAAAACAAGACCCAGTAGCACGAGCAAACAAGCAAGCAGACCTAGACATGTTGGAATTAGCTGCTGCCACTGGTGAAATAGACCTGAAATACCTAGACGAGTCAGGGTTCTGTATGTGGAGCGAACCTAGTTATACATATTACTTTAGAGGTGAGCAAAAACGGTTAGAACAGACTAAACGCCGTGGTCGCAGATTAAGTATTATCGGGCTTCTCCAACCTTTAATCAGTTTTGTTTACGGTTTAGTTATCGGTGGTGTTGACCGTAAATCTTATATAGAAATGATGGAGAAAGAAGCCAAACAAGCCCAAGAAACTGGACGTATCAGCGTGATTGTGCAAGATAACGGGCCAATACATCGCTGCCAAGAAGTTCAACAATTGTGGAAAAAATGGGAAAGTCAGGGTTTGTACATCTTTTTTCTCCCGAAATATTGCTCAGAAATGAATCCAATTGAATTGGAATGGCAACATCTCAAGAAAGATGAGTTATCCGGGCAAGCATTTGATGATGAGCTAGATCTCGCTTACGCCGTCATCAATGGTGTTCAAGCTAGAGGAAAAAAAAACAATCACAACACACATCGTGTAAAATTTAGCTCTAGATTATCAACTTAAGATTTTGTTACATAGTAGAAAAGTTCGGTGCCTACCTACTTATTTTTATCATGTGCCGTTTACTTGCATATCTAGGTTCGCCTGTCTCTCTAGAGCATCTTTTGTATAAACCAGAACATTCATTAATAGTTCAGAGTTACCAACCCCGCGAAATGTCATCTGGAGTAGTAAATGCAGATGGTTTTGGCGTGGGTTGGTATCATAGTCAAAAAGAGGCCGAACCTTTTACTTATAAAAATACGCTGCCTATTTGGAATGACATAAATCTGCCCCATCTTAGCCGTTACGTTGAGTCCAAGTGTGTACTTGCTTATGTCCGCAGTGCCACACCAGGACAAGCCCTAGATTTTGCTAATTGTCAACCATTTAATTATCAACAATTACTATTTATTCATAATGGACGGATAGAAAATTTTCGGCAAACATTACACAGAAAAATTCGTAGTGTTTTGAATCACGATTTTTACGAAAAAATTAATGGTAGTACTGATTCCGAACATATTTTTGCATTACTACTTTCGCAGGCACAAAATAACAAACATCGACCTCCAGAGTATGCTTTACGTAGTACGTTATTAACGCTTTTAGAGATGGCAAAACGCCATCAAGTAAAAGTTTCTGCAAACGTAGTTTTTAGTGATGGAAATCGCTTGATTGCCTCCCGCTTTTCCACCACTTCACCAGCACCATCGCTGTACTGGCTGCAAGATGATTTAACTTTCCCTAAATCTGTCATCATTGCTTCTGAACCATTATTTGTCGCTAATTGGATTGCTTTTCCAGAAAATAGCATCATCAGTGTGGGAGAAAACTGTGATATCAAAGTTGAGCAAATATAGTGTAAAAGAGGCTATTTTTCAAGCCTTTGATGAATGTCGTTTTAAAACCCTCGCACTGTTTGAAGGTATAGATGAAGCCACATTCTGTAGTCAGCCTCATCCTGACTTTAGCCCTGTTGGTTGGCATTTAGGGCATATTGCTTATACAGAGTCTTTATGGTTGCTAGAGCGGAGCGCCAGTAAACCTTGTCTGTTCCCAGAATATCGGAGGCTGTTTGCCGCTGATGGTTTACCCAAATCAGAACGTGTTTTATTACCAAATTTAGAGGAAATTCGTTATTACCTAGACACAGTTAGAGAAAAAGTCTTTGAATATTTTAAAGTAGCTGATATTGACCAGCAACAACGTCTCTGGCGCTTTTTGATTCAGCATGAAAGCCAACACTGTGAAATTATTAGTTTTGTATTGGAATTAGTCAAGAGTCAAGAGACGCGATTAATTGCGTCTGTACAGAAGTCAGGAGCAGACACACGATTAATCGCGTCTGTACAAGAGTCAAAAGTTACTAGTTATTCTCCTTCTCTCCTCAGCCCCCCTGCCCCTCAGCCTCTCTGCTCCCTGCCCCTCTCCCACTCTCCCACTCCTTCCACCGAGATGATTCTAATTCCGGCAGGTGAATTTGAGCAGGGGAGTGACTCAAGTGATGCTTTGGATAATGAGCGTCCTGTCCATAGAGTTTATCTGGATAGCTATTGGATTGACCGTTACCCTGTGACTTGTAGACAGTATCGGGCATTCATGGAAGCAGGAGGTTACCAAAATCCTCGCTGGTGGTCACAAATTGGATGGCAATGGCTACAAACCGAGCAGGTGCAACAACCTCTCTACTGGTACAATGACGATGCCTACGGCGGCAAGCTACGCCTATGGGATAATCATCCAGTTTGTGGTGTCAGTTGGTATGAGGCAGAAGCATACTGCCAGTTTGTAGGCAAGCGGCTACCGACAGAAGCTGAGTGGGAAAAAGCAGCTAGTTGGGATGCTAATGCCAATCGTCGCCGCACATATCCTTGGGGTGATGAAGAACCAACAGCCCAATCAGAAAATTGTAATTGCGATCGCCTAATCGGTAAGACAACACCAGTAGATACCTACCCTGCTGGGCAAAGTGCCTATGGTTTATACGACACTCTAGGCAATGTCTGGGAGTGGACAGCTTCTTGGTTCGCTGGGTATGACGGTTTTCAAAGTTACCCTTACATCGGTTACTCACAAGTTTATTTTGACCAACAGCACCGCGTTTTAAAAGGCGGGAGTTGGGCAACTCGTTCTTGGGTACTGCGTTCTAGTTTTCGCAACTGGTATCATCCTGGCGTGCGCCAGATTTTTGCAGGGTTCCGCTGTGCTGCTAGTACAGGGATGAGTGCTGAGTAGGGAGATGAGGAGATAATAAATTCTGAGTGCTGAGTAGGGAGATGAGGAGATAATAAATTCTGACTCCTCTAGAGACGCGTAGGCGCTCGAAGAGCGTCTTCTCGTAAGAGTATAATCGCGTCTCTACTCCTGAATTCTCCTACATAACTCTAAAGCTTGAGTAAACTAGCTCAGAAATGATTTTATAGGCTATCACTATGTGTTTCACTGGTTGAGGTAAGGGTTTGTTCTCAAAAGCAACCATTACCCCAAGCATACGGAGGTTAAATGTCAGTATCTAAAGCTGTAAGCAGCCAGTTCTCTTCCCAAAACAGTATTGAAAACCGCTTGCAGATACAGCGTTTGGTCGAAGCAACCCGAATAGTTGCGCCTAGTGCAGGAAGTGATGTAGTTAAAGGTTTAACTCAAACGCCAAAATCTCTACCTCCCGCTTACTTTTACGATGACCGTGGTTCTGAGTTGTTTGAGCAAATCTGTGAGTTGCCAGAATATTATCTAACACGTACAGAAACGGCGATTTTAAAGCAGTGTGCTGGAGCAATTGCCAAAATAACTGGCGCTTGTGAATTAGTGGAACTTGGCAGTGGCAGTTCTACCAAAACCCGAATTTTATTAGATGCCTATAATCAGCTAGGTTATCCCCTGCGCTATCTGCCAATTGATGTAAGTGCAGGTATTTTGGAAAGTAGTGCTAAGCAGTTACTAGCAGATTATCCTTCACTGCAAGTTTATGCAACAGCAGGAAACTATGAATTAGCTCTGGCACAAATCCTACCAACGCAACTACCTAATAGGATGATTTGTTTTATTGGTAGCACTTTAGGCAATCTCAAACCCCAAGAGTGTGATGTCTTCTTTTCTCAAATTATAGAACCCTTACAGGTAGGTGAATATTTATTATTGGGGGTAGATTTACAAAAACCAAAAAATATTTTGGAACCAGCTTATAACGACAGCCAAGGGGTAACAGCAGCGTTTAACCTTAATATGCTGGAGCATTTAAATCGGCGCTTTCAGGGAAATTTTGACACGACGCAGTTTGAACACTCTTGCTTTTACAACGAAACTGAGCATCAAATAGAGATGCATTTACGAAGTTTGCGATCGCAAATAGTAAAATTAGACGCGCTCAACCTCACGGTTAATTTTGCAGCAAGTGAGACTATACTCACTGAAATTTCTCGCAAATTCAACCTTGACATCCTTCAGCAACAACTAACCACGCAGGGTTTAATACCTCTGAATGTGTGGACAGATCCAAATCAGTGGTTTGGTTTATTGTTGTGTCAATTACAAAGAGCGTAATTTTGACGTTTTGAGGATTTATAGCTAGTTAACCTTAGCTGCTAACGAAAAGCATTATTATACTTTCCGTTAGCAGTTTACATTTACTTATATCAATTGTGAGAATATAGCAATTCTGTGCGATCGCAACTATTTAAATTGTGCCTCAAAGTTATAACAATTGCTTAAATGAAAGCAACACATTGTACCACTTCGTGGAAGCAAGCTACGTAGTAGCGCTTAAGTGCAATTACAATCCTAATTTTATATATCGTAATATTCTAGAGAAACTATATTATTTACTAACGCAAGATATCAGTTAAAAAATAAATTATTATCAATTGATAATTGGCTCATTTAAGGTTGACCCCCCCTACTTATCAATTGACAGTTGATAGTTGATAGTGAGCAGGATTCAAGAGGTATTAATTAGTAATCAGTAATTCTTTTTATCAACTGTCAATTGTCAACTGTCAACTGTTGAAATTTTGACAGTTTAGTAACTGTCAGAGGAACAATCTTGCTCAGCATTGTGTGTAATTTTTAGAGACAAGTCTAGTTGTTGCTGAAATTCAGGATCGTAGCAGGCTTTATCCCAATTCTTAGCAGTTTTTATCTGATGAAGAGTTAGATGTTGAGCAGCAGTCAGGTTAGTACTAGTAAGATTGGCACTAGAAAACTTGGTACTACTTAAGTTGGCATTACTGAGGTTGGCACTACTTAAGTTAGTGATGGAAAGCTTGGCATCTTTAAGATTGGCGTAAGAGAGGTCGGCTGCGTTCAGGTTCGCACTAAAAAGGTCAGCACCTGTGAGGTCAGCACTAAAAAGAGTAGTGCGGGAAAGCTGAGCATGGAACAGCTTCGCATCTTCTAGCACAGCACGAGAAAGCTTTGCACCTACAAGGTCAGCATTACTGAGGTTGGCACGATAGAGCTTAGCACGGGAGAGGTCGGCTGCGTTCAGGTTAGCGCCTGTTAGGTTGATACTAAAAAGGTTGGCACGGTAGAGATCGGCAGCTTTGAGATTAGCACCTTTGAGGTTAGCGCTACTTAAGTTGGCACTACTTAGCTTGGCTCCTTCAAGGTTAGCTCCTTCAAGGTTAGCTCCTATAAGGTTAGCTCCTTCTAGGTTGGCTCCTTTCAAATTGGCACTATTTAGGTTGGCACGATAAAGGTTGACGCCTACAAGGTAGGCGCTACTTAGATTGGCAGAAGAGAGCTTGACATGGGAAAGGTTGGCATCCTTTAGAGGAATATTATTTAGAGGAACACCAGCGTTGACTAGTTTTTCTAGCGCCGAAATTCTGGATGTACTGTCTTTTTGTCCTTTTGCAGCTTCAACACTAACCCAAAGTTGTTTTATTGGTGTGTCTTTTTGGGAAACAGTTCCCAAGCAAATTGCTAAAGGCGTAAGTGAAATCAAACCAAGACAAATCAGATAGAAATGATTATTAAGTATGTACATGATACTTTGCTGAAAAAGCCTACAAGCTAAACTTAATAGCGCTAGATTTGCAGTCTCCTTTTTCTGAAACACCTTGGAATGAAAAATTAAAAATTTGAGAATATAATCTACTTGCTTGAGCAATTGTATCAGTATCAGTTTCGTTTCAGGGCGTACACAGAAAATTTTTCCATTAAAACTAGGAGTATAATATCAATCCACGAAAATCTTGATACATACAGATTTATCGTCAGGCACGGCATTGTCATGTCACTATCAACATATTTGGATCACTTTTCAAGCTAAATGGTATAAAAAGGTAAAGGTGGCACTTCTTATACCAATTCACGAAAATCCTGATACATATAGATTTCTCGTAAGGGCATGGCATTGCCATGCCCCTACCAGAGTATTTGTATCATTATTAAAATGAAATGGTATTACCTAAACTCTTGATTATTCGTATCTATGCGTTAGTTATAGGTTTGCAACGTCAGCTTATTGACAAAAACTACTTTATATTAATACGTTAAACTCGATATAAATAAAAAATTTATAATAAAATTCCCGCCTTATTTAATAAGTCGGGAATCTGAGGATTTCTATTTTCAGAGATTAAGCAGGATTGCTACATTCCTGATCTTTACTATCTTGACCTAACGATTTCGGCTTATTGTTAATCATTAGTGGAATAAGTGCTGCTAATCGCAAAAATCCTGATACAACAAACAATTGTAGAATGCCAAAAGACCCAGCAAATTGAGCCATAAAGCCACCTATAGTTACGCCTAACGCACCACTTCCCCCAGCAACAGCAGCTGCGATCGCAAAATAGATAGACTGGTTTTTAACTGGCGCAATTTCTATCTGGAGATTGTTGCTGCACAAATCAATTGCCGCCCAAGCACCTCCAATAAAAATGTGTAACAGCGGTAACCATAACCAGAGATCAAGCTGAGTAGAACCAATTGCCAGCCACAGCCACGGTATAATTGCAATTAGAATTCCATTAGAAATTAGAATAGGGCGGTTGCCTATCTTATCTGCTAATTTACCCCACATAATCAGCATTAGCAGATGCGCCCCGGCTCGTAAACTGTTGTAGAGAGTTACCCAGCTCACATCTATACTCAGCGTATCAAGCATATAGAAGTTAAAAAACGGGGCGCTGAGGCTAACAGCAAGCGTCCATGAGCCAAAATAAACCAAAAACATCAAAAAATTGGAGTTTTTCCAGACGCTGCTAACTAACTCGTTTTGTGGAGTCTCTATCTGTGGTAGAGAAATCGGTTCAGAAGTTCCGCTTGGTTCATCTGATACAGTATCTAACTCAATCTCACTTGTTTGAGGTAAGCTGACGCCATGAGTGTTTTGTGATTGTGGATTCATATCCACTTGGAAATACTGACATCCCAAGCCGATAATTCCAAACACAATGCCTAGTAGCAAAATCACTCCATAACCTTGAATAGCCCCTCCGTACCAATGTGATACAGCTAAACCCGCTAGGGGTAAGCAGATAAACTCGGTTAAGTTGGTTGCACTATTGCGTAGCCCAAAATATCTGCCTCGCAATCGCCGTGGAACTAGCATTGCTATCCAACTGAACCAGGATGCAGTTCCTAGTCCTCCTAAAAGATGAGTGACGACGACAATCAAAAGCGTCAAATCTACCAATTGCTCCGAATTAAGCCATCCCCAACTTGACATGGCTATGCCAAGTACTAAAATCAACCATAGTAGCCGAGCAATCCCATGAGTGCGTAACGCATACTGAAAGCGGCTAGTGGTACGTTCAGACAAGTACGCACCCAAAGGCTGAATCAGATTCACCAACATGGGGATAGAGGAAAGCATTCCAAACACCACTGGACTTGCATTCAACTCCACCAAGAAATTACCAAGCAAAATTCCACCAGTCCCAATAGTGAAAGCCGCTGCGAAAATAGCATCGACAGTAGAGGCTTTCAAACTCCTACGAATGGCATCTTTAGAAATTCGAGGGCTAGGTATTGAGGCTGGAGAAAGTGTTGGTGATGGGGAAGCAATCGGAGCAATTTCTAGACTAACAGGTGCATCTGTTTCAACCTGAACTAAATCCATAAATTTATAAATATTAAAACGTGTAATAGCGAAGCATTCTAGAATTATTCCCAATGCGAAAAACTAAATACAACATTGGATAGATTAGTGACAAATTAGGCGCAACTGTTGTCTTGAATAGCCGCAGCAATCACTACACTAATCACTGAGAATAAAATTCAATGTATTAACCTTGTAAATCTGAGTTTTCATCGGAAAAACATGACTACCTTTCAACCAGGTTGCTTCGCGCACTGGCTTGTAAACCTTGTGGTGAAGCTTGGTGGTATTCCAGCACTGATCACGTTTTGCTAGCTCCTAAATCTGATCATAAGTATCAGCAAACCCATCTGGTGCGCGGTCAATTTGACTCTGCCAGCTAGAAGGGTCTATAAGCTTACACTTTACAGAAATGGATTGACTTATATTTTTATGATACCTAATCCTGAAGAATTATTAAGGATTTCTCGCCAATTTCTGCCATTGCTCTCAGTAAGTGTAGCGAAGCCCTACCTTGTATATAGCAGAGGTCTACTAGGTTCGACTTTATTCATTTACTTTAATAGTGATAGTGATTTCATATACAGAATCTGTAAGCTATCTGTGCAAGTTTATTTGCGTAACGGCTGATCATTAGACTTCTTGTATTGCCTTTTGGAGAGCAGTAATCACACCGTTAGCGAGAAAGGAGAAGGAGAAGGGGAAGTAGTTATCTGCTTTCCATGTTCTCGGTTAGCATATCTGTAATTTTTCTCTATTTGGTCGTGATTTGTCTTTTAAAAGGGTTCTTAGTGCCTTGTCTGGTCTGGGTTTTGCGCCTAATTTATTTTAGTACTTTCGTGAGTCAAGCGATCTGCACTTGGCGCGATCGCTCTTTCTACAAAGCAAAGCGATCGCCTTCCCAGAGAAAAGGGTTGAATCATAAATTATTTACTGTTCTGTCAAATTAATGCTGTTAAGTAACTCAGCAGGTGTAGTTCTCACCTTAACGCTGTTTTAAATGTTGTGATACTCAACAGGAGTATAGAAACGTTGCTAAAGCTTTCTTCAGAATCTCCTATGCCTATTTTATTAATCATTATTAGTTTTCTAGTAGTAACTTTTTCAACTTGGTTATCATCTCAACCATTTACTTTAAAACCATTTGGACTTAATGACGTTATACAGGTACTCACTTTACCATTGTTTATTTCTTTATTACTAGAGCGCTCTTTAGAAGTTTTTATAACTACTTGGCGCGGGCCATACGTTGAGCAATTAGATATTAGTATTCAGCAAGATAAATATCTAATTGACGAGAAGATAAGACTTATACAATCGCAACAAAAACAAACCCCAACGACTAGTTTACAATTGAACGAATTCACAGGTTTACCACCTGAAGGAATGAGTTTTGAACAACAAATAATTGATAATTTTACACAACAACAAGAAGAAGCATTAAAAATACTTAACCCAGAAATTGATAATTTAAATGAAAAGCAGCGCCAAAGAGCAGCTTATAAATCTGATACACGAATCATTGCCTTATGGACATCCCTTTTGTTCGGTCTTTTAATGAGCGCAATCGGTATTCGCTCAATTGAGCCACTTGTGTTTATTGATTCAAATAATCTAATACAAGTTGTTATTTTTCGTTGTTTAGATGCCTTACTTACAGGAGGTTTAATTGCAGGAGGTAGTGAGGGGATTCATAAGATAATACAGGTTTTTATTAACTTTATGGAAGCTACATCTCAACAAATTAAAGGCAAATAATTAATAAAACTTTTTGGTGCATAATGTGTTGACAAGAGACGCTTGCAACACCAGTCCCTATACTGCAAGCTACTTATTAATCATGATTATCAAATTAAGTTAAAAACTTCTCTCAAGCATTTATTGATATTTTTTTGCTTGGAAAGTATTTTTAATAAAACTAATTGATTTCTTAACTATCCTCTCAACTTAAACTAACGTGAGTTCGATGACCTCTCCCCAACCCCTCTCCGCATCGGAGAGGGGCAAAAATATTCTTAGTTTTCAACGAAAAAATCAAGGTTTCAAAGCCTCTCTCCCTCTGGAGGAGAGGTTTGGAGAGGGGTTTTTGAAATCTGTCGAACTCACGTTAAACTAAGCTCTCTATCAGAGAGTAAAAAAATAATTAGGTGCGTTATCGTTTCGCATAACACACCTGACAATTGATGTTTTTTCTATTGAACTACTTATTAAGTAAACTAACTTGTATTCAGAGCTTACTTCAGGTTGACAACATTATGGCTTAACGGTTAACAGTACTCATGTCAGGATATCGCTCACCTGCTGCTACATTTTTAGGCGCAACTGCTTCAAGTCGATTCAACTCTTCTGACGTTAGAGTAATTTCCGTCGCTGCAATATTCTCCTCCAAATAAGTACGGCGTTTAGTACCAGGAATTGGGACTATATCTTCGCCTTGAGCCAAAAGCCATGCAAGTGCAAGCTGACTAGAAGTTACTCCTTTTTCCGTGGCAATTGTCTTTACTTGCTCCACTAATTGCAGGTTCTTATAAAAATTCTCGCCTTGAAAGCGGGGGGAATTTCTGCGAAAGTCATCAGCTGCGAGGTCATCAGGGCTAGTGATTGCACCTGATAAAAAACCTCTGCCTAATGGACTGTAAGCAACAAATCCAATTCCTAATTCGCGCACAGTAGATAAAATTTCATCCTCTGGCTCTCGACTCCAAAGTGAGTACTCTGTTTGTAGTGCAGTAATTGGGTGAACTGCCTGCGCCCGTCGAATTGTCGCAGGGGCAGCTTCCGAAAGTCCCAAATAACGGACTTTTCCTTGCTGCACTAACTCTGCCATTGCCCCTACAGTATCTTCAATAGGCACAGTTGGATCTACCCGATGTTGATAATAAAGGTCAATCACTTCAACCCCTAGACGTTTTAGTGAAGCTTCACAAGCTTGATGAACGTATTCTGGTTTGCCACTAATTCCTTTCCAACCTCCATCCTCAGTACGGACATTACCAAATTTGGTTGCTACTACTACTTTGTCTCGGTGAGCTTTAATTGCCTTACCTACTAGTTGCTCATTAGTAAAGGGGCCATACATATCAGCAGTGTCAAGTAAATTAACTCCCAGTTCTAATGCCCGATGAATTGTGGCGATCGCTTCCTGTTCATCACGACCACTATAAAACTCAGACATTCCCATGCAACCAAGCCCTATCTGTGAAACTTCCAAACCTTGTTTGCCTAGCTTTCTGGTTCTCATAAAATAATTTCCAAGTCAGTAATTAGGAAGATAAAAACGAGTCTTTCCGCATTATCCCTTTCCTAATTACTAAGTCATCTAGTATTAGAAGTATTTTCTCAAACAAGTATGTTGAGACATTTAATACCAATTTTAAAAAAGAATGCGACAAATAGACCATCTGTAGAGACGCGATGAATCGCGCCTTCATCCAACGGTGTGTTGCAACCATTCATTGAATTTGTATAAGGAGAAGCATAAATTAATTTTTCCAGGTCTGCATTGGCATAACCAAGCGATGTATTGGCATAACTAAGCGATGCATTGGCATAACCGAGCGATGCATTGGCATAACCGAGCGATGTATTGGCATAACCAAGTGATGCATTGGCATAACCAAGCGATGCATTGGCATAACCGAGTGATGTATTAATAATTTTTTTGAGATTTACGTTAGACAAAAGTCGCACAATGTAGCAGGCAACAAAAAATTGAGTTGATTTTAGCCAGATAAAAAATAACCCTCGTAAAACCTAAAGGCTGATGAAGGGTTGAGCAGAATTTGCTACTGTTAACGTTAAATTACCGTTGAGTGATGGTAAAAAGCTAGGATTTAGCAGTTAGCAGTTAAGATTTATTTTTCGCTCACTTCCCCACTCAGTACTTTCAAGCTTGATTATTAGGAGGATAGCTTGACTCCCACACTTGACCTAAATACATTTATTGAATTCCTATTGGGGATTAGTTTAAGCGCGGCGGCTGGCTTTAGAGTATTTGTTCCACTACTGGTATTGAGTGCTGCTTCTGTTTTTGGGCATTTAGATTACCCCACTGACTTGAATTGGCTGGAATCCCCTCAAGCATTTGCGGTGTTCGCAGTTGCTTGCGTGCTGGAAATTACTGGTTATTACATACCTTGGTTAGATCACATACTGGATATTGCTGCTACACCCGCCGCAGTGATCGCTGGTACAGTCGTAGCAGCTTCAGTTACTCCTGACATGAATCCGATCGCCCAATGGACAATTGCCTTAATAGCAGGCGGGGGAAGTGCAGGAATAACCAAGGGTTTGATGAATATCTTGCGCCTAACTTCTACAGGCGTCTCAGGTGGATTAACAAATCCAGTTGTGTCAACCATCGAGTTAGTGAGCGCGATCGCACTTTCTCTACTAGCGATCGCGTTACCAGCCGTAGCAGGAATCATTGTGATTAGTATTTTAATATTTGCTATTCAAAGAATCTGGAAATTCTTTACCAGCAAACTATCTTCTCAATACTAGGTATTGGGTACTGGGTACTGGGGACTGGGTATTGAGAAATCGTTCAAAAATTTATCCACATTCAAAGCCCCGGACATAATTTTTCCGCTTTTTACCCAATCCCCAATCCCCAATCCCCAACCCCTTTTACGCTGTTAGTAAACTTTGCCTAGTACGTGTTGCTTGAACAAAAGCTTCAAAAATTTTTTGATGATTTGGATCATTAACTGAAAGCTCCGGATGCCACTGTACACCAATCGCCCAAGGATGATGTTCATGTTCTACTGCTTCAATTACTCCATCTTCTAAAGCATGAGCAACAACACGCCAACCAGATGGTACTTTGTGTATTGCTTGGTGATGCCAGGAAACTACGGTTATGTGAGTATTTTGTACACAGTCAGCTAAACGGCTTTCGACGTCTATGCTGACTATGTGTTCTGTTGGTAAACGCCGTCCAGGTTCAGGCTCTAGACGGTGTAATACTGACGTACCGTACACCTCTGGCACGTGAGGAATCAGAGTACCGCCACAAACAACGATGAGAATTTGTAAACCCCGACAGATACCCAAGACAGGTAAATGACGCTCTAAAGCAAATTTGGCTAGTTGCAGTTCAAAAGTATCACGCTCGGAATCTACAGAATAAATACTCGCGTGATCACAACCTTTGTAGCAAACAGGATTAATATCTCCGCCACCAGAAAGTATCAAACCATCCAGAGGCTCTAAGACTATGGCCGGGTCAGTTTCTCCTGGTGGTAATAATATAGGAGTGCCACCAGCGGCACGGACTGCATCTATATAATTACTGGGCAGCGAAAATGGTAATGCTGCCTGCCGACCGTAGGTCGTAATGCCAATTAATGCTTTTCGAGATTTTATACTCATCGTTTTTCTTTTTTAAAGACCCAAAAGAACGTTTTATTGAGCTTGACGTTCTTTCAGCACTTGATCCAGCAGGTTTCTAGCAGGTTGCGCTTTAGTAAGTGCTGCTTGATGGTCACCATAAGCACGAACAAGACGAGAAAGACTGCTGACGCCTGTTTTAAGTTGCTCAAGTTCTTCACCAGCAAGCAGTTCGCCATCAAGCATTCGCCCGATCAAAGGTTTGATATCGCCCACTTCCTGCCGGACTTTTTGCAGCTTTTCTACACTACTCAGTAAGCTTTTGAGTGAGTTCAAGATGTCGTCAATCTCAGGGACATCCTCCACTGGTGCAGGCGAATCTTCAATTGTTTCGGACTCTTCAATATCTGAAACCGTAGACAATTCCTGTTCAGACGTTTCACCTTTCACCCCGTTTTTTTTTGCCATCAACGCTTCCTCAAAAATTTTCTCCAGTGTATCGCTGATTTGCTTCTTGTGGGGCTTACTAAAGAGAAGTCACTTTAGCTTACTAGGTCATTTAACCAGGATACGAAAAGCTTTTGAACGCCAATATTTTTTGTAATTGCTCCAGCTTTATGACATCTTACAGCCAAGTAAATAGAGCTTATCGCCAAGTGAAGAAGGTTTCTATACATCGCTTTTAATAATTGGTTAATCCTTCCTCAATATTCAAGCGAACATTTTTATCAAACTTGGCAAAACAAATACTGCCTTCTAGTGCGCCAAAATTGTCTGTCTTGAGAGTAGCTAAAACTTTCTCTAGCGTATCTGCTTTCGTATAAGTTATTTTTTATGTTTAACTAGCTAATATATAAAAATAAAAACTTTTTTCTAAAAACAGAATTCAGGAGTCAAAAGTCAGTATTCATTATGTACGAATAACAGATTAATATATCGATTTAATACCCTTACTAAATCATATACAAGTAAGTAGAAATAATTCAACTGAAGATGCTTTATAGTTTGTAGTTGCGCTTTAGCGCTAAAACGCAACTACAAGCTTTAATTTATTTGTGTTTACCTACTTAATAATCCGATTTGATTTTTGAAACACTCGTAAAGATAGAAAACAGGTAAAAAGGAATAAAAGTGTACTGAGCTTTTTTCACGCAATCAAATATGAGTCCTATATAGCAATCCTATCTAATTTGTAAAAATTGTAAAGTTCATAACCCCAGTTTCTCCAATCAAGCGGGGTTCTTGTTGTTCACGAAGATTTAGGATTTATATAGTTAGATGAGGCAGCGCTGGACTCAGGATAATTCGCTACCTCGTTAAATTAAACTGACCAAAATTTCTCTCTACAAGTCTAGTGTGAAAACCTGTATGGAGATCAAACCCTTGCCCGATCATTAGGAAGTCTGCTGATAGCTAATGCGAGCATGATCATCCAAATACCCGTCAACAAAAAATCAATACCTACGAATACTCCCACTAGCCAAGCTGCATTGAAAGGCCATTGCTCCAAAATTAAAATACCCAGAATAATAGCTGTGATGCCACTAAACAATATCCAACCCCAGTTTCGGTCACGACGCGCTTGAAATGCCGCAATTACCTCAAAGACACCCTCAAAAAAAATGACAAATCCCAAGGCTAAAGTGAAGGAAAGCGCAGCACCCAAAATATTACTAATTAATAGAACTCCAGCAATTAAGTATAGAATACCAATCAGTAGCTGTGACCAAAAACCTCGTTTATGCCGTGATTGTAATGCATGGACAATGCGGATAACACCACCGATTAGTAAAATCCACGCTAGTACGATTGTGATGGCAATCGTGGCTATAAATGGTTCTGCGATCGCTGCAATTCCTAGCAGAACCATCAAAGTTCCTGATACTATTGCCAATCCAAAATTTCTTTTTTCTTCTCTAATAATTTGAGAATCCATTGCTTCTCCAAAATGTGTTGGTATTTTCCTAAATATCTCAATTTTTGCTAAATAAATGAGTAATAAATCTACCAAGCAATTACCTATTTACTTAGTTAATTTTTGAGAGATATGTAAGACAGAGTTACTTGTGTTTTTACTATGTAATTACTTGTTTTTAGACATAGACAAATATGTCTCAAGTTTTTAGTGGAATCAGGAGAAAGAAATTAGTTATGAATAGACAAATAGCATATATTATCTTATGTTGCGACTTCCTCATCCCCTTGTAGTAAAGTAAGTCTTCCCAACTTATAAGATTTAGCTGTAATTATTCTTTCTCTAGAGAGTTGTCTTGAAAAAAATCATAGTGGGGTGGAAAAAGTAGCAAGGGTTGACTTTGATGCTGGTAACAGCGGAGACTATGCTATGGATCGCTTCTGGCTGTGAAGGAGAAAGCTTATACACTATTTGTATAAGAAGTCTAATCACGCCTAATGTGAATTAGAAAAAAAGGCGGGAGAAGTAAGAAGATGAAAGTTACCAGACTTTTAACTCAGACTTCCCCCATGACTAGCATAGACTTTGGAACATTAATTACAACAATATTTGTAGTAGTCGATGATTGGTATCAAAAGCAAGTAAAAAATGAAACTTTGATAAAACCGGGTGCGAAGACGAGAATGAGTGATAGCGAAATCATGACACTAGCATTGGTCATGGATTATCTACCATTTCCCGGAGAAACACAATTTCTTGGTTTCATCAGGGGAAATTACAAGCAATGGTTTCCAAATTTACTCGACCAGAGTCAATTTAATCGGCGGTTACGCAAATTAGATGGGATGTTAGAGAACTTACGCCGCAGTTGGGTAGAGCAATTGGTTGAAGGAAGTGAAAAATATTTCCTTCTCGATACTAAACCGTTACCAGTATTAGGACTCAAACGAGACAAGCGATATAGTGACTTTGCCGGAAACGCTGCCCCTGGTCGATGTGCTGCTAGAGAAATGAGTTATTTTGGCTACAAGCTAGTAATGCTATCAACGTGGAATGGAATTGCCGTTGCTTATGACATAGTACCTGCTAATACTGATGAAAGAATTGCCGCTGATGCTGTTTTAGAGATGGTTCAGCACAGCGATATTTACGCAGATAAAGGCTTTATTTCTGCCGACTGGCAAGCTGCCATCGCTCGCCGCACTGGTAATCGTATCTGGACAAACAAGCGCGATAACCAGCATCTTCAACATTCTCATGCTTTGAAACGTTTTATTAGTCGTGTTCGCCAACGCGTTGAAGGTGTTTTTCACGAAATTCAAAATACTGGCCGTAATCCCGAACGCCTACTTAATAAAACTGTTGATGGCTTTTGTGTACATATTGCTGCCAAAGTTGCATCTCACACACTACGTCTATTGCTTCGCCGCCGTTTTGGCATCAATGTTCTCACTTTTCAGTCTCAACCTATTTAATTCACATTAGGCGTTAATCGTCATTAGTAAGCTGATCTAAATTTTTCCTATTGAGAGACAAACTGAAACAGAATTAGGAAATCACCAAAAGTATTTGCACAATTCAATTCTCATTTACGATGGGCAAGGAACTGCATCTTTGTTGCTTGAAGGCATATCAGTAGTGGCTGCAACTGTATTACTGATAGTATTACGCAACTTATCAGGTGTTGGCTAAATAAATATGCAAGACTTCCATTAATGATTTTCACCCACTTTAAAAGTAGATATGAAAAAACCGTAGCTGGACTACTACGGTAACTTTGTGAACTACTGAACTCTAACCTGTTATGAAAAGCTGAAAGTCTTGCAACTTAAGCTCTTTCCCTATTTTTAATCTCTCTAACACACACTTTAACTGCTCTATTTACATTCGTCATTACTAGTATGTGTGAATTAGCTTAGTAAAATTTTTATCCAGCTTATGCGTATGAGCTACAAGTCTCTGTTAATAGCGACTGCTTAACTAGAAGAACCTTGAAAGCTATATGTGTTAACGATATGAGGAAAGCTAGTAAGTTAATCTGACAAGCTATAAGCTTCTATTCCTGACCTAGGATTGAAGAAGTTATGCCATCCCATTTAACCGTATAAACACTGAAAGTATTAAAAGTTAAGCTACTTAAGCATTAGTATTAACCCGAACGATGGTAAAATCACTACTGATCTAAGAAATAAAAAATTCAGTAAATTCCGAAAAAAAGTTTTGATTTCACTCCCAACAGAAAAGACTTCTTTAAATTTAACCGTATCATCGCCTAATATCACATAAGTAGGTAGGCACCGAAATTTTCTACTATGTAACAAAATCTTAAGTTGATAATCTAGAGCTAAATTTTACACGATGTGTGTTGTGATTGTTTTTTTTTCCTCTAGCTTGAACACCATTGATGACGGCGTAAGCGAGATCTAGCTCATCATCAAATGCTTGCCCGGATAACTCATCTTTCTTGAGATGTTGCCATTCCAATTCAATTGGATTCATTTCTGAGCAATATTTCGGGAGAAAAAAGATGTACAAACCCTGACTTTCCCATTTTTTCCACAATTGTTGAACTTCTTGGCAGCGATGTATTGGCCCGTTATCTTGCACAATCACGCTGATACGTCCAGTTTCTTGGGCTTGTTTGGCTTCTTTCTCCATCATTTCTATATAAGATTTACGGTCAACACCACCGATAACTAAACCGTAAACAAAACTGATTAAAGGTTGGAGAAGCCCGATAATACTTAATCTGCGACCACGGCGTTTAGTCTGTTCTAACCGTTTTTGCTCACCTCTAAAGTAATATGTATAACTAGGTTCGCTCCACATACAGAACCCTGACTCGTCTAGGTATTTCAGGTCTATTTCACCAGTGGCAGCAGCTAATTCCAACATGTCTAGGTCTGCTTGCTTGTTTGCTCGTGCTACTGGGTCTTGTTTTCCTTTATGGCTTTTCCTTGTCCGTTTCCAATCGACCCCCTTTTTTTGAGTACCCGTCTTAATCTGTCGGCACTCATCTCAACGTTGCGTTCTGTTTTCAACTTCAAAGCTAACTGAGAACTATTGTATGTGCGTGGCTCGTTTCTGAGGCATTCTTCTAAAAATATCATGTCATCCTCAAGCCACTTTGGTTTCCCCCCTCGCCCAGGAGATTCCCAAAGCCCTTCTGTGCCCAGTTTTTGCCATTGATGCAAAACTTTTGTGACTGTTTTTTTGTGACAATCAAAGTGATCTGCTATCTTCTCTACATACCAACCATGTGCATTTAGCCTGATTATTTCCGCCCTGTCTTTGACTTTCTGTGGTACATCCTGTTTTCTCAGATTTAGTAAAGTTTGGTCTTGCTCAGGAGTCAGAAATACCCTTAAACGCGCACCCATACACCAACTACCTTGTAGATGCATTATCAGTCTTTACATATCTTAACATAGCTGACTTTTTTGGCACCTACCTACTTAATATTTATTTTTAGTGGGATAAAAATTAAGTTAGTTTGACACGAGAAAACAGACCAACCACAATCACTACCAACAAGCTGTAGCGATAAGATGAAAGTCTAAAATCCTTTTCTCTTAGGGGTACGTTGTAGCCGGAAACTTACACAAATTTTTTTTAGAACTTACGCATACACGCGAAAAATCAAGGGTTTGGTTAAGGGGTGTAAGAGAGAGAAAAAATGAAGTATCTTTCTGCATAAGTCCTGTTTAATAGAAATACTATTCACTTAAACCAATAGCACAGCAGTGGAGTTGGTTTCGAATAGGGTAAAAATCTACTAAGATACGCAGAATGCGAGAACTGTATCCAGCGATTGAACCATACCTAGAAGGTAGTTTACAGGTTTCTGACCTCCATACTATTCATTTTGAAGAGTCAGGTAACCCTCTAGGTCAGCCAATTGTTTTGTTGCATGGAGGCCCTGGAGGTGGGTGTCCACCCTTTTATCGACAATATTTCCACCCAGAGAAATGGCGGTTGGTGATGTTTGACCAGCGTGGTTGTGGGCAAAGCAAACCTCACGCTGAATTACGAGAAAACACTACTTGGGATTTAGTAAGTGATATTGAAAAACTACGTGAACATTTAGGTATTGAAAAGTGGGTAGTCTTCGGCGGCAGTTGGGGTAGTACTTTATCATTAGCGTATAGTCAAACTCATCCCTCTCGATGCTTGGGATTAATTCTCCGGGGGATTTTCATGTTGAGACAAAAAGAGTTGCGATGGTTTTACCAAGAGGGTGCTAGCTATATTTTTCCTGACGCTTGGGAAGAATATTTAAAACCAATTCCCATCACTGAGCGTGATGATATGATCGCAGCATATTACAAACGCTTGACCAGTCCAGATTTAGAAGTTCAATTGGCAGCAGCGCGTGCTTGGTCGATTTGGGAAGCTAGTACAAGTAGACTTTTTTTTGATTCAGAACTCATGCAAAAGTTTGGTGAAAGTGAGTTTGCTTCAGCTTTTGCGCGTATCGAATGCCATTATTTTATGAATAAGGGTTTTTTTGAAACAGAAGATCAATTACTCTCAAATGTTTACCGCATCCGTCAGATTCCTGCTGCGATCGTTCAGGGACGTTATGATGTAGTTTGTCCGATGATATCTGCTTGGGAATTACATCAAGCTTGGCCAGAAGCAGAATTTATTGTTGTTCCTGATGCTGGACATTCGATGAGTGAACCAGGAATTCGCAGTGCTTTGATTGAGGCAACAGAGAAGTTGGTAAATTTAATTAGCTGATACAAATTTAAGTAGTATTTTTGTTTGCTTGGGTAGTCCAAAACCAGATTTAAAATACTTCGGTTTCTTGTCTCCCCAAGCGTGAGAACATCGCAGGCAATTTAGAGCCATTATAATTTACAAAATCATTATTCGGCTAGCAAGCACTGACGAAGGTATCCAACAGTTAAAAATAGACAAAGATTTTATGCTAGCTTTTACTTTTTTGTACTAGCATCGAAATGCACAAGAATCAGATTTAGGTAGAAAAAAGCCCTTAAGAATGCGTTTGAGTGAACTAAATTTAACCCGTCTGATAGCTTTGTTCACATCTAGCCACTGCCGTTTTCTTTGGCTTGCTTCTGGATAATGTTCGCTGAGCATTTCAACTGGTAGCAAATACATCTTGACTCGATAAATTTTACCTCGTTTACGGTATTTATAAGTACCTAGTTCATTGACATTTACTTGCCCAATTACCCCGGCTTCTTCCCACGCTTCTTTAGCTGCTGAAGCAGGTGGACTCATTCCATTCGGGATATCTCCTTTCGGAATTACCCAGTGTTGATAGTTACGGGTTGTAATCAGCAAGATTTCGATTTTGCCGTCTTTGACTCTATAGGGAATTACTCCAGACTGTTTAAAAACTTTGCTAACTTTTCGAGTCATGTGACTTCGATCCTCTACAATCTAGTCTTTTTGTACAATTTTTATTTCAAAAAGTCGAGAGCTGATTTCGGATGATTTTATTTTAGATGAATACTAAATTGCCAACGCCTTATATAGCAGATTTTCTGTTGCATGAGTTAATAGTGAAAGTTGTTGATTTTTAAATATTGGGGTTTACTCCCAAGTAGAGAATTGTGCAAAGATTAAGAAACATGGTATTGTAGACTACAAATTTTACGAGAAAAAATGTATTATTCATAAGTTTACATTTAGGGTAATACAGTCTATTCATAGAAAGACAAGAATTTTCTGTAATTAGTTGCATCTAAATAACAATTATTATGTCTATGATTTTACAATCATAAAATCGATTGAGTAAAAAAATGTGTTCCTTATGGCTGATTGACAAGCACATTCTTGTTGAGGCGATCGCTTAAAATCTAGCATCGCTCTGAAATGTTAAGCCTCAATGTAATTAACTTAGCTTTTTTATATTTTGATATATGTAATATGAGGATATTGTATCTAAATTTATTTCTTTATCTTCATCCTCATAAGTATTTTTGAATAGGACTGTAAATGCACCAGCCCCTAACCTATCTTGAGGAAACATTCGATAACAAGGCATTGTAGTTAAATGTGACTGATATTTTGCTAAATGGCTGATTTCTAATGCTTGAAAATGAGGAAAGCGTTCCAAAAACCATTCACAAACCTGCTCATTTTCCTCAGATGAATAAGTGCAAGTCATATAAGCTAGGTAGCCTTGGTGTGAGACAAGTTTAGCAGAGTTAGCTATGATCCGTTTTTGTCTATTTGCACTCTTATTAATAGCCGTTGGATGAAAGCAACCGGGAGCTTTTTCACCTTTTGCAAGTAAAGATTGACCAGTACAAGGAGCATCTACAATCACTAGATTGCTAGAAAAAGGTATCATTTCAGCAAAGATACTCGAATCTCTATTAACCACTGTACTAGGACTAATATGACAACGCTTTAAATTAGAAATTAGCATTCCCAAGCGTTTACCAATAACTTCATTACTGATCAGTAAGTCTGGTTGCAAAGCTTTCCAAGCAAAGATACTCTTTCCTCCTGGTGCAGCACACATATCAAATACTAAACGCACTGGTTGAGGAATTGTTAATAAAGTACTAGATGCAAAGACAGAAGAAAAATCCAAACAATAGAAATATCCTTGCTCATGCAAAGGATGCTGTCCAGGTTTTTCCCCTAAGCATAAACGGTCAATAAATTGTGGTTGCCAATCGGTTGGTATTTCTACTGGAAAAGGCGACATATCTGGCTTATCTTGACACCAAAGAATACTGGGTTGAAAAGGCTGGGGGTTAACTAAAGCCTCAATAAAACTTTCACGCTCATCAAGATTTGCAAACAAACGGCGTGAAACTTTAAGTAATAAATTAGAAGGTTTTTCAATTTGCATATATAAATAATTGTGTTGTATCAGAATAACAATAAAACTGTTACACAAGAACAATGTAATTAAGCTATTTGGCTTCATACTGAAAAGATAATGACCGCCATTAAAATTGCGATCGCAAGAGTGCATCTGCCTAAGCTTTCATTCAAAAACTAGAAGCTGACCAGACGCGATCGCTCTCATTAGCCCATTGCACCGGAGAAGGTCATGCTCTTAGATAATTTTCAGCAGAAATTACGCAAAGAAGCACAATTATGGAGGGATGAAGGATTAATTAGTTCTTCGCAGTATGAGCAAATAGCAGACCGTTATCAATTTAAAAATCTGGACGCTGTTGCACGCGATCGCTTTATTGTCATCGTCATTAGTGTAGGCAGCATACTTTTATGCTTAGGTATCATTACCTTTGTAGCAGCAAATTGGCAAGCGTGGTCACGAGAAGTCAAGTTCATTTTGTTAATGAGTTTGTTTCTATCGACTACTATCACTGGTTTTTACACGTGGAGACAACCTGAAGGTAAAAAGTCACAACGCAGCAAGCGCTTATTGGGAGAAGGATTACTCTTTCTTAGCGCTCTCATTTTAGGCGCAAATTTCGCGTTGATGGCTCAGATGTTTAATATTGACGGCTCAAATTCCCAACTGTTTCTCGCTTGGGGGATTGGTGTTTTAGTCATGGCTTACAGCCTGTCCTTAAATTCATTGGGCATTTTGGCAATTGTCCTCATGCAAATTGGATATTGGACGGGACTAGGAGACTTGTGGTACTCTCAAAGTGAATTGACTTGGTCACGGCTGGTCGTGCAACATATGCCTTTACTATCATGGCTGTTGTATGTTCCCCTAGCCTACCTTTGTCGTTCGCGTTGGATTTTTGGTATGGCAGCCTTAGCCTTTGCTAGTTCCTTACAAGCCAGCCTCAATCCTCTGCCACTTCTCAATTATGCTGATGTAGCACCTTGGGTGGCATCCTTTGCTTTTGCACTACCACCTGCATTATTCTGGAGTTATGATGACTTACTGTTCCCAACGATAAATTACAGGTTGTTTTTACCCCTGGCTCGTAGTTTAGCGCTGGTGTTCTTTGGTCTTGTCTTTTATGTCTTGTCTTTTCGTTGGCTTTGGCAAACTCCAAACTATACTTATAATCCGCCAACGACTTTGGCGAATTTATTCCAGTCTCTGCCGATAATCGATTTGGGGATTCTCAGTGGTTTAGCGGTATTGCAGTGGTTGTTTCTGCTGCGTCAAAGAAACAATCCTCCTCGCCGAGAAGTGATTTTCACAACTGCGCTGATTACCACTTTTATTGCAGCCATTGCCATAGTACCTTTTTGGCATCAAGCTATCACTCGCATTGATGAACTAGGCATTTTTATTTTCAATGTACTTTTGGCGATATTAGCTTGGGGGCTAATTCAAGAAGGATTGAAGCTAAACAAAAGAAGCTCATTTTGGGGCGGTATGCTGCTGTTCACGCTGCAAATTATTAGTCGAATACTAGAGTACGACACCGACTTACTTTTTAAGTCGTTGGTCTTTGTTTTATGCGGTTCAGGTCTAATTAGTGCTGGACTCTGGTTTGAACGCCGCAAACCTGCTGCATCTAGTTCTAAAAGTAAGAACTAAGCTGAGTGCTGAGTCAAGAGTAGAGACGCAATTATACTCTTACGAGAAGCCGCTCTTCGAGCGTCTACGCGTCTGTACAGGAGTTATTATTCTCTCCCCTGCTCCACCTCAGCTACGCTCGGTGGTCGCCGAGCGCAGTCGAGGTGCGACCACCTGCTCCCTTAATCCCCAATCCCTATGTCTCTGCGTCAGTCCTAATTTCGTTACTTTTGACCTCTTCAACACCCATTTCTCTGTAGGACTACGCTCATGACAAGTAGCTCTTCTGAATCTAAAAATAAATCTTTGTCTCCTGAAGCCGAATTCTCTGAAAAGGTTACTTTTCGCGATTATCTGATAGCCTCAGAACAGAAATCGAATAAACCCTTACCTGCTTGGCGGCTAGTAGCTCCTTTGCTGATCCAAACAGGGCTAATTATGGCAGTACCAGCTCAAGCGCTGTACACAGACGTGACGGGCAAGACCGTAATTTTGCAAACTGCGCCTGTAAACCCCGCTAATGTACGGCAGTCTAACGCTCTGGACTTAAACTATAACATATCCCGTACTGAAACCTTGAGAAGATTACCAGGCTGGCAACAGTTGGTTATGAAAGGCCGTGGAAGTGGCAGACGAGTGCCAGATGGAACGAACTTGTATGTGATTTTGCAAGAGCAGCCATCTTTTGGTGGTGGTGTTCCCAGAGCTTGGAGACCTTTACGAGTTACTAGAGAGCGCCCCACTTCGTTAAGGGCAAATCAGGTAGCTTTAAAAGGGGTGTATGAAGATGGCTCTGTCAACTATGGTTTAGAAACATATTACATCCCTGAAAACCAACGGCAGCAGATTAACAACGATATCCGACAAGCCCAACGAAACCGAGGAGGACAGCGACCCCCTGTGGTAGTAAAAGCGAAAGTCGATCCACAAGGTAACGCCGTACCTATTAGTATGTGGGTACGCGATCGCAACTATCGCTTTTAGTATACATTTAAGCGGGATAGTCAAGGGTCAGGGTTAATACTCTTGACCCTTAACCTTGGACTTTGCTAAGCGGCAAGAATCTGCTATTTAGACGCACGTTAGTTAATCTTCATGCCGTAGACGCCATGCTGCACCGCAAGCGGCCCCAGCCCCTGCTACCAGTCCAGTACTCATGCCTTCTATAGTCTTTTGTATTGGATCTAGAGTCAGGCACTCATTTGTAACGTTACTGTTTTGCAAGCAGAGACTGCTTTCTGCCCAACTTGCGGTTCCTCCTAATACTACCCCAGTCACACTACAGGAGATAACTAGCAGCAAAAGACGTTTCATTTTTCTATCCATAGATGGATGTGTCGAGTGTAAAAGTAATAATCAGTTCTCAACTACTTTACACATCCTTGCTGATATTGTCAGCTGGTTTCAACAACACTCAGCACTAGGACAGCAGAAAATAAGCAATTTATACTTGATTTATCCTACCAAACTTGATTAGCCAAGTGAACCGTCGAGTGCTATGGGTATTTTAACTGTAAACTCCGTTCCTTGTCCTGGAGTCGAGGTACAACTTAGCTGACCCTTATGTTTTTCTGCAATAATTTGATGAGCGATCGCTAATCCTAGCCCAGTTCCCTTACCAACCGCTTTCGTTGTGAATCTAGGATTAAAAATACGTTCTTTGATGTCCTTAGACATTCCTAGCCCATTATCTTTAATATAAATACTAATACTAGTATCTAAGTTCAATTCTGTCGTAATTATTATTTGATAATTTTGTTTTTTACTTTCCCCAAAATCAGATTCTTCTAATGCATCTATAGCATTTGCCAATAAATTCATGAACACTTGATTAAGTTGACCAGGATAGCAATTTACTAATGGCAGTTCACTATAGTTTTTAATAATTTTAATTTCTGGGCGTTTTTTATTCTTCTGGAGCCGATGACGCAAAATCAGAATTGTGCTATCGATTCCTTCATGGATATCAAATAGTTGAGTATTATCAGAATCTCCTCGCGAAAATATACGTAAGCTGGTACTAATTTTGCAAATCCGCTCTGCACCATCTTTCATAGAAAATAGTAGTTTCCACAAATCTTCACGCAGGAACTCAAAGTCAATTGCCTTAACTTGTGCTAACAGCGATTTACTAGGGTTTGGTAATTCTTGTTGATATAAGTTGATTAATTTAAATAAATCATTAATATAATCTAAAGCTGGCGGAATATTTCCGGCAATAAAGCTGACAGGATTATTAATTTCATGAGCAACCCCAGCCATCAAATTTCCCAAAGCAGACATTTTTTCACTCTGTACCAGTTGAGCTGTTTGCTCTGCCACCCGCTGTTCTAATGTTTCATTAAGCTGTCGCAGTTCTACGGCTTGTCGCCGCAATTGCAAATGAATTTGCACCCGTGCTAGCACCTCTTCTTGCTGAAAAGGTTTGGTGATGTAGTCTACTGCACCTACACTTAGCCCTTTGACCTTATCTTGGCTATCTGAAAGTGCCGTCATAAAAATTACAGGAATTTCTTGAGTACAAGGCTTAGCTTTGAATTGTTGGCAAGTTTCAAAGCCATTAATTCCTGGCGGCATCATTACATCCAGCAAAATTAAATCTGGCTTTACCTCGTTTAAAATTAAGAGTGCATCTTCGCCACTTTGGGCAATTAATGTCCTAAAACCTGCTGTTTCCAGCACTTCAAACAGCAATTTCACATTAGTAGGAGTATCATCTACGATTAGAATGAGCGGTTGTGAAGTATCCATATGTCTGCTCTATTTATATTAATTAATTACCGTTAAGGTGGGGTTTTATTAATTTAATAATGGCTTTGTTATCGAGTGCTTCTGCGAGTTGCAAAACTGATTGCACAAACTGCTGATACTGTGCGTCAAGCAGTTGAAGACGTTGTGCTTCCAGTTTAATTCCCTGAATATCACCAATTCGAGCAGCACTGTAGAGCGATCGCAATTCTGCAACGGGTGGAATTACTAATGTGGCATCAATGACATCAGAAGCAGAATCATGAACAGAAATGCTTGCTGTTTCATACTGCCAAGTTAGCTGTAATTGTTGTTGAAGCTGATAAAATAATTCTTCTGATTGGACAGGTTTTGGTAAGAAATTATTTGCGCCTGCGTCGTAGCTTTGCTGGCGATCAAAGCTGAATACGCTGGCAGACGACACAATCACAGGCAGGGTTTGCCCTTTTGGTTGATTGCGTAATTCTTTAAGCATTTCTAAGCCATCCATAATAGGCATGGCGATGTCAGTAATGATTAAGTCGGGTTGATGTAGTTGATATTTGGTAAGAGCATCCTGACCATTTTCAGCTTCGATCAATTCAAAGCCTAATGGTTCGAGTAAGTTGAGAATAACAAAGCGGTTCTCCCAGCGATCGTCTACTACTAGAATTTTCTGTTTCTTGCCTTGGTAACCTACAATCTGATTTGCAGATTTAGTCGCATCCAGTTCAATCCATCCACTTGCCTCAAGTAAATCTACTTCAAACCAAAAGGTACTTCCCTCGCCAATTGTGCTTTCTACCTGCAATTGGCTACCCATTATTTGCACAATTTGCTGACTGATGGCGAGTCCTAAACCAGTACCTTCTGTCATACGTTGCTGATCACCAACCTGTTCAAAGGGCAGAAATATTTTTTCTAACTGTTGTGGAGTCATACCAACGCCCGTATCTTCAATTTGGAAACGGATGCGGTGAATGGGTAATGAGTCATTGACTACTCCGACTTTCAAGCAGACGCTCCCTTTGTCTGTGAACTTAATCGCATTACCCAGCAGATTAATTAATACTTGGCGTAGCCGTTTATCATCAGCATTAAGTGCCAACGGCAGCTTATTGCGTGGCTCAAAGGTAAAGGAAATGTCTTTTTGTTCAGCGCGGATACGAGAAATTTCAACTATACCGTTGAGAAAAGTTTCAAAGTGAAAATCTTTGGTGAAGAGTTCGAGTTTTCGAGCTTCTATTTTTGAGAGATCCAAAATATCATTAATCAGTGTTAGTAAATGGGAACTGCACTGGTGAATAATACTAACGCTGTCTTTTTGCTTCGGAGTTGCAGTTTTATCGCGTAGCAAGATTTGAGCATAACCGAGAATGCCATTGAGTGGTGTACGCAGTTCATGACTCATGTTTGCCAAAAATTCGCTCTTGGCATGATTAGCGGAATCGGCTACTAATTTAGCTGCTTGTAGTTCAGTTGTCCTTGCGGCGACACGTTGCTCAAGAGTGGTGAAAGATTCTTGGAGTTGCTTCGCCATATGATTAAATGACTTAGCCAAATTACCTAACTCTTGAATTCCTTTGACTTCGACTTGTTGATCAAGTTGTCCATTAGCGATCGCTTCACTAGCTATATTTAGTCGTTGAATCGGATAAGCAATCCAGCGGGAAGTGTAAATTCCGAGTATTGTGGCTAGAAAGAGCGCACCCAAGCAAAGCAAAATAGTTGTGCGGGTATTAGCATTAATCTGCGCCATAAAATCAGATTTTGGCACTACTACTACCACTAACCAATCCAATCCAATTTCATCTTTCCAAGGGGTAACTTGAATGAATTGGCGCTGGTTATTGAGGGTAGCTACTAGTTCTTGATTCTTCTGAATTTGACTGAAGCTACCAAATTGATCCTTTAGATGTTTAGCAGTTGCTTGTATTAGGTTATCGGTGCTTTTGAGCGCGTTAATCCGTTGTGCAACTCCTTTTACTAAGATGAAAGGTTTTTCATCACTAGAACTAGCTATGATTTGTCCATCCCGTTCTACGATAAAGATTTTTCCAGATGGACTCACCTTTAAATGCTGAAGAAAATCGCTGATATTAGATAGCAGCAGGTCAACTCCTAAAACCCCAATTATCTGTTTGTTCTTGTCATACACTGGACGGGCAGTACTAACAGAGACAAATTCTGGAGTGTCGTCCCAGTTATAAACTTTGCTCCAAACGGGTTTGCCTAAATGAACTGCTCTTAAATACCAATCTTCTTTTAGAGGTTCGTATTCGCCGTTTGTCAGTACTTTGATGCGGTTTCCCTGATGGTCTGTTTGATAAGTATTACTTTTCCCTTGGGTTCTTGGGGAAAGTTCATCGATTGTCACTCCTTGGTCTTTTATCCAACGCCCAGCACCTACATATTCGCCTGTGGTCAAGGCATAAAAAATATAGCTGACCTCATGGATCTGCATCTGTTGCCAAAAATAGTGACCTGTATTTTCCAAGTCTTGTAGATTTATCAACCCTCTTTCTACAGCATCAGCATTCATCTGATTGAGTCGCAAAGGGACTGCTAAATAGGTATCTAAATGTTGGTCTACCCGACCCCCCACTTCGCTCATTAACTGATTAACCAGATTGTTGACTGTTTTCTGCCCATTTTGCAGCGATAAATATCCTGTTAGCCCGACAACAGCAAAAATCTGTAAGACAAATGGCACAACTAGAACTAGTTGCAAAGGGATTTTCTGGTTAAAGCTATGAAACTTGACAGATTTCTGTTGCTGGGGGAGCTGCATAGGCTCAAGTCCTAACCAAAGGGACACATCTCACAGCCTTAGCATTCCCCATTTGAGTATCAAAAATTCTCAGCAGTTATACTAATTCGTAATTCGTAATACCGTTTCTCTAAAATATGACGACAGATTACAGATTAAATCAGGCAAGGAATTGCGCTTAAGCGCTACTACGTAGCTTGCTTCCACGAAGTGGTACGATGTGTTGCTTTTCTACAAGAGAATTGGTATGAGTAGTAATTCGTAATTTAATAGGCAAAAGAGAAGAATTCTTAGAGTGTG
Organism: Nostoc sp. UHCC 0302; assembly: GCF_038096175.1. Lineage (NCBI taxonomy): Bacteria > Bacillati > Cyanobacteriota > Cyanophyceae > Nostocales > Nostocaceae > Nostoc > Nostoc sp. UHCC 0302. Next base: position 1,632,118 of record NZ_CP151099.1, read on the forward strand.
CGTAAGGCCTAATTTTAAAGAATTAGTGTAAGGGTATAGGAGAAGAAGTTTTTTCTTATAACCCCATACCCCTAGTATTTCATTTACATCCTACATCTCTACTCAATCTTTAAGTTGAAAGGCAAACGAGCATAAATTCCTTGTGGATCATTCATATTTTGCAGCATTTCTATTTCCTGTTGCAGTTTTTGGAATTCTGCATTAAGGGGATTGGATTGTTTAAGTTTTGCCTCTTCAACTCCTAAAACAGTCCGCGCCTCTTCGGTTACTCGCCCGAAAAAGCGTTCTCCAAAGCCGCTAGACCGAGGGTATTCTTGTATTTCCCAATTATCTCCGAGATTCGCCTGCTTAGCAGCGTATGCGATCGCAGTATTCAAACCGCCAATTTCATCCACTAAACCAATTTCTTTAGCTGCTACACCTGACCAAACCCGTCCTTGGGCAATCTCGGCAACTCTTTGTTCTGGCAGTTTCCGCCCCTGAGAAACTTTATTTAAAAACATACTGTAAATGCGGTTAACACTACGCTGATAAATTGCCAATTCTTGAGGTGATCTCGGACGAGAAATTGTTTGACTATCAGCATAACGTCCAGTTTTTACTGAATCCCAAGTGATACCATTATCATTTGCTAACTTCTGCCCATTGAACAGTAAGCCAAATACTCCAATTGAACCTGTAATTGTATTTGGTTCGGCAAAAATCCGATTAGAATCGCTGGCTATCCAGTAACCACCGGAGGCGGCGACATCACCCATTGAGACTACAACTGGTTTGACTTCACGAGTCAGCCGCACTTCTCGCTGCATGACTTCAGCTGCGGTGGCGCTACCACCGGGACTGTTAATCCGCAGTACAACAGCTTTAACATTATTATCTTGTCGCAGTCTGTTGAAATATTTGGCAAAGCGTTCCCCTCCTACTTCCCCAGTTTCACCTTTACCATCAACAATTTCACCTTCGGCATAAACAACGGCAATTTTATTTGCTGATTCGCGTTCTATACCCCAGGATTTACCAGGAACTTGCGCGTAGTTAGACAAGTTAATTTGCCGGAATGTTTTGTCTTTTTTCTCGCTATTTGTCAATTTTTTCAGGTCACTTACCACTTGATCCTGGTATGCTACCTGATCTACCAAACCGTTGGTTTTAGCTTCTGTTGCTTCTAGTACTGCTTGATTATCTGCGATCGCTTGCAACTGTTGGGGGTTAATTTTACGACTTGTTCCCACAGCGGCCCGCCACTCTGTCCAGACATCATCCAATAATTTCTGAGTTTGTTCGCGGTTCTCTGGACTTAACTTCGGGAGGATAAATGGTTCAACCGCTCCTTTGAATTTCCCTACACGCACGACTTGAACACCAATACCGTACTTCTGTAATGCTCCCGTTAAAAACATCGGTTGTGAACTCAAACCGTTGACTTCCATCATTCCCACAGGGTTAAGTACAACGGTATCTGCCACCGAACTTAGATAATATTCTCGTTCACTCCAGTTTCCGCCATAGGCGATAATTTTTTTACCCGCCGCCCGGAATTTCTCCAGTGCTTGACGGACTTCTTTGAGGGAAGCATAGCCAATACCACTCGCTTCGTTTGTACGCGTTCCATCTAAATAAATAGCAACAATTCGCGGATCACGTCGCGCCTTTTCTAAAGTTTCTAGAACTTTGTAAAGTGCCATCCTTTCGTCATCTACACCTGAGAGTGTGTTTTGAAGCACTTCGCTAGAACTAGGTGCGCCATCGGTGATTTTCATCGACAAGTCAAAAACCAGTACTGACTTATCTTTTACCTCTGGGCCAGTATTTTTGGAAGAGGTAGCAGCCAATATTAGCAAGAACAGTCCAGTTGTTCCCAGACCCGCGAAAATAAACAGCCCCAGTAAACTGCCGATTAAGCTAGCAAAAGTTTGTTTAAGAAAATTACGCATAATTAAGATAAGGGTTAAGAGTCAAAAATCGTAGAGACGCGATTAACACGTCTGTGCAAGAGTCAAGAGTCGAATGGCACTAAGACTCATGTAAAACCTCGTCAGGGCAGGGTGTTGGGGGTAGGGTTGCAGGTTCGTGTTTAAGACAATTAAACTTTAGTTGCGTTAAGGAGTTCAACATTTTCTTGATTCCCCAATACCTACACCCCACACGCCACACCCTCTCATCCATTTATATCAAGGGTTTACGCTTAACTTAGTGCCATTCAGTCAAGGGTCAAAGGTCAAGAGTTCATTGGACAAATGACAAATAACAAATAACTAATGACAGATGACTTATTTACCTATTCTATGCGCTGTAAATTGCCGGAGTGCTTTAACTGATACAAGCTAGTGTTGCCAGTGCAGAATAATACTGTGGTGATTTCGGCGATTAATACCTCAGCCAGTTCGTAAACTGCGGTTTCTGATGCTGCTGCTGCTTGCAAAAAAGGCATTGCTAAACCTGCTATGTCTGCTCCTAAAGCGATCGCTACCGCTACATCTAATCCATGACGCAATCCCCCGGAAGCAATTAATGGTACATCCGGCGACAGAGAGCGAATACTTGTAATACACTCTGCCGTTGGTAAACCCCAATCGGCAAACGTCTTCCCTAAACGGCGCTGCAAGGCATTTTCTGCCCGTTCGCTTTCCACTTTTGCCCAAGAAGTTCCACCCGCACCAGCCACATCAATTGCTGTCACGCCAGCCGCAATCAGTTTTTCTGCGATCGCTCCTGAAATGCCATTACCTACTTCCTTAGCAATGACTGGCACTGGCAAATCAGAGCATAATTTAGATATTTTGTCAAGCAAACCTCGAAAGTTAGTATCACCCTTGGGTTGAATGCATTCTTGAAGAGGATTAATATGTAAAATCAAGGCATCAGCCTCTAGGATATCAACTACCCGCAGGCATTCATCCAATCCATATTTATAGTTAAGTTGCACAGCACCTAAGTTGGCGAATAAGAGAACATCGGGAGCGTATTTGCGAACAGCAAATGTATCAGCCACCTGTGGTTTTTCTACCGCTACTCTTTGGGAACCAACACCCATTGCAATTTTGTAGTGTTGTGCGACTTCGGCCAAACGTTGGTTAATAATTCCCGCTTGTTCTGTTCCTCCAGTCATGGAAGAAATTAACAGGGGTGCGCCAAGGTGTTTGCCTAAGAAAATTGTACTAATATCAATATCGTTGTGGTCTATTTCTGGTAAGCAGCAATGGTTGAAGCGATAGCGTTCTAGCCCAGTGGTGACTTGATGGGACTGAACATCTTCTTCTAGACAGATACGAATATGATCTGCTTTGCGAGACTGAGTTTCTGCGGAGATGTTGGTAGGGGCGTTCACTAGTGGGTATGATTTAGAAAATTTGCTTGCGATCGCTATTGTTACATTGTTATAGTCCAATCTTATTAGCATATTTCAACACCGGTTTTTGCAGAGCGAAGATTCAGACATTGTTTTATGTCATAAGTTATAAAGGAATGTAGGTAATACTGTCTTGATATTCTGCTGATCCGCTTATAACCTCGACTTGTTCAATAAGTCGGGCATATCAGGATCTTTATACCTATAAACATCATTTTTTGCGATATTTTTATTTTTTATTAAAATATAATCATTTTTTTGCTTATCATAAGCAATGATACCAATAAAACCTTTTGGTAAATCTTCGTCCCATTTCCACAGCTTTTCAATTAAGACAGCTTGTTGATTGAATTTATACCAATAGCCATTACTATCAATTAAAATAATATCTTTGCCTTGCTTAAATAAAAATGCTGGGCTTCCTAAGCCTGCATCAGCATATAATGGTATTTGTTTTAATTGTTTTTGATTATCTTGAATAATTAGCACTTTTTCATGGTCTACAAGAAAAGGGTGCAAATTTACTACATTTACGTAAAGTTTTAAGCCATTTTTAAAGTGATAAATTTCTCCAGCTTTAGCAGTTAACAACATACTAAAAAAGGTTAAAATAAAAATTATTACTGATAATGTGATATTGAAAAATTTCATATTTTTATCCTTGTCTATTAAAGAGTGAGCTATTAATAAAATCTTCAAAAAAGATTATGGAAAAACTAATTTGTAATGACGCTCTCTACGAGACCAAGGCGTTAGTGGAGCTTTCGCTTTAACGATACACGGACTCACCTAACGTAATTCCTAATTGGGATTGTGGGAGCAGAGGGGAGAAGGAGAATAAGTACTGGCAAACGACAAATGACAAATACTTCTCTACGAGAGGCTGCGCCCTAAGCGTAGCTATGCCGCAGGCTTTACGACTTCTTTGCGAGACGCTACGCGAACGCTCAGTACAAGTGACAAATGACAAACGACCAATGACAAATGACAAATACAGTACTTTATTGTCCAAGATAGTATTCAAAGCGCTGCCGGAGTTGTTCAACTGTGAGGTTTTGACTCCAGTATTCTACTAAAGCGTGACCGAATGCCCAGGCGTTGCGCTCAGGTGAGGTGGGGTTTTCTAACAGCAGTGGCCACAGAGATAGCAACTCAAAGTTGAGCGGGTTAGAGTTACCAGTATTCAATAGCGAGAAAAGCTCATACGCCATCTGAAGTTTGCCAATTACAACAGGCAACTGTTCTACAGGAATTTGCTCTGCCAACAGATAGGCTAACTTTGGAGATCCGGTTGATAGGGTAGAAACGAACTGGAGGACAGGACTTTTGAGCAATGCCGTTAGTCCCTGTGTCGTCGCCATCTGGAAGGTGTAGTGGTCGATAATTTTCGCAGCAGCAATTGTACGGGCTTCTAGGTTACGTAAAAAGCGGGCAAGTCGGAGTTGCTTAGCAGGCGCGATCGCTTCTATTAGTCCCAAGGATAACGTTTCTACTCCCCAGGCGGCTCGACCTGTTTTGCTGTCTGCCGTAACGAGGGGTAGAACTAGATTAGAGAAGTTACCTAGTTGCTTAGCACGATACTCCGTAGCTTCCCGAATTGCAATTTCCTTTGGGCGATCGCCCCATTCCCAATCATAAGGCGGTTGCCATTCACGAATTGGACGCAGACGATCCACCTGAGTGACGATCGCAATTGTCGGTAAGTCTGCAACTTCTGCCTTCATATCTTGCAGGAAGTCCACATCCATTTGTAAGGCAGGATCAAGGGCAGGGGTGACTAACAGCAGTAAATCAGCATTGGTAGCATAATCAAGTACTAATGTTCGTAAATCTGCGCGGTTGACTTGTTCATAACCAGGTGTATCCCAAAGAGTGAGGGTTGCCCCAGTTTGAGACTGCCATTGGTAATTCTGAATGCGATCAGTGCTGGGCAAGACATCAACAGCGGCGAGATCCGCTTGAAATAGCGTGTTAATTAAGCTACTTTTTCCAGACCCGGTGCGCCCCACAAGGAGAATATTGACGGGTTTTTGCTCAACCGTTTCGGCTGGTTCTGCCTGATTGAGAATGTCTCGGAGTGCTTGAGTTTTGACTCTGGGTAAAGTTGGTGTAGATGTAGCAGATGCTGTAACAGCTAGTGTAGTACGTCCGTAGAGAGCGATCGCTTGTCGGCATAAGTTTCTGAGGGCAGCTTCTCGGACTAATTGGCTCAAATTTACTAATAATTGCTCAGTTGCTCGGTTACTAGAACCCTGACTAGCTTGTTTTGCCACAGCCGCCACAGGATTTAAAACCCACTGCGCCCAATTCCAAACCCGCCAAAATTTGCGAGCGGATGGCTCCAACTTCCGGTAAACTCCGTATGCTTGGTATGCTTGCCCAACTGTCACCTGATTCAGAACAGGGGATAAATTCTGCATCCACTGATCCATATCATCCACAGTTCCCCGAATCAATCCATAAACCTGGGGAACATAAATGTTTAACAAGGGATATTGAACTTCAGGATTGTAAATATGGGCAACTGCCACAACTAAATCTTGGCAGCGCGTCCAAAAGGTTTGCCAGTCTTCCCAAATCGGGCGATCGCTTTGTGCTGCTATGAGAATCTCCTGAAGTGCGGTTTCTGCTTGCTTAGTGGCGTCACCTTCTCTCGGTGATGTAGCTGTATCTTCCGCAGTTGATTCTAGTTCTTCGCGGACTTGTGCTAATACAGCTTCTACTTGATTTACCGCTGGTTGAGTCCACTTCACCAACAGCCAACGCCAGCCTACGAATATGAGGGTGAACACAGCCCAAATCCAGTTAATGCCCCATGCATGGATTTGCAAGCCTGCGGATATGAGTAAAAAAATGATAATGAAAGCGATCGGGGTTGCTAAGACAACCCACTGCCACGGTTTTAGTTGTACCATTGCCCCATACCTGCCAGTAAATTTTTTGTAAAAACAATAACTATTAAGTTTGTAAAGTTGCTTTTTGCAAAAATTACTCTTGTAAAAAGTCTATCGTCTCCAGTCTGTGGAGGATGTTTCGTATTCTTGGATGAGTACTAGACTGCTAGTTATATTGCTCAGTTGCTATAGGAGCAAAATTGAGTCAAATCGAAGATTTAGAGTGCGATCGCTTTTTGATGAGATTTTGGGAGATGAAGAGCGATCGCCTAGATTATTCTAGAAGTAGAGATAGCTAAATTCTTCGATTAGGGTAGCAATGAAAACCCCTGAACCAACAATTCATCCACTTGTTGTCCCAAAACATCTGCCATTTTTGGAGTCAATTTGTTGGCAAACAAGAGATGTATATCGGTTTACTCCAGAGGAAATGCTAAGTCGCTATGAGCGAGGTTGGCAATATCGCCAGATATTTAGCAATCTTGAGGGTGAAGAGCTAAATTTTCTGAAAGAACTTGTCAGACGCTATTATTCCTGGCTAGAAGCCTGTTTATGACCTTCAGGTTAGACCACCATAATAAAATAAAAATCCTCACTATTCTTGAAAGTATAAATTTTGAGGCGTTGCTGAATTTAGATATGAAATGCAAAAATCGGATACTCTCAACTCTTACTCTCTGCGTCTCTGCGCCTCTGCGTGAAACAAATTCACATTCTCACTCAGCAACGCCAATTTTGAGGTACTTAGGAATGGTTCTGCTTATTTCGGTGATGGAAAGCTTTTGAGACTCAATTTCAAGGAATATCGCCAAAGTAAGGACAATGAATTGCCTGATAATTATTAAGGCAATCTACAGAGAGCAAAGATGCAGACTCGCCAAAAATTATCCCTGCCAAGCATGGGGTGCGGAACTTGGGCATGGGGCAACCAATTGCTCTGGGGATATGACGAAAGTATGGATCAACAGTTGCAAGCTGTCTTTAATCTATGTGTAAATAACGGCGTAACTTTATTTGATACAGGAGATTCTTACGGCACTGGCAGATTGAATGGGCGCAGTGAGCTACTCTTGGGACAATTTTCTAGAGAATATTTAGGTTTTGGCAGAGAAAATATTTGTATTGCTACCAAACTTGCTGCGTATCCCTGGAGATGGACACGCAAGTCAATGGTAAAAGCTTGTAAGTTGTCTGCTCAACGCTTGGGAAGAAATGTAGATTTGGTACAAATGCATTGGTCTACGGCAAACTATGCTCCCTGGCAAGAAGGAGGGCTATTGGATGGTCTCGCCGATCTTTATGAGCAAGGTCTAGTGAAGGGAGTAGGACTATCCAATTATGGCCCTAAACGGCTCAAGCGTGTGCAGCAAAAGTTTGCTGAGCGAGGAGTCCCAATTGCCACACTGCAAGTCCAGTATTCGCTGCTGTCCACGTATCCTGTTACGGAACTAGGGCTTAAAGACGTTTGTGATGAACTGGGAATAAAACTAATTGCCTATAGCCCTCTGGCGTTGGGCTTGTTGACAGGGAAGTTCACTGAAAAAGGGTCTTTTCCCAAAGGCGTGCGAGGAATACTTTTTAGACAGCTATTACCAGGAGCGCGATCGCTTTTATCATGTTTGCGAGAAGTGGCAGAATACAGGAACAAAACCATGTCACAGGTAGCAATTAACTGGTGCATCTGTAAAGGCACAATTCCCATCCCTGGAGCGAAAACTTTAGAGCAAGCTAGGGATAATATTGGTGCATTGGGTTGGCAATTGAACTCCAGTGAAATTACTGAGTTAGATAAAGCTGCGGCGAGTGCAGATAAAAAAATGGTACAAAATATTTTCCAAACAAAGTAAAATACTTACTTTGCTCAGTGCGACCACTTATAGGTTGCTGAGGCTTGCTGTATTAGTAAGCCTCAGCTTTGCCATTGGTACAGTGCAGCCATCCTCAAAGGATAGCTGGAGCAACAAGCGATGTCTGACGCGTCTACGCATCAAGCAAGGTCTAAAAACGGCTACATCCATGCCAAATAGACTGCTGGTAATAAATTTACCCAGTGAGTAACAAAGAGGAGTGATATGCAAGTCAAAAAACTGCCCATACTTTTCTCAATATTTGTCATTGCAGTTGTTTGCTGTTTTACTTTCAGAGTCAATGCACAGATTCCAGAGACAGCCAATTTGCTCACAACTATCATTGACGATATGAAACCCTTTCATGAGGGAATACCGCATGGTGTTCCTCCAAGTTATGACTGGGCGTCTCGTCCTCGTATAGGTATGGGAGACAATCCAGAAGGCTCTAGAGCCATGATTGCATGGGGGCAACTGTATGAAGCTGCCGAAGGTAATCCTGCTTGGAATACTAGAGTTGAGATCAAAAATATCAAGGCTTATATGCTCAGTAAGCAGGATGGTAAATGGCATCTCCTTCAAAGTTCCAAAGGAGTTGAAGGGGCTGCTTTTCGAGAGGATTTTGCTAATAATACTAATCAAGTCACAGATGTGCGTTACGAGCAGGATGGTAGTATTTCAGTCAAGGCTGGCAATGGATACAACTTTCACTTTTGGTGTGAAACTGGTCGAGCGTCAATTGCTCCCGACGACGTGGATGGTATTTTTACCACTGCTCAAGCGCGGCTAAAAGTTGACAATATCCAAACACGAGACGATCGCGCTAAGGCTCGCTATTTACTAAGCATGAGCGGCGATTACTGGCCTGATTTAACTGCAAAGTGGCAGGAACGTCCTAAAATTGTGGATATAGCCATTGGCAAGTTTAAGTACGTGACCAAAGAGTGGCAGGCTTTCAATATGACTACTCTTTCTCCAACCGAAATCATTGAAAACCCACCACCAATCTAGTAGGGGTATTAGGAGTGCTGAGCTAGGAGTTAGGAGTTATTTCTCCCTCATCTCCCTACTTTCCACACTCCCTAGTCGTCAGTACCAGAATTTGCTAAACTCCAACTTCGGGGAGGGCGAATCAAAAATTTGAGGATTGGCAACTGGGGGGTCGCAGAGTGGCTGATGATGAACGCGTAGGAAACACAGAACTGTTTAATGCCAGGGACTTTTCTTGGCGATTATGGCCTGTTTTGCCACTCTACCCATTCGGCAAGCGGCGGACTATTCGCAAAGAAGTGATTAAGGACACAATCTGGACTTTTGACCAGCTTCAAGGCATTTTCTATGTTGTCGTGCCGATTCGGATGACTGTAGTTAAGTTAGATCAGGGTGGTCTGCTTGTCTATGCTCCTGTTGCACCAACGACCGAATGTATCCGGCTTGTAAATGAGTTGGTGACAGAACACGGTGATGTCAAATACATTATCTTGCCTACTATCTCTGGACTAGAACATAAGGTCTTCGTAGGCCCTTTTGCTAGATGCTTTCCCGCAGCACAGGTTTTTGTAGCTCCCAATCAATGGAGTTTTCCGCTTAATCTACCACTTAGCTGGCTTGGCTTACCTGCTAAACGTACTCAGCTATTGCCAGAAGATAGCAGCAAAGTACCTTTTGCTGATCAATTTGATTATGCAATGCTTGGGCCGATTAACCTTGGCCCAGGAAGATTTGCAGAAGTTGCATTTTTCCATAAGCGATCGCACACTTTACTAGTAACAGATTCAGTGGTTTCCATACCAGAAAATCCGCCTGCGATCGTCCAATTAGATCCATACCCTTTGCTGTTTCATGCCAAGGATAATGCATCTGATATCGTTGCAGATAATCAGGCAAACCGCCGTAAAGGATGGCAGCGGATTTCTCTGTTTGCTTTGTATTTCCAACCAAGTGCGCTGGAAATAATTGACTGGGGTGAGGTATTTCGCGATGCCTTCAAAGCACCAGAACATTCTAAGAAAGCATATTTTGGATTGTATCCTTTTAAATGGCAGGAGAATTGGCAGCGATCGTTCGATGCACTCCGAGGGAACGGGCGGTTGTTTGTCGCACCAATTTTGCAGACACTTATTCTGAACCGCGCACCTAGTGAAACTCTCAATTGGGCTGATAAGGTGGCAAGTTGGGACTTCCAGTGGATTGTTCCCTGCCATTTTGACTCACCAATCAAAGCAACAGCCTATCAATTTCGCCAAGCTTTCTCTTTCTTAGAAAGGCAGCCTGTTAGCGGTGGCGGTTTTTTCAGCAGTAGCAGTTATCCTTTGCCAGAGGAGGATTTTAAAATACTGAGGAAAATTGATTACGGTCTAAACAAGTATGGCATTGTGCCACCAGCTAAGGAAAAAACGTAACAACTTATTACCAATCTTAAAAAGAATGTGACAAACAGACCATCTGTAGAAACGCTATTCATCGCGTCTTCACCCAAGTATGTGTTGCAATCATTAATTGAATTGGTATTAGTTAAGGATTGTTTGTACAAATTTCATCTGTGTAGAGACGTTGCAATCCAAAATCTTTACTTCTGCTCATAAAACAAAGTCCATCTAGAGGTTAAAACTGCTAGATGGACTTGTTTATTATTGTAAGTGGATCCGAGCAGAGTCGAACTGCTGTCCAAATTGGGTATTGACCCCCCGCTCATTCACAGGTTTAGCCTTTCTGACCCTCAAGGCGGGAATCGTTCATTATCCCGAACGTAGGATGCTCTGATTTAATCTTAGCTAGCAAGCCAACCAGAGAACGCTTACTAGAGCATCCGTTGGGGTTTTGTCTTTAGTCCTTAACGGAGTCAAACCAAAGACGCTCGAACCTATAAGAGGTGTTTAGGCAGCTACTAGAGCGTCCTTACGAGCAAAGCTAACGATGTTATTCGCATTTACTTTTTTTTCGAGTCTTTGATTTCCGAGAGACGACTCACTCTCGACCTGAATCACAGAGCAGCGTTCGCCAACCTGTCGAAACCGTGACGGACCCGTGCACTTCATATTCTAATTATAATACGCCAGTTCTTAAATGTGTTATCAGACGAAGAATTTTGAGATTTATGTCTTTCGATTTAAGCCAGTACTGCTGAAAAACCCTCCACTGATTGTTCGCCTTACAGCCCTTTGGGCATCCTACGGCAGGCGTCTCCCCTTCTCCCAAAGGGAGAGGCTAGCGCCAAGGGAGAAGACCACGCTTATCAAAGATTTCAATCGGGACTATGACACGAAGTAATTACGAATTACGAATTACGAATTAGTAATTATTTGGTCATCTGGTCGAAAAATCCCAGCTACTAAAAATAGCTAACTGCTAATTTCCAAAAAACTAGCAATTAGCTATTAATTACAACTAGCAATTAAGTTATTCCCTAAGTTAGTGCTTCTGCACCGCCAACAACCTCAAGGAGTTCTTGGGTAATTGCAGCTTGACGTGCTTTGTTGTAAGACAGCGTTAGGGTGTTAATTAATTCACCAGCGTTTTCGCTAGCATTGCTCATGGCTGTCATTCGTGCTGCTAGTTCACTAGCTGCTGATTCTTGCAGCGCCCGCAATAACTGGTTACTCAAATACAGAGGTAACAGAGAATCCAGAATTTGTACTGGATCTTGCTCGAAAATCATATCACGAGCCAACGGGCGGACTTCGCTAGTTACCTTTTGCCGTTCGACTTGAAACTGACCGCCACGAGTTGTCAAACGGAAGATTTCATCATCAGCTGCTTCGAGACCTTGGATATCAAGGGGAACCAGGGTTTGCACTACGGGACGGGAGCTAACCAAGGAGACGAATCTAGTATAAATTAACTCAATCCGGTCTACTTTTTCTGATAAGAACAAGGAAAGCAGTTGGTCGGCAATCTCAGTGGCTTCTGGTGCGGTAGGAATTTGCTCCAAGCCACTGTAGGTTTTATCAATAGGCTGATTACGGCGTTGAAAGTATTGTGTAGCTTTGCGCCCAACAAGCACAAATGTGTAGTCTAGACCTTCTGCCTTAATTTCTTTGGCGCGGTTTTCTGCACGACGGATGACGTTATTATTGTAACCGCCACACAAACCCCGATCGCCAGATATTACCAGCAGTCCAACTGATTTAACTTCCCGTTTTCTCAGCAGTGGCAAGTCTGCTTCTTCAAAGCGCAGACGAGTTTGCAAGCCATACAATACTTGTGCCAAACGGTCAGCAAAGGGGCGAGTCAAGAGTACTTGTTCTTGGGCACGACGGACTCTCGCAGCCGCCACAAGCCGCATGGCTTCTGTGATTTTTTTGGTGTTTTTGACCGACTGAATGCGATCGCGTATTGCTTTAAGATTGGGCATATTCTTTTATTCAGAGTTAGGAGTTAGGAATTAGGAGTTAGGAGTTAGGAGTGTGTGATTAATTCCTAACTCTTAACTCTTCACTCATAACTTTATAGTTACGCTGCTGCTTTGAAGGTCTTTTTGTATTCTGTTAGTGCTTCTTTCAAAGCAGCTTCTTCTGCGTCACCTAGTGCTTTCGAGGCTTGTACTGCTTGCGCGTACTTCGTGTTACCAGTCTTCAAGTAGTCCCGCAGACCTTTGGTGAAGACGGTGACTTTATCTACAGCGATATCATCTAAGTAGCCGTTGATACCTGCATATAGAATTGCCACTTGCTCATATACGGAGAGTGGAGCGTTTTGGGACTGCTTGAGCAGTTCCCGCAAGCGTTGACCGCGTGCCAACTGATCTTGAGTGGCTTTATCTAAGTCGGAAGCAAATTGTGCGAAGGCTTGCAGGTCGTCAAATTGTGCTAGTTCCAATTTGATTTTACCGGCAACTTTTTTCATTGCCTTGGTTTGAGCGGCAGAACCTACGCGGGATACGGAAATACCAGGGTTCACTGCGGGACGAACACCAGCATTAAACAAGTCAGAAGATAGGAAAATCTGACCATCGGTGATCGAAATCACGTTGGTGGGGATGTATGCCGAAACGTCACCTGCTTGAGTTTCGATAATTGGCAGGGCGGTCATGCTACCTTTGCCCAATTCGTCACTGAGTTTAGCTGCCCGTTCTAGCAAACGAGAGTGGATGTAGAATACGTCTCCAGGATAAGCTTCCCGTCCGGGTGGACGACGCAACAGCAAGGACATTTGGCGATAAGCTTGGGCTTGCTTGGAGAGGTCATCGTAAATTACTAGGGTAGCTTTGCCTTTGTACATAAAGTACTCAGCAATAGTTGCCCCAGTGTAAGGAGCCAAGTATTGTAGTGTTGCTGGTTCACTGGCACTAGCGGCAACGACAACGGTGTAGTCCATAGCGCCTTTATCTTGCAATGTTTGGACTACGTTAGCAACAGTGGAAGCTTTTTGACCAATAGCGACGTAGACACAGACTACATCTTCTTCTTTTTGGTTGATGATTGTATCAATTGCGATCGCAGTTTTACCTGTTTGGCGGTCACCAATGATCAATTCCCGCTGACCACGACCGATAGGAATCATCGAGTCAATAGCTGTGATACCCGTTTGCATGGGTTCGTGTACAGACCGACGCGCAATAATACCGGGTGCTGGAGATTCAATCAAACGGCTTTCTGAGGACTTAATATCTCCCTTACCATCGATGGGGCGACCCAAGGCATCTACAACTCGTCCAATTAAAGCTTCTCCCACTGGCACTTGAGCAATTCTGCCAGTAGCTGTTACGGAGCTACCTTCTTGGATTTCTATCCCTTCACCCATTAACACCGCGCCCACGTTGTCTTCTTCTAAGTTTTGGGCGATGCCAACTGTGCCATCTTCAAATTCTAATAGTTCCCCAGCCATAGCCTTTTCCAGACCATAAATCCGGGCAATACCGTCACCAACTTGGAGGACGGTTCCGACGTTAGCAACTTTGACTTCTTGGTCGTATTGCTCAATTTGCTGTTGGATAATGCTGCTAATTTCGTCTGGTCTAATTGAAATGCTCATGTGTCTATCTTTTTTACTTTCGAGACGGAAGAAGTAATTTTAGTTAGGGTTAAGAGTTAGGAGTGATGAGTGAAAAGTAATGAATTGGAGGTGATAAATATAAGAGTGATGAGTTAAAAAGCAAAGTTACAAAGTTAAAAGTCAAAATAAATTACTATTTACTTAACTCCTAACTCCTAACTTCCAACTCCTAACTTCCAACTCCTAACTTCCAACTCCTAACTCCTAACTTTCTAGCTACTGGTTCAAGCGCAAGGAAAGGCGGCGCAACTGACCCCGGAGACTGGCGTCAATTACCTGCGAACCTACTTTAATGATCACACCACCGATTAATTCGCCGTCTACCTTAGTTTCTAATTCTACTTGGCGGGCATTGGTGATGGCGATGACCTTTTCTCTAACTGCCTGCTCTTGACCTTCGGTGAGGGGAACGGCTGAAGTGACTTCCGCCAATACGGTTTGATTTAACTGCCGCAACAACACCAAATACTGCTGTAAAATCGGTTCCAAGAATACAATACGCCGTCTATCTACTAATAGTAGTAAAAAGTTGCGTAAGTAGGGGTTAGAGCTTTCACTAAAGATTCGCCCGATCGCAGCCTTTTTATTCTCAGACTGAATAAAAGGGTTGCCAATAAAGTTCTGTAGCTGATTATTTTCTGAGAGCAAGCTTAGCAAAGTGCGTGCGTCTTCTCCGATCTCTTCGGTCAAGTTTTTTGACTGCGCGATCGACAACAGTGCCTGTGCGTAAGGTTGGGCTATTTCAGCTGCTGCTACCTGACTTGTCATACCCTACCTCCCAGTTGTGCGATGCTGCGGTCAATTAAACTTTGTTGAGCATCGTCGGCAATCCCACCTTTGAGTTCCGATTCGGCTTTTTGCAATGCCAAAGCAACTACCCGCTGCCGCAGTTGAGTTAGCGCTCGCTCTCTTTCGTTGTTTAAATCAGCTACTGCTGTTTGTTTCAACCGTTCTACATCTTGCGCTGCCCGCACTAACGTAGCTTCTTTCGCTGCTTGGGCGTTTTCTTCAGCAGCTTTGCGGATGCGTTGTGCTTCTGCCTGAGCCTGAGTTAACTGCTCTTGGGCTTGCGATAGGGCAGTCTGTGCCTCTTTTAAGCGTCCTTCTGCTTCCTGAATTACGGTTTCAATATTGGCTCGTCGCTCGTTCAGGATATTGCTTAAAACTTTACGTCCAAAGTAGAATAGTATGCCTATCAGAATTGCTAGGTTAATAAGATTGGTTTCTAGGATGTCTATATTTAGACCGAAACCACCTTCGGCTGCGCCTTCTGCCAATTCAGAGTGAACAGCGTTCGCTTCTGCGGCAAGTAATAAGAATGTCCCCATGATACCCATTTACAAGTGCGCTGCTCGCTTGCTAATACGGTTGTATTTTCCCTTTGGGAAATGAAGTGTCTTTTCCCAAAGGAAACAATTTGTGTTTGCCCCAAGGAAAATAAAGTGTCTTTTCCCAAAGGGAAACAATTTGTATTTTCCCAAAGGCAAATTAAAGTGTCTTTTCCCAGGGGGAAAAAGTGCCTTTTTTTGACACTTAATTAAGCGCTCTGGGACAAGCGCCCAGCTGCGCTTATGCTTTCACAGGGCCAGTTTTGTGAGTTTATCTAAACTAAAGTTGGCCCTAATAATTTTTCTAGAATCTGTCTGCTTAGAGCATCAACCTGTTGTTCTAAAGAACTAAAAGCTTCTTGCTTTTGTTGTTCTATTTCAACAGCAGCTTGTTCTCGTTGAGCTTGAGCTTCCTTTTGCGCTTCAGCGATTTTATCGGCTGTAATTTTCTTTGCTTCAGCCTGAGCTGCTTCTACAGTAGCTTGCGATTGTCTGCGAGCTTCTGCTAGTTGCTGCTCATATTCCTGGGTTAAGCGCTCGGCTTTTGCCAAACGTTCCCGTGCTTCTAGGTTATTCGTTCGGACGTAGTTGTCGCGATCGTCTAGTACCTTGGTCAGTGGCTTGTAGAAAATTACATTCAACAAAGCTGCTAATAGCAGGAACTGCAATGCCATGAAGGGCAAGGTAGCATCGAAATCAAACATTTCTCTCCTCTTTGGCTGGAGTAGCAGTTTTCATGGCTAGCAACATCGTCCAACCTTTCATATTTTAGAGACCCATAACCAACAAGGGTCAACTTAACATCAGAACTACTAAATACCCAAAATATTCCGATTTTTGTAGAGGCGTGATGATTCACGTCTCCACACTCACACAAATTTTTAGGTATTAGCCGAAGGGGTTAGCAAATAGCAACACCAAGGCAATCACTAGACCATAGATAGTCAAGGATTCCATGAAAGCCAAGGTTAATAGCAGAGTTCCTCGAATTTTTCCTTCTGCTTCAGGTTGACGAGCAATACCTTCTACTGCTTGTCCAGCAGCATTTCCTTGACCGATACCAGGGCCAATTGCAGCTAAACCAATTGCTAAAGCAGCAGCGAGAACTGAAGCAGCTTGCACTAATGGATCCATGTTGATTTTCCTTGCTTTGATTACAAAACTAACAAACGTTAACGACTAGAAACGTGTTTTTCACGCTGCACCGAGTTCTTTGATCGCGCTTTGCGAAGTTTTGAGCGCCTACGCTCGTTGGAACTGTGCTATCAACTGAGAAGCTTAATGCTCCTCATGCTCTTCTCCACCATGTCCCTCCATTGCCTCATGAATATATGCCCCAGCTAGGGTAGCAAATACCAGAGCTTGAATGGCGCTGGTAAACAAACCCAAAGCCATTACAGGCAGAGGTACAAATAAAGGAACAAGCAGAACCAGCACCGCTACTACCAATTCATCCGCCAATATATTTCCAAAAAGACGGAAGCTTAGGGAGAGGGGCTTGGTGAAATCTTCTAGAATTGCGATCGGCAATAGCACAGGTGTTGGCTCTATATATTTCTTAAAGTAGCCCAAACCCCGCTTGCTAAAACCAGCGTAAAAGTACGCTAAAGATGTTAGCAGTGCCAATGCTACGGTCGTATTGATGTCATTAGTGGGAGCTGCCAATTCACCTGATGGCAGCTTGATTAGCTTCCAGGGAATTAAAGCACCCGACCAGTTCGATACGAAGATAAACAAGAACAATGTGCCAATAAATGGCACCCAGGGGCGGTACTCTTTCTCACCAAGTTGGTTTTTTGCCAAATCCCGGATAAACTCTAGGGCATATTCCATCAAATTTTGGATGCCCTTGGGAATTCTTTGTGCGTTGCGAGTAGCAGCTATGGAAGCTATTACTAAAATGCTAATCACAAACCATGAGGTGAGAAAAACTTGCCCATGAATTTTAAGATTGCCTAATTGCCAGTAGAGATGATGACCTACTTCTAATTCGGCGAGGGGAAAAGAATTAAAGGCGTTTAAGACAGTAAGCATTTGCATTCTTCAAGCATTTTCCCCAAAAGCGAGGATGGGATTATTGTCTTTGTGAGCCTGACTTCTTAAGAATCAGGAATAAACGCAGTTTGCACTGTATAGACAAGGAGCGTGGCTTTGTAAGTTAAAAACCCCAAAAATATGGGCAAAACCTTTAACTCATGCCATTGAGTTGCTAATATAATCAACCCAACAAACAGAGCAAGACGATTTTTGCTCAGACGCTGTTTCTCACCGCCGAGTCGCTCAACGTCTTTAGCCAGCATTTTTAAGTAAACCACACCTGTACACGCTCCAATCAAATAATTCAGAGCAATGTTTAAGGAATAAAAAATCCACACAGAGATAAAAATAATCCCCGTCAAGACAAGTGTGATTACTAACAACTTTTGGTAGAGTTGATAGAACTCTTGCATAGAGTTGCTCGATTCTGTGTCTTCAGAACCAGTTTTAGCATCTTGTCGTGTTGTCGGAGTTGGTGCAATTGATTCGTCTGACAAGCTCACAGGACTTGAAACTAGTACAGCTAACTTATGATGACTGCACATTCAGTCAGCTGAATCATATCACGATCCGGTAACAATACTTTAGAAAAAAACAATTAACTTCTTGTCAGCAAACAACCACAAGCACATAAGGCGTAGGAGGTTAGACCATTTAACTTTCAGGTAGCTACAAGTGAGTAGCACAGAAAAATTGAAGTGGACAAAGGCAATGGCAAGGGCAAGAGTGGAGTGTGTACTGCCCATCTTTATATTAACTAAGAGTTATGAGCAGCGATTGGCTTTGCTAGTACGCCTTGAGCGATCGCTGTTCTTATGTAGTAAAAATTGCTTCTACTATTCAAGCATCATTACTACTTGAGAATAGCAAAGCATGAAAATTTTTTTCTCACTCCTGATTTAACCAAAAAAATACCCCTGAAAGAGCATATTAAGCGGCCAGGGGACAATATATTTTAAGTTTAAAGTTGTCAAACAGAATTTCGAAACCAGTTACACACTTGTCTCAGTGGTACTGACTAATTTATGAAGCTTTTTGGGAAGCAGCTTGCTTACGCTTCATCCACAAGCCAAACCCGCAAGCAACTAGTGAACCACCCACCGTGAAAGGTTCAGGTACAGGTGCACTGAAGTTGGAAATTGTTACATTTCCTCTGCCAGCGATGTTGTCTAATGTCTCTAATCTAAAGCCAAATACATCACCTTGAGCAAGTGTCGTGGTAAATGTCCCCTGCCCACTTTGTGTAATGTCAAAGAAAATATCTTGGACACTGCCATTCTTCACAAAGGAGAATGCATCATAGAAAGCATAATCATCCTCAGTTGCGTAATCCCATTTAAAGGTCACTGCTCCAGCAACTGGGGCTTTTACTAAGTAATCAGTCGTTCCGAAATTAGTAGAGCCGTTATCCCCACTAAACAGTTGTATCTGTTCGGGGGAACCACTAGTGTCTACAAATCCATCAGCTTCTCTGTTAATTAACGTCCATTTATTTGGATCATATACTCCTACAAAGGCTGCATCTGCTGGTTTTGCACCAATAGCTGTGAAAGAGAGGGCAATACCAGCGGTAGCAACACCAAGCTGTTTGGCTAATTTCATCCGAAGATTCTCCTAGAATTCTAAATCCTATAATTCCCGTACAAGCTCGTAGACGAGCCTTTAAAGAATGTAATCTTATAGTTTTATATACGGAAAAAGAAAAAGCTTGATTGGCTAAATCTTTACTGTATTTATGTTATTCATGAAGTTACTACAAAGTTATATTAAATTTTAATCAAATGTGTCCATAGCTACATTGACAGCGTTTTATAATATTCAACTCCATAAAATTAATTCAGTTGTTTAAAGAAATTAGCGATTGGCTTTGCCAGTGTCCCTTGGCGATCGCAATATATTTACAGTAGTTCGAGTAAAATTTTGTAGTGCAAATTATGCCCCTTAAAGAGCATTACAGACATACTCTTTAAGGGGCATAATTTTTAGCACCGAAACCCGAATGGGTGTCAATTAGGATGATAACTAGTGAATTTACTACGCTTTTTGGGAAACTGCTTGCTTACGCTTCATCCACAAACCCAACCCAAAAGCCAACATTGAACCACTGATTGTAAAGGGTTCGGGAACGGATGCTGGGAGTGTACCAGAAAAGGTTGTTGCTGTACCAGTAGGGTTTCGGCGGATAATATCCCACTGAAGCTGACCAAGTGTTGTCACAGAACTAAAAATGGAAAATTTACCGAATGTAGACAGTGTGTTTACTTTTCCAGTTTGAGCAAAGTTTATCAAATTCAAAGTCACAAAGTCAGGTTCTATCGTTACCGCTGACAGCCTATTTGGGTAGTCAGTAGTCACGTTAGTTACACCCTCCAATCCTGATAAATTTATTAATGAACCAACTCTCAGTCTTTCAAAATCACCTGGAAGGTTAGCAGAATCAAACTTGAGCGCGTAATCAAATCTGTTGCCAGATTGGCCCAAAAATGTAACACTAGCTGCTTGTGCTGAATTAGCACCAACAGCAGCGAAAGAGATTGCAACACCAGCAGTAGCAACACCTAACTGTTTAAGTAATTTCATCAAAAATTTTTCCTATAATTTTTGCTAATCACAGTACAAGCTCTTAAATGAAGCTATAAAGAATTTATTCTGTTTATATTTTTATACATAGAGGGAAAAAGCATGATTGATGAAATCTTCACTTTTTTCCATTATTCATGAAGTTAGTGTAAATAGATACTGCACTGCTCAGTTGAATCTGCATACGTAAAACAACTGTGATTTTGATAAATTTTAGTTCTTGACTGCGTTTTTTCTTAGGTAAGCAAAATTTAGCAGAAGGGAGAAGGGGTGTAAAAAAAGCTTCTTATCCTACACCCCTAAACCTAAACTGGTGTCAATAAAATCAACTGCTGCTTGAGGAGCGTTCTAACTCCATCCAATCCCAATTGCACACCTGCTAAAATCTCTGCCACTGTTGAATTACCATCACATTTTTGTAGAAACTCAAACTCTGCTACTGACAAGTTGACGATTTGGTAATCGTAATTAAAGAAACATTGACTAGGAAATCCATCAATACAAGGATTAAGTTCGGGAATTGCGGTTAATAGAGCGTTATCTTTTGACCAGTCGGCTTTAATTAGAGGAGGGCGACCCAGGAAAAACTCATAATGAGTAACTTCTGGATCTAGTAATTCTATCAAGCGGTAACGCTGGCGATCGCTCAATCCTTCTGCTCGTTCGATTAAATCTGGTGCTTTCGCCAAAAGTCTTTCTAAATCCCAAAAAGCTGGATTCGAGAAGCCAATAAACTCCAAGCCGGAAGTATCAATTAATTCAAATAATGTTTCTATGTTGTAATCAATTTCTTGCGGATGAACATACATATCCGCAAAGTATTCATCCTTGTGGTTTTCTAGTGACCAACGCTGCTTATCGTATTTGACAATCCGGTTATTTTCTGGTAAGGAAGCAAATATTTGTCGTCCGACTTGGACACCATCGCGGTAATCGCCTTTTTTGTCACCTTGGAGAAGAGCGATCGCTTTTTGCATGAGTTGAATTTCCCAGCGCCCCAACTCTCCATAGACAAAAATGTGCATCAAACCACCTGGGGCTAATTTCTTCGCCAGGGCTTGAATACCACGAATTGGATCGGGGGTATGATGTAAAACCCCAACGCAGTTAATTAAATCAAATTCACCTGGTAACTGTTCCACATCGAACAAACTCAGGTGATGAAACTCGACGCGGTTAGCTCCAGAACGCTGACAACGTTCTTTTGCTACAGCCAAAGCGCCAGTACTCAGGTCAATTCCCACGACAGAAGCTTGCGGGTTGAGGTGAACCAAGTACTCTGTACCCACTCCCGTACCACAGCCAGCATCTAAAATGCGGATATCTTGCTTTTGGGGTTTTTGACCTGTGCAGAAGTTATAAGCGGCTAACCAATTCCAGCGCCAATTGTAGCCTGGAGGGGGTTCATCTAACAGGGCTTCTGGTGGAAAAGGGTAGGTGTTGTAGAGTTTGGCAACAGCAGCGCTAACAGTTTGGGAATCTGACATGATGAGCAAAATTGTGGCAATTTTGAATTTAGTAAATGCTAGAGACTTGAGGTACATCAGGTAATCTATTGTAGGACGGGCAAGATACCTATTCCACAATCAGATCAAGAATATTCAGACTAATATGATTTACGACCAGTCAGAGTTTGATTTATGTTGTGAGTGGGGTCTACATGGAGTTGCTCAACTGGCTCCGAACAGTGATGTAGTTGTAATAGTTGATATTCTGTCTTTTACAACTTGTGTAGAAATTGCCACTAACAACGGCGCGATAATTTTTCCCTATGCATATAAAGATGAATCAGTTGTAGATTATGCCAAGTCAGTGCAAGCAGAGTTGGCAAGTCATAGACAACGCTGGACTACAACTGGATATTCGCTTTCACCAAAGTCAATAGAGCAGATTCCATCTGGAACTAGATTAGTTTTGCCTTCACCTAATGGTTCTTTTCTAACTTTAACAACTGGGAATAAACCAACTTTGGCTGGCTGCTTACGAAATTGCCAAGCTGTAGCGCAGTTTGCCCAAAAGTATGGCAATAAAATTGCAGTAATTCCTGGTGGTGAGAGATGGAAAGATGATGGTAGCCTACGACCTGCATTTGAAGATTTAATTGGTGCTGGGGCAATTCTTAGTTATTTGCATGGTAGTCTCTCACCAGAAGCTCAAATGGCTGTGGCGACGTTTCAGGCTTTTGAGCATGATTTTTTAGGGTACTTGCAAAAATGTAGTTCAGGTAAAGAGTTGATTGCAGCAGGTTTTGAATCTGACGTTGAACTGGCTGCTGCCTACAATATTAGCGATTGCGTGCCTTTGTTTACTGATAATGCTTATGTCAAACAGCCATGAGCAGCAATTCAAAATTCTCAGCTACAGGGTTACATCAAAGGTCACATTGATTGGTTTGGCAATATTTTGCGTTATCTATAAACTCTTGTAAATTCCTTAAAGGAATTATCTGAAATGATGACCCACCCTGCACTTCAGCAGTGATGTAAGCAAACTTTTGCCCGCGATAATACTGGTCACGACCAATTTTGATCACATATCGAGACTTCTGGAAGTCGGTGGCAATGTCCGAATTATAAATATTTTGTAATAATTTTACTGCTCTGGCATTCTTTGTGGTGAATTTGAGGCGATTATCACCACTAACTGTTATTCCCTCTTTAGTCACTGTCCCATTTTGAGAGGTGACATCAGTATAAAAGTATAATTTTCCCTTTGTACCGTCATAACCGTGGGCTTCGCTGTTGTATCTCAGAGTTGGTAGTTGAGATTTGGTCTTTGCCCATTGGACAACAGTGCTAATGTTTTGTCCTGGAAGCGCATTTGCAGGAGCAACAGCCAAAATAATACCTATGGCAGATAAAGTAGCACTGATTAAATTATTGTGGCTATAAATTTTATACATATTCTTTTCTTGTATATAAATACTTGTAGCTACAGTTTAAACGTCCCTGATTTGGGAATTATTCAAAAGGTAGTGTCAGCTACAGCATTTATTGCTAGTAGCAAAAACAACTTAACATTGACTCTAAACTACTGTCCACTGATATTGCTAAAAGCAATTTTGTTTCAACTCAGATTTTGCATCTGTTGTAATAGCAGTAGAGAGTCGCGACTCTACTACTGAGTTAGAAAACGCAGGTTTTGTTTCAGGAAAACAAGACCATCAAGTTTTAAAAATGGATGCATTAAGATTACAGGATCTACATAGTTCTTAATAAACCAGCCCTGAGAACGCAAAACGTTCTAATCTAAAAGCTAACTGGGTTAATTTACTGGCAGTTTTGAAGGCGGTACTCTTAAGCTCTTAAGGCATAAATACACCGATGTGTCAAGCCTCAAAGCGACCCAGACTTAACACATAAATAATTATGATGGGAGTTTTAAAAATCCGATGAGTGTTAAGGCAAGTGGTGGAAGCTCAGTTGCGCGTCCGCAACTATATCAAACCCTAGCTGTAGCTACAATTACCCAAGCGGAGCAGCAAGACCGCTTTTTGGTAAACGGGGAATTAAATGAACTAGCAAGCTATTTTGCATCTGGTGCAAAGCGTCTAGAAATATCCCAGACGCTCACGGAAAATTCTGAGATTATCGTATCTCGGGCTGCTAACCGGATTTTTGTCGGTGGTTCGCCAATGGCTTTTTTAGAAAAGCCAAGAGAAGTAGAAATAGTACCCGTTGCTGCTGGTGCTGATGTTGGAGATGGAATGAGACTAGGAACTGTAACCTACGTTGAAAGCCGTGGTGGATTCCTAGAAAATTTACGTTCAATCTTTAACTCATCGCCCAGCGGCCCAACTCCTCCAGGTTTCAGGCCAATTAACATTGCTCGTTATGGCCCAAGTAACATGGCCAAGAGCTTACGAGACTTATCGTGGTTCTTGCGCTACGCTACTTATGCGATCGTTGCTGGTGACCCCAACATCATCGCCGTGAATACAAGAGGTCTGCGGGAAATAATTGAAAATGCTTGCTCTGGTGAAGCAACGTTGGTGGCTTTGCAAGAAATTAAAGCTGCATCCCTTTCCTTTTTCCGTAGGGACGCTGAGGCTACAGAAATTGTGTCTCAGTACATGGATGTTCTGCTGACAGAATTTAAAGCAGCCACACCTTCGAATAAAGTACGTCAACGTCCTTCTGGCGACCAACAAGGGCTGCAATTACCTCAAATTTACTTTAATGCGGCAGAACGGCGACCCAAATTTGTCATGAAGTCTGGGTTGTCAGCTTCTGAAAAAAATGAGGTGATCAAAGCAGCCTATCGGCAAGTCTTTGAGCGCGACATTACCCGTGCTTATAGTTTGTCGATATCTGATATTGAATCCAAAGTGAAAAATGGCGACATCTCCATGAAGGAGTTTGTTCGTCGTTTAGCTAAATCTCCCCTTTACCAAAAACAGTTTTACCAGCCTTTTATTAACAGCCGAGTCATTGAACTGGCTTTCCGTCACATTTTGGGACGAGGGCCAAGCAGTCGCGAAGAAGTACAAAAATACTTCGCGATTATTTCTAATGGTGGTTTACCTGCCTTGGTAGATGCCTTGGTGGATTCTGCTGAATATAGTGACTATTTTGGTGAAGAGACAGTACCTTACCTCCGGGGTCTGGGTCAAGAGGCACAAGAATGCCGCAACTGGGGGCCGCAGCAAGACCTGTTTAACTACAGTGCGCCTTTCCGCAAGATACCTCAGTTCATCACGACATTCGCCGCTTACGAACAACCATTACCAGATCAGCACCCCTACGGTTCTGGTAACGACCCGTTAGAAATTCAGTTTGGGGCGATTTTCCCGAAAGAAACTCGCAACCCCAGCACCAGCCCGGCTCCTTTTGGCAAGGATACCAAACGCATCCTGATTCACCAAGGCCCAGGAATTAATAACCAAAATAGCAATCCCAAAGCGCGGGGTGAAGCACCAGGTACGCTTGGGCCCAAGGTGTTCAAGTTGGATCAAATCCCAACCACCATTGGTAAAAAAATACCCAAGAGTACGAGTGTAAAATTCTCTGAAAGCTCCACGCAAGCAGTGATTAGAGCTGCTTACTTGCAAGTTTTTGGTCGGGATGTGTACGAAGGTCAGCGCCAGAAGGCATTGGAAATCAGACTGGAAAGTGGTCAGATTTCCGTGCGGGAGTTTATTCGGGCTTTGGCTAAGTCGGATGTATTCCGCAATCTGTACTGGTCATCGCTGTATGTTTGTAAAGCGATTGAGTACATTCACCGCCGCTTGTTGGGTCGTCCAACTTATGGTCGTCAAGAACTCAACAAGTACTTTGATCTGGCCTCTAAGAAGGGCTTTTATGCGGTGGTTGACGCCATCATTAACACTCCAGAGTACGATGAGGCATTTGGTGAAGATACAGTTCCTTATGAACGGTATCTGACTCCTGGTGGTGTCGCAGGGCGACAGTTGCGTGTTGGTAGTATTGGCGAAGATATTGGCGTCAAAGTCCAGAAGGAAGAAACGCCGAACTTTGTGAAACTGGGTACAGTTACAGAAAAACGTACAGAACCAGATATTCAGTTCCGGATTAACCAAGGCGTCAGCAAGCAACGCGAACAAACCAAAATCTTCAAACTGGTGGCAAATACCAGTGACAAAGTTGCTGTCAAAACTTTGATTAGCGCTGCATATCGGCAGATTTTTGAGCGCGATATTGCACCATACATCGCCAAAAACGAATTCACGGCTTGGGAAAGCAAGCTGGGGAACGGCGAAATTAGTGTGAAGGAGTTTATTGAAGGTTTGGGTTACTCAAACCTCTACCTGAAGGAATTCTATACACCCTACCCCAATACCAAGGTGATTGAGTTAGGAACTAAACACTTCTTGGGGCGCGCACCATTAGATCAGGCAGAAATCCGCAAGTATAACCAGATTTTGGCTACTCAAGGAATTCGTGCCTTTATTGGTGCTTTGGTGAATAGTCAGGAGTATCGCGAAGTGTTTGGTGAAGATACAGTGCCTTACCGTCGCTTCCCAACCTTACCAGCGGCGAACTTCCCGAATACAGAGAAGCTTTACAACCAGCTTACCAAGCAAAACGATGACGTAGTTGTACCTAGCTTTAAGCCAGTGCAACCTCGTGTCGGGTATGTCTCTACTCCTCTGACGGTGAAGGCGATCGCAAATATATCCGCTAACGATAGCCAAGCTTTGGTTAGTGAACTCGGTCGTTCCTACAACGGCGTAAGCGAACAGTCCACCCAAGTTAGTAGAGGTACAACCTACCGTAAACACGTACGCATTTACCGCGTGAGTGATGGCATAAACCAAGTCGAAAGACAACAGGTTATTAACGCCATTTATTGTCAGGTTTTGGATGTATTTAGCAGTGAAGTGCCTGATAATTTCCGCCGTACTGACCTAGACAACAAACTCCAGAATGGCGAAATCTCCGTGCGGGAGTTTGTCCGTCAACTAGCAAGTTCGGAAATTTATCGTCAGCGCTTCTACACACCTTATCCCCACGCCAAGGTAATTGAGTTCCTTTTCCGTCACCTCGTGGGGCGCACACCTGCAACTCAAGAAGAAATTCATCAGCATACCAAACTGCTAGCTGATAGTGGTTTACAAGCTGCTGTAGAAGCAATTGTGGATAGCCCAGAATATTCCCGCTTCTTTGGAGAAGACGTGGTGCCTTACAACCGCTTTCCATCCTTGCCAACAGGTAACTACCTCGGCAGTGTACAGACAGCGGCTGAGTAGGAACTAGGGACTGGGGTATTAGGGAATAGAAATTATAATTCTCTTCCCAATGCCCCCTTCCCAATGCCCTATGCCCTATTCGCAACCTTTCGTAATAATGCTTTCAGAATACTAAATCTGAAAATTAATATTACAAAGTATTAAGAGCAGTCATAAATGCTCAACAGAATGCCGGAAAATGTTTTGCGGAAGGTAGCTGAGTTTAAAAGCTTGTGTACTTGTATTAAGTCAAGCAAACTCGTAATCTATTAGCAATAGCAGTTATTTAACTGTTGTCTCTAAGAAGACGAGAAAATAATCTCAGTCAACCAAATTCAAGTCGCACCAGTTTAATCAAATCCTGGTTTCATTCGTACTGGAGGAATCCATTAATGAGTATCGTCACGAAGTCCATCGTGAATGCTGATGCAGAGGCTCGCTATCTCAGCCCTGGTGAATTAGATCGGATCAAAAACTTTGTTGCTAGTGGTGAGCGCCGTCTGCGGATTGCTCAAATTTTGACAGAAAATCGCGAACGTCTGGTTAAGCAAGCTGGCGATCAACTGTTCCAAAAGCGTCCTGATGTTGTGTCTCCTGGTGGTAACGCTTACGGTCAAGAATTGACCGCTACTTGTCTGCGTGACCTAGATTACTACCTCCGCCTCGTCACCTACGGTATCGTTGCTGGTGATGTCACCCCCATCGAAGAAATCGGTGTTATTGGCGCTCGTGAACTCTACAAGTCCTTGGGAACTCCTATTGAGGGTGTTGCTGAAGGTATCCGCGGACTGAAGAATGTATCTGCTACACTGCTGTCTGGTGATGACGCAGCTGAAGCTGGTAACTACTTCGACTACCTAATTGGCGCTTTGCTGTAGGGCGAAGCTGTTTCCTCGGCACGAAACACGAAGTATTGCAATACTGTTGGAAATAAGGAAATAACAACATGGCTCAAGATGCAATTACCGCTGTAATTAATTCTGCGGACGTTCAAGGTAAGTACCTCGACAGTAGCGCTTTAGAGAAGCTGAAAGTTTACTTCTCTACAGGCGAACTGCGCGTACGTGCTGCTAGCACCATCAGCGCTAACGCAGCTGCGATCGTCAAAGAAGCTGTAGCAAAGTCTTTGCTATACTCTGACATCACCCGTCCCGGTGGCAATATGTACACCACCCGTCGCTATGCTGCTTGCATCCGCGATTTGGACTACTACCTGCGCTATGCTACCTACGCTATGTTGGCTGGAGATCCTTCCATCCTAGATGAGCGTGTGTTGAATGGTTTGAAAGAAACCTACAACTCTTTGGGTGTTCCCGTTGGTGCTACCGTGCAAGCTATCCAATCTATTAAAGAAGTAACTTCTAGCTTGGTAGGTTCTGAAGCTGGTAAGGAAATGGGCGTTTACTTAGACTATATCTCTTCTGGCTTAAGCTAGGAGTTGGTTTGCGCTTAAGAATTTAGGTGCGGCTGTATTAAGGTCTGGAAATCAATCGTGAGTGCTAGAACGTTTTATTGCTTACTTTGATTAAATATTCACTGATGAGTGTTAGCGGTCTAGTATTGATGTTTGATTTCCAGCCTTGGAATGAATAATTTAAGATTTGCACTCAAAATATTGAGATAAAAAAAGTTTCCACAAATACTACAGGAGATTCACAAAATATGGCTCGTTTGTTTAAAATTACTGCACTTGTTCCTAGCCAAACCCGAATTCGTACCCAACGCGAACTGCAAAATACTTACTTCACCAAGCTAGTTCCCTATGAGAACTGGTTCCGTGAACAGCAACGGATTCAAAAAGCAGGCGGCAAAATTATCAAAGTGGAACTAGCCACTGGTAAGCAAGGTGCTAACGCTGGATTGTCATAGTTTTTGTAAAAAGAAAATTATTGTAGGGAATTGTTGAGAGGTCAAAAAAGACCTCTTTTTTATTGCTTATTCCAATTTGGTATTAAATATATTTATGAGGCGATAACCGCGAGTGTAAAGTGGAACTGGAGAACTAGGTTTCTGCCTGTTCTTAGCCTGTTCAACAGTTTCATCAAACACAATTAGCGTTTCTTTACCAACCTTGAGCCAATCTTCATAAGGTACACTCATATCTTCTTCAACACCACCACTGCTCGGTGCTACCATTGCCCGATAAGCTTCATTAAATTTCCTACGGAACCGGAAATCTACTGATATTCTTAGACCTTCAGTTTTTCGTCTAACTGTTTGGTGCAATCCACGGGCATCATTAAAGTACATCGTGCCGTGTCGTAGTTGTGCTTCTGTGTAAGAAACCACCATTGGAATATCCCGTCCTTCATCGAAGTCTGACATCACCCGCATAGCCTGTAGTTCCATCTGACGGGGCATTTCACCCGCTTCTATAGTGATATTATCAATGTCACCAAACAGTGGCAAAATTACTACAGTGGCATCAGCGGGAACACCTGCCCAAACATCGCTGTGGCACTTGGAACTAGCAAAAGGCAGACGTGTCTTTTCTATATCAGTCTTACCATAGACCATGCGGAGATTTACTGGTAAATCCACTGCATCAATCAAGTCTTGCCCTCCCAGTTGGCAAAAAGCCTCAGCAACACTTTTTTGAAATAGGTTAAATGCTAGAGTATGTTCTCGCTTGGGCATTAAAAGACCTGTACCAGTGTAGTTCGGCAAAGTATTTCTGGCTTCTAATAGCCGTTGAAGCATTTCAGCTTCTGAAAGAATGATTGGACTATTTAGACATTCTGAAATATAAGCCGCAGCAGCAACTTGGATCTGCTGGAATAACTCAGGCTTTAATTTGTGTTCAAACAGTAGTCGGTACTGTCGCCTTGTAGCCATGCTATCAGCAAGCTGATCAAACAGGCGATCGCCAAGCTCAGAGAATGCGATCGCACGTTCATATTGTAATTGATTACACACTGATGATTCTCTTAACAGTTCTTCTAGCATCGTTTCTCCTGCAGCTGTTTTAAATTAACTAAATTATTTATCAATACAAAAAAGATTTATTTGTAAAACAAATCTGACTTTTATAAATTAGCAATGTAATTTTATTTATACCTCCTAAAATATACTGCTTTTTATTTATTATTTGTTTGGAGTCAAAGAGCATTTGCAACTAATATTTTTTAATATTTATAAAATTTTTAAATACGCTAATAAAACTAGTTTAAACAAATCTATATTTATGAATTTTAATCCTACAAGATTTATAAAGATAGATTTATTTAGCTGTTTTTATTTAAAGAAATTAAAAAGTAGTTAGCTAGGCAAATTGACTTTTTCTTTAAAACTAGAATTTTTTGCTGTCTGTAAGTCATCAAGAATATAAAAATAAGTAAATTCAACATTATCAATCAAAAAAGCAAATGTTAGAAGATAAATAGATTGTTTTATTTGAGAAGACAAAATTTGAAATACATACGCTATTTTTGGATGAAAAACTAGGACTAATAGCTAGCCTATCGATGATATTCATTCGCAGATCCAAGACAATTTTATATATTTAGCTGAATTTCAACAAAAATAACCCAAATGTAAATAGTTGAAAATGTCAAATTTAACTCATAAAAACTCAACTAGAAACTTATATAATCACACAGCATCAGATTGGATTAGAGGAGAACCCAGTTCTCTCTCAGACTTTACAGCACGCCCTTTTGTACTAGAGCTTTGTGAGCCTGTAGCTGGGTTAAGAGTACTCGACCTTGGTTGTGGTGAAGGTTATTGCAGCCGAGAGCTACGGCGACGTGGTGCTGAACGTGTACATGGTATAGACCTTTCTCAAAGCATGATTGAAGCAGCTAGTTTGCAAGAAGTAGAAGATGCTTTGGGTATTAGCTACGAAGTAGGATGTGCTACTAACCTCAAACAGTTTGATGATAGTGAATTTGACTTAGTTGTTGCAGTATTTTTATTCAACTATTTAACAATTGCTCAGACCCAGGAATGCATGGCGGAAATTATACGTATTCTTCGCCCTGGCGGCCGATTCGTATTCAGTGTTCCCCATCCATCCTTTCCCTATATGCGTGAGGCAGCATACCCGTTTTATTTTCAAGTTGAAGGTAAAGGCTACTTTAGTAAGCGAGACCAGCAGTTTCCAGGTCGTATTTGGAAACGAGACGGCTCTTGGCTCAATGTTCAATTAATTCACAAAACTCTTGAGGATTATTTTAATGCTCTTAAAGTTGCTGGCTTTAATACAATGCCATCGCTACGGGAATTACGTGTTACTCCCGAACATATCGCTCTAGACGAATCATTTTTTAAACCTTTATTTGACCAACCACTTCATTTAGCTATACAAGTATCACGATGACACAGATATATTCTTTAGTGAAAAATCCCTTCCGTGAAATCACGGTTAATCATCCTCTATGGAACCATGAGTTTCTCATCCGCTGTCGTACTGAAAATTTATTTCTCGCAGACGTACAGTTGCTAGCTGTTCAAATGTACAAATTTTCCAAAGAATTTAATCGAATTCTGGCTAGTATCTTGGCTTGCTGCCAAGATGAAACCACACAGTTAGTAATCTTAGAAAATTTATTTGACGAAATGGGACAGGGCGATGTCACTCAGTCTCATCCAGAATTGTTTCGGCGATTTACCCGCGCACTTGGCATTGATGACGAAACTTTAGCAGCACTACCCACTGCTCCTGAAACTCGCGCCCTCATTGAAACTTACTTGAGTATTCCACATAAGTACGGCTATTTAGCTGCACTGGGTGCTGTTTGTTATGCTTCTGAAGGAATTGTTAGCTCGTTGTATACACAACTATACAAAGGAATTATTGGTGCTGCGCCTTTGCCGAAAGAATCGCTGATATTTTTTGAAGTCCATATTGATGTAGACGATAGCCATGCAGCAAAGCTTGCAGCAGCGATTGAACCTCGGATTACAATGCGTGAAGAGGAGATTGTAAAGCAGGCTATTGTTGAGGCAATGGATGCCCGTGTCCAATTTTTTAATGGAATTTACCGACAAAGCTCTAAATATAACTTGTCTCATCATTCTTTACTCTTTACTTAATAATTAACTTTAGGACACTTAGTAAGTAAAAATACGGTTGCTTAAAGCCTATTTTGCACCAATACAATACAGATATATTATTCTAATTTTTGCTTTTTTTTGAAACTGGAGACTAAATCAACTCAAGAGTTGCAACCGAAGAAATAGTTACTTAAATAACTTGTTTAGAGCATTAGTTATCCAGTCTCAGTTATATTCACAAAGCAAAATTTAGTTGTAGCAACAGGAGGCTTCCATGTACGGATTAGTGAATAAGGCGATTCAAGACATGGTGTGCAGTCGATTTAGTGAACAGACTTGGAAAGAAATTAAGCAGAAAGCTGAGGTAGACGTAGATGTTTTCCTCAGTATGGAAGGCTATCCTGATGACATCACCCATAGGCTGGTAAAAGCTGCTAGTGTCATTTTGGGTTTATCATCCGCAGAGATTATGCAAGCTTTTGGAGAATTCTGGGTTCAGTACACGGCTCAAGAAGGCTATGGCGAAATGATGGATATGAGTGGGGATACACTGCCAGAGTTTTTAGAAAACCTTGACAATCTTCACGCTCGTGTAGGAGTGAGCTTTCCTAAACTCCAACCCCCATCATTTGAGTGTACTGAGATGGAGGAAAATTCTTTGAACTTACACTATCGCTCTAGTAGAGAAGGGCTGTCTCCTATGATTCTGGGGTTAGTGAAAGGATTGGGAGCAAGATTTGATACCAAAGTTGATATTACCCAAACCCAGAGCCGGGATGAAGATGCTGAACATGATGAATTTTTAGTAATTTATAAACCAAATTGAGTGCAGCAGCATGGCTTCTCCTCACCTTACTCTTTCACCAGAATTGCTGGTGAAAGCTTTTCCTTTTCACTTTGCCTTTAATCGTAATCTGGAAATTGTACAAGCTGGTGATGTTTTAGGACGTATTAGTCCTGAACCATTAGTTGGTCAATTAATTGACCAGAATTTCCAAATTAATCGTCCAAAAATTCCAGTTGATTTTGATGCAATTAATAAACAATCCCGCGCTCTCTTCATATTGGAGTTTCTCCATAATGGAATGCAGCTAAAGGGTCAGATGATGTATCAGGCAGAGCAGGAGGTAATGTTTTTCTTAGGTTCTCCTTGGATTACAGAGACAGCCAGCCTCGCACCTCTGGGTATCAAACTCAAAGATTTTGCAATTCACGACCCAATTATTGATTTTCTCTTTCTACTAAAAGCTCAGAGTACCGCTTTGTCTGATGCTAAAAAGTTAACTAATGAGCTAAAACAGCAAAGAGCGCAACTACAAAGTGCACTGCAAATCAAGGGGAAGTTGGCAGAAATTGCGGAAGCACAATCCAAAAAATTAGAAAAATCTCTTAAGGAGCTACAACAAACCCAGGCTCAATTAGTCCAGGC
This sequence comes from Nostoc sp. UHCC 0302, assembly GCF_038096175.1. Classification (NCBI taxonomy): domain Bacteria; kingdom Bacillati; phylum Cyanobacteriota; class Cyanophyceae; order Nostocales; family Nostocaceae; genus Nostoc; species Nostoc sp. UHCC 0302. The sequence continues at coordinate 1,665,259 of NZ_CP151099.1, forward strand.
TGAAAAAATGTCTAGTCTAGGACAGTTAGTTGCGGGAGTTGCTCACGAAATTAATAACCCTATTAACTTCATTTATGGCAATTTAAAATATACAAAAGAATATACACTGTCTCTACTGAGGTTAGTGCATCTTTATCAGCAATTTTATACTCATCCTGTCCCAGAAATTGAATACTATATTGAGGAAATTGATTTAGATTTTTTAATAGATGATTTACCTAAAATCTTAAATTCAATGCAAATGGGAGCTGAGCGTATCTCTGAAATTGTGTTGTCATTACGTAACTTTTCCCGTCTTGATGAAGCAGAAATGAAAAGTGTTGATATTCACGAAGGGCTAGATAATACTTTGCTAATTTTGCAGAATAGATTAAAGGATAACGTTGAGCATCCGGGTATCGAAGTAGTTAAAAATTATGGAAATTTGCCTTTAATAGAGTGCTATGCTGGACAACTCAATCAAGTATTTATGAATATTATCAGTAATGCGATTGATGCATTGGATAACTATAATAGTCAGCGCCCGATCGCAGAAATTCACGCTAATCCTAATAAAATTACAATTACAACAGAAATTATAGGAACAAACTGTGTTATTCAAATCACTGATAATGGTTCGGGAATGACAGAAATAGTTAAGGAACGACTATTTGATCCATTTTTCACCACTAAACCTATAGGTAAGGGTACAGGTTTGGGTTTATCAATTAGCTATCAAATTGTAGTTGACAAACATAAGGGAATACTTAAATGTTTATCAGAACATGGTCGGGGAACTGAGTTCTTAATTGAAATCCCTTTATCTATTAATAGCCAGCCACCTAGTAGCAATAAATCATTGAGTTTAGTTAAATATTATTTAAATAAAAAGTATATTGAACTGCCAAGACAAGGCAGTGCGTTGCAAAGAAAAATTTGAGTGGTAGCTTCGTGCTTCCCTTGCAGCAATTGCCGTGCTTACTGCTATGGAGAAGCAACCTATGCACAGTGTCTCGCAGAGAAGGATTTATTTAATTTGCGTAGTATAAGGATACTTAAAGTCAATTTTTAGAGTGTGAGTAAGTTATCTTAAACTCATTATTAAACTGTTGACTACATACTTATTATGAAACGTCTTCTGTTGATTACAGAACGATTTGCGCCAGATTTGGGGGGCTTGGCTAGTAGTGCAACGCGATTGGTAGCTACCCTCTGCCAACTGGGTATGGAAATCGATGTTGTCACTTGGAGTCGTTATCTGCAACCTGGTGAACTTTTGCCACCAGAAATTCTAAAGGCAAATTCTCGGATCTATCGTATAGGCTTACAGCATTTACGGCTGTTATGAGGTACAGTAGCAGCAACTAGCAAACCAGTTTCTTAAATGTTGAGGATTTATTAAATCGAGTGCAACTGAGATTAGTTGATCAACCATTTCTGTTGTAGTTGGAGCAAAAGTACGTAAAAAAGATTTAAGTTGTGACCACCATAATTCAATTGGATTAAAATCGGGGGAGTATGGTGATAAACATATAACTTTTGCACCGACAGCTTCAATCATTGGCACAATTGAATCTAGTTTATGCGCGGATAAATTATCCATTACTACCACTGCTCCTGACCATAAATTTGGCACTAAAAACTTTTCAATAAATAATTCAAATGCAATGCCATCCATTGAACCATTTATTGTCATCAATGCAACTACTTCTTTAATACTAATTGCTCCAATTATCGTAACTTTTGAGCCTCTGTAGAAGGGGTTAGTAGAGTAAGCTCTTGTTCCCCTTTGTGAACGCGCATGAGTCCTAGTTAACCCAAGTAGAGCACCAGTTTCATCCAAAAATACTAAGTTTTCTGGCTCTATATGTTTGACCTTATCCCAAAAATTTAGTCTTAAATTTAGGACTCTCTCCGTCCCTGCTTGGGTACTCCGCTTTGTTTTTTTTTCCGATTTAATCCTAATTTCTGTAACGCACGACACATTGCACTTTGACCTACCCAATTACCAGTCTTGTCTGCAAATAATTCACACAACTCTATCAATGTTGCATCTGGATATGATTCAACTAATTCTCTCAACTCTGTGTCAGCATTTGTTAAATGACTAAATTGTGGCTTTCCTCGCGCCTTGGATTGCAAATTTCCTTCAAGTTTTTGTTGTTTTACAAGCTTTTGTACTAAACTCTTTGAGACTGAAAAAATGTCAGCCACTTTCCTGATTGAAATGTTTTTCTCAAGATGTGCTGCAACTATTTTTTCTCGAAGATCGACAGAGTAGGACTTCATTTAAAAGTATTTATATTTTTATTTAGTGTACCTTATAATAGACGCAAGTGCTGTATACCGTCATTGGGACATGACGATGCCCTATACTCTAAACGTTCTGGATTGGTTGCATCAGAATCGTGCTTATGATGCTGTGTGGGGTCATTATTTGTTCCCAAGTGGTTTTCTGGCTACTTGGTTTGCAGCACTCAAAGGAATACCCAGTACAGTTAGCGCCCGTGGTAATGATATTGATAGAGAGATGTTTCCGCCTGGAGATTTTGCCCGGCTGCAATGGACGCTGCAAAACGCCAATTTAATCACTGCGGTAAGTGCTGATATGTCTTGCAAAATTCAGCTATTAAGTGGACGAAATGATGTTTTGGTGTTGAAAAATGCGGTTGATACAGAAATATTTTCTCCAGAGGCAAAAAGGGGAGAAATTACTAGGAAGTCTTTGGGAATTACCGCAGATGAAGTGATACTCGGATTTTGTGGAGAATTGCGTGAAAAAAAAGGTCAGCAGTTTCTACTAAATGCTTTGACAACGGTTCGCACTCAACGTTCGGCTTGTCTGTTAATTATTGGCGAGGTACGGGCTTCTCAGGAATCTATGCTGCAACTTTATGCAACTCACCAGCCAGAAAATGCCCAGCGGATTATTATCACAGGACACTTGCCTAACCCTAGCATAGTTGCCGAATATCTGCGGCTATGCGATGTTTACCTTCAGCCTTCACTCTGGGAAGGAATGCCGAATGCGCTATTAGAGGCGATGGCTTGTGGTTGTTGCTGTATTGCTAGTGATGCTGGTGGGATTCCAGAGGTAATTTTACATGGTGAAAATGGCTTTTTGCTGCCTCGTTCACATTTGCATAAGTTAGGCGAAGCTGTATTGGAATGTTTGGCGTTGTCAGCAAAGGAAAAAAATAAGATTACTCAAGCAGCACGCGATCGCATCCTCAATGAGTATTCTATAACTCAGGAACAACAACTACTTCAAACTTTAATTGACCGTTTAATTCCCAATTCTGTATAAGCAGCAATCAAAGCTTCACCTGCACATTTCCAAGTGTAATACTCTGCAATTCGTCTTTGGGCATTGGCTGCAAGCTGGGTTATCAATTCTCGATCATTTCGCAACCGCAATACTGCATCTTTAATTGCCTTTGCTGAACCCGGCTTGACTAACAAAAAATGTACCCCATCTTCACCTAATTCTCGTACTACTGGCAAATCGCTAGCAATCACAGGTATTCCCGTTGCCATACCTTCTAAAATCTTCAAAGGGCAACAACCTTGGACTAAATTGCGATCGTTGGGCGTTAGTGGGGCTAAAATTACATCTGAAGCATGGATATGTTCAACCAACTGTTTTTGTGACATTGGTTCTAAAATAGTTAGCCTATCTGCAATTCCCAACTTTAATGCTAGCTGCTTTAATCTTTTAATTTGATAATCTCTGGCTTGTCCAATGATTGTTAAGCAGGCAGGAAAATCTCGGTTTACTAGTTCTAAAGCCTCAATCGCTAAATTTACACCCTGCCAAGATGAAAGCGTGCCGAAATACAACATCTGTAAGACACTCTCAGACTGGAAGTCTGTGGCTACACAAACTAAGTTCGAGAAGGCAGACTGGGCGTTGTTTATATTTCCTACACAGTAGGTAAAGACATCTAGATCTACACCATTGGGAATCATTCGAATTTTATTTGCTGGTACACCACGGTTTTGTAAATATTCAGCAGTGACACTACTGGGTGTAACAATTAAGTCTGCGGCTTCTAGACAAATTTGCTCTTGTGAGTGCAGTTTATGCAGCAGTTCTGGATCATCAGCCACGGCTGGATAACGATATTTTAGTTCTACAGAAGGTAAGCCGTTCACCTCAAAGATTAGGCGATCGCAGTATTGCTTTTTATTAACTGCAATGACAAAACCTTCGTAAATCGAACGGATATGCACTGTCTCAAATCGCCGTCCTTGCAACCATACTCTTAGCAATTGGCGAAAATGCAAAATTCTCTGAATCAAATTATCTCCCAAAGCTGGTAACATTGTCTGCATAACTTGCGGATGAATTTCATTAGAATCTATACTTTTTGTTAGAGGAGAAACTGTTACTAACTGAATATCACCAAAAGCTGCTGCTAAAGCCATAGAAAAAGCCACAATATGAATAGCTGCTCCCTTTGGTGCGGGAACTAAATCAAAGGAAATATAAGCAATTCTTGGTTGCGTCATAAATATTTATAAGTTTCATTGACAGCTAATTTTTCCCTTGTTATACTGACGGCGAAATTGTATATGTTTTATTTAATATATTTTTATAAACATAAATTTTAAAATAATTTAAATAAATTTAATAATAATGAAAACTTCCTCAATATCTAATTAGTAGATGTTTGTTTTAATTAAGTTTATAGTATTTAGGTAATATGGCAATTGAATTAAAGGATTTCCGAAAAACTCTCAGCTATGCAATACAAGCACCAGTTGCCAATGTGATAGCTGATTTATATAAGATAGAAGAAATTAATACAATTTCTGAATTAAAGCAAAAAGAATATGCGAATAAAGCACTTTACTATTTATTAGGGATAGTAGGTTTATTTATATTATTTATGATTGTAGGTAATATTAGCCTTGATAAGGGATTACAAGCTCTGATTGTGATTCTTCTATTTTTGGCTTTTATTATTTTGGTTATCGCAGGGATTTATGCATTAGTAAAACGTTATAAATTCAACCAATTAAAGATTAGTTTTTTTCGTTCTGAACTCACAAAAAAAATCGTGCAGATGCTGTCTAGAGATATGGATCAATCAGCTTTGATTGATTTGCAATTATCCTTTCAGCCAATAGAGAGAAAAGAAAATAAGATAAATACCATAAAGCATCCTAATAAGCCAGGATGGAATATAGATAATTATGAAGATACATGGTTGAAAGTTCAAGGACAGTTTTTAGATAAAACTCGCTTTGAATTAAGTACAAGTGGTATATGTAAAAGGCAATATGGCTGGAAAACTGGCCGCAGTGGTAAAAGCAAGCATAAATCAAAAACAAAATTTTTGGGATTAGACATTAACTTAAGCTTAACTTATCCTCAGCGCCGCTATGGAGCAGTTAAAATTTTAAAAAATGAAGTCAATGATGCGATAATACTGCCTGATTTAACTTATCTAAAAGGCTTAAAAGTTACAGAGAAAGCAATGCATATTTCTGTAAGAATATCACCACAGATTGCAGAGGAACAAGAAGCAGTATATCAAACAGTTACAGCAATGTTTTTGAGCCTTTATCAAGTATTAAATTTAGCAAAAATACTTTCTAAATAAAAATATGAAAAACAAAATTTTAGTAGTGTTAATTCTAGGTGTTTTAAGTACCTCAGTTTTTTCCTGTAGTAAAACAGGTAATGAAGTATCTCAACTGAACAGTTCTCAACCAATACCTTCTGCAATTAATGTTACTGCTCAGACAGATAAAATTAAGTTCAAAACAGATGGTGGTTCTGATTTATACGCTCTAAAACCACAAGCAGATGGAACAAAACTAGTTGATGGAAATGACAAAGAGTTAGCAAGGATCAAGGTAGATAAGCCAGGTAGAATTAAAATTAAAAATGCTTCGGATAAAGTCTTAGGTTATGTAGTGACTGCTAAAGGTGAATGGAAGCTGGAATCAGATAAAAATAAAGAATTATATGTTTTGAAACGAGAAAACGATGGAAACTATAAGCTACAATATTTTGGGAATAAAGAAATTTATCGGATTCAAACACGCAACAATGGTTTAGAGATTGGAACACCAGATAATAAGTTAGTTTATACAGTGAGAGTCAAAGAAGGTAAAACTTCATTGATAAATCCTAATTCCAAAACAACTTTATATACGAAGTTTGAAATATCACCTATTGCATTTTCCTGTTTAGGATTTGATATTCTTAGCCGTGAACAAAGGGCAGCTCTAGCTTATGCTGTCAACTCAACAGGAGGACAATAAACTTTGCAGATTCAGCTAAATTGGATAGACCCTAATACAGGAGAAAGCCGAAAACCATTATTAGAAACTCCAGTAGCAATTGGGCGAGAATTTCAGCAAATGCCGCAACAAAGCAATGGTGAAAGAGTCTCTAGAGTGGTAATCCAAGATGACCTAGTTGCAGACTACCACGCCTTGATTGAGTGGCAAAATCAAGAATTAATAATTATTGACCAAAATACAAGTACTGGCATAAAAATTAATGGCGAGCAGTTGACTACTGGTAACCTGAAAGATGGCGATCGCATCCAAATTGGTGCTTGCGAAATTGTGGTAAACTTCGCAGATACAGCATGGGAATGCGATCGCATGGTAGGCTTTCTATTCAAACGCTGCTGCGGACGTACTGATAGAACAGACTGTCCCTACTGTAACGAGTCATACGAAGAAGACTACGCCTATTATTCTGGATATGGCAATTATCAGTCTGGTTATTGGGGTAGTGACTATTATTATGAACGTGACCGATACTCCTACGACCCCAATACTGGCAATGTAGACTTTACAGAAGCTGATGCTACGAGTTTTGAAAATGAAAACGATGCTGATTTTGAAAGCAATATGGGAGCAAGTTAAAGCTACAGTACTGAGTGCTGAGTACAAAACTATAAATTAAAAGCAATAAAATTATTTAGTTATAGAGTTTTAACTTTGAGTTATCAATTAAAAACTTCCTTAAACTCCTCACTCATAACTCCCAACTCAGCACGGGCTAAACGCCCCATTACCGCTAATAGCACTGAAGAGTGGTTAATTTACGCTTTAGGTGGTGGTTGGGGACATTTGACTCGTGCTTTGTCCTTGGGAAGAATAGCAGCCAATCACATAAAAGTGAGGATTATCACAAATAGCCCTTATGCACAGCAGATAGGTGATGAAGGTTGCTTAGTGGATTGGATTCCCGATAATATTGGTTTCTCTGCAACTTGTAGGCAAGTACGGGAAATTTTATGCAATACTCACTACGATCGCTTGATTATTGATACTTTTCCTAGAGGTTTGGGTGGTGAGTTAGCAGATATCTTACCAGAATTGCATTATTTGCCGCGAATCTTAATTCATCGTGACATCAATCCTCGTTATATTACCGCCAAAGATTTGCGGTCTTTTGTGGTAGAAAATTTTGATTTGGTGATTGTACCAGGAGAAGGAGAAGACTTATCTTTGTGTGATTTGCCTTGTGTGCAGCATACAGCACCTTGGTTGATTCGTAATGCTTGGGAGTTACCAGATAGAGTTACAGTGCGATCGCATATCCTCAAAGTAGATCAATCTGTCAACACTCTTCTTGTGTGTGCAACTGGCCAAGTTTCTGAACTACACATTTTTGGTCAAATAGCACTAAATTTACATAAAACTTTTCCTGAATGTGCAGTCAGGATTTTAGCTGCTAATTGTCCTGCAAATTGCCCACAGGCTTTATGGGTGTCTCACCAGCCGGGAATTGAATGTTTAATTGCAGCTGATATAGTCGTTGGTGGGGCTGGCTACAACACAGTTTACGAATGTGCATCTGTGGGTGTACCGTTGGTAGCATTGGCTTTTCCTAGACTGTACGATCGCCAAGCAAAAAGAGCTAGCAAAGCTTATTTGGTCAAGGATATTGAAGAGGCAATCACTACTGTAGGCATACTTTTAGACCAAACACCACCAAGAAACAACTCGTATGTGCCATCTTACATTAATGGTGCTGTACAAGCAGCCCAGCATAATTACGAGTTATAGGCATTAAAAGCGAATCTCGGCCTGCATCGGCATCCTACAGGCGGCTTTGGAGAATTTATAGCTTCCTCCAGCGGTTAAGCTTCAGAACTATTTTGATGATTTCAGTTGAACAATTTAACAATTGACAGTAGCGATCGCCAGACTAATTTACGCAGATGAGGTATAACTTGTAAGTTATAACTTATGAATTTTATTTCTAACTCCTGTACAGACGCGTAGACGCTCGAAGAGCGGCTTCTCATAAGAGTATAATCGCGTCTCTACTCCTAACTCTTTACTCCTTGTACCGTGAATCTACGCCACCTGATTCCAATTTTTGACAATTCCGTCTCCCGCTGGGCATTAGAGGCGCGGGTGTTACGCTGGCTAACATTGATTTGGCTGTTTGTCGGATTGATCATGTTATTCTCAGCATCCTATCCCGTTGCTGACGCTAACTATCAAGATGGTCTGTACTACATTAAACGTCAGCTGCTGTGGATGCTAGTTGGCTTAATAGGATTCAATATTTTTGCTAACGTTCCCTTGCGTAAAATTTTGGGGTTATCTCCTTGGTTAGTAATCCTGCTATTAGGATTAATAATCATTACTCTGTTACCAGGATTGGGAAAGACAGACCTTGGTTCAGCCCGTAGGCTACTAGGCCCAGTTCCTATACAACCCTCAGAATTAATTAAACCCTTTTTAGTGCTGCAAAGTGCGCGACTTTTTGGTCAGTGGGAACGAATAAGTTGGCGAATTCGCCTCGCTTGGTTGGGGATTTTCGCTTTTATACTTTTAGGAATTCTTGCTCAGCCTAACTTAAGTACAACAGCCCTTTGCGGTATGACGATTTGGTTAATTGCCCTAGCAGGCGGGTTACCTTACAAATATTTAGGCGGAACAGCACTCAGTGGAGTCGTGTTAGCAGTACTAAGTATTAGTCTTAAAGAGTATCAGCGTAAACGGGTAATGTCATTCCTCAATCCTTGGGCTGATCCTACAGGAGATGGTTACCAGTTAGTACAAAGTTTACTAGCAGTGGGTTCTGGGAGAACTTGGGGCGCTGGATACGGACTTTCTCAACAAAAGCTATTTTATCTACCCATTCAAGACACCGATTTTATTTTTGCCGTGTTTGCCGAAGAGTTTGGCTTTATTGGCAGTATTGTGTTGTTGTTAATGTTAGCTTTATTCGCCACACTCGGATTAATTGTGGCACTAAAAGCTAAAAATCCAGTACATCGACTGGTAGCGATTGGTGTGACGATTTTGATGGTAGGACAATCATTGCTGCATATTGGTGTTGCTACAGGTTCTCTACCTACCACAGGCTTACCCTTGCCCATGTTTAGCTATGGTGGTAATTCCATGATTGCCAGCTTGTTAGCTGCTGGGCTGCTGATTCGGGTAGCACGTGAGAGTAGTGAAGCTGAAGTAGTACCTTTGCAAAGACCTCTACTGCAAAATGGGGGCAAGCGTCGGTCTTTATAGAAAACCACAATTTTTTAAGACTTTTTTCTTAACTGTCTTAACTGTCCTTGCATCTTTAGTGGCGATCGCTAGATGATATAAGCACAAATATTAAAGGATGGAAAACAATGACAGCAGCATCTCAAGCAACAACTCAAACAACTAATATTATAGATTTAGTGGTTAACAGCAAAAAGAACTGCTACCACCTGTTTTCGCAACGCATGACTGAGATTCAAAACACAGGAGTCAACACAGAAATCAAGCCAGGAATTCACGTTGTTAGAATTCGGAAAGGTTCTTTTGATTACGTCCAAGGTGATGTTCAGAAGGGCGAACCCATAGTAATGCTATGGATTTATGGTGGTAAGTTCAAGAATTTAAAAACCAATATAGAGGTTCCAGCAGGCTGGTCAACTTTGAACGGTTATGATGATACCCTAACCTTAGCGGTATCAGAAACTTCGACACTGTGCGCCTTCTTTTTTGATGTTGAAGTTGGCGATAACGATGGAGATGTGACAGTTTCAGTGATTAAAGTTGGTGAACTTGACGATTTAAATTAGCCCTGTTTTATCATTCTCGAAAAAAAATAATACAGCATAATTCAGAAGTAAAATAGGCTTTACGCGAGGGACTGAGACTTAGCTTGTGTACTTCACCAACTTGATATTAGCTGTAAGAGCCAAATTTTAAGTATTTTAGCTAGTGTTTTAATTTAACCTTTCACAGATGCGATAAATTAAAGTTTGTAGTTTGCGCTTTAGCGCTAAAGCGCAAACCACTAACCACTATGTGAATTACTTCTTAGCACTATTTATCAGTCAACCTTTGATAAATCTTACCTCCCAGGAATAGGATTAGTTTGTAGTTGGTTATTCTTAGGTGGTTGATTATTATTAGGTAGAAAAACAGGCGGAACTGGATTAATGCTGGGAGTAGGAGTAGGCACTACTTTTTTAATAACTGTAATTGCAAATCCTCTTTGTTGAGGCTGTTGCTTACCAGAATTATCATTTACTTGCAGTGCGATTTGCTCTGGGAATGCTTGATTAACTGGTAACCGTAATGAACCAACTGGTGAAACATCATTGCCGTATGGCAGAAGTTTAACCTGAATGTTTTCTCCCTCTACCCTCCAACCCAGAGTAACAGTTGCTCCTTCATTGAGAACCACATTTGGTTGTTCACTACCATTGATTGTAAAAGAAACAATCTTAAATGGTTTCGGCAGTATTTCAATTTTAGAGTCTGTTTTTTTAGAACTAATTCTAGCACTTCCATTGTTGGAAAAAGCTTTCATTTCAAATGTAAACGTCCCAGCCTTAGATGCTAGTAGAGGAACATTTGTACACTGCAATTGATTTGTTTCTGTACAAAGTTTTTGAAGTTTTGGGTCAATATTACCCTGATTAAACTTGTAAGTAACTGGTTCACTATAAGATGTACCATTATCTGCATTACCAGAAATCTGAATTTGCCCAAGCAGCACAGGACGCGCAATTGCCCAACTTAAAAGAATGTTTTCACCTTTTCTATACTGCGGTTTATCAGTCTTAAAATTCAGCACTTCTGCTATTTCTTTCTCAGCTATTTCTACTTGAGTTGTTTGGGTAGTTGTTTGAGTATTTCTGGAAAAAAGTTGCAGTCCCTTACGATAAAAGGCTTGTAGCTCAAAAGTATAATTTCCTTTTTGGCTGAATCCAGGTTTAACATTTTTGCAAATCAGTTCTTGTTTTTCTTTTACTTGACAAGGAGGTATTTCAGTGTTTCCCTTGCCAAGTTCATCGGGAATACCATTGCTAAAATCATAGGTCTTAGGTTGAATGGGTTGTGACCCTTTGGTTGTTAAAACCAGCTTTTGCAACTGTTTGTAATTATGAATATCCCAGTTCAAAGCTACCTCATCCTCACCTTCTGTAATTCGAGAATTATTGGCACGAAAATTTTCTAATCTCAAAGGGTCGGGATTTAAAATTCGCCAAATCAGAAATCCTAAAACTCCCAATATTCCCAAAATTAATAAAATCAACAATACAAATTGCCACCAAGGGCGGGATTTCCATACTAAGGTTCCTTGGGGCAATGTATTAGGTAGGGGTAAATCTTGTTTGTCTTTAATACCTACTTGAAAATTGATCTCTAACCCCGCACCAAACCACGGTCGCCGCCACCACGGTTTAGGTTTGAGGGTCAAATTAGCAACATTACTTTTACTGGGTAATAATCTTACCTCGGTTGGGTCAAAACTGTATGTATACAGTTCTTCTTCGTCTCGGCTTTCAAGACTCAATATCAATTCACGGACAATATTGCCCCGGTTAGCCAGCGATAATTCATACTTGCCAAGGCTACGGCTGACTCTTGCCAATATAGTAGTCAGTTCTACATCAAGGCGATAACTTGTCGGAATTTGGATGTAAACCAAATCCAGTAATACTAAATCTGGAGAGTTCTCCGAATACAAACGAATTGTTGGAGAATAGCTGCCTGCAAGGGTGTCCCCTGGTGGGTGAAATTGTAACAATATTTGACCTTTAGAACCAGGGTTAAGTTCTAGTGCAGCTCCCTCAGATACTAACCCTGTCCCTTCTAATCCAGTTGTGGGATATCTAATTGTGAACCAATCTTCGTCTAAGTCTGGGCAAGCCAAACGGAAACGGTCTACCAAATTAGAGCGATTGTCAACTATTACCTCCACTTGCAAAGGCTCATTCGGACTAAAAATCAGCGCCTTGTTGGGGTTGGTGTTAGGTCTGATAGAAAATGTGGGGTCGTTTACTCGAATGGCGGTCTGTTCTTTTTGCAGAACCTTAATTTGGTGCGGGAAGGTTATGGGAGTATCTTGGGGATAATGCTGAGGGGCGTCTACGACTAGGGTATAGTCATAGGTTCCAGGGAAGGCTTCAACTGGAATATGAAACTCAAATGTTACTTCGTCGCTAGTTTGCCCTGGAGCTAGCGCTAGGCTTTCTCTCGGAGAACTAGACCAGCCGATTAAATTTTGAAATACCTCATCAAAAACAAAATATAAGTCAATAACAGCACTCTGGTCTCCCTGGTTGATGACGACGGCATGGAGTTCAATGGTATCTCCTGGCATACCAAATTGAATTCCCGGTGGGTTGATGATAACTTTCAATGGATTGAGTTTAGCTTGCATACCATCGACTCCCTTACTTGATGCTGTGTAATTTGACCTGAGAATCTTCGCTGCCACTGACAATTAGCTTTTGTTGATTAATTTCTTTCAAGTCAATACTATTGATTTTCTTGGGGCTTTCGTAAATTTTTGTACCTTCGGCTGCTTTTGTTTTGTCGAGTTTATGTTCAGCGGTTAAGTCCCAAACAATGACTCGTCCATCATCTCCACCACTTACTAACAACCGACCATCTTCGCTAAATGCCAAAGTCCGCACCGATGTTTTCGATGCTGACCAGCGGTCTATGGGCGAGCAATTTAATTCGTTTACTTGCTCTTGCGGATTGGAATTTTTGATGGTTTGGCATTGATTTAAATTCCAAATCGTAATGAATCCCGCCGAATCAGAAGTTGCTAATATTTTTTCGGGAGAGTTAGGTACAAAGGCTAATGCCCAAACATAATCTTGACGCCCTACTCTTTCGTCGAATTTTTCTAGTTTTTGCTCTGATAAACTTTGAAATTGTTTTTTAGACTGAGTTGCATCCCACTGTAAAAGTACGAAACGCTTATAGTTTCCAGCAACAACTAGAGTTTTAGCATCAGAACTCAAAGCGAGAGCGCGAGCTTCAAAACCTGATAATTTCAATTCACGCTGGACATCAACAGATGTTGCTTCTGGCAGAAAATCTCTATTGGGCGATAGTCTTGACCATACTCTAACTTTACCACTGCCATAACTGCTGAATAAGTAAAGTGAGTTAGAAGTAAATACTAGGTCAAAAACCCTGTCACCTATAGCGTTTGGGTCTTGGCGGTCTTGAAGTTCGCCGATTTTTCTACCTGAAGGTACATCCCTTAGCTCAATTACACCATTGTCTAGACCAACTGCAACACGATTATTTTCTAATGGCATGAAGCGCGAGACCCGCACAGGGTTATTGGTAATTGCCAAAAGTCCTCTAGAGTTTTGCTGTCTACCACAAGCAACAGACTGCCCATCATACTTGATTCTTTCTGGTTCTAAGTTTTTGTCACCAATGCTCCAAAGTCTTAAGGTGCAATCGTCTGAGCCGCTGACAACAGATAAACCAATACCACTAAAACCAACTGAGTTCACAGAACGAGTATGCATAATTGGCTCTGTTTGCAGCAACCATGCTAGGAGTAATGCTAATAATGCGATCGCTGCCAGTTGCAACCATAAGGGTATAATTGGCAAAGCCTGTAATTCTAATGTCTGCGTGGCAGGGTCTGTACTACCCAACCGCTGGTCTGATAACTCCGATTTCGCCTCGAACTGCAAAGTTTTTCCTATACCTATCCAAGGACGTTTCGTTTTAGCATCTAAAATAACTTTCGTTGTCTCACCTAAATTCAGATTCGCTGTTTCCGGTGACTTCTTAAAAGTACATTTTCGCCAGTCTCTACCCTGAACTTGTACATCAATTTGCTGTTGCAGGTTGCTAGTATTTTTAAATAGCAATTCAAAGGAGCCTGTATCAGATTTCCAGTCTGGTAACCATGCGTTTTTACTGGGGATTTTTTGCTGTTTTTCTTTGGTGGTAAACTCAATAAAACCCACAGGTAAAACTTCCACACTGCCTTCAGCTTTTGCTGGGTAACTATTATTACTAACAGCTTCAATGGCAAACAGATAGTTTTGGCTGGGTGCTTGCACAACAGATGGAGGTTGGCATTGAAAAGTTACTTCTGCTTGTCCACCTGGTTCTACTGCTAAGCGCCGCTCTGCACTACCAAGCAGCCACGAAGGATCAACGCCTGTAAAACGTAATACCACATCAGTTGGTTGTTGTCCTAAGTTCCGCACTCGCACAGGTATATCTACTGTGTTGCGGGGATAAACTTGGAACTCCCTAACAGGCAATTCTACACTTAAATGAGTTGGGCTATTGTCTCGTTCAATTTTCAAACGCAGTACAAGTCTGCGCTGTTGTGCTAACTGCGGGGAAAAAATATTTATAGTTAAGTTGATTGTCCCGACAAATCCAGGAATAGGAGTATTAAGTATAAAGACTTGAAATACAGTACTACTACCGGGAGGTTTAGCTGCTGCAACTTCCGGTTCAAGTCTATACCAGCGATATGCTGGGTTGCGATTCTCTCCTGCTGCGAGAACTTCTAGTTGAAAATTTGCGAAGCGATCGCTGTCATTATTAACAATAACTTCAAACGCAGCCGGAGGATCACCTGGTCTAAATGTTAAGTTTTGAGTAGAACAACTAGCACTTATAACATTTTTGTCCATGCTTTTATATATTTATATTTTTTTAATATACATAAATAGTAGTATTGAGTAGAAAATTAATGTCTGCAAAAACTTTGATAGTAGCTCCTTGCTTTTTATTATCGAAGTTTATATATTTAATATATTGTTGACATATCTGTCAATCGATAGAAGTCACATTAATACAAATATCTATATCAAAATACGAATTTCTTAATTTAACCAGAGCAAAACCATTTAGGCTTCACTCAAAACAGTTGCGATCGCAGATTTTTTTACCCTTATAAAATCTTCAAAAGTACAATTAAGAAAACGATAATGCCAGTATTTATAATTGCCAAACTCCTTTTAGCTTTTTCTAATGCATTGAGACTTAGGGGAAAATCTCCAATAATGCCAACAATTCGCTTAGCATGGCAAAACTAAAATAGTGGAATAGAAATTTATAGTAGCGCTGTCTTGGCTTAATCAACTATAAATATAATGCCAAATTTAGTCTGATCACACCAGTAATGGCGTGACCGGGCTAATTTAGTGCCTAAAACATCAAGAAAATTTTCTTTTCTCTCTGTGTTCTCTGCGCCTCTGCGGTTTATTAATCAACTATTTTAATCCGGTCACGCCAGTAGAGTGTGCGTAAGCCCTACGCCACTAGATATTCTTCTGAATCTAGCGCTTCTCGTTTGTATGACATACACTCTGACCTCTTTCCTAAAAGGAGAGAGGCTTTGAATCTTACTCCCTTTCCCTTGCCTACGGTGTACACACAAGTCTGAAGTTGCTCAAGAATCTGGGTTTTACCCCACCCTAACCACTGCTTGAATTCAATAAACAACCACCCGAATTCAATAAACAACCACCCGAATTCAATAAACGACCACCCGAATTCAATAAACGACCACCCGAATTCAATAAACGACCACCCGAATTCAATAAACGACCACCCGAATTCAATCAACGACTACCCGAATTCAATCAACGACTACCCGAATTCAATCAACGACTACCCGAATTCAATCAACGACTACCTGAATTCAATAAACGACCACCCGAATTCAATATACTGATTGCATGAATTCTCAAGACCTCACTTTAAACCTGATTAACTAAGGTTTTAGCTTTAGTTTTACCGCACCCTAACCATCACTGCGATTAAGTGGGTAATCTTTGGGATTTAAGAAGAAATTCGACTTGTCTGTACACGGTAGTTCCCTTGCAGGGAAGGGGCTGGGGGTTAGGCCTGTATTGGATTCAACCCAGAAGCACTATAGTACTTGGCTTATATACTTAACCGCCTTCACTGATTTAATTGAGTATAAGTTCAGAATGTCGCAAAAATCACCTTGTAATATTAGTTTTTGGTGATTCTATACCATTTTCTAAGTTATTGCTATTCGCTAGACGATTATACAAATAGAATGCTAACGCTAAAGCAAGTACACTAGCACAAACCACTCCTATGGTTCGCCATAAATGACTATTAGTTTCATTGTTTGGCTGCTTATCTTGCCTTGGTTGAAAAATAGTGGCATCCGGTGAAACTTGTGGCTTAGTGGAGTTAGAACCGTGTCGTGGCTGATACAAAGTAGCATCCGGTAGCCCTGGTTGGCTGTTAGTGTTGGATGTGTGGCGCGGCTGATACAAAGTAGCATCCGGTAGCCCTGGTTGGCTATTAGTGTTGGATGGATGACGTGGCTGATACAAAGTAGCATCCGGTGGCCCTGGCTGGCTATTAGCGTTAGATGCTTGCCGTGGTTGATACAAAGTAGCATCCGGTGGCCCTGGTTGGCTGTTAGCGTTGGATGCCTGCCGTGGTTGATACAACGTGCCATCTGGCGGCACTTGTTGCCCGCTGGGGTTGGATGGATGACGCGGTTGAAATAACGTGGCATCCGGTTTGGCTGCTTGAGGGTTATTCACAGGAGGCTGTTGAGGATTGATACCTGCTGGTTGACTTGGCGTAGTAGGATTCAAAGGTCGAGGAGTCGTTTCGTGATTGGAACCTTGATTGTACTGAGGTGGCGGAACTATAAGGGTTTCTTCTGGTTGACTTGGCGTAGTAGGATTCAAAGGCCGAGGAATTGTTTCGTGATTGGAACCTTGATTGTAGGAAGGTTGGGGACGCAGAATAGTATCGTCGCTTGAGGAACGAGTAACGGTTTCGTGATTGGAATCTTGATTGTAGGAAGGTTGGGGACGCAGAATAGTATCGTCGCTTGAGGAACGAGTAACGGTTTCGTAATTGGAACCTTGATTGTACAAAGGTTGCGGATGGACATTAGCTTGTCCAGACGTGCTAATAGTCCCCGTTACAGATTTCGCAGCCGCTTGCAAAGCCTGATTTAAGGCTTCTACTGTTGCAAAGCGATTGTCTGGGTTCTTTTGGAGGCATTTCATAACTACAGCCTCCACTTCTACAGATAAATTCTCACATCCTGGTTGCGATCGCAACGGTTTAGGTGGCTCATAAGCATGAGCTAATACCCAGGATGCTTCACTCACCTGATTACCCTTAATGCTGATCCCGAATGGGTCTGCTGCACTCAGCATTTCATAAAGGATAATCCCTAAACTATAAATATCTCCCCTTGAATTCAGGTTTAGATCACTTTGGATTTGCTCAGGAGGTGCATAACGAAATGTGCCAATAAATGTACTAGTTATATTGGTTATATTCGTATTCTCTGTAGATTCACTACGGATTTTGGCTACGCCAAAATCCAAAATTTTCACCCACTCTCCCAAATCTGTAGGTACTAGAAAAATATTGTCTGGCTTCAAATCACGATGAACAACCTTAATATGTTCCGTGCTTTTGCCACCATCTCGTTGTAAGGTAACTCCTTGATGGGCAAGCTGTAAACCTTTGCAAACTTGAGCCATAATTTTCACAGTGCGCTCAACAGATAGCCGTTTTTCGCGCAGCAGTAGTTGCCTGAGTGTTTGTCCCCGTAAGTACTCCATTACATAAAATGGAAAACCTTCAGGAGTCACTCCACAGTCACTAATTTTGACAATATGGTCGCTTTGGAGTGCTGCACAGACTGCAATTTCACGCTCAAAGCGCTTCCTCATCTCTTGTGATGCTACAAGCGTATCTTTGAGTAGCTTCAACGCCACCTGCTGACCTACACGGGTGTCCATCGCGAGGAAGACTTCTCCCATGCCACCCCCGCCTAACTTTTGGTCTAAACGGTATCGCTGGTTATCACCTACAAAGCGACCATTCCAAGAATTTGATGAAGGTGGGGTTTTCATCTGATGGAACCCATCCTATTACTTTAAAGAGTTAGTTTTAATCTGAAATACAACTAAATATCACAAATTTTTTGTCTGCTCTATAATGTCAGACATTAGTGATTTATATTACTAAGGTTTATTGAATTACACTCAGCTTAGCATATTAACAACTTAAAATAAGGCTACTTATCTGTTAAAATGTTTAAAATTATGACTAATGGCAGTTGAAATTTGTTCCTGATATCTGATTTAACGCCGATTCGACGAGCGTTATCTACCTGATTCTTTGATCATCTCTTGAAAGCTGTTCCCTAATTCTTCCGTCATATAAACTCTACCCCTCGAATTAAGCTTAATTTAAGCTGCTAAGTAAGTAGACATAATAAAACTAAAGATACTTGTGGCTCGTAGTTGCGCTTTAGCGCTAAAGCGCAACTATAAACTTTAATTTATTGATGTCTAGCTGATTTGAAAATACTACTTCGAGCAGTATCAATATAGATGCCACAATGCCCCATGCCCATATTAGATTGACAGGATGTTTTTGGATCAGGGTACTAATTCCCAGCAAAAGGATGTTCAAATTTTTGCAAAATATATTCTGTCAATTTACTCTGGCGTACATGATTAAGATGTGCTGTAGCCATGAGGAATGAGAATGAGTAATGCGCTCTCTATAGCCGCCGTGACAGCAGTACTAAAAGTCTTGCTGGAAAATGGTTTAGTCAGTGATCCGATCACTGCCAGTCTTGGTGATGTAATGGTAACAGCCCTACCACCTGATCGAATTTCAGTTGAAGCTGACGAACGCGCTCAACTTAACCTCTTTCTCTATCAAGTGACGCAGAATCGAAATGTAGATTGGATTTCTCAAGAATTTCGGAACAGACACTCACGCCTAAATGGAACTCCACGCTCTACGACTCCGCCACTAGCTCTAGACTTACATTACGTAATCACAGCTTACGGAGCAAAAGATTTTCAAGCAGAGCTTTTATTGGGCTACGCGCTGCAAATGTTACATAAAACACCTGTGATTACAGCAGATATTATTGAGAATACTTTAATAAATGCATCTACAACTAAT
Organism: Nostoc sp. UHCC 0302; assembly: GCF_038096175.1. Lineage (NCBI taxonomy): Bacteria > Bacillati > Cyanobacteriota > Cyanophyceae > Nostocales > Nostocaceae > Nostoc > Nostoc sp. UHCC 0302. The sequence continues at coordinate 1,684,447 of NZ_CP151099.1, forward strand.
ACTTCAAGTGCTTTTTCCCAAGCTTTGGCTGGTATTTCCGTGTCCGATTTAGCTGAGCAAATGGGACAAATAAAACTGAATCCAGAATTTTTTAACATGGAAGAAACTTCCAAGTTATGGTCTATTTTACAAACCCATTACCGACCTTCAGCTACATATTTGGCATCGATGATATTAATTGAGAGCAGTAACTTGGAGAATCCTGAAGGTTTTTATATGTTGCCTGTGTCTCAACCGAACATTGAGCAAGTTATTGCTCCAGGAAATACAGAGCAATTGATTGTTGCAGGTAGTAAATTAGTAATTCGTGGTAAACAGTTAAAGGGAGATGTCACAAGAGTTCGATTAGGTAATGCCCAGACATTATTAGTACCACAGGATGTCAAAGAAAGCCAAATCAGCTTGTTAATACCCCCAAATTTATACGCAAGCGTCCAAGGTGTACAAGTTGTACATCTGACAATGGATAATGCAGGGCAACCGATTGATCTAGTAGAATCCAACGTTGCGGCTTTTGTACTACATCCCACAATTACAGCATCGGTTACTCAAGCTGATAATAGTGGCGAAGATTTACGTTCAGCAGAAATTACTGTTAAATTTTCTCCAAAAGTCGGTAAAACACAGCGGGTAGTTTTGGTACTTAATGAGGTGTCAGCTACTAATTCGGTAGCTTATTATTTCCCCGTTGCAGCACGCACCGAAGACACTGATGTCATTACTATTCCAGTTAAAGTCAAGCCAGGAAATTATATTGTACAGGTGCAAGTAGACGGCGCTCAAAGTCCGCTACACAAAAATAAGACAGGGGAATATGATTCGCCACAGGTGACAATTTTATGAATGAGAAGATCGCTCCCAATTGGGATGAGGCAAACCAGCAGCACCTAGCAGCAGCCTTAGCCGTGGTGCGAGGTATTTTAGAAAATTACACAGCAAATTCACAAAATCAACCTCTGGTTGAAGAGCAAGAGAGTTTACAGCAAGCTCTACAGCAAGCAGCTGCGGCAATGCCTGCACCATCAGCATTGGATAAACTATGCAGAATGTTTGCTCTGTCATCTTTTGAGCGCGATTTGTTGCTGTTGTGTGCAGGGATGGAATTGAGCGGAGATTTTGCTAGATTGTGTAGTGTCGCTCACTCAGATGCCCAACGTGCTTACCCAACCTTGAGTTTAGCTCTAGCTGCCTTGCCTGACGTCCATTGGGATGCGATCGCTCCAAATGCACCCTTACGTCGTTGGCGGTTGATTCAAATTGGCGATGGCCATGCTCTTACCCTCAGTCCCCTGAGAATTGACGAGCGGATTTTGCATTATCTAACTGGCATCCAATATCTTGACGAACGCTTAGCTGGAATTATCGAACCATTAGAAGAGGTGAATGATTTAGTACCGTCGCACCAAGCTTTGGCAGAGCGCATAGCCGCAGTCTGGACGCAAGCTCAGAAGACAAATACTTCACCAATCATCCAGTTATGTAGTAACGAAACTGCAAGCAAACGCACCATTGCAAACCAAATTTGTCAACTCCAGGGTTTGAGTTTGTGGGTAATGCCAGCACAAGTTATCCCACTCATTCCCAGCGAGTTGGATAATCTCATCCGGCTGTGGACTCGCGAGACAATTTTAAGTAGAAGTGCCTTACTAATCGATTGCAACGAACTAGAGACAAATGATGTAGCGCGAATCAATGCGATCGCTCATTTCATCGAACGCACTAAAGGCTTTTTGATCATCACAAGTAGAGAACGCATTGGCTTGCAACAACGCCTAGTAGTCAGTTTTGATGTGCATCAACCTACTTCCAAAGAACAAGATGCCGTTTGGCAAGATGCACTAGCTGACTTAGCACCGCAAATGAACGGGCAAGTAAAAAATCTCGTGGATCAGTTTAACCTGAGCGCCGCAACCATTCGCGCTGCTTGTGCAGAAGCCGCAGGACAGCTAGCCCAAAAACAGGATAGTGATATAGGTAATATTGTCTGGGATGCTTGTCGCCTACAAGCACGGCCGCAGTTGGATGAACTCGCCCAACGGATTGAGCCTTTTGCTGATTGGGAAGACTTGGTATTACCAGAAGCACAGAAGCAGATTTTGCGGGAAGTTGCGGCTCATGTCCGGCAAAGGAGTACCGTATATAACAATTGGGGTTTTGCTGCCAAGAGTGGACGGGGGTTGGGAATCAGCGCTCTATTTGCCGGAGCCAGCGGTACAGGTAAAACCTTGGGTGCGGAAGTGCTAGCGCGGAGGTTGCGCCTCGACCTTTATCGGATTGATTTATCGTCAGTAGTCAGTAAATATATTGGGGAAACAGAAAAGAACCTGCGACGGGTGTTCGATGCTGCCGAACAAGGCGGGGTGATTTTGTTGTTTGATGAAGCTGACGCTTTATTTGGTAAACGTAGTGAAGTCAAAGATGCACGCGATCGCTATGCCAACATTGAGGTTAGCTACCTATTGCAACGTATGGAATCTTACCCAGGTTTGGCAGTTCTCACAACTAACCTTAAGAGTGCAATTGATACAGCCTTCCTGCGACGCATCCGCTTTGTTGTGCAGTTTTCTTTCCCTGATACAACGCAACGAGCAGAAATTTGGCGACGCGTCTTTCCCGCAGATACACCGACAAAAGGCTTGGATGCAATGCAACTAGCGCGGTTGAATGTGGCTGGTGGTAATATTCGTAACATTGCCTTAAACGCCGCTTTTCTAGCTGCTGATGCCGCAGAACCAGTACAGATGAAGCACTTGTTGCGGGCGGCTCAGACAGAATATACCAAGCTAGAGAAGCCGCTGACTGAGGCAGAAATTGGCGGGTGGATGTGATTTTAAGTCAATTTACAAATTACTTATTTATCTATCCGTCCCCCAAGTTTGCCATACATAATTCGCCGGACTGGAAAACCTATCTGTTTAAGATATTCAGTTTCATCTTTCACAGTATTTTTCTCTTCCTGATTGTTCCAAGCACCTAAAGTGTACAAGTCGTTTGAGTTACGTTGTTTGAGTTGGGTCACGTCTTGTTCGCCGTGAGCAGCATGAAGCGCATGAGTTAGCTCATGGAAAAGTTTGGCATCGTCTGGTACATTGTATGTCGGCGTAGAAGATATATTCGCGGGTTGCTTGCTGGGATCTTTAGTACTTAGGTCTAATTGTTGGTCTGGATCAAAGAACACTTGACTTCGAGAAGGCAGACCCGTACCTCGATGATTAGGATCTTGGCTGGGTTTGCCCTTCTTGGCTCCATGTCCAGTACCAGCAGCATCTATTGATCTCTGAGATGAACCATTTTTTCGAGAAGGTGAAGTCAAGAATATATCTACATCCTTTTTACTATTTACTAGTTCACTTATTAATTTAAAACCGATTGGTGTTTGAATTATCTTTCTTACTATTGTTAATAAGTTTATTTGTAATTCATCATTTGGTCTATCTATAGTCTCAGCAAAATATGTAGATTTAATTTTAATATTATTGCCGACAACGATTTCATCACCTTTTATTTCTGCTGTTATATTAACTGTCGGTTGTTTTTTGTCATTATTGGTGACATCACTAGCGACTTGATTATATTCATCTATTGCTTCAGTTTTTGTTGTTACTAATTCTTTCTCAATCGCATCTAATCCCTGGCTGATTGCTTCCAGATCAATATTGGCTACTTTATGTTCATCTACACCACCGTATAATTCATTACCTTGACGTAATTTCTTAATTTTATTTTTTCTAGCAAACCAGTTTTTCTCTCTGATACTTAATTCTTGCTCTACAGATTCGAGACCCTTTTCAATTAATTCATTTATAGAATCTAGCCCTTGCTTCATGGCTGGAATATTAAAATGTATTGGTGTTTCCAGCTTAATGCCTTTAACTATAAAAATTTCTTGAAGTCTTTGATATCTTGTTTTTTCTTGCTGCAATTTATTCTTTTTAAATTCCACTAACTGAATTTTTTCTTGGTTCTTGAGAGTAGGGATGTACCTTTTACTATTCGGCACTGCCGATTTCATTTGCAATTCATCTTCTTCAGGCAAAGCTTCTCTTTGAAGTTTGTTACTTTGTGACTGATGAATTTGTTGCACCACTTGCTCGTACTTATCTCCAGACTCGCCAATAGTCAGCTTTGCCTGAATTGATGTCGGTGTATCTGGTCTTCTTATTGGAATATTGGCAAAATTATGAGCACGTCGAGTTGCTCTTTGCAGTCTCGCATTTAATAATCCATCCATTTTAGTTTGCAATACAGTTAGGCACTCCTGCCCTTCTGGCGTAATCATGCCATACTTCGCCTGTAGCTCTAGTTTACTTGTCTCCATTTGTTGCTTAGCAAAAGCATCATTTTCAATATCCTCAACTAGCTTATGTCCCCTTGTCGCATTTGTTGGTGGAATACTAGAAAATTGAGGCGCAAGCGAAGAGGTATTTTCTGAGGTTTTGGGATTGGAGGCAGTGGATAAGCGAGTTGTAGAGAATTTCATTTTACAGCCCCTCTTCAAATTAGTATTCTCTGATCTAGGATATTTTATTTTTTGTAAGTTCATTAATATATTTTAAAAGAAGTTGAAGCTGAGCGATCGCGCATACGCCAACTCCATAAATTCGACTGAAGTCTAAAGAATTAAGGCAATAGTGGGTGAGATAATATATTTAACATCCACTCTTGACTTATCAGATTAGCGATGAAACAACGGCTACAAATCCACAAAAAAGCTGACTCATCTGCTGCTAAATCAGAGCAAAGTCAGCCCTTAACTAGTTATCCTCAACTTCGCTCTCATAAGCCTCTCATACAGGCGAAATTGGAAAATCAAAAACTTCAACAGTATCAGGTCGAAGCAACAAAACTCAAAATACAGGCAAAGTACGGCACTATTACCTCAGAAGGACAGGAACGACTTACTTTGTTACAAACCAAGATGGATGAGTCGTTGCAGCAAGAAAAAGAACACTCATCTAAGTTTGGCCATAACCTTGCCGACATAGCAATTAAACGTCAAAATCAAGTTACACAACCACAAATTCAATCCCTTTCTGAGCCACTTGTACAACCAGCACTAACAGTTGGTGAACCAGGAGACAAGTATGAACAAGAAGCTGATGAAGTAGCTGCTTCTGTAGTCAATCAAATTAATACATCTGCTTCACAAAACGAGGATGCACAGCAAACAGGGTTACCGACAAACAGTAATGAACCAGTAAGACTTGAAGAAATATTAGCAGCCAAGAAAAAAGAAAAGTTTTTACAAGAATATTCTTTAGCAAAAACCCTAGTAAATGATATTGATGAAACATTACCACGCGACAAAATTTTAGAGCAACTTCTCAAAAACTTTGGTAATATTCAATTTCAATACACAATGGTGAGTAAAAGCCATGAAAATCTTTTAAGAGGCACTTCAGAAGGAGATTGTCAGACATTAGCACGCGCTTTCAAAAAAGTTGCAGAAGAATATTTTGGCATTCCCAAAATATCAATTAATATTTTTAATTAGGCAATTAATCGTGTTTTTTGGCTTTCGGGCGTGATAGCTTTGAAAGTCCATTCTCGTTTTATAGCAATTTTAAAACGAATGCAACAGATATGGATGGACGTACATAAGTACGCTTCTATATCTGATTTGTGTGCTACAAATATTTTTGCGAATAGTTATTACACAGCTAACTGCATTAGAAGTACTGAATCATTGGTGAGAACTGAGAATTTAACTTTATTAAAGAAAGCGGGGTTCTGAAATATTGCAATTCTACCAAACTAAGTGGGAATACTAAGTCTGGAAGTGAGGCAAACTTGCTAAGAGGTAATAATGCTAAAAGTTGCTGTTGGCCACAGTGAAGATCCTGATTCTCAAAGTGCTATTGAGGAAGTTTTAGATCAATGTCTGACAGCGTTGACAGACACTATTCCTCAAGCGGGTCTATTATTTGCTGCGATTGATTTTGAACATACCCTAATCCTCGAAGCAATCAATGAGAAGTTTCCCGGAATCGAACTGATTGGTTGTACGACAGATGGTGAGATGTCTTCAATATTAGGTTTTCAGCAAGACTCTCTCACACTTATGCTTTTTTGCTCTGATACGGTAGAAATCCGTGCAGGAGTGGGATATGGAACCAAAGAGAATGCGATCGCAGCTGCTTTGGCGGCGGTTAAACAGGCAACTCAAAACATTAACACACCTCCCAAACTCTGTATTACGCTACCTGCAAGTTACACAAGCGATGGTTCGATAACTAGCAGTGATTCGATTCTTTGCGGATTGGACTTAGCTTTAGGTTCACAGGTTCCGATTATTGGTGGTATGGCCGGAGATCAATTCCGAATGCAAACGACCTACCAATTTTGTCGAACTGAAGTCCTAACAGATGCTCTACCCGTCCTCATCTTTGCTGGAAACCTGCAATTCTCTTTTGGCAGAGGATGTGGGTTACAACCGATTGGTCATAAGAGTATTGTCACCAAAGCTCACGAGACAGTTTTACATGAGATTGATGGTAAACCAGCACTAGAATTTTATAGACGCTATTTAGGCGATCGCTTACCAAGCCCTGAGAATGCACTAGCAGTTTATGAACAAGATAGCGAATACTATTACATGAGGGTTCCTAATAGTTGCAATACTGAAACAGGCAGCATTACTTTTCTGTGTAATATTCCTGAACAAGCAATAGTACAAGTAACAGAAATTAGTCGTAATCAAGTTATTGAAGCAGCAGAAAATTCCTTAAAAATAGCTTTAGAAAATTATCCAGGTACGCAACCAGAAGCAGTGTTGTTATTCTCTTGTTGCTGTCGTCGTTGGATTTTAGGTACAAGAGCAAAAGAAGAGTTTCATCTCGTGAAAAAAGCTCTCCCTAAAACTACACCCATCTGCGGATTCTACAGTTATGGCGAATTTGTTCCACTAAGATTACAAGGAATAAATTATTATCATCAAGAAACATTTGTTACTCTAATTTTAGGTACAAAATAAAAATTTATGGAGTCAGCAGATGCTCAAGAGCAAATTAAAAAATTAGAAAAAGAAATTCGGACTCTGAAAAAAAAGCTAGAGCGGTCTGAAGCAGATCGCAACCAATTAGAGGATGCCAGCGATCGCAGCGAAGCCATCCTCAAAGGTGTGATTCGAGAGTTAGAAGAGTCACAAACTGCTTTAGAAAACCGCAGTCGTGAGCTAGAGATTGCCTTAAAAGACCTCAAAGCATTACAGGTAAAACTTGTTGAATCTGAAAAAAGGTCTGCTCTTGGTATTCTGGTTGCTGGTATCGCCCACGAGATTAACAATCCCGTTAGCTTTATCTACGGAAACTTAACTCATGCTAATTCTTATTTTCAAGATTTACTCAGATTAATTCAACTATATCAGCAGTATTATCCTGAGCCTGCGGTGGCAATTAAACAAGAAGTTAAAGCTATAGAACTGGACTTTATTAAGAACGATTTAGAAAATATGTTACAATCAATGTATAGTGGAGCAGAGCGAATTTCTAATATTATCAAATCCCTGCGAAACTATTCCCGATTGGATGAAGCAACTTTTAAAATAGTTGATATTCATCAAGGAATTGATAGCACACTAATGATTTTAAATAGCCGCTTGAAAGGAACTTCAAAAAATCCTAATACTATTCAAGTAATTCGAGATTATCAACAACTACCATTGGTGGCGTGTTATCCCAGCCAACTCAATCAGGTATTTATGAACATTCTGTCTAATGCGATTGATGCGTTAGAAGAAGCAAATCAGCAGCGCAGCTTTGAGGACATTATTACTCATCCCAATACGATTTTGATTCAGACTCGTCTAATCAATGAAAATCAAATCCTTGTTTTAATCAAAGACAATGGGATTGGAATTTCAGAGAAAATTAAATCTAGATTATTTGACCCTTTTTTCACAACTAAAACTGTAGGTAAAGGAACTGGATTAGGTTTATCTATTAGCTATCAAATTGTGACTGAATTACATAAAGGTCAACTTTATTTTAATTCCATACTAGGAGAAGGTACAGAATTTATTTTGAGGCTACCGATAACATCTCAATTAATACAGGAATCCGATTTAGTTATAAAAAAGACTACCAGAGAATACTAAGGAGTCTAAAAGTTTAACTGAAATAATAATACAGCCAATAATTGGTAAAATACGAGTAAAAATGCTGTTAAAAACCGTTAATAATTATACTTGCTTCATAAATTACATTTAGCGATCGCATTGGTCGCGGCAATTCTTTAGCTCCTAAACTTATAATTATGTCCAATTGAAGATATCTGCAATGCATTATTTGCGATTTTAATCAGCCATTTAGTAGTTGATTATCTAACTATTCTCTGCATTTTGGTATCTTTAGTAGTATTTTCTGGCTAAAATTGATACCACTAAATTTCCTAATTAGGGGGTGTATGTCAACTTTTTATCACCACCATTAAGCCACTCCCTTGTCAATAAGTACATTTTTTATATACTGATAAAAATAGAGTTTAAATAAATATTTGTGAAGCGAGGACATAAGTATGTACATTGTACAGATTGCCTCGGAATGCGCTCCTGTTATTAAAGCAGGAGGTTTAGGGGATGTTGTTTACGGGCTAAGTAGAGAATTAGAAAATCAGGGAAATTGTGTAGAACTGATACTGCCCAAATACGATTGTATGCGCTACGACCATATTTGGGGGTTGCATGATGCCTACCTTAACTTGTGGGTTCCCTGGTTTGATGCAGCAATTCACTGTTCAGTTTATTGCGGTTGGGTACATGGACGGGTATGTTTTTTCATTGAACCTCACAGTGAGGATAATTTCTTTAATCGCGGCTGCTATTACGGTTGCGATGATGACAATATGCGCTTCGCCTTTTTCAGCAAAGCAGCTTTAGAATTTCTGCACAAAAGCAATAAGCGTCCCGATATCATTCATTGCCATGACTGGCAAACAGGCTTAGTTCCTGTGATGCTCTATGAAATTTACAAATATCATGGCATGGAGTATCAACGGGTTTGCTACACCATCCACAACTTTAAGCATCAGGGGATAGGTGGTATTGACGTTCTCCGCGGCACAGGATTAAATCGAGCGCCTTACTACTTCGATTACGCTCGCCTACGTGATAATTTTAATCCTTTTGCCTTGAACTTTATGAAAGGGGGTATCGTTTACTCCAATGCAGTCACCACAGTTTCACCTAACCATGCCTGGGAAGCCCAGTATACAGAGATTGGTAGCGGTTTAGGTCATACATTACATTTGCAACAAGATAAATTCAGTGGGGTTCTCAACGGTATTGATAATGATTTTTGGAATCCCAAAGTTGACCGCTATATCCCCTACAACTACAAACAAGACGATTTTGAACAAAAACTATATAACAAAAAAGCTTTGCAAGAGCGCCTGATGCTCCGCTATGCTGATAAACCAATCATTGCTTACATTGGTCGTTTAGATCATCAAAAAGGTGTGCATCTTGTTCATCACGCAATTTATTATGCACTAGCTAAAGAGGCGCAATTTGTATTACTAGGTTCAGCAACAGAATCAGTAATAAACGCTCATTTCCAGCACGAAAAACAATTTTTAAATAGTAACCCCGATGTGCATTTAGAATTGGGTTTTAACGAAGAATTATCCCACTTAATTTATGCAGGGGCAGATATGATTGTTGTCCCTAGCAATTACGAACCTTGTGGGTTAACTCAAATGATTGGCTTGAAGTACGGCACTGTACCCATTGTTCGCGGTGTTGGTGGGCTGGTGAATACAGTATTTGACCGAGATTACGAACAAAATTTACCTCCAGAAAAACGCAATGGCTATGTCTTTTATCAGACGGATTACCTTGCTCTGGAGTCAGCAATGGGTCGGGCAATTGATTTGTGGTATCAGTCTCCTGAAGACTTCCGCAAACTAGCTATTCAAGGAATGGAGTATGACTACTCGTGGAATAATCCAGCGGCGGAGTATTTAAAGATTTACGACTGGATAAGACACAAATGGTAAGTCTAAATAATTCGTAATTCGTAATTCGTAATTCGTAATTCGTAATTCGTAATTCGTAATTCGTAATTGTGTAACTAGCAACTAACTTTCTTTTTTCGAGAACGAGAAGTTGTATTTATTGTTGCTGGCCTGCACGTTTACAATTATGGGTTAACAATTAGGAATTATTTTGGCATTACCCTCGTTGAGTTTTCTTTGTAACAGGCAGTACGCTCAGGCGGCTGCCTTAGTCTTTTTTATACCTTGCTCTTGCGGTTATGCCAACAGTTCAACAAGTGGCGTTTGAGGAACGAAACCTAAGCCAAGGCAGATTTCTCCAGTTTGGGGTTTGAAAACATATTCTAGGGCGATCGCGTCTCCCTCTTGGGAGAACCGCCTCAGCCTCACTCAGTAGTAAAATCTTCTTTAGAGATAACAATTGACAGAAAGTTACTTTTAAAAATATGAATAATTATTTAAATACTATCGATAATCCTTGGATTCAAGCAATACATACTACTATAAAAGGAAGAGCTAGATATAAGGTAAGCGGACTTCTTCATTCTGAAGCTCTCAAAAAATACCTGGAATTGAGATTATCACAGGAAGAAATAATTGCACGAGCTACTGCTAATCAATTCACAGGCAATGTTCTGGTTATTTTTCATGAAGATTTTACTTTTAAAGATATTGGCTTCCTCCTCAGAGATATTGTCTTAGATTATACAAAGAAAACCAGCAAAGTCTTTGTCAATAAAGCTCACATCAGCACAGCAGGAAAAAAAGCAAAAATTTTAGCTACAAATGAAGTGGGCAGTCAGTTTCTATCAAACCTGTCTAATTACTTGTCATTCCAAAATCTCCGCGTTAGCCTTAATAAGTATTCAACCAAACGCAATATTATTATAGTATCAGGTGCTGTTGGAACGCTTGTAGTTGTTACCGCCTTACTACACAGATATGGTGTAGATCAAGGCATTTTGTTAGCAATCCAGAAACTACACACACCACTATTTGACCGCATCATGCTTGGTGTAACTTCTCTTGCTGACCCACTGACTTTGCTGGTGATTTGTTTGGGATTGGAAATAAATTGGGAATATTATAACCATCACTGGGAAGCAACTACCTTAAGTCTAGCTACAGCAGGTGCGATAGGCTTGAATTATTTGTTGAAAGTAATTTTTGGGAGGGCGCGTCCAGCATTATGGAACCATATTATTGATGTTGGTCAACATAGCTTTCCTAGTGGTCATGCAATGGTTTCAATCGTGATTTATGGTTTTATTGCCTATATTTTAACGCAGCAATTTCCTCAATGGAAAAAACAGATTTCAGCTTTAACTGTTATCTTAATTATTGCGGTAGGCTTTAGTCGGCTTTATCTAGGCGTACATTGGCCTACTGATATATTAGCTGGCTATGCGATAGGCTTAGTATGGTTGATCTTCTGTATTTTCATTTTAAAAGCCGTGCAGAAATCCGACCTGTTAGATAGAGCTTCCCTAGTTGATAAAAAGCTAGCGCTTATTTAGAAAAGCTTCCCAGCATAATTTTATAACGCAGGGAGGCCTTAGAGCTTTCCTTTTTGACTTTCGAGCAATGCCTTCAGCAAGCCGCTAAGGCGTCTACGCATAAATATTTGACTGACTTATATCTAACAAACTAATCAAGCATAACAGCTACTATATGAACTTCTGCCTATTTATCATTGATATTCAAAATGGATTTATATCTCACAATACAAATCATGTTCCACAAAGGGTAAAATCTCTATTAGAGCAAAATATATTTGAATACGTCGTTTTCACAAGATTTATAAATACACCTAACAGCCCTTATGTAAAATATCTCAATTGGCATGAACTTTTTTCTAAAACGGAACAAAAAATTGTTGATGAAATTGAGCCATTTGCTCAAGTAATTTTTGATAAAACTATATATACTGCTTGTAATGAAGAAACTCTTAGTTTTCTGAAAGAAAACAATATTCAAACAGTCTTGCTTTGCGGTATTGATACTGAAGGCTGTGTATTAAAAACTGCTATAGATTTTTTTGAAAACAACATTATTTCTTATGTTTTAGAGTACTACTCAGCATCAAATGGAGGTGAGAACTACCACCAAGCAGCTATTTTAATTTTAAGCCAGCTAATTGGAATCAACAATATTATAACTGAACCTCTAGATAAACATAATCTCAATAAATACTTAGATAAAATAATAATTTCTCACAAAGGATAATTTTTTATTGTAAAAGTTGAGCTTTTACCTAATAAAATTTACTACATTTCTAATATAAAAATTAATGTTAAAAACACGAAATTGCTAGAAGACATAAATGTACAGAGACAGCCGTAGGAGGAATATATGCAATCAAGCACCCATGCAAGAGATTGGTCATGGACGTTCTGGCCTGCTGTACCACTTTATCCATACAGTAGGCGGCGGACAACTTGCAAAGAAATAATTAAAGACACTATCTGGACATTTGACCAGCTTCACGGCATCCTTTACACTATTGTGCCAATTCGGATGACTGTTGTTAAGCTCGAAGCAGGGGGTCTGCTAGTTTATGCACCTGTTGCTCCAACTATAGAATGTGTACGCTTGGTTAGCGAGTTGGTGGCAAAGCACGGCGATGTCAAGTACATCATACTGCCAACTAGTTCTGGATTGGAACACAAAGTCTTCGTTGGCCCCTTCGCTAGACGGTTTCCCCAAGCGCAGGTTTTCGTAGCTCCGAATCAGTGGAGTTTTCCGCTAAACCTACCGTTGAGTTGGCTTGGCTTTCCGCAAAAACGCACTCAGATACTTCCTGAAGATAAAAGCCTTGCTCCCTTCGCTGATGAATTCGACTATGAGGTACTGGATATCAATTTGGGACGGGGATCTTTTGCAGAAGTAGCTCTCTTCCATAAGCGATCGCGCAGCCTACTTGTGACTGATTCAGTTGTGTCCATACCAGAAGAACCACCGGAAATTCTTCAGTTAGACCCTTACCCTTTGCTGTTTCACGCAAGAGACAATGCTTTAGAGGTAATTACCGACAATGAAGCAAATCGGCGTAAGGGATGGCAACGCATTTCATTGTTTGCGCTTTACTTTCGTCCCAGTGTGCTGAAGGTAACTGAACTGAAGCAGATGTTTCGTGATGCTCTAAAAGCACCAGAGCGATCGCCAAAATCATACTTTGGACTATATCCCTTTCGATGGGAAGAGAACTGGCAGCAATCATTTTATGCCTTAAGAGGTAACGGACGGCCATTTGTTGCACCAATTTTGCAAGTCCTGATTCTTCCTCAAGCACCAAGACAAGTACTTAACTGGGCTGATAAAGTTGCTACTTGGGATTTTCAACGAATTATTCCCTGTCACTTTGATTCGCAAATTCAAGCAAGTCCGTCTCAATTCCGACAAGCATTCACTTTCCTTGAGAAAAACCGCTCGGTAAGTGATGAGTTATCTGAAAGCACAAGCCAACCCTTATTGGAGAAGGATTTTAAATTTATCAGAGAACTTGAGGCGGGTCTAGTTAAACGCGGGATCGCAACCCCAGCCCAGGAAAGAGTCTAGAGATGTGCAATCAAATTTACTGCCACGCTAAGTTTTGCCCAATCGAACTTCGCTACTGGTCTAAGTAGTAGAACAATTAAATAACTAAGCAAAAATACAAAATACGAAGCTGAATTTAATACTTCCTTACTTAAGTAATTGAATTAATTGTGACCCTAATATTGGATAGCTGGCAAAGTTCGCTTTTTCCTATATTTTTCTGTTTTTACAAAGGTTTGCTCTGATAAGGCTTTCACAGGTGAGTGAAAAGTCAAAATTTAAGGAATATGTAGACAAAAACGCTATAACTCATCCTAGATAATACATCTCGCATCCCTAACTCTGCCTCAACAAGCAAGACTAGACCATAAGTATTTTTTGATACAACCCTATTTGATTTCTTCAGATTGACTGTCATAGGGGTCACATTAATCATGTGATCAAAAACACTTACGTTGCATTTTTATAACAATATCATCCAATCAATCGGTATTACAGCAGAAACGCATCTAATAAATTGATACATATCTGGTTAACCCGAAACGTCTAAGTAGAAGCTTGCACAAAAGTGCGGGAAATCAGGAGAAAACCTGAGAATAGGCTGACTAATTTATTTGTGTTCCTAAATAAACTGAAAAATTAAGGTAAATTTCATGGTTATTTCATCATTCAGCACCTCTAACATCAAAATCAGCAACCTCATAGTCATTGATTCAGCAGTAAGTAATTATGAAAAGCTGATTGCAGGTGCAGTATCGGGAGTTGAAATATTAGTCTTAAACCCAAATAGCGATGGTGTCAGCCAAATTACCGCGGCGTTGGCTAAATACTCTCATCTAGCAACCCTTCACATCGTTAGTCACGGTTCACCAGGCTGTTTGTATTTGGGTAATTCCCATCTAGGATTAGATAACTTAGAGCGCTACACAAATCAGATCCAAACTTGGTTCTCCTCCTCTGCCTCTCTCCTCCTCTATGGCTGTAACGTGGCGGCAGGTGATGCAGGAGCAGAATTTATTCAGAAACTGCACCAACTCACAGGCGCTAATATTGCCGCTTCTGCCAAACCAACTGGGAGCAGCACATTAGGAGGTGACTGGGAACTGGAAGTGACGACAAATGAATTTAATCCTTCCCTAGCCTTTTTACCAGAAGTGATGGAGACTTATAGCGCCGTTCTGGCGAACCCTTTCTTAGTCAAGGATATTATTCCGGGCAACAATGGTTCTTCCCCAAGAAATTTGATCAATGCCAATGGCACTGTGTTTTTCACTGCTAATAACAGCAGTAACGGAGTTGATTTGTGGAAGAGCAATGGTACGACAGCAGGCACTGCCCTGATTAAGAATATCGTTCCAGGCGGTGATAATTACCCAGACATTTCTATTCCAGATGGACTGATTAATGTCAATGGCACTGTGTTTTTTAATGCTACTGATGCTACCTACGGCAACGAGTTGTGGAAGACTGACGGTACAGCAGCAGGGACAGTCCTTGTTAAAGATATTAATCCCGGTAGCAATGGTTCATACCTCAGCGACCTGACCAACGTCAACAACACCTTATTTTTTACCGCTGATGATGGTAAAAATGGCGCAGAGTTGTGGAAAACTGACGGCACAGCAGCAGGTACTGTCCTCGTCAAAGATATTAATGTCGGCAAAAGTGGTTCTTTCATAACCAACTTGATCAACATTAATGGGACTCTGTTTTTTGTCTCTAATGATGGTAAAAATGGTGCAGAGTTGTGGAAGAGCGACGGCACAGCAGCAGGTACTGTCCTCGTCAAAGATATTAATCCCGGCAAAAATGATTCGTTTCCTACCACACTAGTTAATATCAATAACACCCTCTATTTTGGCGCTAATGATGGCACTCACGGATTAGAGTTGTGGAAGACTGACGGTACAGCAGCAGGTACTGTCCTTATCAAAGATATTAATCCTGGCAACGATAGTTCTTTTCAATTTGACCTGATTAGCGTCGGCAACACCCTATATTTCAGCGCTTTTGACCCTACCCACGGAAAGGAGTTATGGAAGAGCGACGGCACAGCAGCAGGCACTGTCCTCGTCAAGGATATTAATGCCGGCAGTACCAATTCCTATATAGGTAACTTGACTAATGTCGGTGGCACTCTATTTTTCACAGCTTATGACAAAACTAACGGAATAGAACTGTGGAAGAGTGATGGCACAGCCGCAGGCACTTTCCTCGTCAAAGATATTAATTCTGGCAGTTCTACTTCTTTTCCAGAAAACCTGACTAATATTGATGGTACTTTATTTTTTACAGCCGATGATGGCATCAACGGATCTGAACTTTGGAAAAGCGATGGCACGGCGGGGGGCACTGTCCTTGTCAACAATATTAATCCCAACGGAGATGATTCTCAACCGGGCGACTTGATTCTGGTGAATGACACCCTGTTTTTCTCCGCAGATAACGGCACTAACGGTACAGAACTGTGGGGTCTGAAGATTAAAGAAACTCAGAGTGATCCTAAAGTTGGTAACGATATTCTGACGGGCAAAGGTGGTCAAAACAAGTTTTTAGTGAGTATTGGGGATAGTCAGAGCATCACTGATTTTGGTGGTTTTGGTTCTGGGTCAAACCCTTCAGCAGCAGTAATCGCCGAAGTGGACACAGTACAATTTTCCGGGGCTGGTTTAACTGCCCAAAATCTGCAATTAACTCAAAATGGGAAGAATTTAGAACTTACTTTTGAAGGTGTAGCAGATACTTTAGTCACACTGCAAAACTTTAATTTAGAAAGCCTGGAGAATGCTGCTGCATCTGGCTCACAACAAGCTATAGGTAATATAGTATTTAACGGAGAGACTAGCGTTAGTAACAGTATTAATGTCATAGATGCTAACGCCAATCCGACTAAGATTTCGCAAGCTAATATCGTCACTTTTCTCAATGACTTGAACAATAACATTGCGGGGCTTGACAATTCCAACGATGTGATTAATGGTCAGGGGGGTAATGATTCTATCGACGGCAAGAGTGGCAACGACCTACTGCGGGGCGATGCAGGCAAGGATATTCTCATTGGTGGTGCTGGCAACGATACTCTCGTAGGTGGTGCTGGAAATGATACTCTTACTGGTGGTGCTGGTAGCGATCGCTTCGTTTACAACACATCTGCTTTGGGTAACGATACCATCACTGACTTCAACAACTCACAAGGCGACAAGATTGTCTTAGATAAAACCATTTTCACGCAGTTAACTAGTGCGGCGGGTAATGGGTTTAGCAAAAGTAGTGAATTTGCTGTTGTTACCAGTGAGTTATCTGCTTCCACTAGTTCTGCTTTTATTGTCTACAACTCATCTAGTGGCGCACTGTATTACAACGCTAATGGCAGTCTTAGCGGTTTTGAGGAAGGTGGTCAGTTTGCTACTCTGAATAACACTCCAACTCTCACAGCAAATAATTTCGTGATTCAAGCGTAGTTTTTAGGGATAGGGAATGGGAAATTTACCCCATTCCCTAATGGAGTTCTGAGGTGGATTTACTAAAATCTTGATACAAATATACGGGTAGGGGTGTACAGCTAGCTGTACGCCCCTACAGTCGATTCATTGTTACAAAATTTTTAGAAATGGTATGAGTTTCATTCACAAGTCTTGATTGTGAATAAGTAAATTTTAAATTGATTAGTGTTTATGCACTTGTTCCAGCAACCATAGAGAAGCGACAGTACCCACAAAGTGAGCAGCAATTCCATTAATGTTGCCTACCATCACAAAAACATCCAGCGCTCGAATAATCTTGTAGGGGTCGGTGATTGCTACGCCTGGGGGTTGGGATATAGATTTTGCTACTAGCACTCCGACAGTTGCACCAGCACCCAAGATGGTTAGTAATATTCCGACCAAACTCAGAAATATTCCCAATCTGATGATTCTAACTGTATCCACCTTACTGGGATGCAGAGCTGGATTAGGATTTTCTAGACTTTTACCTATGCGAGTATAGCGAAAATCCCAATACACATTAAACAACAGTATTAAAAGACCACATATAGCCCAAAATATGCCAACCCCAAGACCGGCGTTAGGTTGCTCAGTAAAGCCACGACCAGTAGAGGCAAACAACAAAGCCAGACCAGAAACCACTGCAAGCCCCAATTGTATCCACAAAACAATCCAGCCTGTCAAGCGAATAGTATTACCAATTCCTCTAGTTTCTGGTGCTGGCGATCGCACTTCTGATTCAGTTTGCATATTTTTTTCCATTAAGCCTAATTGGCATATCCCCCAACTACAAAGAATATTTCTACAGTTCACTATATACCCCCACCCCCAGACAGAAACACCCCAACATCCTGAGAAATAAAATCTCAATTATCAGGGAGTATTGAGAGTGCTGAGTTAGGAGTCAAGAGTGAAGTAGATTAAATTACTTCAGTACACAGTACAAGCAACAACCCAAGCTCAACAACGACGCCAATAATTTATGCGATCAAATCTCATTGCCAGAAAAAGATAACTGATTGAAACTCAAGCCAGACAAGCCGATTTTTTCGCTCTGACCTAAAGTAAAGTCGATAATGGTATCTCGCTCGACCTGCGGCTGTCGCCAGCACGAAAATATCGCTACCAGTACCGCCAGTTAGGTTATCATCTGCCTTGCCACCGTTGAGGAATCGTTACCCGCACCGCCAACGAGTAAATCTTGACCGTTATCCCTCTTTTATCACTTTCGGGAGAGAATAATCTGGAATGCTTACAGCATAAGACTTTTACCAAAAAACCATGATTTCAGCCATTGTGTTAGAAAATAAACACTCAAATGCCTGTTCTATCTACAGTTCAAAATTTGGCTTTGATTTTTCTTTTCCCAGAGTGACAAAACAGGGGTTATACCATTTCACTTTAAGAATGATACAAATACTTTGGTAGGGACACGGCATTGCCGTGTCCCTACGAGAAATCTATATGTATCAAGATTTTCGTGAATTGGTATTACCTCCGAAAAGAGTGTCGTTACCGTCACCGCCATAGGGTTGTCTTCACCGTTATCACCTTCAAGACGGTAGAAGCTTACTGTCTACCTGAAATCATGCCCGCTTCATAAGAAAGGTAAAAACAATTATGCTAATTGCCAGTTGCTCTATTATTATTGCCTTCAGCAGATAAAATCTTAATGAATATTTTTACTCATTAAGAAAAGCCACCTCTTTGGTAGCTGAATAACTAACCTCAGCCGTGTGCGGTAAAAGTCACAAGCACGGCTGGTTGTGACGGGAGGATAGAGCAGTGATGTACTTACCTACCAAACTAATAGTTGTGGGGAAAAATAATGGCAGATTGGCGAAAAATTAGTGGTGGCGTTACAGCAGCTAGAGGGTATCGGGCGGCAGGAATAACCGCAGGACTGAAACCTTCAGGGTTGCCAGATTTAGCTTTGATATTCTCAGATGTGGAAGCGATCGCAGCAGGTGTATTCACTACCAGTCAAGTTAGAGCTGCCTGTGTAGACTATTGCCGTCAACGTTTACAAGCGAAACATAGCGCTAGAGCAATTCTCTGCAACGCCGGACAAGCAAATGCAGCTACAGGAACTCAAGGCTGGTTTGATACTCTACAATCTGCAATGGCAGTAGCCCAAGCACTAAACATCGCCTCCGACTCTGTGTTATTGGCTTCCACGGGAGTAATTGGGCAACGAATTCCGATGGATAAACTTAATGCCGGAATTCCCAAAGTAGTAGCAGCACTCTCCGACACAGGATCAGATAACGCCGCAAGGGCAATTATTACCACTGACTTAGTGCCAAAATCCATTGCTTTAGAAACAACTATAGGCGATCGCCCGGTACGAATTGGCGGCATTGCCAAAGGTTCCGGGATGATTCATCCCAATATGGCGACGATGCTAGCATTTGTCACCTGTGATGCCGCGGTTTCACCCACCCTTTGGCAGCAAATGTTAACAAGGGCAGCTGATAGAAGTTTCAATTCGATCACAGTTGATGGTGATACCAGTACTAATGACACCTTAATTGCCCTGGCAAATGGACAATCCCGCACCCCAGCCATTACCGAATTTGGGACAGAAGCAGAGAAATTAGAGGCAATGTTAACAGCAGTTTGCCAGCATTTAGCCAAAGCGATCGCCCGTGATGGCGAAGGTGCAACCTGCTTGATTGAAGTGCAAGTAACTGGAGCGCACGACGAACTCTCAGCCCGTCAAATCGCTAAAACTATCGCCGGTTCATCCTTAGTTAAATCTGCAATCTTTGGTCGTGATCCCAACTGGGGACGCATCGCCGCCGCCGCTGGACGTGCAGGTATACCTTTTGAGCCAGACGACCTGCAAATTAAGTTAGGAGATTTCTTACTATTTGAAAATGGTCAACCTTTAACCTTTGACCGTGCAGCCGCGAGTGCTTATTTAAAAAAGGCAGCCATAAGTGCATATCTCCAAGAGGATACAGTGTTAATCACAGTCAGTGTTGGTAATGGACATGGTACAGGTACAGCTTGGGGTTGCGACTTGAGTTACGACTACGTGAAAATTAACGCTGAATACACTACTTAATTCGTAATTCGTAATTCGTATTCGTAATTAAGAGATATTTGGGTAAGGAAAGCAACTTACCCACCCCAGTCCCCAGTCCCCAGTCCCTTTATTCTTGATAAGTCTGCGTTAATGCCTCTTCTATTGAACCTACACGCTGGAATAATTCTATTAGTTCATGGGATTTTGTTTTTCGTTTTGCCAGCATCTCTTTTAACAGCGTTAAAAGATGAACATCTGGATCATCCCCAAGGGCAACCTCAGCTGCTTGCAAAATCTGGGTGGCGATCGCTAAAATCTCTTCATGATCAAATCCTTTTTTTGCAGATACTTGGTGTAAGCTCGCATCGGGTATAGTTGCTCTACCTAGCAACGTTTTATCTAACACCAAACCTTTTAATAATGCCAATAAAGCGGCATAAATCGAAAAATCATCACAACTATCACAAGCCTTAAATTCAATGCGACCCACTTCAGCCGGAATACGTGCAATTTTTGTTAATGAAGGTACGCTTTTTATCAGTTGTTCCTGATTTTCAACAAAAACTAGTGCTGCTGGTCTTTTGCCTGTTCTAACAAACGTTCGTACTGAAAACCCTTCCCACAAACTCCCATTATAAAAAGGAGAACTATAACTAAAAGGAACGATGTACGGACTGTAATAAGTTAACTTTCTACCAATATCTATCATTTGTTCAATAGATAAATCTGCCACAGAAATATTTAAATCTGGGCCGTATGTCACCATATAAATATTGGCAGTTTGCTCATCAGGATAAGCTTGTAGCTGTTTAATTTCATAATCATTTAACGGGGGTTGAGGTTCAAAAACTGTTTTATAGGGATTAAAACTCAACAAAACAGGTGAGAAACCAAAGCTAGCAGCAACCTTACGCAGTAAGCGAAAACTTTCTGATAATTCAGCAATAGCGCCTTGAATATCTGAGTGTATAGTTGTTCTGATTTCGATGCCTTTAGGTAGACAGTCAATCACCTTGTCAGAATCAGCAAATCGTTCAAACCCTTCAATGTACCATCTCTTCTGCTTAATGCCAGCATCTCCGACACGTAACTGAGGATAGTCATTAGGGTATGTAGGCAGTTCTTCGACAATTTGGCTGAAGTCAGCAAATTTTGTACAAGAAAAATCAGCGAACTTTCCCTCCTTATTAATAAAAGCGACTTCATGCTCAATGCCGAAAAAAAACATCATCTATACCTTAATTACAATTACTTACGGTTAAACAACTTTAGATTTTGGTCTTTAGTAGAAAAAATTCTCAAGATGATCCAAACGGATTTTACCCTAAGACCGACGTGACAATCAGAAAATCTCTCTAATTTACGCTCTATTCTGAAGCGATCGTTTTGCTTATTTTTGTCTACCCTACGCAGCGCAGTAATTGCGTAGATAGCTTGGGGGATTATACGCCACTTGAAGCAACTGTCGTTGAGCTTTTCTTGTGATTATTCAACATAAAAACAATCTTTAGCGCCTTTAAGTTAACTATGTAACAGTTTAACCACCTTAGAGGTAGCTTAGTATTGTCTGAGAAAGCTTAAGGCGTGAGTTTATGATAAGTGCCGTTCAATCCCCCTATAGCAGCGAACAAATTGCCGCTTGGTTACGTGGACTGCTCACCATTGCTTGGGCTGATGGTAATTTTGATGCCCAAGAACAGCAATTAATTGCTAGTATCACCGAGGATGAATTAGCTCCTGGGATTAGCTTGGATTCATTCGAGGTAATCACACCAGAAGAATTAGCCACTGTATTAGGTAAAGGGACACCAGCAGCAGAAAATTTTCTACGTACAGCTGTCATGGTAGCGATCGCAGATGGTACTTATTCTCCCAGTGAAGATGAAGTTCTTCACCAGTTGTGCCAAGCCTTAGAACAACCGAACAATGTACTAGAGTCACTGCGCCATACCTTAGAACACCCACAGCAAATTACCCCCACTGCTGAGCTGACAAAGCGTCAAATTAACGCACTACACCCCTTGCGGGAATGGCTAGATGGATTAGATATCCAAGACCCAAGAGTAGCCCGCTTTTTATGTAAAATGATTCCTGCTCAATGTCCTTTTGAGCGGGATGTCACCCTATTTGGACGTAAGATTGTTCATATTCCACCAATGTGTAAAATTAATCCCCTGTATGAGCAACTAGTAGGCTTGCGTTTTCGCGCCCTCTCTTATCTGGCAGATGATTGTGGTGAAGATGTTTCACCATATATCTGAGTGCTGAGTCCTAAGTGCTGAATGGAAAGTTAAAAGTAAAAAGTGAGGAATGAAGTTTTAAAACTTATAATTTATAACTCACTCTCATGACTCACAACTCAGCACTCAGGACTCTAAAATATGCAATTTATCGACCAAGCAGAAATTGAAGTTGCAGCAGGCAAGGGTGGCGATGGTATTGTCGCCTTCCGGCGGGAAAAGTACGTACCAGCTGGTGGTCCCTCTGGTGGTAATGGGGGACGAGGTGGTTCGGTAATTTTCGTTGCCGACGAGAACCTGCAAACTTTGCTGGACTTTAGATACAATCATCGTTTCCAGGCAGAAAATGGTGGGCGTGGTGGCCCAAATAACTGCACTGGAGCTAATGGCAAGGATTTAATTATCGAAGTTCCCTGCGGTACGGCTGTTTATGATGCGGAAACTGGAACATTGCTAGGTGATTTAACCACACATGGAGAAAGTTTGCGTATTGCCCAAGGTGGTAAAGGCGGACTGGGAAACCAGCATTTTTTGAGCAACCGTAACCGCGCCCCAGAATACGCCCTCCCAGGTTTAGAAGGAGAAATTAAGCAACTGCGCTTAGAGTTGAAACTTTTGGCACAAGTGGGGATTATTGGACTGCCAAATGCCGGAAAATCTACCTTAATTTCATCTTTGTCAGCTGCACGCCCAAAGATTGCCGATTACCCTTTTACTACTCTAATTCCCAATTTGGGCGTAGTACGGAAACCCACTGGCGATGGGACAGTTTTCGCTGATATTCCCGGACTGATTGAGGGAGCAGCTCAAGGGGCAGGGCTGGGCCACGATTTCTTGCGCCACATTGAGCGGACAAGGGTTTTGCTGCACGTAATAGATGCTACTAGTGATGATGTGGTGAGGGATTACAATACAATTCAGCAAGAATTGCAAGCATACGGACGAGGGTTAGCGGAGCGATCGCAAATTCTAGCATTAAACAAAATTGACGCAGTTGATACGGAAACAGTGGATTTGGAAGCGCTAGCTACCCAACTTAATCACCTTTCTTATGCTCCAGTTTTTTTGATTTCAGCGGTTACCCGCACTGGCTTAGACCCGATGTTACAAGAAGTTTGGCGAATTCTCGATGAACTCAATGCAGCGGAGGCAGAAGAAGCAGTTTTCAGTTAGGAGTAGAGACGCGATTATACTCTTACGAGAAGCCGCACTCCCTGCGTCTACGCGTCTGTACAGGAGTTAGGAGTAGAGACGCGATTAATCGCGTCTGTTATTAGGACTAGAGACGCGATTATACTCTTACGAGAAGCCGCTCTTCGAGTGTCTACGCGTCTGCACAGGAGTTATTAGTTCTCTCTCCTACTCTCTTATTTCTATATCTCTTAGCAACAACAAAATTTTGCATAATCAAATATTGTGATAAAGGTATTAGTAATCTTTGGATGTAAATTAAATCCAGAGATAATTCCAAGAAAAATTATTGAAACCGATGCAGCCATACCGACAGCTAGCAGCCTTGGGGGGTAAAATCTTATGACTATTGCACAAGAACAACGCTATTACTCACCTGAAGAATACCTAGAACTCGAAGTTAATTCAGAAGAACGTCATGAATATGTTGATGGACAAATTATTCAAATGACAGGTGGAACACCGGATAATAACCAAATCTCTCTTAACTTAAGTGGTACACTTAACTTTCTTCTGAAGCGTCAGCCTTATCGAGTCTTTGTAACAGATCAGCGTCTTTGGATTCCTAATAGACGAATCCTCACTTACCCTGATGTAATGATAGTGAGAACTCCTTTGGAATATCAAGAAGGAAGACGAGATACTCTGATTAATCCAGTGTTTATTGCTGAGGTGTTATCAAAATCAACTAAAGGTTATGACAGAGATGAGAAGTTTGCTGCTTATCGGTCGATTCCTAGTTTTCAGGAGTATATTCTAATTGACCAGTACAAAATGCACGTTGAGCAGTACTTTAAAACGGATAATAATAGATGGATATTTTCGGAATATGAAGATGGGGAAGCAAGTTTAAATCTAGCTTCTGTTCCTTGCCAAATTTTGCTGACAGATGTTTACGATAAGGTGAATTTTAATGTGGAGAAGTAGGATAGAAGTGGCTCACGCAGAGACGCAGAGGTGCAGAGGTTAGACTTTAAGAAACCAGTGTTGGCGATACATCAATATGCCAACTGCTAACCACAATAATACAGTGACTAGAGCAAATAGCAGGGAACCGTTGAATGTACCCGCCCACGATGCGAAAAGATTTTGATAAATCCAATTGTAAGTGCTAGGAGCATTTTCTCCACTGCCAATATGGGTTTTGACTAATATTTTAATTAGTAAAACAGATGCAACGAAAAGTGCGATCGCATTTAAACCCATAATTTCAAAAGCTTTACTCCAGCGACGTATCAACCGCACTTCGATGAGTTCATAACAAGCTGCAAGCAAGAGTAATGCCCAACCGCTGGTAAAGATAACGTAGGAACTCGTCCACAGTTTTTTATTTATAGGGAATGTCCACCCCCACACCCAACCGAGAATTAAGCAACCAATGCCAAATAATACTAACCCTACACTTGTACGTGATTGTTTCGGTTGGCTGCGTATCCACTCCCCCGTAAAGTAGCCAGCGAGAACGCTGACAATGGCGGGAATACTGCTGAGAAGTCCCTCTGGATCTCCCAAGTTTTTAAACCCATCGCCAGCATACAGATGTGCTTCAGGTATAATCAAGCGGTCAATATAAGCACCAAAGTTACCTTCACGTGTCAGCACACCAGCGCCATAATTAGGTACTGGTACATACATCATTGCTAACCAGTAACCGATTAGTAGAATTACTGCTAGTATCCATTGCCCTTTACGCGGTAAATTGAGGACTGTAAGGGAAGCTAAGAGGTAGCTCAGACTAATCCGCTGTAATACCCCCATAATACGGATGCTACTCAAATCGAAAGTCCAAACGCCTTTATTCCAAAAGCCATTTAACAGCAACCCCAAGGCAAAGAGAATCGCAGCGCGGCGAAAGATACGCCAGTAAACTGCTGAGGTGGGTTTGTTGGCTTCGGTGTACTTTGACAGAGAAAAAGTCATCGCTACACCAATAATAAATAGAAAGAACGGAAATACCAAATCGGTTGGTGTACAACCATTCCAATCCGCATGGGCAAGGGGTGGATATACGTCATCTGCGACTCCCGCCATATTGACGAGAATCATCCCAGCGATGGTAATGCCACGAAAAACATCAAGTGAGGTAAGGCGCATTGAAACGATTAATTACAGGGTTTTTCTATTGATTTAGACTACACCATTTCTTACTTACTACTCTTTGTCTAAACCTTTGTCTAGACTAATTCTCCAAAAACCTTCCAGCGGATTTGACTGTTGTAATTGATCACTGCTGTTGCCTAACCAATTATTGTCATACACCAACCCAATACTGAATGTTCTATTGACAGGATATTGTCCTATTTTTCCAAAGCCTTCAATATTATTGGAGTCTGTGATTACCTGTTGGTTCAACTGTATGGTTATTTGGTTTCTGTCAGCAAAATAAAGTGTCGCTTGTTTTTTATGAAAGCGTACCTGAACGTTATAGACTCCACCAGTTGCATAATAGTAAGCTTTGGCAGGTAGCTTTTTACCGTCAATATTCTGTCCTTTAAACTCAACTGCCATTGCAGGCGAGATCAGCACTAACAAAGCAGGCAGAACTAACCCTAAAATTTTCATTGGTTTATTAACAAACACTTGTTATCAAACTATTTTCAACTTTAAAACATAAATTAAATCCTGTGCGGGTAATGAGCGATTGTACCTCATTGCGATAAGCGAAGCTTAAGCCTACGGCGATCGCACTCCTGAAAGCACAACCAGTAAAGCAGGTAAGCTCAAGTTCAACATGGCGTTGAAGTAGTAAAGGGATTAAAAAAACTCTGGGTTGAGTAAATTTATTCATCCGGAATTTAGCCTGCAAAGTATCTTTAAGTATTAATACTTAGATTTATTTTGTATTGAGAAAAATTACCGTAAATATCTCATATTTTCTCCAGAGTGCCTTGTTTTAAGCTCATGACGTAAAATTTCTCGGCACTTAAGTGTTACCCGTTATGCAACTGCATCTAATTCTTGGCCCAACCAGCGTCGGTAAAACTACTCGTTCTGTTGTCTTAGCAAAGCAAAGCAAAGCTCCAGTTGTTGTGCTTGATCGCATACAAATTTATCAGGAGCTTGCTACTGGTAGCGGGAGGCCATTGATTGATGAGCTTGACGGAACGACTCGTATATATCTTGAAGAACGTCAGGTAGCAGACGGAGACATGAGTACAGCTGAAGCTTTATCATTAACCTCGCAGATCATAGACCAACTCTCACTTCGGCATGATTTGCTGCTCCTTGAGGGAGGATCAGTTTCGCTATGCACAGCTTTGTTTAACAGCGGTATTCTGGACAAGTACCAAACCACAATTGAGTACTTGAAGATTCCGAACGAAGCCGCGTACTACAGCCATTTGTGGCGTCGAATGCAGGATGCACTGATATCTCGCCCTGGACAACCATCACTTGTAGAGGAACTGGACAGAATGTGGCCAGAGCAGCGCAAATTGGCATTTGTCCGAACTGTTCTTGGTTATGACATACTTTTAGACTGGTGCCAGCGGTTTGGGCAATCACCGCATCAAATGTGGAATAGTGTTCAAGAAGATTGCCTCAGCGCTGAGCTGACTGGCGAAATGTTTTCGGGTTACTTACAGTACTCGCGATCGCAGTGCCAAGCTTTTGATAGGCTTGTGGTCGAGTATGAGCAACGACAATCTTTGACAAAAATTGGCATCTCCTAAATCGTGAAGTTGTGTTTAAAATACACATGATATTTTTTCATCAAAAGAGTCATAAAAGAGGAGCCAAGTAAGTCGGTTTGAACAAACGTAAGTACAACACTCCAATAAAAAACCCAGTTTCTTGAAGAAGCTGGTTTTTTTTTGTTGAGTTTATTTACACCATCCATTGAGAACATCTATATGTAACCAATTTGGTAAAGTAAATAAACTTATAAACGGTGTATCTTAAAGATAGAATGCTAAACTCACCAATACAAGTAGTCACAAGCGTCTCGACCGAGCGGGTTATGAAGTCAGCCGTAAAAAGTAAAGCGGAGAGCCTCATTAGCATGGCAAGCAGTGGTAGAGACATTACTGAATACAAGGAAACTGAAGCAGCACTGCGCGAAAGTGAAGCTAAATTCCGTTCGCTGATTCAAAATAGCTCTGACATTATTGGTATTTTTGAACCAGATGGGACTATTCGGTACGAAAGTCCATCTATTGAGAGGATTTTGGGATATAAGCCAGAGGAATTAATCGGTAAAAACGCTTTTGAGTTTATTCATCCTGAAGATATTCCAAAAAGTTCTAACATCTTTAATTATCTAATTCAAAACTTAGGTTCAACTGTCAGAGTAGAGTCTCGTTTTCGACGCAAGGATGGTTCGTGGTGCTTTCTGGAATCGACTGGTAGCAATCTTCTTGCCGAACCATCTGTAAAAGGCATAGTTATCAACTCCCGTGATATTACCGCACGCAAGGTTGCTGAAGAGCAACTAGTTTATGACGCCCTTCATGATGGATTGACAGGACTTCCAAACAGAGGTTTCTTTATGAACCGCTTAAGGTATGCGGTGGAGTATTCAAAACGGCATTCAGACCATCTATTTGCTGTCCTCTTTCTAGACCTAGATCGCTTCAAATTTATTAACGATAGCCTGGGACACACATTTGGCGACCAATTATTGCTGATCATTGCTCAAAGGATTAAGGAATGTTTGCGCTCTATAGATGTAGCTGCACGCCTGGGAGGAGACGAGTTCACAATCCTGCTTGAAGGTATTGAAGATATCAGCGATGCGGTACGCGTTGCTGAGCGGATACAAGAACAACTCGCAAAACCCTTGACTCTACAAGGACAAGAAATTTTTACCACAGTGAGTATTGGTATTGCTTGGAGCGCAACAAATTATAACCAAGCCGAAGACCTCCTGCGTAACGCCGATATCGCTATGTACCGAGCTAAGGAACAGGGCAAGGCACGCTACGAGATATTTGACACTGATATGCATCTTCAGATAATAAAACGCTTGCAGCTAGAGAATGACCTGCGGCGAGCAATTGAATGTCAGGAGTTCCGGGTTTACTACCAGCCTATTGTGTCACTCAAGACGGGGAGGATAACTGGTTTTGAAGCGCTTGTACGCTGGTTACATCCCCAACAAGGAATTCTTGTGCCAGAGGAGTTCATGCCAATCGCGCAAGAAACTGGGCTGAGTATTCCTATTGACGAGTGGGTGCTGCGTGAGGCCTGTCGTCAGACACACCAGTGGCAAGAGCGATTTCCGCTAGACTCAGCAAATATGAACTGTCCCTTGAGCATCAATGTCAATCTTTGTAGCTCTCGGTTCAGTCAACAAAAGTTATTACAACACATCAATCAAGTACTACAAGAAACTGGTTTAGATCCGCAGAGTTTGAAGCTGGAGATTACAGAAAACATCATTATGGAAAACGGCGAGAAAGCGATTATTATGCTTAAGCAACTGAGAAATTTAGGAATTCAGTTGTCAATTGATGACTTTGGTACAGGCTATTCCTCATTAGGTCGTCTCCACCACTTTCCAATTAATGGCTTGAAGATTGATCAGTCCTTCGTTAGTGGAAACAGTGCTGATTCAGGGAATTTAGATATTGTTGAGACAATTGTCACCCTAGCAAAAAAACTAGGTGTAGATGTGACTGCCGAAGGTGTGGAAACAAAGCAGCAACTTCAAAAGCTCAAAGATTTGAAATGTGAATATAGCCAGGGATATTTTTTCTCGAAGCCATTGGAGAGCAAGGCAGCAGAGGCGTTAATTATGGCAAATCCACAGTGGTGACTTTTGTTTCTGTGTTTTTGTTGCGGGTATTTATGCTGTTTAAGTCTGCCGTTTTCCTTATTCAGAATTAAACTAACATACCAAGAATTTGCTCAACTGGAGGAAACAGTAGATTTCAAGAGTGTAATGTTGACTATTCGACCTTATCGCTTTAGGAATTTTCTGCGATCGCCTGTAGTAATACCATTTCTCTAAACTAGAATGACAAAAGCTAATTTAGAGAGGGTTTGAGGTTTAGCTATTAAACGGTAAGCCCCGCACTCTAACCCATAAGATAAGTGCCGGGAACATGCCACCTCAACTTAGAAATACCCACTACAAGTTTACAATTACCCTAAAGAGCAGATCAATTAATCTCTTTTCTCAGCAATTCTGGAATTTGAGAAGGGCGTTCAGCTACGGGGACTTCTGCTTCTTTAAAAGCAATTAATTTACTTTGGGCTGTGCCAAAGTTAGGATCACGTCCGATAATCGTGGCTAAAGTTCCAGTCTGACGCCAATGTTTCGCTGGTGGTGCTTGTTTACCTGCAATGTAAGCAATTACTGGTTTATCAATTGCCTCAGCTATATACCGCGCCGCAGTCTCTTCGCTACCACCTCCAGGTTGACCAACTAAAATTATTGCCTCTGTGGTATCGTCTTCATCAAGAATTTGCAGCCATTGCAGAAACGATGAACCAACGATCGCATCACTACCAATACTCACACTAATCGACTGTCCCAAACCTGCTTTTGTTAACTCGCAAGCGATTTCGTACGTGAGGGTACTGCTACGACTAACGATGCCTACGGGGCCAGGAGTATAAAATTCACTAGGGTGAGTACCTAAAAGAATTTTTCCTGGTACAATTATCCCCGGACTGTTAGGCCCTACCACTAGAGTTTCACAAGCCTCAGCTTTACGTAATAACTGCACCATATCTAAAGGTGGCACACCAGCAGAGATAATAATAATCTGACGGATATTAGAAGCGATCGCTTCTAATGCTGCATCCAGTACTTGGTAAGGATGTACACAAATAATTGTTGTATCAATTGTTCCAAATTGCTCTATTACTTCCTCCACTAAGTCAAATACTGGCACACCATACTGTTGCTCTCCACCAGATCCAGGATTGATACCAGCTACTAAATTTGTGCCATAAGCTTTCATTTGAGCAATGTGAGTTGCTGAGATGAATTCATAAAAACCTTGGATAATAACTTTGCTGTCTGGTGTTAAATTCATAGAAAAATAATTTTTGAATTTTGCGAAAAGTTAAGCCAGTTGTTTGTAGGGGTTACCCTGTTGTGCAAACTGGCGTGCAAGGAGGGAAACCCTCTGTAGCAAACTTTTAAAAACGAATTTTGCATGAGAGATGAAGTCTCTTCCTATACTTCCGATGCTTACAGACTCGCTAAGACTGCGCTATTGGATCAGCACTTCAGTGTGTCTCAATCTACTTTTTAGAAACGGTTGATTTAGCAAGACGAACTGCTTCGTCTACTGCCTCATCTAAATTTTCTACTACTACCAGGGCATCACTGTGGGTTTTTATTGTATCTAGATATTCTCTAACAGCATTGAACTCAGAACCAGCAAGACGGATAACTAAGGGTAGAACAGAAACTTCTCGTCGGCTTTTACTACCATTGGAGCGTACAACTTGTGATTTTAGTTCGCTCTTTTCTGACTGTACAAACTCCGCAATGACTTGTCCCACTTCCTCAAGCTGGGGAATGCTACCCAGGAAGTTAATTAGAATTACTTGAATACCCTTGTCAGCAGCGAGAATTTTTAGACCTGTCTCTAAGCGATCGCGGAAGGTAGTTGGTGTTTTATCTGTAAGGAACGCATGACGTAAATTCAAACATACACCAGGATTACCACCAGCATTAGCGACTAAATCCAAAGTTGCCATTACTGAACCAGTACCATTGCCCAAGATACCAATTTTACCGCGCATCGTAACCCCATCCCAGTCGCCCAAAATACTATTGATTTCAGTAGAGGGATGACGGCTGATGATTTTTGCTGCCATCTCGGTAAGGTCTGGATGACGCTTGATTGCCCGTTCGTTGACTCTGACTTTACCATTGAGAGCCATCACTTGACCAGAAGTACTGACTGCTAAGGGATTAATTTCCACAAAGTCCAAGTCTTTCTGCACAAATAAATGGTACATCTTCTCTACAACGCTGCTGATTGATTGCATCAACGTACCTTTCAAGCCCATTTTTAAAGCTAGTCGTCGGGCATAAAATGGGGAAAATTCTTGTTCAACGACAACATACTCCATTTTTTCCCCAGCCGATTCCCAATCGATGTCTGCTTCTTTGCAACCTAAAAGTACTGGACGGCAAACAGCTGTGTCTAAAACCACTGCTAAATAAAATTCTTGGTTAGCGTCGTATTGAGCTTCTGCTAAGAGAACTTCTGGTAACTCACCCCAAATCGGTAAATTGAAAATACTTTGCGCGGCAGCGATCGCATCAATTGTCGTTTCTGCAAACCTGACTCCACCAGCTTTTGCTCTCTCAGCTCCATGTACCTGAGATTTCAGAACGATTGGATAGCGGATTTTTAAACGTTTTAAATCTGTGGGATGGTCAATTCGTTGCGAAGGCAATACAGGAATGCCTATTTTCCCAAACCATTCTTTAACTTGGTACTCCAATAAATCCATTGATGCACACCTTAGTATCGTGACTTGCAAAGCATTTAGTTTGGCACTCTCTTCAATCTTGTGCAGCACCTTTATTGTGAAATTCAGCTTTTGGCAGCTATAAAAATTTCTTTTTCACGGATCAATCTTATCGAATTCAGCAAATGAGGCAAATTAATTTCTATACCTGATCTGCTTTTTTTTAATCCATAATACGTGATTAATATTCTCCGTAAATTTGCCAGGATAGAAGATAACCAGCATTTATGTCAAAAACCTCTAACATAGCATCCTTTCCTTAACCTTTAGATAATTTGTTCACAACTAGTTGGTAAATGATTTGAGGGCGATAGCTACTCAAAAATTTTATTATTCCCATTTTTTATCGCTAAATTCTACTTGAAGTCAAATTGCCAAATTTGGCATCTAGCAGTTTAAAAATGTAGCAACGCAAACAATGGCTGCTCTTTTAATTTTTCCTGAAATATCAGAATTTGTGTTAGAAAGTTGGTCATATAATTTTCTGGCTATGGTTGGTTAAGCTGTGCATCTGGATTCAACAAACCGAACAATTTCAACTCCTACCCTTAACAATAAGAAAAATTATTATCTAGAAGATCCGCAGGAACGTTCTATAAAAGAAGCAGTTCAGCAGGAAGATTTAGAGCTTTTAGCTAAAACTTTCCAAGAACACTTGCTTGCACAAGTTCCATCTGCTGAAGTCTTCCAGATTAAGTGCGCGATCAATAAAGACGAGTTATTGATTTTAACGCAACATTCATCAGCAACGATAGTTGATTCTGAGAAAATCTTTGCAGTACTTGAAGAAGTACTCGATTCCCTCTCACCCCCTAGAGAGCAGCGAGTTCAGTGTTTCCTCAGAGTCTTCAGTGAAAAACTCCCTTATGCCAAACGTTTTCTCGCAGTCAAGCCGAGGGGCAGGGGGGCAGAGGAGATAGAGGAAGCAGGAAAAGCAGGAATTAGTGAACAATTATTATTCCCTCCTTCTCCCTTTCTTCCTCCCTCAGCTTCCTCTCTGACCTACTCATCATCAACTGATGAGACTGAAGAGGAAGAACTGTTTGACTCTTTCACTGATGTAGCTAATTTTTCCAACTCTAAGCCAGCACGTCAAATTAAACCGATTTTGCTGGGTGCAGCTTTGGTAGGAGTTGTAGTCTCAGTCAGTGCTGGTTACTTACTGAGTCGCCCTTGTGTGATGTCTGAATGTAAAGAAATACAAACTGCTGAACAATTAAAAACAGAATCTCCGCAACTAATACGCCGTGCGAAGTCTGAACAGGAATTAGTAGCTGTACAACAGCAACTTGAAGCAACCAGCACAGCCTTGAAGATAATTCCTCATTGGTCACCCCGTTACCAAACCTCAGAAGAACTAAAAGTAAGTTTGTCTGCACGGTCAGAAAAAATTGACCAAGTGGTAAAGGCTTTACAGACAGCATCCTTAGCGGTACAAAAAACTCAAACTCCTGCAAATAGCCTAGAGGAATTGCAAGCTAGGCAACATTTATGGCGGCAGGCGATCGCACCACTAGAGGCGATAACTTCTAATAGCGAACTGTATGCACTAGTACAAGTTAAATTACTTAATTATCGTGTGAGCTTACACACTGTTAATCAACAGATACTCACTGAGGAAAAATGGTTAAAAAAACTCACAGCAGCCAAAGCGGTGGCTAATGTCGCCGCAAACCGACAAACTACCGCCAAATCCTTGAATGACTGGCAAAAAGTTCAGTCTACTTGGCAAGTAGCAGTTAATGCTTTGAATATTATTCCGTTGAGTAGCCCAGAATACCAAGAAGCACAAAAGCTGTTAGTAGACTATAAACCTAAACTAGCAACAGCACGCGATCGCGCTACTAAAGAACAATTAGCTGCTAAAACCTACCAACAAGCTATTAGCACCGCCAAACAGGCCAAAGCCTATGAGCAGCAAAACCAATGGCAAGCAGCAGCTACATATTGGGATCAAGCTTTGCAAGCTAGTAAACAGATTACTCGGGATAGCTTTTACTACAGTCAAGCTCAGACCCTTATCGAACCCTACTCAGCTGCACTCAAACAAGCACAAGAAAAAGTACAAGTTGTTAGTAGTTTGCAACAAACCCGCGCTGACTTAGATAAAACTTGTGTTAATGCAATCCAAATTTGTATTTTTAGCATAGACAACAAAGGAATTATTGTCCGGTTGACTCCTGAATATGACCAATTAATTCAAGATAGCTTGGCTAGTAGCTATTCAGAGAACCCAAGTACTTCTAATGACATTGCCAATCACTTGCAAATCTTACAGGAAGCGCTAGGCATAATTAGTGAGAATGCCAACTTGTCCCTATTCCTCTATAACGCCCAAGGTCAGATAATTTATACGCGCACACTAGAAGGGTAGGAAGAGGAGTGGGGGAGAGTGGGGAGTGGGAGAGGGGGGAGTGAATTTTTCTGTATTTCCATGTATGAGGTGATGGGGAGAGATGCCAAGGGAATTAATTAGGGGTCATAGAGATTTGGACGTGTATCAAATAGCATTTGATGCTGCTATGCAAATTTTTGAATTTTCTAAGAAATTTCCTGTGGAAGAAAAGTATTCTTTAACAGATCATATTCGTCGCGCCTCACGTTCGGTATGCGCTAATTTAGCAGAAGCATGGCGCAAACGGAGATATGAAGCAGCATTTATAGCCAAACTGAGTGATGCAGAAGCAGAAGCAGGAGAAACTCAAACGTGGCTAGAATTTGCGGTTAATTGTAATTATCTTGATGTTGAAAACGGACGGAACCTCTATCGCACTTATAATTCGATTCTTAGTATCCTCGTGAGCATGATTCACAACTCAGATAAATGGATCATTCCTACTTCAGATAACAAGAGAAAATGAGGCAGATAAGGAAGATATTGCTTCCCCCACCTCCCACTCCCCCACTCTCCCACTCCCCCGTTCCCCCGTTCCCCCACTCTCCCACTCCCCCACTCCCCCACTCTCCCACTCCCCCACTCCCCCACTCCCCCACTCCCCCACTCCCCCACTCCCCCACTCCCCCACTCCCCCACTCTCCCACTCTCCCACTCCCCCACTCCCCCTCATTTCACCAATTGCGCGGCGGAATTAAAAAACTGACGACACAATCCCTTAGTAACTAAAAGTGTTGTCAATAAATTCGCGAAAGCAATCATGAACATAATCAAAATTTCATAGGATACAGCATCTAGGGGTTTGACTCCAGCCAGCAATTGTCCGGTGCTAATTCCTGGGATTGCTACCATACCTATAAGCATCATTTGATTCAGGGTAGGAATGAATCCGGCTCTGATAGCTTCTTTTCGGTATTGGCTAACTGCTTGCTCTGGAGTTGCGCCTAAGCTCAAGTGGGTTTCTATTTCTAAAGTAGACGCGTTGATGGTGCTGACAAGGCGTTCCCCGGCGATCGCGGCTGCATTCATAGCATTACCCAAAACTATCCCTGTTAGGGGAATCATATACTGTGGCTCATACCATTTATCTGGTTGAATAATCAAGAAGTTAGTGTAAAGCACTGTCAAAGCAGTACTGGCGAAAATTGCACCCCACACCAAAGGCAAGACATAAGGAATCTTTTGGCTGATGCGATTTCGTGCGACAATCGCCGTAATTGTCAGCAATACTACTAAAATCGCCAAAACTGCCCAAACATTGTCCAGGGCAAAGATTAAATCTAAAATGTATCCCAATACGAGTAGTTGTAGGATAGTTCTACCGCTAGCAAGGGCTAAATTTAACTCTAGTCCTATTTTTTCCCACGCAGATAAACCAATGGCGATCGCCATTAATCCTATAGCGAAAGCCAAATCTACCATATCTAGCTTGATTAAACCCTGCATGGCTGATCTATCTCCTGGTATTTTCTGTTTAAAACAGCCTCCACACCTGGAACTTTGATTCTATGTGTTGGATCTTGGTTGATATATATCACTTTCTGCAATTCAAAATCACTGAATTTCAGAGCAGCAAAAGCCCGCCCTCAGACTTCTCTGAAAACAGAGTATCTCCGGCTTTGCTCAAAATAGCACAGCACTAACATGGCAAATACCTAGTATCCTTATATCTGTAAATTAAATGTGCGATCGCTTACTGCACCACAATTTTAGTAAAAACCATAACAGATTCGTATCCTGGGCGACGGTCTTACAATTAGCTTTTTGATTAACAATTCAATCAGCAAAAATTGACCGTCGAATTGCATCCTCTGTATCTTCAGATAAAATGAGAACTCATGATCCAAAGTGTAAATCCCGTTCCTGCGTTTGATATCAAGCAGCAATACACCACTATCGAAGCAGAAGTGAGTGCAGTCGTCTTAGAGGTTCTGGCTTCTGGTCGTTATATTGGCGGCCCCCAGGTCGAAAGCTTTGAACAACAGTTTGCTACATATCACGGTGTATCTGAATGTGTAGCTTGTAATTCTGGTACTGATGCGCTCTATTTAGCGCTACGAGTTTTAGAAATTGGTGCAGGCGATGAAGTAATTACAACGCCTTTCACCTTCATTGCTACAGCTGAAGTGATTAGCGCCGTGGGTGCAAAGCCAGTTTTCGTTGATATTGACGCCACTACATTTAATTTGGATGTGGAGAAAATAGCAGCAGCGATTACACCTAAAACCAAAGCGATTATCCCGGTTCACATATTTGGACAGCCTGTAGATATGACGGCGCTGATGGCGATCGCCGAGGCTCACAATTTGTCAGTAATTGAAGATTGCGCTCAGTCTACAGGAGCAATTTGGGAGAATCAAAAAGTAGGAAGCATTGGACATATTGGTTGCTTTAGTTTCTACCCTACCAAGAATCTTGGGGGTTGTGGTGACGGCGGCGCAATCACGACTAATGACTCAGCGATCGCAGTCAAGCTGCGAATATTAAGAGATCATGGGAGTAAAATTCGCTATATCCACGAGGAAATAGGTGTAAATAGCCGCTTGGATGCTCTACAAGCGGCTATTTTGCAAATTAAGCTGCGTTATTTAGATATTTGGAATGATAGACGGCGAGCGATCGCCAATTATTATTACCAGTTCCTCAGTCAAGTTCCAGGTATCATTCCACCCCAAGAATTACCGGGGGGAGCTGGGGTCTGGAATCAATACACTATTCGGATCTCAGGCGAGGATCGAAATGGTTCTAGCGCCAAATATCGAGATTGGGTACGTAATCAATTGCAAGAGCAGGGAGTAAGTTCAATGATTTACTACCCTTACCCTTTACATTTGCAGCCAGTTTATCAAAGTTTGGGCTATCAGCAAGGGGAATTACCAGTGGCAGAGCAAGCTTGTCATGAGGTCATATCCTTGCCCATGTTCCCAGAACTTACAGACCAGCAGCAAGATCAGGTAATTTATGCTTTGAAGGATTGTTTGGGATAAAGGAGGAGTGGGGGAGTGGGGAAGTGGGGGAGTGGGAGAGTGGAGGATATTAAGTCAACAATTACTTTTGTCCCCCCCTCTCCCCCTCTCCCACTCCTATTATCTAAGCGATCGCGCGACTGCCAGCAGTCACCAAAGCTTCTACTAAGCCACGCACAGCAGCAATCATTGCCACTTCGCTATTAAGTTGGTTGATGGCAGAACCAACACCAACACCAGCAGCACCAGCGGCGATCGCTAATGGTGCTGTGACACTAGAAATCCCTGAAGCACACAATACAGGCACTGAAACTGCACGGGAAATCTCATAAGCTGCTGCCAAGGTGGGAGCAGCTTTTTCGATTAATCCCAAGCTTCCTGGATGAACTGGGTTGCTACTAGTACCGCCTTCAGTCTGGATGATATCTGCCCCGGCTTTCACCAGTTCCTCTGCTAGCTGTACCTGTTGGTCTAGTTTCAGGATGTGGGGAACGGTGACAGATAGGGTAATGTCGGGGAGGAGAGCGCGGGTTTGCTGAGTCAACTCTAGTACTTCAGGAGCCTCAAAGCGACGTCCTTGGGCATAGAAGGAATCGAAATTGCCAATTTCAATTAAATCAGCACCAGCCGCCACAGCTTGCACAAATTGCTCTGGCTCTACTGCTGAAACACAAATCGGTAAATTTATCAAAGATTTAGCTAATTGGACTAAGGCAGGATCGGCAGCAATATCGACAAAAGTAGCACCGCCAAGTTCAGCAGCTTTAACAATAGCAGCAACGCGATCGCTGTCAAAGTTATTCAAACCGCTAATAACTTTCAGAACACGGCGGTTAGTAAATGCACCTTGAAGTGTGGAATGCATAGTCATATTTTTTATTGAGTTACGAAAGTAGGAATATTTTTACACTACTAGGCGTTAACCGCTAGGGGTAGAGGGTAAAGGAGAGACAACTAGCCCACAAAAACCGCGATTAACTGCCCATTTATTAATTTTTACTGTTAATCAAATTCTGGCGACCACAAATCTGAAATCTGCACTTCCAGTCCTGGAAGCAAATCGGGAAGCGTCAGCACATCCCCATCACGAAGTATGATTACTTCTTTTCCAGAGTCGTAAACTTCAACAATCCGTTCATCAGGGTTAATCAGAATTCCTACCTTCGTTCCCAAAGCCAGAAATTCTTGAACTTTTGCTCGCAATTCCTTTAAATTGTCGCTGGGGGACTTAACTTCAACCGTCAAATCAGGAGCCAACTGAGCAAAAGACTTAGGACTGCGACGCAAGCGTTGTGCCAAAACAAACGACGCATCAGGTGCGCGTAAATCCGAGTTTGGCAGTCTGAAACCAGCACTGGAAGCTGCTACCCGTCCAAGTTTACGAGGTCGAACCCAGTTATGTAGCTGAGCAATCATCGCCGCTGCAACCTCATCTGATTCATATCCTGACGGACTCATAACAATGATATTTCCTTGAACTAGTTCCATGCGGTAGTCAGGATACTGCTGCTGCATTTTTTCCAAGTCTTGAATTGTCAGGGACATAGAACCTCTGATAGAAACGTTTGGGTTTTCCTGGACATTCAACGCCACCTTATTTTAACGAAACAGTGTGTATGGCATTGGTGAGTCGTGGAGATGAGGGGGCAGGGGAGCAGGGGGGGCAGAGGAGAAAAACTCCTAACTCAGCACTCAGCAGGCTGCTCAATGTCCTGCTATCGCTAACAGCACTCCTAATGTCCAATGCTGCCCTAACACTCGTATGATCAAAATATCAGGATAAATATAACAGCCAGATTTTTACCGCAAAACATGGGCAGTATTTGGGAAATCGATTTTTACTCCCGTCCTATTCTGGACGAAAATCAGAAAAAAGTTTGGGAAGTCTTAGTTTGCGAGAGTCCTGCGGATATCAGCACAAAAACAGATTCTTTGTTTCGCTATGCTCAATATTGTTCTAGTACTCAAGTAAATTCGGGCTGGCTAAGGACGGCGTTGCAAGAAGCCATTGACAAAGCAGGAGAAGCACCAATTAAAATCCGCTTTTTCCGCCGTCAAATGAGCAACATGATAACTAAAGCCTGCCAAGAGTTAGGTGTTCCCGCCCAGCCTAGCCGCCGCACTCTAGTTCTCAACCAATGGCTGGAAGAACGGATGGAGCAAGTGTACCCTCAAGAACCAGGGTATCAAGGAGGAACTAATCCCTCAGTACGTTTGGAAAAACCCTTACCCCAACGTTTACCAGATGCTTTAGAAGGACAGCAATGGACTTTTGTCAGCTTACAAGCCGCGGATTTTCTAGAAATGTCAGAATGGGAAATTGGCTTTGGTGAAGCTTTTCCCTTAGAGTTGGCAAAAGTGTCCCCAGAAACTCGTATTCCTGGCGTTTTGATTTTTTCACCCAGAGCGTTGCCCTTAGCAGCTTGGATGTCTGGTTTAGAGTTGGCATTTTTAAGATTTGACACCAGCAAAGGGGAGAGATTGGTTTTAGAAACTGGTGTGACTGAAAGCTGGATTTTAGCAAATATTAAGAATCCCCAAACTTTAGCTGAAGCTAAAGGTTTTGAAGAGTCCAAGCAAAAAGCTAATGGAGTGCATTTTATAGGAGTGCAGTCCGATCCCCAAGCAGAATCTTTTGCTGGTTTTTGGCTGTTGCAAGAAATAAATATAGTTTGAGAGTGGGGCATAGGGCATTGAAAGTGCTGAGTGCTGAGTGCTGAGTTAGGAGTTTTTCTCCTCTGCCCCCCCTGCTCCCCCTGCTCCTCTGCCCCCCTTGCTCCCTGCCCCCCCACTCCTGCTTATGACTAGCCCCCAAAACCTGGAATTAAACGCTTCAGCGCTCGGCCTGCAACATCGCCATAGCGCAGTTCTCCACAGAGAATCTTACCCATGATCTGAGCGCCGGAGGGACGCTTGACACCAACTTTATAGCTAATGCCGGGAAAGCGATAAAATGCTCCAGCTAATTTTTGCGCCCAAGCCATTTCACTACCCCATTGCTCATTGATGGCATTGCTGTATTTTTCTAAAGCGTCGAAATCACCAGCAAGGG
This sequence comes from Nostoc sp. UHCC 0302, assembly GCF_038096175.1. Lineage (NCBI taxonomy): Bacteria > Bacillati > Cyanobacteriota > Cyanophyceae > Nostocales > Nostocaceae > Nostoc > Nostoc sp. UHCC 0302. The sequence goes on from NZ_CP151099.1 coordinate 1,724,773, forward strand.
CTTCATTAATAGCTCCCGCTGCTAGCAATCCGCTAAAAATTGAGGGACGAATACCTTCTGCTGTCATGGGGTCAACAACACAAGCAGCTTCCCCTGCCAAAACGGCATTTTGAGTATGCAAGTTTTGAGTGCCATCCCATATAGAAATGGGGTGACCATACTGCTTGCTAGTTTTAATATCTACATTGAACGATCGCGCGTACTCATCCAAAATCTTTTTGAAGTCTTGGCGTTCACCGCCGATAAATGTACCTACGCCAATTGAATAACCATCAGCTTTGGGGAAGTTCCAAATATAGCCGTTTTTCACCAAGCCGAACTCGAAGTGAATGGTGGATTTATCTTCTACAACAGCAGGAACTTCTGCTTCTAAAGCCCCAGCTAAGCGGCGTTTGCGGTCTTTGAAGCCTAGCCATTTTGCCATCGGCCCTTTAGCACCATCAGCCGCGATTAAGTAGCGACCTGTAACTGGGCCATTGGCTGTGTTAACTTGCCAATGGTCGCTTTTAAACTCAATACCTGTTACTTCTGTGTTGTCTTGGAGTTCAGCGCCTTGCTTCTGGGCTTGCTGTACTAGGAAATGGTCAAAAACATCTCGCCGCACCATCCAGACTGGTTCTTTTGTGGCGATTTTCGCTTCCACAGGATCACCCAATTTCCAGGTAAAGCGCAAGGAGTCTACTTTCACAGAAATCGCCGGACTAAAGTCAAAGTCAAACCATTGAGCGATCGCTGGCGATACACCACCACCACAAGGTTTATATCTTGGTAAGGATTCTTTTTCTAATACTAATACTGAGCGCCCTTGCTTGGCTAAATGATATGCAGCTGTTCCACCAGCTGGCCCAGCGCCGACGATGATGCAGTCGTACATATGGCTAAATTTTGGCTCCTAAATTTGTTAATTTTTTTGTTTTTTTAGGAAATATTGGCCATTTAGATAAATTTTAGTAAATATCCCCAAAAAGAATAAATGCTGAAGAATCATCGATAAATTCTTCAGCATTTATTCTTTATACATCACACTTTAGACAGTTGAGATGTCTTTTTCTTTTTCTGCCAATAATTCGTCTATTTTAGCAGTGTACTTGTTTGTCAGTTTTTGCAGTTTGTCTTGCTGGTCGCGTGCTTCGTCTTCGGAAATTTCAGCGTTTTTTTCCTGTTTGCGAATGGCATCTATGGCATCGCGACGAATGTTACGAATGCCAATGCGACCTTCTTCGGCATACTTAGCAGCAATTTTGACAAATTCTTTACGCCGATCGCTTGTTAATGGCGGAATATTTAGCCTAATTACAGAACCATCGTTGCTGGGGGTTAATCCCACATCTGACAGGGAAATCGCCTTTTCGACCAGATTTAAGCTGCTGCGATCGTAAGGCTGAATCAGAATCGTTGTGGCATCTGGTGTGCTAATGTTTGCCAGTGACTTCAAGGGCGTAGGCGAACCGTAGTAGTCTACTGCTACTTTATCTAGTAAACTCGCATTGGCGCGACCAGTGCGAATTGTGTTAAAAGCACGTTGAGTCGCCTCAACAGTCTTTTGCATCGTACTTTCAGCTTCAGCTAATGTCACAAGAACCTCCCACAAGGGTACCGATAGTTTCTCCCAAAACTGCACGGTGGATATTGCCTCGCACCGACAAGTCAAATACAAGAATTGGGATATTATTTTCTTTACACAAGGCAATCGCAGTGCTATCCATTACCCGCAAATCTTGAGCCAAGACGTGCGCGTAGGTGAGGCTGTTGTAACGCCTGGCATCAGGATAAACGTGAGGGTCAGCATCGTATACTCCGTCTACCTTGGTGGCTTTAAAAATCACTTCGGCATCAATTTCTGCGGCTCTTAAAGCAGCAGTGGTATCTGTGGTAAAGAAGGGATTTCCAGAACCTGCACCAAAAATTACCACCCGCCCTTTCTCAAGATGACGGATGGCACGACGACGAATATACGGTTCCGCTAATTCTTGCATAGCGATCGCAGTTTGTACCCGCGTCTGAACCCCTATTCGTTCTAGGGAATCTTGCAGCGTCATGGCGTTCATTACCGTGGCAATCATGCCAATGTAGTCAGCGGTTGCCCTGTCCATCCCCGCCGACGCCGCTTTGACGCCCCGAAAAATATTGCCGCCGCCAACGACGATGGCGATTTGAGTGCCAGTGGCTATCACCTCTGCTACTTCTTGTGCTATGCCTTTGACCACTTCTGGATCAATGCCATAGCCCATGTTGCCCATTAAGGCTTCACCGCTCAGTTTGAGTAAAACCCGTCGGTAATTCGTTCCCATGAAGTTACGCTTTATCAAAAAAGTTGCAATTGCCTCCAATTTAAGATAGCAGTTACAGGGACTATCTATGTCTAGTTGCGCCAGATCAATGAAGTACCCACTGGTTCTGTTTCCACTAGATGTATTTCTTGACCTTGAAACAGAGAGGCGATCGCAGTTCTTAAATAATTTTCTCCTATAGATGCTGGGTCATGGACATGATCATCGATTTGCCCTTTGTAGCGTACTATACCATTTTTATCTATTAAGAAAGCCATTGGTGTTTTCGTGGCACCAAAACTGCGGGTAACATCTTGGGTTGAGTCCCACAGGTAGGGAAAGTTGAATTCGTAACGTTCGGCAAAAGCTTTCATGTTGTCAAAGCTTTCTTTATGATCACCATTACTGCCATTCATCCCAATTAGGATGAAGCCGCTTTCAGCAAATTCCGCTTGAATACTCTTAAGCCTGTCTATATACAACTCTACATAAGGGCAGTGGTTGCACATGGAAATGACGCCGACTGCGCGGAATTTGTTTAAATAACGGCTGAGATGATGTACTTGATTATCAATTCCTGGCAGTTCAAAATCAGGTGCGTAGCCTCCAATTGGAGTGCCAATTGCTTCTAGTATAGTCATTTTCTCTAACTTGAAGGAACTAGGAATAAACAAAATCTCGGTAAATTTAGCGTCAGTTTCCAGATGCAAACCATCCCTAAGCCGATGCCTGATATCAAATAATTTTATAAACGAATTTAGCTACCGTAAATTGTAATACTACTGAATCTACTACTGGTGCTATTTTCACCACTTCACAATCAATAACATTGTAATTGTCACATACAGCGCTTTTCATTTGTATAAGCCAAAAATTCAATGATAGAGACACAGCAATGGTATGGCTTTACAGCCAACCCTTATTCTATTTCAATTGAAATAAAGCTTTCTGGTTCTATCTAATTTATGCAATTGCGCGTGCCTCTTGCAGAGGAGCTATGCGATAAGCATTCGGGTAACAAAAGGACTTAGGAGTTAGCAAAGTGCTAAAGGCGATCGCCGGGCTGGTGATCCCCCGATTTTAGTCGGCAGTAGCGATAAAGCAACTAAAGTTTTGGGTTGGCATCCACAATATCCCAACCTCAGCGAAATCCTGACTCACGCTTGGCAGTGGCATCAGCGACATCAAGGCAAACGTATTTTATAACAGTGTGTTGTTTACCTCTATAAACACCAATAATTTAATAGCGATCGCATCATACGTTTAACGCGAGTTTGTCTAACTTTACCAACTTTGTGTGAGTAGTCTACCATCAATAGCTGCAAACCTAGTTGGATGTTCACTGTAGTTGTTGAAAGGGGTACAAGAATCGGAATTAAATTGATGTCAACTCAAGACGAACATAAGTGCGATCATCAAATGATTCTCTATCAGGTGAAAGTCCTCTTTGTGCTAAATAAAGGTCATAGCATAAAGGGTCTTGAGCCAATATTTCGCTAAGAGCTGTTTCGCTTTCGGCAAGACTTACTCTGAGGTCTGGATAACCGTCACTAGCAAGCACAATAGATTTAGTTTGCTCTGGAATTTTAATTACTTCAATATATTGGTCAGGCACTCTTGTACCATCAATAGTCCCATACCCGAAAGGGTCTTCAAGATAATTCCGAAAAACTGTTTGCAGTACATAGTAAGTTGTTAAATGTTTTTGACTGGGATCATCTTGCAGGAGTTCTTCTATTGTTTTACCTTGAGCAAGGTGGGAACGCACAATTAGCGATCGCAACTTAGTTGTGACGACATCAACTTGCAAGGAGGGATTGTTACCTTTACCGTCAAGTAAGTATTGACAATCTCCAACTCGCCAAATTTCTCCGCGTGCGGCAGAAAACACTACCATGACGAAGCAAGGACTATAATTGGGAGTTTTATCTGGTTTGACTCGTAGCAAAGACTCTCCCACAGCTTGATTTAACTGCTGTACGGCCTCTATTGCGGTAATCTTGGCATCAAGATTTTCCAGAACTTGAGCGCCAACTTCTGCCACGAAACGACCGGAGGAAAGACCATCATAACGAGCGCCTGAAGTCTCTGTAGCACCATCTAGGACAGCGACGAAGTTTTGGGTAATCACAAGGCGATCGTCCCCACGCTCAGGATCTCCGTACTTTGAGCGGCTCAAAAACTCAACCACTGTGAAGGTTTGGCTTAATTTCATCTTTACTGTTTTTTCTCACATCTATTTCTACTGCATTATTCTTGTAGCAAAAGATGTGCAGTCTGCTCGCAATCTCGTGCAGAATTTATAAAACAATCACTGAAATGGATCTAGGCTTGATAGTTAATGTTTGTGTTTCAGCAGCGGTAAATAACTTTTGCAGTGTGCTAGGGAAGTTGAAACACGGTTTTATGCTGTGCTGCGATCGCTTGTTGCCATTTTATATTGGTTTACGTGCAATAAATGCGGCGTGGGCTTTTGGCAGTACATACTCACCATAACTTCGCATGATCTGAACTTGGAAACCGACTTGCTCAAGTTCTTCACCAATCTCTGTTGCTTTGTACAGCCGCAAATGGTGTACTTCATCATCTCTTCTGTAGTGTTCTCCTACCTGGCGAAAGCTGATGATTCGACGGCTCAATGTCTCCTGCTCTTGGTTTTCCTCCTTCTCAACAAGAACTATCCAATCTTTTCCTTCAGTGAACCCTTTGGTTGTAATTCCTTGGTCAACCTGTCCTGGCTCTGCAATGTCAAATAAGAAAATACCTCCAGGAGCTAATGCCTTATAGATGCGATGAAAAAGTTGAACTAGTAGTTGGCGATTGTTCTCTGGATCAAATAGGTAGTTGAGACATTCACTGATTGATGTCACGGCATTGCATAAAGGAATATCAGCCTGAAACAGCGACTGAATTTGAAACTCGGCATCCGGTACTCTGGTTCGGGCTATTGCAATCATCGACTCAGAAATATCAATTCCGAGAACACGATAATTAGCTTTGGTAAATTCCAATGCAGACAATCCACTGCCACAACCCAATTCCACAATTAAACCTTCGTGTATATTGTTTTGAGCCAGGATTTCCAGTATGCCAGGAGCAGATTTGAGAGCGTAATCACTGTAACCAACATCATGAATATAAGCAAGGTCTTGCTTGTACCACTCTTCCATTGAGTTGCTCAAGGGGATTACTTTGTGGATAGGTGTTTATCAAAAAACCCAGTGATAATATATTAAGCCATAACTAAGCACAGAGGACATCCATCCCCTGCCTTGAAGTGTTAGCTGGCAGTTGTGATGTTGCCAGTACAAAACTCAACATACTGTTGTCTTTAACTTTTCAAGTTTTTAAGCAGTAATCGACAACCACATAAGAACGGGTTCGGACTCTCTGTGCGCTCATCCAGAAGTACCTCAATCGGAAGCTTACTGTTGTAAATTAATTGATCATAATCCATCAATGCATTCCACTTAATCTTGCCAGTCGGAAAGCCTAACTGTGAAGTTGCATCAGATATTAACTCTTGCCATTTCTCTATCTCTGGGTCTTGCGACTTGCAATAATCGAGAATAGCGATAAATGCACCAGGTTTGGTAACTCGTAAAATCTCCTCAAGAGCGCGGACAGGATCAGCAACAACACAAAGGGTAAATCCCGATGCTGCGGCATCAAAGCTATTATCTGGAAAATCAAGATTTTGAAGATCCGCTATCTTCAGGGTTATATCTGCGGATACGCGCTTTTTACGTGCCTCATCGAGCATCTTATGAGAAAGATCAACGCCGACGACACGTACCCCTTCAGGATAGGCTAAAAGATTGAGACCCGTTCCTACCGCAGCATCCAGCACGGTTTGTCCTGGACTAAGTTGCAAGGAAGCAATTAACGGTTCGCGATCAATGTGCCAGTAACGCAGCATAATTGCTTCATAATCCACTGCTCCATGATCGTAGCTCTCAATAACTTTATCTATTTGCATAACCTTCCTCACAAATATAACTACGTATTTTAACTACCTGCTTGATTATTACTTAGCGTATTAACACTTAATCTTGCGTATTATACTATGTCAGTAAGCTAACCTAATTATAGGCAAATTTTATGATAACGCTGTGATTGAACAGCTAAAATCACCGACAGCAGACAACCTCAGCAACTCCACCAACGGCTTCTTGTGATGCTGCCCTCATAATAGATATTTTCTAGCTAGTGTCGCCTCTAGGTTAACTAAATCACGGATAAGCGATCGCTACCATCGCAATCTATCTGTAATTTGTGAATAAGTTGATTATTCCTCAGTTTTTCGTACAAACAGTTTACAACTCAGCTTGGATTGCTGTAGACACTTCTTATTCGAGAAAAACTATTATTTTTGTTGCCAAATTCTAAATTGAGTTATCAGTACGATTAGTTTATCTAATTTTAATTAATATTATTTTAATATGGCGGTCTAGGTTGAGTGCAGTAAAGTTTTAACCTCTCTTACAAGTAGAGTAGCTTTGAGTATTACTCTCCTTCCCTTGTAGGTAAAGGGTTAGTGGTTAGGTCTGTATTAGACTCAACTACAAACAGCTATAATTTGACTACATAATATTGAATTTCTGCATTATTCGATACATTTTTAGAATAGTATTTTGTCTATTTATTTATAGTTAAGAAAATTAATCATTATTGACAACTTATGATTTTACAAAATACAATTCTTTATAGAACCAGTTAGCCTAAAGCATTAAGATTTATAAAAAATCTGGTTAGAGAATAAAAACAAGCAATAGCAAAAGAATTTGGATAAAACAAATGAACACCAAAATTATTGCTTCATTGGGAATGATGGCAGCCTTTATGAGCCTAGGAAACTCGGTGTACGCACAGTCACCAGCATCAATCTCAAATACAGAACAATACACAGTTACTGGTGATTCTCTAATAGGAATTAATAAAAGAACAGCCCAAGATGACTTCCAAAGATTTTTTGAGCCAAATAATCCAGGAAGCAACTCTTCAACGAATAATCGCAGAGGCAACGCTACTACAGTCAAAATACGCTTTAACGAATCACTCTCGCAGCCAAACACTCCTGTTTTGTTAGTACCAGCTGAATCTGGTAACGACAATCAAGGAGCGCAAGTGCAGTTGGATCTAGGCGAGGAGTAATTAGGTATAATTTTTTACTCAATGTTACTGCCCATCTAAAGGATTTAGATGGGCAGTTTTACTGCTGGCTTAAATACTAAATCTATCTACTAGATAATTCCGCAGACATTTTGCAGTAAAATTAGTCCTTTAGATAGAGGAGGGCAAGACGATGACTCGTGTCATCATTGTACGCCACGGTCAAAGCGGCTACAACACCGAGCGGCGCATTCAAGGACGCACCGATGCGTCAACATTAACCGATAAAGGTCGTAACGATGCTAGTAAAGTAGGCAAAGCCCTCAGTAATATTCTATTCAACGTAATTTACAGTAGTCCCTTACAACGAGCAAAACATACAGCAGATATTATCTATAACGAGTTAGCTACTTATCCTGAGCAGGCTACCACTCCCCAAGTTTCTGATTTGCTGCGGGAAATTGACCTGCCTTTGTGGGAAGGATTGCTTACATCTGATGTCAAACAGAAGTTTGCAGAAGATTACCGCACGTGGCACGAACACCCCGATGAATTGCGAATGCTTATCAAAGATGCAGAGGGAACAAGAGAACATTTCCCTGTCTTAGCTTTGTACAAACAGGCGCAGCAGTTTTGGCAAGAGATTTTGCCCCATCATCAAGACAAAACCATTCTCATAGTGGGGCATAACGGCATTAATCGCGCTCTCATCAGCACAGCTTTGGATATTCCCCCAAGTCGCTACCATTCCATCCAGCAATCTAACTGCGGCGTTACTATACTTAATTTTTCTGGAGGATTGGGGGAAGCAGTTCAACTAGAGTCTTTAAATCAGACGCAACATACTGGAGAAAATCTGCCCTCATTACGACCAGATCATCAAGGAGTACGATTGTTGCTAGTACGTCATGGGGAAACTGAGTGGAATCGCCAAACTAGATTTCAAGGGCAAATTGATGTCCCTCTCAACGACAATGGCAGACAACAGGCCCAAAAAGCAGGTGAATTTCTCCAAGAGGTAGCGATTGATTTTGCCGTGAGTAGCCCAATGCTGCGTCCCAAAGAAACAGCAGAGATTATCTTAAAGCAGCATCCCAGTGTAGAGTTAGAATTACAAAATGGTTTAAGAGAAATCGGTCACGGACTTTGGGAAGGAAAGTTAGAAACAGAAATAGAGCAGGAGTTTTCGGGAGAGTTGCACCGCTGGCGGACAGTGCCAGCAGAAGTCCAAATGCCAGAAGGGGAAAATTTGCAACAAGTGTGGGAACGCAGCGTCGCAGCTTGGCAATCAATTGTGCAAGCAGCATTAAGCAAGCAACACAAAACAGTATTAGTAGTAGCTCACGACGCGACTAATAAAACCTTGCTTTGTCATGTTCTCGGTTTATCGCTGAAAAATTTCTGGAATTTCCGCCAGGGTAATGGTGCAGTCAGTGTGATTGACTATCCCTCTGGGTTAAATGGTTTACCAGTAGTGCAAGCAATGAACATCACTGCTCATTTAGGTGGAGGCGTACTTGACAAAACAGCAGCTGGGGCATTGTAAAAAAGTAGAGATGCCCTATGGCGCGTCTCTATAGGAGTGAGGGGAATTGTAAAAAAGTTAGGAGTGAGGAGTGAGGAATAAAGTTAGAAGTGCAGAGTAAATAACTCATCACTCCTAATTCATAACTCAAAACTTTTATGACTGAACTGCTACAACAAGTACGGGTAATTGACCCAGTTTCTGGAACTGATCAAATAGCTGATGTGCTAATTGCTGATGATGAAATCCAAGCTGTGGCTGCTAAAATTTCTGATATCAGTCCTGATACTCAAATCAAAGATTGTCGGGGATTAGTTCTCGGAACTGGGTTAGTGGATTTATACAGTCACTCAGGTGAACCAGGGTTTGAAGAACGAGAAACACTTTCTTCTCTGTTACAAGCTGCGGCGGCTGGCGGCTTTACGAGAGTTAGCATTTTACCTGATACATCCCCAGCTATTGATAATCCCGCGCTTGTGGCACAGTTACAGAGGAGTAGAGGGGCAAAAGAGAGTTTGCATTCTTCTCCCCTACTTCAAGTTTGGGGCGCTATTACCCTAGATGTAGCGGGGAAGCAGATGGCGGAATTGGCAGATTTAGCAAATGCTGGAGTTGTTGGTTTTAGTGATGGTAGACCGTTAGAAAATTTGGGGCTGGTGCGGCGAGTGTTGGAATATCTTCAGCCGTTGGGCAAACCAGTAGCATTTTGGCCGTGCGATCGCCAATTAGCAGCAAATGGGGTAATGAGAGAAGGTGCAGAAGCAATTCGTCTGGGTTTACCTCCAGTAACCGCTAGTGCTGAAACTACTGCGATCGCTTCTTTGTTAGAATTGGTAGCTGCTATAGGCACACCAGTGCATATTATGCGTGTCTCTACAAGTCGCAGTGTGGAACTGATAGCAAGTGCAAAAGCTGCTGGTTTACCGATCACTGCCAGCACCACTTGGATGCATCTTTTGCTGGATACCAAAGCAGTTAAAAGTTATAACACTAGCTTGCATTTAGATCCCCCTTTGGGCAATCCTTGTGATGTAACGGCGTTACGTGAAGGAGTGCGTGCGGGTGTAATAGATGCGATCGCCATTGACCATGCACCCTACACCTACGAAGAAAAAGTCCAGGCCTTTGCTGAAGCGCCATCGGGAGCAATTGGTTTAGAATTAGCATTGCCTTTGCTGTGGCAGTATCTTGTAGAAACTAAAGAATTCACAGTTTTAGAATTATGGCAGGCTTTAAGTAGCCGTGCAGCAGAGTGTTTGGGGCAGCAAGTTAGTGCGATTATACCTAATCAAACAGCAGAACTGGCTCTATTTGACCCCCAGCAAACCTGGAAAGTTGAAAGGAAAAATCTACATACACTTTCTAGCAATACACCTTGGCTCGGACAACAGTTACAGGGACGAGTTGTGCAAACTTGGTGTTAGTTGCCTATATTGAGTGTAACGAAATGAAATCCAATTACCACCCTGAATAGGGAAGATTTAGAACAGACATCATTGCTCAGCATACCGAGTTAGCCGCATTGAGATGTCCAGGCGCACAAAACAATACCACGTGTAACAGCCATGCAACGATGTGCGGTACTGATATCTACAACTCTAGTTGGCAGAGTTAGAATATCACGACATAAATCTTCATACATTAATAGTATAAATTTAATTATAAAAAACATGATTGTAATTGGAATTTCTTATGTATGGTTACGTTTATTTCGGAAGAAGCGCGGCTGAGCCAGGAAAATTACCGACAAAATATAACAGATTCTCCAATGCGATAGATTTCTATTTCTGTGTCGAATGACACACTCGTTAAACGCGTTTTGGTAGCAATTGTGCAGAGAGTACCAGTATACCTTACTTACATTTCGTTCATTAATTTCAATCCCACGCTCCGTGATGGAAACAATCAAGTTGCGATCGCATATTACGGCTAATGGTATACTGCAAATCCACACCTGTTGAGGTAGCGGTGATTATACAGCTGTTACTCAGTGGAAAATTTAGAACATTAAATAACCAGAACCGCGATATAACGCTTAGGGAAAGTCTACGACAAAAAAATCGATAAGTAAGGCAATTTGTAATTGCCAGAATGCCACAACTGCTTTTCGGGCAATCGCACCTACGTCATCACTGGTAAACTAACCATTTAGTGGATGCAGAGAATTGACTTATATGTCATGCTATAAAACGAGAGTTAATTCGGTGAGTATCTTTGTTCTTAGTATTGACAGGTTTTTCCCTTTTGGTATTTACAGGCTTTTCTCCGAAATTTAAATCTCTACACAGTGATAATTTTGGAGATAATCGATGTCAATTTATGTAGGCAACCTCTCTTACGAAGTTACCCAAGACACTTTGACCGCTGTTTTTGCAGAATACGGTACTGTAAGACGTGTTCAACTACCTACTGACCGTGAAACAGGACAGCTACGCGGCTTCGGATTTGTAGAAATGGGAACTGAGGCTGAAGAAGCAGCTGCCATCGAAGCTCTTGATGGTGCTGAATGGATGGGTCGTGATCTCAAAGTTAACAAAGCCAAGCCTAGAGAAGATAGAGGTTCTTCTAGTGGTAATCGGGGAGGATACGGCGGGGGCGGTGGACGTAACCGTTACTAAGCTTTGAAACCTGAAATTTTACAAGTGAATTTTCAGGTCAGACAAAGAGCCTCCCTTTTTTGCATTCTAGTCAGCTAGACAGCTTACCACTATGAGCCATTAAGTAAGTCAATTTAGTAGGAGAGATAATGACCCAAATAATAGTGGGTGACAATGAACACATTGAGTCTGCCTTACGGCGATTTAAGCGAGAAGTTTCCAAAGCTGGAATTTTTCAAGATATGAGGAAGCATCGTCACTTTGAAACGCCTATAGAAAAATGCAAGCGTAAAAAACTTGCTTTGCACAAGCAAAGTAAAAGACGTTTCCGTACTTAAGAACTGACATAGATATAAAGCAATACCCTCATAAAATCTATGAGGGTATTGCTTTATGGAAATCAACATAAGGAATCAAAAATTAAGAATGCTTTACCCTTCTTGCGAGGTCGTAGTTAATCGGAAATGGTCAACAGGATTTTAATGCTAGAGAAACTTACCCATAGCTATCATTCTACTGCTGAGTTGTAAGGATATCGTAGAAACCATGTGTCAAAGTATCCTATGTAGACTGATATCATGTTCGGTAAATCACTTACGATTAAGCCCCGATTTTAATCCACCAGTGAAAACCAGTTAACCCTTGAATCAAATCTTGCTGTTGAAGCAAAGATTGACAGCGATGAAATAAAATTTTCTCTAAATCATCAAGTGTCTCAAATGTTCTATTAGCAATTGGTTCATCAACCAAAGTCCACAATCTTTCTGCGGGTTGTAATTCGGGTGAATGAGATGGTAAAAATGTTAAATGCAGCCCTTCTGGAATCTTTAAATTTTTGCTGGTATGCCATCCAGCTCGGTCAATAGCTAAAAGAATGCGTTTATTAACGCCTAACTCAAATTCCGAGGCAAAATCTGCTAAAACCTGATTAAATAGTTCAGTGTTGACATAAGGGAAAATCCACCAATAACTTTCTCCAGTTTGGGGATGTACAAAGGCATACAACCACAACCACTTAAACCTCCAATTGACTTTAGCAATAGGTGTTTCCTATCGACGGAAAATAAACTCGTCGAATAATTGGCTTGAGTCCTAAACGGTGTTTATCCTCGCACCAAAGTTGAATTTCTGCATCTGGGTTAAGTAGCTCTTAGCTTTGCAACTTCCGTAGCTAGTTTTTTTCCAGGCTTCTTGCTCAAAAGGATCGCTGTTTGTGTGAGACGGACGAGGTACTCGTAGTCTAAACGTCATCTGCCGTAATATTTCCCACCCCCTATATCTACTAATCTTTGTTCCGGTGACTTCACTTAACCAATCTGCAACTTTTCGTCCATTCCAGAGTCCCCCATCTGGCGCGTTTGACTGTCAAGCTTGCCACAGATGTGCTTGATGCATGTCGTCTATTAACGCCTTTGCTCCTTGATTTGAAAAGCGGCGATCGCCGTTTCGGTCAAGTTAAAACTACAATCTCAGCTTAAGGTAATATATTCCAATAGCGAAATGTTTCTATATTGATTACTCTTCACGCCTATTCCCGCTACCTGTCCTCATTCGTATCTTGTGTGAGCAGTTGCTTCATTTGGTGAGCCAATATTTCTAGTCCAGCATCCTTGGCAAAAAATCCGTCCGCTTCTGGACACATTTGTTTGCCATGAACCTCTAACTCATTCCTGCTCATGTAAGCCGTGACAAGGATGACCACAGGAGAATAAGGCAAGCGTCGCTTGAGAGCGGTAATGATTTGGATGCCATCTGTATTTAGCTCATGTCGAGCCGTAGGTAGCACGAAGTCGACCAGAAAAATATCGTACTGCTTTACTTCCTCTAACTCCCACAAGAAACTAGACACTGACTTATAGGTTGCCACAGTATATTCTTGCTTCAGAAAGCGTTGGACGATACGACACCAGTGTTCGTCATCATCCAAAATCGCCAGCTTGTACATGAGAATTCAATTCCTCCTTTGACCGAGAAGAGTAATCATGCCCAAAAAGGCATCATAGTCAGTAATGGGTTTGGTATAGCAACTATCAGCCCCAGATTCGGACAATAGGAAATGTTGCTCGGCGGGCATGGTATAACCTGTGACCAAGATAATCGGTATCTGTTTCCACTGTTCCTTCAGATAGCGCGACAGGATAGAGCCATCGACTTTTTGTCCTTGCCAGCACGCCCCCGGCAAATTGATATCCATAATCACCAGTTCCACTGCCCCCGCTTCGCATTGTTGGAAAATCTCTTTAGGTTCGGCAGTAATAAACACTTGATGACCCCCCAAGCGTTCGATTAGCTTGGCGGTTCCCTTAGCCAGGAGTTGGTTATCTTCAACCAGTAGGATGTTCAAGATTGTCACCTATGATCTGACTCGGTTCGTTTAGGGGCAGGGTAAAGGTCACCGTGCTTCCCTGTCCTAGTCCAGGACTTTCAAGCCATATCTTACCACCCATCAGTTCCACCAATCGCTTGCAGATAGTTAGCCCTAAACCAGTACCTCCGTGGGAGCGCTGGGCAGAACCATCAGCTTGCACAAATGGGGCAAATAGCTTCTCTGAGCTTTCCATCTCAATCCCCATGCCTGTGTCGCGCACTGAGATTTGAGCCATTGCCCCCGTACTATCGATGACGGCCCGGACATCAATTTGACCTTCATCTGTAAATTTGAAGGCGTTATCCAGCAGGTTCGTCATCACCTGACGGACTTTGATCTTGTCGGCGAAAACAGTCTCGATTTCACAGTGGAGTTTTAGAGGAATTGCCTTGTAGCGGCTTTCGGCTCCAGAAAGAAAACATTGCTCTTTTAAAAGCTGTTGCAGATAAACTGTCTCTAAATCTAAGGCTATGCGCCCGTCTTCAATCTTGGCAATGTCAAGTACATCGTTAATAATGGTAACCAGATTTTGCGTTGATTGGTAAGCGCCGTCGATATATTGGCGCAACTCTTCTTCATCTTCATAAAGGCGCTCTTTGAGCAACTTTAAGTAGTTTAAGGTCGAGGCTAGAGGGGTTCGTAGTTCGTGGCTAGTAGAGGCCAAGAAGTTGCTCTTGAGGCGACTCACTTCCTCCGCCGCCGCTCGGGCATGAGAAAGGGCCTGGTTGTGCATCTCAACTACCAGGCGTTGCTGCCGTTCGCGCTCATAGAGGCGGTTTTGCAGCACAGCTAGCGATAGGTGAATGTTCAGAGACTGGATGAGTTCCATCTCTTCGATGCTCCAGGGGTGAGCTTTGTTTTGTTTGAGCGCCTGCCATTGCGCCAGCGACTGGCGGGGCCGCTGTTGGCGTTCATCCCCCTCCTCATAGCCCGACCAAAGACCTTCTGTGCCGATTTGGTCACGAAAGAACGTCAAATACCCCAGAAATTCTTTACCATAATACAAAGGTTGAACAATCAAACCCCGAATTGGTGTGGTCTGGAAGGATTCAATCAGTTGGTGCAGACGCGGTTCTTCCTGAAGATTAATTACTACTCGCACAGCAGGTCTATCTTCTTGGGACAAGCTAGGGACGATGGAAGCAGGTGAGACTGGCTTTACCTCTTGCCAGAGGGGATGATTTTCTAATAAGTCTGGATGTTCAAGCTGGGATGGGGTCGGCTGATTTCCGTAAGTATAAACATGGGCTGGTAAAGCCTCATCCGGGGAAGTGAGGTACAACCTTCCTCCGGAACTGCCAGAAGCTTTTACTGCTTGCTCCAGAACGTTATGCAAAATCTGCTCAGGGGCCAGAGGCGCGTGCAGCAAAGTGGCAATCTGATTGATGATCGCTTCGCGCTGCTGCTGTTCTTGCACCTGACTCAGCAGGCTCGCCTGAGTAATTGCCAGTGAAACCTGGTCAGCGAGCAATTGGACGACCTGCAAATCCTCAGATGTAATCTCTCTGGGTTCGGCATGATGAGAGATCAACAGCCCCCAAAGTTCCTGTTGATAAATGATTGGCACTACCAGAGAAGATTGCACACCCATCTGGGTGAGATAGTCTACATGGCAGGGGTCTACAGGACGGCTTAAGATATCTTCGAGGGATTGCTCTTGCACTTCTGCAACAGTCAAGTCCCCGATTGCGGTTGTTTTGGGAGTCGGCAGCGAGTTGAGGATAATGCGCTGCTCGTTGACATTGACAATGGAGCGGGTACGTGCTTTGACAAATAAAGCCCGTGCTTGAGGCGGAATGTCATCAGATGGATAGTGCAATCCCAGCAAAGAAGGCAGACGATTGGGGGCGCTTGCTTCCGCAACGACGTGTCCATGCCCGTCGTGATCAAAGCGGTAGACCTTAGTTCGGTCGGTTTGCAAAAATGCACGCAACTCGACCACAGTTGCATCCAAAATCTCTTGGAGGTTAAGTGATTGCCGGATGCGGTTCGCCATGCGAGCCAGCATTGCTTCTTTGCGTTCTGGAAGGAACTGATCCTTTAGCATTTTAAAACCGGAATTTATACCCAACTGTGTACTCCTAACTTCTTAGGATAACTATTTTATTATTTAACTAGGCTAGCAATTACCATAGCTAACTGAGCTGGTTCTATTGGCTTAGTCAAATGTTTTTGGAATCCTGCTTGGAGAATTTTTTGCTGGTTAATCTCTCCAGCATAGGCTGTCAGTGCGATCGCTCGAATTTCTCCTCCTTGCTCAGGTGGTAGCGATGTCTGACGACAAGCCGCTTCGCGTCTACGAATTTCCCGAATCAGCATATAGCCATCCATTTCTGGCATACCAATATCACTTAAGAGAATATCTGGCTTATGCAGTGCAAAGGCGTTTAGTGCTTGCGAAGCTGAGGCAGCGGCATACACAGAAGCACCATAGTCTTTGAGGATGAGGGCTATTAGGTCGCGGGTGTCAACTTCATCGTCCACGACCAGCACCTTTACCCCCTGAAGATTAGGGGATTTTTCAGGCAAATCCTTGTCTTCACATGCTTCAGGCTCGGCATTCCTGATGGGTAACAACACAGTAAAGGTAGAACCTTTATCATCTCCCTCGCTTTCTGCTTTGACTGTTCCACCGTGCATTTCAACGATTTGACGAACGATCGCCAGACCAAGCCCCAAGCCGCCAAAGGTTCTTGTTGTGCTATTGTCAGCTTGCCGGAAGTAATCAAACACGTGAGGCAGAAATTCTGGGTTGATGCCCTTACCCGTGTCACTCACCCGGATTTGCGCTTGTGTACCCACGTACTCAAGTCGTATTTCCACTTTACCCCCGGTCTGTGTGAACTTAACGGCGTTAGACAGTAAATTCCAGACAACTTGCTGCAAGCGGCTGGGATCACCCAGAACTTTCTCGACATTCGGTTCTACTATTGTCTTAAGTTGAATTGACTTTGCTTGAGCCGCTAAACGCACAGTATCAAGCGCTACTTCAATAACGGCGGACAGATCAACAGAACTGATATTCAGACTGAGCTTGCTTTGAAGAATGCGGGAAACATCCAGTAAATCTTCCATCAACTGAGACTGCAACTTGGCATTGCGCTCAATAGTTGCTAAAGCATAAGCCGTCTTTGCTTCATCAAATTTGCGGGTTTGTAAGAGTTTTGACCAGCCTAAGATCGGGTTGAGGGGGGAACGTAGTTCGTGAGATAGAACAGCGAGGAACTCGTCTTTGAGACGATTGGCAGATTCTGCTGCTCGTGCTGCTCGCTCGCTGCGTGCAAATTCTTCGGCTGCTTGATTGGCCTTGTTACTGTAGAGGGCAGCTGCTATAAAATTTGCGAGGCTTGTCATCAGCCGTAAGTCTTCTCCATCAAACCGCCGATGCTCATTGTGAGATACAATCCAAATCGTACCAACTGGTTGATTGGCAATTAATAAAGGAACCACGAGTATCTCAACGATTGTTGGCTTAAACTGTTGCAAATAAGTAAAATACCGTTCTGGATAGGAATAGAGCAGTGGGGCTTGAAGTTCTAGGCAGATGCCGCAGCAACTAAAGGTGTAAAGAGTGGGAGTTTGTTCATAGGCTTCTAACATCCCGGCTAGTGCGACCCAGCGGCAAATTTCTTCCCCGCTCTGAGTTACTTCAAGTAAGCTTACACCTGCTGTTTCTGCCCGACATAGTTGAGTAGTTATTGTTACAAGCTTCTTTAGCAGAATTTCAGGCTGCTCAACGAGCTGCTGTACCAGGGCATGAAGTGCATTATTCTCTTCTTTGAGGTCAGTGGTTCTGGGTACTCGACGGGACAGCTCTTCAGTAATGAGAATATCGTCTAAACATATCTGCTCCACTTCCTCATTCGTCATTAGACTACTCCGCTTCTAAGAAATATTGCCTCAGCAGCTCCTGTCCAGGTTCACCCAAGTTCCATAATATTTATTCAATCTGCTTCAGTGCCAATTGCGAAGGTACTTACTCTCAAACAAAGATACCAGCGTCAACACCCAGAACTACTACACACAACAAGCAATTAAGAATAAGGCTGGCATCTTTTTAAAGCGGTCTCCCCTAATTCTGCAATTTCTAAGCGCTTAGTTTCTAACATTGCCTTTGCTTATTCTGAATATTACAGACCGAAGAATACGACAAATGGCGTGGCGTTTCTGACTTTCTTAGGGAAGAATTTGAAAGTTAGTTAGACATATATCACTAAATGCCCTCATCTTCATGTTTCTAGATACCTGCCCGACTTACGGCATAGCCAGATAGAAGGGGCGTACTTTTGTCTTTGTTTGAGTACAGTTATCTACCCAATTATAACTGTACATCACCTTTGTTTTTCCTGCGCTAGGGTAGACCGTTTTAAGAAAATTAGTAGGCGAATACTCATTTACAGTTCAGCAGTTACAACTAGTGGTACGCTTTTTTGAACAAGGTTTTTAATTCTTTTCTCTTTCTCCTTTAACCTTTTCCCTAATACGTTTCAGTTAAGGGCTACTCGTACAAAATTTTGGGTTTTCGAGACGCGATAAATCGCCGATCTCTACAAGTTTTTTGGTCTTATACCAATTCTCTGAAATAAGGCTACAGATGAGATAATAAGATGAAACTAGATACAAAGATGAACAATGTCAGGGGTATATCAACTAGAAATTAAAGAGACTGTCGCAGAACTCAAAGATTTACTGGCAATACAAAAAACTGCGACGGCTAAAGAAAGAGTGCAGCTACTATATTTACTCAAAACAGGGCATGGTCAAACAATTTCTCAAACCGCAGAAATTATTGGTCGAAATCGAGTGACCCTACACAAGTGGATTCGACAGTACAAAGCAGGCGGTATTGAAGGACTATTAAAACAAAAATCTTCGCCAGGAAGACCAAGAACCATCCCAAACTGGGCAGAAAAAGCATTAGAGAAAAGATTGCAAGAACCACTTGGATTTAATGGTTATCAAGAAATTGTAGAGTGGCTAGAACAAAACTTGGGAGTCAATTCTTGCTACAAGACAGTTCACAAACTGGTTTATTACCGTTTGGAGTCATCGCCAAAAGTACCACGCCCCAAAAGCGTTGAACAAAAACAACCACAAGTAGAGGCATTTAAAAAAACCTTGCACACAACTTAGCAATGCTGTCTTGGTTTTGCTTAACAGTTTTATGCACAACGAAAACGATTCGTTTTTGGTGCGAGGACGAAACTCGAATTGGATTGAAAACAATCACAGGACGGAAAATCACAGGCAAGGGTGTCAAACCCGTTGGTGTACACCAGTGGCAGTTCAAAGCAACATATTTATATGGAATCATCGAACCACTGACTGGCGAAAGCTTTTTTTGGGAATTTTCACATCTTAATACTGACTGTTTTCAGATATTCCTCAATCTAATTTCTCAACATTTTACTGATTCAGTACTAATTATTCAACTGGATAATGGTGCCTTTCATAAAGCCAAACGTCTTCAAGTACCAGATAACATCATTTTATTATTTCAGCCTGCACATTCTCCCGAGTTAAACCCAATTGAGCAGGTTTGGCAATATATTAAGCGCCGACTGCGTTGGTTATTACCTAAAAAACTTGATGATTTACGTACTGCTCTCTACGCTGAAATTGGGAAATTAACCAAACAAATTATTGTATCTATTGCCCGAAGACAATATATTTTAGAGGCACTATCTGTAGCTAGCTTTTAGAGAATTGGTATTATCTGAACCGTATTGACCTTTTCCCAACCTCCACCCGGCATTCTTAGTTTGGCAGACTACTAGTAAAAGATTCTGCTCTAGTTTTTCCCGATTATCTGGTTTTTTGGCTCAACCTAAGCCTGTAATGCATTTGAGAAATTATGAACTACGAATTACTATAAACTTCACCACTGCGGATTCGCCGCCATTAATAACGTTGCAGCTGAGCTATCGAGTGGGGTAGAGAAAAAATATCCTTGCCCATATTCACAGTTCAACTTTCTCATCAGTGCTAATTGCTCTTTTGTCTCTACTCCTTCGGTGGTTACATCAACATTTAATTTGTGTGCCAACGTGACAATTATTTCAACAATTTCTAAATTTCTGCTATCAGCATCCATTGGGCTAACGAAGGAGCGGTCAATCTTTAACACACTAATTGGAAACCGATAAAGACGACCTAATGAAGAGTAGCCCGTCCCAAAGTCATCAATTGATAACTCAATGCCCAAGTCTCGAAGTTGTGAAAGTTGAGCAATGGCTTCATCACCGTTTTCTACAATTGCGCTTTCAGTAATCTCTAGTACTAGGCTGCCAGCATCAAGACCAGTCGAGTGCAAAATTTCTTCAATCTGCTTAATCAAATCAGACTGAGAGAATTGTTTGACAGAGAGATTAACGCTGATTTTATTTGGTGAGTTGGTAGGATGGCTCACTCGCCAAGCTTGCATCTGGCGGCACGCCTCATGTAACACCCAGTAACCAATCTCGACAATCAGTCCAGTTTCTTCGGCGATGGGAATAAAATCTGCCGGAGAAACTAGACCTCGCTCTGGATGCTGCCAGCGCAGCAGAGCTTCAAAACTTGAGATTCTACCATTAGTGAGCGAAACAATCGGTTGGTAATAAACCCGGAACTCTTGACGTTCAATTGCTCGGCGTAAATCAGTCTCTAATTGCAATCTATCGAGAGCATCAACATACATCTCTGGGTTGAATAGTTCATAACGCGCTCTGCCCAAGGCTTTGGCTCGGTACATCGCTGCGTCAGCATCTCTTAACAAGTTTTCTGGTTGGTCGTAGTCTACTGTCGAACTTAAAGCAATACCAATACTTGCTGTTGTGAACACTTCTTGTCCATCCAGTTCAAAAGGTAATGCCAGTTGTTGTTGAATCCGCTCAACCACTTTAATGGCATCTGCTACATTCTGGATTCCCTCAAGCAAGATTGTAAATTCGTCTCCACCAAACCGGGCGACTATATCCATAGAGCGAATGCATACTCGTACTCTATCTGCAATAGTCAATAGAAATTTGTCTCCCATTAAGTGTCCAAGACTGTCATTGATTACCTTAAACCGATCCAGGTCGAGAAAAAGTACAGCAAATAAATAATTTTCCTGCCGTTTGGCTTGCTCAAGCGCGTGTTTTAAGCGCTCCATAAATAAAGCGCGGTTTGGTAGACCTGTAAGTGCATCATAAAATGCATTTTGCAGCAATTGTTCTTCTGCTCGTTTACGCTCAGTAATATCTCGATTAACCTCTAAAATTCCTTTTACTTGACCTTCTGCATCTTGCATTAACACCTGACGACTTTCGACAATAATTTGGCTCCCATCTCGTCGCGTGTGAGTTAGTTCACCTTCCCAATGTCCTTGCTGACGCAGGATATCATCAAGGTTCAAACAGCTTGGTGTAAATTGAGTCTGCAATAGGGAATGAGGAATCTTGCCGATCGCTTCTGCACTCGTCCAACCATACAGTTCTTCGGCGCTATGATTCCAATAAGCGATCGCATTGTTGGCATCGCGGACAAAGATGGCTTCATAAACTAGGTCTAACAACTGGGCTTGCTCTTGGAGGGTGTACTCAACTTGCTTGCGTTTGGTGATATCGGAACGAATTGCAATGTACTGATATGGTTTGCCTGCGGCATCCAAAAAAGGCACTATGGTAGTCGCCACCCAGTAAAATGTATTGTCTTTGGCACGATTTTTGATTTCTCCTTGCCAAACCTGCCCCGTTGAAATCGTAGCCCACATCTGCTGAAAGAAGGCTTTCGAGTGATAGCCGGAATTAATTATTCGATGGTTCTGTCCAATCAATTCTTCTCTAGAATACTTAGAAAGTTCGCAGAATTTATCGTTGACGTAAGTAATGATTCCTTTGCCATCTGTAATCGCAACAATTGAGGAATGATCGAGTGCAAACTTCATCTCTGCTAACTCTTTCAGGGATTGTTGTAATGCTGCTTCTGCCTGCTTGCGTTGTTGAACATCGCGAGCAACAGTTGCTAGGTTGATTGGTTTTCCTGTTTTTGGCTCACGGGTAACAAAAATTGTTTGCAGAACGGGAATCAATTCGCCAGTTTGGAAATGGCGGAAAATAGTTTCACCTTCCCACCGCCCTTGCTCTAAAACAATTGGCAAAACTTCTTGTTTTACATAGTTCCAAGATTCTGGCTCGTAGTAATCTGCAAACTGAGTTTGCTGCACTGCCATAGCTTCTAAACCAACTATTTCCTGTGCCGCACAGTTAATAATCATAGTTTGACCATCAAGCGTGTAAAAACCAACGAAGTGCGGGCTGTTTTCCACAATTGACGCGAGTCGTTGCTGTTGCAGTTGGGCTTGTCTAAGTTCGGTGATATCGGTCGATATCCCTCCTATGCCATAAAGCGCTTGATTTGCATCATACAAGGGAAACTTGATCGAGAGGTAAGTACGTAACTCATTAGAAAGCAAAACAGTTTCTTCAAAATTCAACGCCTCCCCGCTTGTTATTACCAAGAGATCATTTTCCCGATAAGTCGCTGCCTGTTCTTCTGGAAAAAGCTCAAAGTCGCGCTTGCCAATAATCTGCTCTCGCTGCATCCCAAACAACATCTCGAATTGCCGATTTACCAGTAGAAGTTGACCTTCTAAAGTTTTGAGATAAATGACTGTTGGGGCATTGTCAGCAACTGCCCGGAGTTTATCTTCACTTTCTCGCAAAGCTGCTTCTACTCGCCTTCGCTCTTCAATTTGTTGCTCTAAAACTTGATTTGCTTGAAATAACTCTGCTGTGCGTTGCTCTACTTTTACTTCTAGTTCAGCATAAGCAACTCTCAATGCTTCTTCTGCTTGTTGACGCTGGATATCTACTCCATAAAGCCGTTTGGCACAGTACCAAATTAAACCCATGAAGGCAATTACATTACCAATCACGTGCAGGGACAATCCAAAGGCAGTATCAAACAACCCCAGTTGTTCCCCTAGCACCCGGAGCCATCCTAAGCCAAAGGGAATGGCGATCGCCGCAGGTAGTAACACTCTGGCTGTGGTTCCACCAGCGCTATTGCTGACTACTAGGCTCATCCAGCCCTCAGAGGGAGCTATAAACAACGTGCCAAGCGAGAGTACAATAAACGTAATAGCTGTATGAATAGCTGAGTGCGTCAAATGTGCCAGCCCAAATAGTGCTTTGGCTCCATAAATGTAGCTCATCAAAACCTGTAGGGAAGTCAGTGTGGTGAGCAGTGCCAATAGCTGAACTAGCTGATAACGTAACCTGGCGGAAGTTGAAAGCCATAAAGCAAAGCCAATCAAGACAAAGTTGAATGCTGATATAGGTGACATTCGCCCAGGGGTGGAAATCGCTGAGTTATCGAAAAATAGCAGTTGATCAATTCCCAAATTCCAGCCAAATGTGTATTCACTGATTGTCAGTAAGCCCAAGATGGTTACTGCTAAAGCAAACCCCTGAGCTAATCTACGTTTGAGTTTTGCTGTTGACTTGAGAAAATTTAATGTCAGACCAGATAGCACAAAGCCTAAAGCAGTATTAGGTTTCATAGCTATCCACTCTGGTAATATACTTTTTAAAGTTTGATTATCAACTAACCAGCCAACCAGTACGGCGCAGCCAACCAGAGCTACAAACATACCTGCAATTTGTGAAGTTGCTTTTAGCACTGTAAGAAGACGGCGATCTGATTGAACAACAGTCATAAATATTACTAGCTATTTATGTAAATTTATAACAGCCAGGAGACTGTTAAAGTCATACTTCTCTGGGTAGATAAGGCTCTTACGTGGTCAATCGTAAATATTACAACTATAGCTAGTAGTAAATAAAGTTACTCTCTTTAAGTAAGGGCGCACAGATGTGCGCCCCTACTGTATTCATCTGTGGCTAATTATTTCTTTACTGTAGATAAGCAGTAACCGCTATAATAAGTACTATTGAGAATTGACTGATTCTGCAATAAGTTTTAAATCGTGTAAAACTGCGGCGGCTGATTGATAGCGATCGCTAAAATGATAACAAACCATCTTATCTAAAATTGCCGCTAACTCTTCACTAACTTGCGCCATTTCACGCCATATTACATTACCCGTTTCTGGGTTTGGCTGGAGTTCTTGCGGTGGGATTCCAGTTATTGCTTGAATACCAATAATTCCTAAAGCATAAATATCACTACACAAGCGGGGATGTCCCGCAAATTGCTCTGGTGGCGTGTAACCCCGCGTCCCGATCGCCACTGTGGCTAATTCTGTTTTTTCACTCGGCGGTTGCATCAATTTGACTGCACCAAAGTCAATTAACACTAAGCGATTGTCTAGAGCGCGTCTTATAATATTAGCTGGCTTGATATCTCGATGAATTACACGATGCTGGTGAACAAACACCAAAACTTCTAAAACTCCTTTGAGCATATTTATTACAAAGGATTCGTTTTGTAAGTTCATTACAGGTGGTAATTCCTCGGTTAAAGTATGTCCTTGAATGTATTCTTCAACTAAATAAAATTCTTGCTCATCTTCAAAATATGCTAGCAGTGCCGGAATTTGATCATGTTTACCCAAGGTTTCTAAAATCTCGGCTTCAGTATTAAATAATCTGCGAGCAACTTGTAAAAATTTGCTATCTTGGCGGGCTGGCATTAATTGTTTAACTACACAAATAGGATTACCTGGCCGCTGAGTATCTGTTGCCAAATAAACGCGACCGAATCCACCTGTACCGAGGATTTGGGAAATTTTGTAGCGTCTGCTTAAAAGGAAGTCACCAACTCTTTTTTCTGGTGTATCAATTGTAGGAACTAGGTCAAGTTCTGAGTCGGAAATTGCTGTTTTGTCTTGTAAAAGGATATTTAATTGCGCGATCGCTTCTTGTTGCTTTTCAACTTGCAGAATAATTACCCTAGTTTGCTGCTGGGTTTGGTAGCTAGTGTAAGCCATAACACCAACACCACTAATTACCAACGCCAGGGCTGGCGGAATGATTGGTATCCATCCAGCTAAGAAAAATAAACCAATGCAGATTCCTCCCAAGCCAATTAAAGTTATGCCTCCTAGAGTTAGCAATAGTAAAGGATGTTGCCACCGCCATACTAAAAGACTGCCGATTAGTGACCAACCCCATATCCAAATAAGTTCAGCCCAGTCTGGCCAGTACCAAATTAGCCGCCGTCTATCTAAGACTGTACTGATAATTTGACTTGCTATCTCTGCATGAATGATCATTGCAGACATTCTTGCTGGTTGGTCTGGTAAAGTGCTGTAAGGTGTGTAGAAGCTGCCTGGAGAAAGACTAGCCGCTGTACTGCCTATAATTACAAGATGGTCTTTAACTAAATTGGGGTTAATGCGATCGCTAAGAACATCCAAAAGGCTGACTTCTTGAGCAAGGTGAGCTGGATGACGGTAATTTAACAGCATTTGATAGCCAGCCGCATCCAGATGTTTATAGCTACCAGAATTAGCTTCTAGGCGTGGAAAGAGAATTTTACCTACCTGAAAGTTTCCTTCTTGAGTAAAGTTGTATTTAATACCTTGCTTTGCTAAATAATTAATCGCAATTAACGAGCCAAAAGAAAATCCTGTTGTACATTTCTTGTCTGGAGAGTTAGCAAATAACAAACTGCGGCGGAGAATTTGATCACTTTCATTATCAGTAACTATATCGCTAAAGCCGACATTATCAATAGGAAAATTATGTGGTGGTGGAATTTCATCTCTACCTATGCTACTGAATAAGCAAGTGCTAATGATGTTATTTCGATTTTGAAGGTTAGCCGCTAAGTTTTTCTGCCCTGGTCGGAAAAGATATAAACCAATAACACGAGGTTGATACGAATTTAGTTTTTCTAATAGCTGATTAATTGTGCGGTCTGACAGATTCCCTTGCTCTCGTTGCAGATCCTCTTCAGTTATTTTTACCAGTAAAATCCGCTGATCAGGCGTTTCTGGGGGACGCGATCGCAACATCTCGTCATAAACTCTTAACTCCCAAGGCTGCAACCATTTGAGTTCCCGAACTCCCCAGATCAAGGCGGTGACTCCCACACTAGTAACCACAATAATTTGCACCCACTGATTGCTGGGAGAAGTTTCACGAGAACTCTTATCTTTAACGAACGCGGCACGGAGTTTTTCTAATAGTTCACTAATCACAGCGTTGCAGCAGGAGGCAGAGGGAAAACTTGCTTTCTCAGAAGATTTCAAGTGTTGGCATTTTACATTTAATTATGTTCACCTGTTTATAAAGTAAATCTTAACTAATAGATAATTTTTGAGCCTATATACTCATCTAAGTATTTCAATTTTATTTGTTCAAAATTTGTAGTCAAGGAAACAAAAACATGAGCGATTTGAGCTTATCTACTGCCACACAAGAGGCAGCGACCGATGCCATATTAGCAAGCACCTTAAAAGAACAAGCAGAGAGAGGGCCAGACCTGCGCCAGCTACATCCTAAAAGTCATGGTTTGGTTTGGGGAGAATTCATTGTTGAAGACGATATACCCGAATCATTGCAGGTAGGTGTGTTTGCTAAAAAACGGACTTATCCAATTTGGCTGCGTTTATCTAATGCTTCTACCCCGGAAAAACGCGGCAAATTAAAATCTGATTTAGAACCAGATATCCGTGGTTTAGCCATCAAACTTCTCGAAGTAGAAGGACAAAAGGTATTTGATGACGAGAAGCATACACAAGACTTTATTTTTCTCAATCATCCAGTCTTCATAGCGCGAGATGCCCAACAGTTTGCTGATTTAGGGAAAGCTGGTAGCGGTCAGGCTGATCCAGAATTGTTGCGATCGCTTGCGCCAGTTTTTGAAATTCTCCAAGCTGCGAGTAGCAGGCAGGTAGCTAATCCCTTACTCATTCAATACTGGGGTACTACTCCTTTTAAGCTTGGCTCTCGTGTCATTAAGTTTTCACTAAAGCCACACCAACAGGATCAAGTTCCTGATGCGAAACCTGATTCCGAAAATTATCTGCGTGAGGCAGCAGTCAAATATCTCACCCAGGAAGGCAAAGAAGCAAAGTTTGATTTTCTAGTACAGTTTTTTGTAGACGAGGAAAAGACGTCAATCGAAGATGCAACTAAAGAGTGGAAAGAAGAAGATTCACCATTTATTAAGCTGGCAACTGTGAGAATCCCTGCTCAGAAGTTCGACTTTGAAGAGCGCAAGCGGTTAGATGAGGGGTTAGCTTTCTCCCCTTGGCACACCTTACCTGAACATGAACCGTTAGGTAGTATTAATTTAGCTCGTAAAATATACTTGCAAACTGCCAAGTCTCGCCATGACTATAGTGAACAGCGCCTCAGAGAGCCTCAACCATATACTGCCGTTCTAGATGAGCCTAAATAATGCGTAATTCGTAATTAGTCTAGACAGTCCAGTAGGGTGTGTTATGCCAAAGGCTAACGCACCTATGTTATTGGCACAAGCTATAGAGATTTTAGGCGTTGCTAAATTACGAATTACGTTAGCGTAGCGGGGCGGAGCATCGTTACAAATTACTATTGCTCTGCTTCAGATGCTTGATCATCTTTAACAGAACTGGGAATTGGAAAGGAAATTGGCGCAGTAGATTGTCCGAGTGAATCTAACTGAGGTTGTTCTATTAGTGCTTCGATGCTAGTAGTATCACTGAAATAGGAGCCAAAAATTTTGTCGTAGTTAGAAGCAACGGCTAAAAAAGCCCCTCCCAAAATATAGATCGGCAATGGTAGATTAAATTCTTGCAACCAATCAAAGAATTCTGCTAAGGCAAACAGCACCAAAAAGCAGGCAAGCCAGACCTTCATTTTTTCATTCCTTGCATTGAAACAACTCTATATCTTAAGGTAATCACATCATAACGGGCAGGGGAGCAGGCTGACAGGTGTAGGTTTTTTATAAGGGTGTGAGTATTCATTCACTATCGACAAAAAATAAAAGCAGACTCACACAAGAAAACAGAGGCTCAAATGCTAAAAAATGAGTACCTCAAACAGTGGACAAATATAGTGTCACAGAAAATGCCACATAGTCACGCTACCACAAGTAGTAGGACTGGCAAGATGGAGTTTTGGCATAGTGATGACAAAATCAAGTAGCTTGAGCAAAGTGTCAAAATTCATTGCCAAAGTCAACTCACAAAAGGCAAGTACAGTACATCAACGATTAAAACAATGGTATCAGGAAGCAAAAGCCAAAAAAGGAAAGTTGCGTCCCACTCTAGATGTGAGTAGTTGTTTTGCGCCATTGCTTTTTTCCTCATACTCCAATACGGTTCAGATAAGACCAAAACACTCGTAGAGACAGCGTATCGCGTCTCGAAAACCCAAAATTTTGTACGAGTAGCCCTTAACTGAACCGTATTGCCTCATACTCCTGTTGACGATTTCTATTGCTTCAATTCCTCCTAATTGTAAAAAACCTATACCTGTCAGCCTGCCCCCTGCCCTTCTGCCTCTTATTCCCCACTCCCTTGACTCACAGGCTGACTCGGTGGAATCTGTTCTATAGGAATCAGCGCTTCCATTACAGCCTTAACAATCGGTGCGGCGACAGTAGAACCGTAAGCACTTTCTCCTTTTGGCTCATCTACCAATGCCAAGACTACATAACGAGGAGATTCTACTGGCAGAATACCCACGAAACTGGTGATTCTAGCACCTTTGATATAGCCGCCTGTGGGACTAGCTTTTTGAGCTGTCCCAGTCTTACCAGCTATGCGATACCCCGGAATTTGTGAAGCTTTGCCAGAACCGTCAGTGACCACACTTTCCATCATTTTCACTACTGTGTGGGCTGTCTCAGGGGAAAAAATTTGCCGCGGTGTGGAGCGATTGGGAAGGTAATGCATTTGCCCTTTACTGTCAATCAGTCCTCGGACTACATGAGGTGTGACTAACTTACCGCCATTGGCTAAAGCGCCATGCATTTGCACCAGTTGTATTGGTGTCAGAGAAAAGCCTTGGCCAAAGGAGGTAGTAGCTGGTTCAATTGGCGACGAGATAAACTTTTCTTGACTTTTGAGGCTACCACTAACTTCAAAAGGCAAATCTGTATCAACAGTTTGTCCTAAACCCAAGCGTTCCAGCCAGTTGTAGTAAACTGAAGGCTGCAATCGTTGGATAATTTGCACCATGCCAATATTGCTGGAATATTGCAAAATCTGAGCAATGCTGATCCGCCCATAGCCATTATTCATCGCATTTTTGATTGTGCGGTCAGCTACGCGAATGAAACCAGGATCATTAAATGTATCATCTGGTTTGATGACATGATTTTCTAAAGCGATCGCTACATTTAAAGGTTTGAAAGTCGAACCTGGTTCATAAAGATCCGCCACCGTCCAGTTTTTAAATAGTGAAATATCAGATGTAGAGTATTTATTAGGGTTATAAGTAGGCTGAGAAACCAAAGCTAGTAAAGAACCATCGAACGCATCCATGACAATAACTGCCCCACGTTTCGCGCCAAACTTCTCCATTTGTTGTTTCAGCGCCGTGCGGGCTGCCCTTTGCAGACGGCTATCGATTGTCAGTTGCAGTCGCAGGTCATCAAAATGCAGAAAACCTTCCGGGGCATGCTCTGGCATCAGCGCCCCGTTACCCGCTCGACTGAGCCGCACCGTTTGCACTGGACGTTCTAGCAACTTCTCTTGAGAGTATTCCACACCAGCTTGACCACGACGGTCTACATTTACGTAGCCCACCACATCAGCAAGCAAATCATCTGATGGATAAAAGCGGGAGTATTTTTGAATTAACTCTAAGCCATTTAAGCGAAAAGAATTAATGCGATCGCCAAGTTCTTCCGGCACGGCAGGATCAAGAATAATCCCACTTTTTTTACTTTGAAAGGTTTTCACCAGTTCAGTAGGTTCTTTAGCCAAAATTGGCGCAAGTTGCTGTGCCATCTCCTCATTAGACTTATTAAACAGCTTAGGATGCGCGTACAAAGTATACACAGGACGGTCAATCGCCAACACATTATTACCGCGATCTACCACAGGACGACGGGGCATAAAAGGACGCAAATTGACCATTTGCTGATTTCGCGCCTTCTGAGTTAACTTTGGCCCAAGTACAATTTGCAAGTTATACAAGTTAACAGCTAACCCCAACCCTGCCAGCATCAACACGCCCCATACTATAAACAGCCGGGATTTGCTATTGCTTGTTTGCTCTTGAGCCTGAGAGGTTAGTCTCTCTAATAACCCTCGTCTAGAACCCTTCTGCCGCCTTGTAAAAGCTGGCTTCCGAAAATTTCTGAATCTTGTTTTGCTTGGTGACTTCTGCATTTGCGTCGTCCTTTATCATTTGATGTCTTTTGTCAATTGTCATTTGTCCTTATTAGTGACCAATGCCCAATGACAAATGACAAATGACTCTTAACCTTAATATCCCAATGGCGAGGACGTTTGCTCTTGCGTTTTAGAATTTGGCGTTGTGGTAGATGATGCCGGATTAGGACTCTGAGATGCTGGAGGTAAGAAAATCGTTCCTTCTGGAGTTGCGGATAATAGCCCAGCTGTTGGTTGTTCAGCTTCGTCAGCCATTTTATTTCTTAGCGTTGCGTTGGTAGTCGTCAATAGTCGCTCATGACGCCGCAGATTTTGTACTCTGTGGTATCCCTGATTCCAAAGCTCTTGGGTATATACTGTCCAGCCATAAACCGCAAGTGTCGCTGCTACGAACAAAAATGTCACAACTGAGGAATAACGATGTAAGGTGTGTAAACGCAGCAACCACAAAGGCGTCGATTCAGAGCTAGGCATTACAGGAACGCTTCCGCTTCGTAAATCCTCCTTTGGACTCTTGTGTTTTGTACCCGACTGTTTATTTAAGTTAGAGAATTGTTGCTTACCCGGCTTTTTCCCTACTTTGGGCATAATCGCCTCGTTCGTGAGAGAAACTGATGAATTTTTTGGGGAATGCCGTTGTTTTTGAGAAGATACTGATGCGCTTTGAGCAGCAGGTGTAGAAGCGCTTGGCACTGCTGACTCTTGACGCGCTGCGCGTCGCTTCCCTGAACGCAAGGTAGAATCTCGCCGGAACCAAGTTCCCTTTCCAGAAGCAGCTGATTTACGAGCAACAACCATAACTTTTTTTGGATTGTAAATACAGTATTTTAGATTGATTGTCTGTTTTTGCTAACGTTAAAATCGCTTTTTGTGTAATAAGCACACATAATACCCTACACCCTTTTAATTGTTGCGATAGCTCGCCGTACTGATGTTTGCTAGCCTCTATTGAATATTGCAATGTCTACATCAGTGAACAATAACTGGATAGATTCACTGTGTAGGTATCGCATCTGCATCTAAAGTATGGCAACCCAGAGGAGTAAGGTGCAATACTCTGCCAAAAAAATAAAAATATTTGTTATCATATGTCCGTTCGCTACCAAAATTGGTAATCTCTGTTTGCTGATTAAGTAACCTTGCTTGTGAGTTAGGAGAAACCAATCAGCTAGCTGTATGACACTTAGACAAAAAAAATTAGTTCAAAGGATTACTTTTAAATATGTAATCTGATGAATTTAAAAAAACGCAATAAATACGGTATCGTATTCAACAGGCGAAAAATTGTTCTAGCCACAATTGGTGAAAGAGGAGTTATGAAAACAAAAATCTTAGGTTTGGCTCTAATGTTAAGTCTGGCTACAATTCTCGGTGCTTGCGAAGGTGGTGGTGGTGATGCTGGTACTACCAGTTCTCCAGCAGCTACAGGCGCAGCTGAGCCGACTGATACTGGGTCTACCCCAGCAGCTACGACATCGCCCGCCACTACACCCGCTGTTACACCTGCTAGTCCCACTGCTAGTCCTACTACTAGTCCTACCAAAAAACCCTAAACTCAGTCTAAATAACGCCCAAAACAGCTTAGTAACAACGCTCCTCCTACATAACTAGGTTCTCTGAGGTTTGCGTCAAACACTGAGCTACTTAATCTTTGAACATCAAAACTTGGAATTGGCTACAATATTCAGCTAAGTGGGGCAGCCCCTAAAGGACACTGGTGAGGACTATATTCTGCCGCTACCAAGTGTCCGCCTGAAATTTTTCCACGAGAAAATCTTCTTCCAAGACCAAGTAAAGTTAAGTCCTGAAAGTTTTAACTGTCTTGTGGCTACCTTAATGCCATTAGCGTAGACTCTTGAGTTTTGATAGGGCAAAAAAATCTATTACCTATTTAGTGCTGGCATTGCTCTTGACCATTTCCTACAGTCCATTCCATATTGGGATAAGTGACTTGGTGTGTTTCTCGGCATTGCCAGATTTTTATTGGGAAAATTTGCTGCGATTATCTTTGCTTTATTTATATACAGCAGAATTCAGAATTCAGGAGCGGAGCCGGAGACGCTCGCGGCCTAGCGTCAGAATGGGCTACGCCCCGCTATGCTAACAGAAGGTAAAAAGGCTTTATACATGACTTTACTTCGACTCCTTTCGGCTTCTCTGCGAGACCGGAGGCGTAGCTTGCTTCCCCGTAGGGGTACGCTCAAGGCAAGCCGCTCAGTAACCATGAGACCTATGTTGTGTACTTCATCAACTTGAAATCTCCTGTATTATCATGAATTCATCACCATATTTTTTTCACTAAACTGCTAGAGTAGCTTTATATTAACTAGTGCAGCTTGGTCATTATTGACAATTGTTGCTAAGCCGAGCTAGTTCTGGGCTATAAGCAAATTAATGACAACAAACAAAATATAGCTTTCGGCTTGTATATCTTGAAAATCAAGCCGCTGACTAGTTTGACAATTCTGTAACTTTTCTTACCCCAAATTGAGAAATAACAAAAAGTAATGTCCTAGTAAAAGCTACTATGCTACCCCTATGGTTCTCCTTTAGGTAAGGCAAAGAAAAAGTTAAGCGCATCTACACCAACTCCACACAAATTTTCCCACTTAAGAGATAATACTTAATAAAAAAAGCATTATTTTTACCGAGATAAATTCAGCAGATGCCGCAGGGATGGGAGAAAATTGCTTTGAACGCTAACTGCTGATGAGCCACTACGTTGGTGAGGTAGCCCTGTCTTATGCTTTGGCGTAGCACAGCGTCTCCAACGAAGAAGCGAGTGGCGTTGCTAAGAGAGGGAGATGGAAGAGTGAAAACAAGAAAAGCAATCAAATTTTTGGTATTAATTGGGAGTATCGCTACCTTCGTGGGGCTAAGTAGCCATTGGGAAGCAGCAGTAATAGCATTACCGCCCCCAGAAGATATACCGGAAGAAGTATTGCGATCGCAGATTATTGTAGATGCGCGATCGCCTATTGATGGTAAACCCCTGACTGCCGCCGAATATGCCGAATTGCAAGCACAGCTACAAACAGCTCCCCCACCAAAACTGACTCCCAACATCCGACAAAACATTTACCTCATACGTATACGTAATGCGTTACGCCAGTTTTTACCGTTTTTAAATTTTTGACAAATTTGTCATTTGTCATTCTTCCCCACTCCCTACACAGACGCCTAGACGCTCGAAGAGCGGCTTCTCGTAAGGATATAATCGCGTCTCTACTCCCCTACTCCCTGCACAGACGCGTAGACGCTCGAAGAGCGGCTTTTCGTAAGAGTAGAATCGCGTCTCTACCCCCCACTCCTTTCTCTACCAAAAGGATTGATGACTAATTCTGAGGTACGATAACTGTGGCGACAAATTGCAAATAAATGTAAAGAATATATATAGATAATAAAACAACACATTTAGTCAATAACGTTATTTTACGTAGGTAGCCTCATGTCCATAACCACGATTGCCCCCGAACAGGTTAACCGGATAGTTTGGAATCAGCATCACGATCCATTTGAAATACTAGGGTCTCATCCCATAGAACTAAATGGCAAAACTGTCTGGGCTGTGCGAGCCTATCTACCAAATGCGAGTGCTGCATGGGTAGTCCTTCCTGAACAACGGCAGGAATATCCAATGCAAACAGTGCATCATCCAAACTTTTTTGAATGCACAATTGAAACGGCAGAACTGACAAATTACCAATTGCGGATTAAAGAAGGGGAACATGAGCGTGTTACGTACGATCCTTATGCTTTTCGTTCTCCCCGTTTGACTGAGTTTGACTTGCATTTATTTGGTGAAGGTAACCATCATCGGCTTTACGAAAAACTGGGAGCGCACCCCACCGACATAGACGGCGTTAAAGGTGTTTATTTTGCTGTTTGGGCCCCCAATGCCCGAAATGTTTCAGTACTAGGAGATTTTAACCTCTGGGACGGGCGCAAACACCAAATGCGTAAAGGCCCCACCGGAGTTTGGGAATTGTTTATTCCCGAAATCGGGGTGGGAGAGCATTACAAATATGAAATCAAAAATTTAGAAGGACACATTTACGAAAAATCTGATCCTTACGGTTTTGGGCAAGAACCCCGTCCGAAAACAGCATCCATTGTCACCGACTTAGATAAGTACAAATGGAGTGACGAAGAGTGGCTAGAAAAACGGCGTCACACTGACCCTTTAACTCAACCAGTCTCAGTTTACGAAGTACATATAGGCTCTTGGTTACACGCTTCTAGTTCAGAACCAGCTAAACTACCAAATGGTGAAACTGAACCTGTAGTTATTGTTTCTGAACTCAAGCCAGGCGCGCGCTTTCTTACCTACCGAGAACTAGCAGACAGGCTTATTCCCTACGCCAAAGAATTGGGGTATACCCATCTAGAACTGCTGCCCATTGCAGAGCATCCTTTTGATGGCTCTTGGGGTTATCAAGTAACTGGGTACTTTGCTCCCACATCTCGTTTTGGTAGTCCAGAAGATTTCATGTATTTTGTGGACAAATGCCACCAAAACGGCATTGGTGTAATAGTAGATTGGGTTCCTGGTCACTTTCCTAAAGATGGTCATGGTTTAGCCTTCTTTGATGGTAGTCACCTTTATGAACACTCTGACCCGCGCAAAGGCGAACATAAAGAATGGGGTACGTTGGTATTTAACTACAGCCGCCACGAAGTTAGGAATTTCCTAGTAGCAAATGCCCTCTTCTGGTTTGACAAGTACCACATTGATGGCATCCGCGTAGATGCTGTCGCCTCAATGCTGTACAATGATTACTGCCGTGAGCCGGGAGAATGGTTGCCTAACCAATATGGTGGCAGAGAAAACCTAGAGGCAGCAGATTTCCTGCGTCAAGTAAATCACACCATTTTCAGCTATTTCCCTGGTGTTCTTTCAATTGCAGAAGAATCCACCTCCTGGCCGATGGTATCTTGGCCTACCTATACAGGTGGACTAGGCTTTAACTTGAAGTGGAATATGGGCTGGATGCACGATATGCTGGATTACTTCAGCATGGATCCCTGGTTCCGCCAGTTCCACCAAAACAATATCACCTTCAGTATGTGGTACAACCACAGCGAGAACTTCATGCTGGCTCTGTCTCACGATGAAGTGGTGCATGGCAAGAGCAATATTATTGGCAAAATGCCAGGAGATACATGGCAGAAGTTAGCTAATGTGCGTTGTTTATTTTCCTATATGTTTGCTCACCCTGGCAAGAAAACCATGTTTATGAGCATGGAGTTTGGGCAGTGGACTGAGTGGAATGTTTGGGCTGATTTAGACTGGCAGTTATTGCAGTATGAACCACACCAACAGTTAAAAACGTTTTTCCAAGAACTGAACCATCTCTATCGTTCTGAACCAATTTTGTACACTCAGGATTTTGCTGAGCCGGGGTTTGAGTGGATTGACTGTAGCGATAATCGTCATAGCGTTGTTTCTTTCATCCGTCGTGAGAAAGATTCTGATAATTTTGTGGTTGTGATTTGCAACTTCACACCTCAACCTCATTCTCATTACCGTATAGGTGTACCAGAACATGGATTCTACACTGAGTTGTTCAATAGCGATGCTCGTCAGTATGGCGGCAGTAATATGGGCAACTTAGGCGGTAAGTGGACGGATGATTGGTCTTTGCATAGTCGTCCTTATTCGTTGGATTTGTGTCTACCACCTTTGGGTGTGTTGATTCTCAAGTTGGATAAGCAGAAGACTGCTCAAGCACTGAAATCTTAATTGAGAGGGTGGGACTATACCCACCCTTTTTAAGCTTTTACATTTCTGAATTTTGAATAATTGTAGTTAAAACTATCTTAATCTGACAGGTATAACCACGAGCGATCGCACCTACCTTTTGTATACCTCTTTGAGAGTTAATCTTTCTTTATAACCCTGGAAAGATGTAAAAGACGCTACGAGTGTGGATATTAAGGTATTAGAGGTGAAACTAATTTCACTCTTTGCAAAGCTACCGAAGATTCCATGCAAAGCAATTTAGTTAAGTTTCCTAGCGTTAAAACTGGGGACAAAAGTACGCAACAAAAGGAAAGAGCCGCTACCAAGTACGACCGTGCAGAGCAGCAATTTATAAGACTGCTGGCAACGGAGGATTTGGATAATCAACTAGATGCGGAAACGATAGATGCTAATGAGTTTGAACGGACGCTCTTTTCGGCGATTCGCGCTGCTTACCAAAACGGTTATGGTAACGAACAAGCTCACCGTTTTCTGCAACGGATACTTTATCGAATTAATCGGCTGAAGCTGTTTTGGTACGACGATTTGCAGCACTATACTAATGAGCGATCGCTTTATTTGCTCTCCTGTCGTAACCAAATTGAAGCTGCTTGGCAAGAGTGGGAATTGGCACAAATCGATGTCGCAGCACTACAAAAGCTAAATGTAAAACAAGCTTTAACTGAGCGTGCGAATGCTGATTTAGATCCGCCTTTGTCAGAAAATAGCCGCTATATCCGCGAGGAAATGACGGTAGCTGGCTATTGTCACT
Organism: Nostoc sp. UHCC 0302; assembly: GCF_038096175.1. Classification (NCBI taxonomy): domain Bacteria; kingdom Bacillati; phylum Cyanobacteriota; class Cyanophyceae; order Nostocales; family Nostocaceae; genus Nostoc; species Nostoc sp. UHCC 0302. Next base: position 1,761,424 of record NZ_CP151099.1, read on the forward strand.
TGTTGGCGATCGCTTCTTTTGATGGTTTGGTGGAAGGTAGTCGCCTTTCTCGCATTCTGGGCGGTGCTGCTAATGAAATGCAGTGTACTCTGGTGCGCGTATTACTGGAAGAATATGGCAATGGTCGCTTCTCTCGCAAGCACTCGACATTTTTTGCCCAAATGCTCACAGAGTTTGACATGAATACTGAACCCGAAGGATATTTTGATTTAGTACCTTGGGAAGTCTTAGCTTGTGACAATCATAACTTTCTGACGACCGAACGCAAACGCTATTTTCTGCGTTACAACGGTGCGTTGACATATTTTGAGGTAGCTGGGCCAGCAGCTTACAGAAATTATCTCACGGCAGCGCAACGACTGGGACTGTCGGAAGCGGCGATGGGTTACTGGGAACTGCACATCAAGGAAGATGAACGCCACGGGCGCTGGATGCTGGATGATGTGGCTTTGCCTTTGGCAGAACACTATCCCGATGATGCCTGGGAATTGGTACTTGGCTACGACCAGGAAAAGCTAATGGGCGATCGCGCAGCTCAAGCTGTAGTCCGCTCAATACGCGCAGCCGAATTAGCTGTCTAACTCATGTGATTAATCCAAACAACAAATAATTAGAAATTAAAAATGGCAGATTATTTCTGGCGTTTTTAATTTGATAATTCTCAACCATTACTATCGCTAATCCATCTAAAACACAATTTCTTTAGTAAGCAAGTTGTTACTAAAGGAAAAATTTTTATTGCCTTATTTTAAGGCAGCAAAGAACCTCCTATTACATTGATTCTACCTTACACATTGAAGTGCAGTCAAATGAAAGACATCTTTTTTTGTCCAGAAGAATCTAATTTCTACTCCAATTGCCTAGAAAATCTTGTATTAAGAAACTGTAAAAATGCTGCGTCTATTGTTGAGTTTGGTTCGGGTGACGGTAGCCCTGTAATTAACTCGTTACTGAGAAACAAGTTTGATGGTGTAATACGTGGATTTGAATTAAATACTTCTGCATGGAAAGCTGCAAATTCAACCATTGATGAATATAATCTCACAAATAAATATGTAATTTATAATTCATGTTTGTTTGAGTCTTCTAAACCCGAAGCTAATTACCTTGTAGCTAATCCGCCCTATCTACCTGCACCAGATCAAGATATTTATATGCCCTTATTATTTGGTGGTATAGACGGAGCTACAGTTACTAATGAGCTTTTATCGTTGGGTTACGATAATGTTTTAGTTTTAGTATCTAGCTATTCTAACCCAAAAAGTACAATTGAACAGGCACAAAAAAACGGTTACAGTGTTAATAATTTTGTAGTCTTGCCTTTGAAATTTGGTTATTATAGCTCAGAACCAAAAGTCAAAAAACATATAGAAGAATTACGAGGAAACAACATGGCATTTTATTCTGGCGATTATTACTTTTTAGCTGGTGTTTTGTTTAGTAAAAGCCAAGAATCAGCAAATGATTTATCTAATCAGCTAGCTCAAGTAATGACAAGTTTGTGAGTAAGGAATATTTAACCAAGCCGTCATCGTAGAGATGTTGCATTGCACGTCTCTACTCATAATACCAAGGGTTATTCTTGGCGATCGCTCAAAATATAGCAGTTGACAAAGCTGTTAGGAAAAGCCTATTGAAACACAAAAGGCCGCAAAGTTTATTTTTGGTCTATTCGCTACGAATTAATGAAACACTCTACTAAACTTACTGTCCGTTGTTATAAAACCAGACGAGACTATGATTGTATCTGAATGATTAGAAGGTATAAAAAATAATCTCTGATACCATTTCACAAAATATCTGATACAAATAATTGGTCTCTAATTCTTTCCACCTACCCTCGAACTTCTGCCTTTCTTGTTAAAATCACCCATTAAGGTCACCCAAGTGTAGGAGGCTCAAACCAGCAAAAAAGAATACTCTATGAAGAGCGAACGTTTTTGATGGTTCTGTGCAGATAGATGCAGAAAAATAACTGATTAACTTACCTTGGCATTCTGGCTCTAGAATACAAACCCTAACAAATAAACAGATTAAAATCCATGAATAATAGAGAGATTATGAAGTCTATAGAACTTACTCTAGAACAGCAATTTCAGCTAAAAGTTTTAGAAATGCATATTCAAGGATTAAGTCAAGAGCAAGCACAAAAGCTATTGGTCAAGTTTGTAAAAATAGGTATGATTAAAGACAATATCATTAGTCATAGCAAAGATATACAATCAATACAATCTACATCGTTATCTTTGTCGTCAATCTCTGATTAACTAGTACAGCACGGCGTAAATAAACCATCCATTGAGAATGCCTGAAACCTTTGTGAAAACGTAATTATGAATTACGTTAGCGTAACGGTACTAGGAACACCTGCACTAATCAAGGAACTAGATAAGCCAATCACACCTCATCCTTACGGGTTCGCCAGTTGCTTCTTCCCAAGGTAGACGCAACTGACGAACAAGTTGGGGAACCAGTAACTTTGCCATAGATATTAAAAGCAATGCATCTTTGTCATCTACAAATATAATGTAATATCTGTGAGTTTCTCTTCGAGACGCTACGCGAACGTTTTTGAAACTTCTCCGAAATACTTTAACTTGCCCAAACTTTTTTAGATACGCTACTAAACCCGATGCCGGAATTTCTAGATTTGAGACTTGGGTAAAATTTTTCCCATCAACTAAGCAGAAGCGATTTTTAACTATATTAGTTAAAAATTGCTTCTGCCTTGTTTTTAAAGAACTTCAGATTCTTTTGACTGGAATACTAAGCGTCAGTAGTTACGCTCCAAACCTCAAGCCCAAACCTCAGTAATCATTTCTCGTAAATAATCGTTTTTTGTTTGACCAAATTTAAGTATATGTAGTGGCGTGACCGGGCTGATTTTGGACATAAAACATCAAGACAATTTTCTTTTCTCTCTCTGTGTCGCGCCAGTTGCTACAACGGGGGGAACCCCCGCAACGCACTGGCTTCTCTGTGCCTCTGCGGTTTATTAATCCACTATTTTAATCCGGTCACGCCAATACGTGTATTTCAACAATCAAATATGAGTCCTGTAGGTTTCAAATCTAAGTATAAAGGCTGTTTTACTTCTGAATTCTGACTTCTAGCCGGGGGCGGAGCGTCTCCGGCTCCGCTTCGGAATTCTGCTATATCTCAATGCATAACTGGAAAGATGTCAACTGAGCAAATGTAGGAGGGTAAATAAATCTTTGAATGGGTATGTTTATGAACAATGCAAAAATTCTTTGGCCAGTAAAAGTAAATTGGCGAACTGCCGGGGCTTATGATGCAACTAAAGTTATTATCGAAGGGTTAAAAAATATATCTCAAGAGTCAAACACACAAGAACTACGATACAAATTACAACAGCAAGTAAAAAATACTAATAAGTTATGCGGTGTAACAGGTGCAATTAGCTTTACATCAGGTGAACGAAATGAACATCCAGCATTTATCATTAAAGTTGTTAAGGATGAAAATTCAGATACAGGTTATAAGTTTGAACTAGACTCAAGTGCAAATGATAATTACATAACTGAACCTAAATGTTATCCAGTTGCAACTGAATAATTAGGTAAATAGCTATCCTATAGTCAACTCAAATTCGCTGATTAAATCCGGCATAGGTAATGTTTATTGTTTTCCAAAATCTCCGGTTGCTGCTTTAAGAGATAGACTAAAACCAAAAGGTTTTACCATATATTTACACCTACAAAGTGTTTGTTTGATTATCCTAAATAGGCTTTTTTAACTCGCTCATCACTAATTAATTCGGATGCCGCACCTGTTAAAGTAATACAACCAGCTTCTAAAACATATCCTCTATCGGCAATTTGTAGGGCAAGATTAGCGTTTTGTTCAACTAGCAAAATAGTAACGCCTGTGGCACGCAAATTTTGAATAATCGAGAAAATTTCTCGGACGATCGCAGGTGCTAAACCTAAGCTAGGCTCATCTAAGAGTAACAGTTGTGGTTTACTCATTAAAGCACGGGCGATCGCTAACATTTGTTGTTCACCACCACTGAGAGTTCCTGCTAGCTGATGACGTCGTTGTGCTAAACGCGGAAATAAGTCAAACTGGTGTTGAATATCTGCTTTTACCTCTGCTTGATTAGAGCGAATATAAGCACCCAATAGTAAATTATCTAAAACTGTTTGCCGTGCTAATACTCTTCTCCCTTCAGGAGAATGAGCGATACCAAGTTTTACAACTTCGTGTGCTTGACGACGAGTAATATTACGTCCGCTATAGATAATTTTGCCACTTTTAGGGTTAACTATCTTAGATATAGCGCGAAGAGTTGTGCTTTTGCCTGCACCATTAGCACCAATTAAACTGACTACCTCACCTTGTTGAATAGTTAAATTAATCTTTTTTAGAGCTTGAATACCACCATAATTTACATCAAGTTCTTGAACTTCTAAAATTGTGAAATTTGGTTTATCTTCGTATCGGCGTTCATCTACGTTCATTAGAAGTCTATTTACATCCAGAAATATTGAATGTTGACACAACAATTAACATACATCAATAATATAGTCTTTGGTAATGACACACTTCAAGTTACGATAAATCTCACTTCTTAAGTGAATCTACAACCCGATGTCAAAACCTGCCGATGTCAGTACCAAAAAATTAATCAGCTTATACCAAGTCTAAATGAGCGTGCATATAAATGTAGAATAAAGAATATGGAAGATAGAGACTCATGAGGAACCGATGGCACGCCCTTTCAATCTAGAAGTTCAAGAAAGTGCTGAGTATTTGTCAAAAAGCTTGAAAAATACGCGCACAGCATTTGAAAAAGAGCGTTTACAGATGCTGTGGTGGATAAAAACAGAACAAGTGACACAGCATCAAGAATTGAGCCGAAGATTGGGCAGAGATGGGTCAACAGTAACACGGTGGTTGCAAAGGTATCGGCAAGGGGGATTATCCAAGCTTCTAGAAGTAAAAACTGCACCAGGAGCAACTCCTGTAATTCAAGGAGAAATGCTTTCGGAGTTAGTGTCAAAGTTAGAATCCCTGGAGGGATTTAGTAGTTATGGGCAAATTGTCGAATGGATAGAGCAAAAATGGAATGTGCAAGTAAAGTACAAAACAGTTTATAGTTTAGTACGCTATAAACTAGGGGCAAAACTAAAAGTACCTCGACCCATAAGCTCGTCTATTGATGAGCAAGCTATAAGCCTTTTTAAAAAAACATTCCCTTAGCCTTGGTAGCTTTACAAAACCTATTGGGTGGCGGAAAACGATTACGTTATTTGTGCCAGGATGAGACCAGATTAGGTTTGAAAACCGAAACTGGGCGAGTAATTACGGCACGCGCAAGTCAAGCCCATAGTTAAGGTGCAGTGGCCAAGAAAAGCATATTGGCTTTATGGAGTAGTTGAACCCATATCAGGATGGCATTTTTGCCAAGAATATTCTCATTTAAACAGTGAAAATTTTCAGAAATTTCTTGATTCCCTTTCTCTTGAATTAGGCTCAGATATGGCCTTAATACAAATGGATAGAGCCTCAGCACATCAAGCCTTAGCACTCACTTGGCCTGAAAATATTATCCCAATTTTTCAACCATCTCATAGTCCTCAACTTAATCCTATAGAGAGATTATGGCAGTTTATTAAACGCCAGTTCAAAGGCGAGAACTTCTCAAATTTAGACCAGTTGCGTCAACGGGTTCAAGATGAATTAGCTCAATTATCTTCTGAGTTAGTATCAACTCTTACAAGTTATGATTTCATTCTTGAAGCTCTTTTTCATCAATCTCTATTTTATGCAGGCTCATAGAGAATTGGTATTAGCACCTGACAATTGGGTAAAATGGGTAACAGACATTCCTGATGTTGTTGCAGGAGAAATTCTGAACTCAGAGACCATTTATAAAGTAAATCTTTAGACAACAAGACGACGTAACATAATACGAGTCATGACAGCATATATAGCTACTTCACTCATTTCTGGGAGACGCTCATAATCCTTACTAAGACGGCGGTACTGGTTAAACCACCCAAATGTTCTTTCTACTACCCAACGTTTGGGCAAAATCTGAAATTCTTGCTCAGTACGCCGCATTACCTCAACATGAGCTTGAATCATTAACCAAACACAAAGCGCAAATTTATCCCCGTCATAACCGGAATCAACCCACATGACTTCAACTTTTTCCAACAATTCTGGACGTTCCTCTAGCAGTTCCATCAAAGCGTAGGCAGCAAGTAATCTTTCTGGGGCATTTGCTTCACTAACCACCACTTTCAACAAGAGTCCTAGACTATCAACCAAAGTCTGGCGTTTTCGTCCTTTTACCTTTTTACCCCCATCAAAGCCATACACATCCCCCTTTTTTCAGCCGTCTTTACTGATTGGCTGTCTGCTGCGATGCCTACGGCGAGCTTTGCTAACGCAGTTGGTTGTGTTGATTTACCTAATTTCAAGCGAACCTGACCACGTAGTGTATGGTTTAATTTTTCCCAAACCCCTTTGCGCTGCCATTTCCTGTAGTAGCTGTAAACTGTTGAACTGGGAGGAAAGTCTGCTGGAAGCATATTCCATTGACATCCAGTTTTTAAGTGATAGTAGATCGCATTGCATACTGAGCGCATATCAGTTGTGCGCGGATGCCCTCCTCCTTTGGCTGGTGGAATTAAGGGTGCCAGGATTTCCCACTCCATATCATTCAAGTCTGTGGGATAAGACTTTCGTGCCATGAGCAACTATGTAAATATACTGTACATGAGGTATTTTAATCCTTGTGGTAATCCCCGCCTGGTCGCCTTTTGATTTACTTTATAAATAGCCTCTTAGCAATTAGGCGCTATTTACTATGCCTCTATTGTTTACAATTAGAGCTTAAAAATCCTCGTTCTAGAGAATTATTTCTAAGTTTAAGATAGTATGACTTTCGATATTCTCACAATATCATCCGATATAAGCAAGATGAATCTGCGGTTTTATTATGTTGTTGAAAGAACTAAATATTTAGGTTTTAAGTGAGTGAACACAATAAAATAGAATACGGTTACTGCGAGTGAAACGTAGGCATTCGCATAACGTATCCCGTAGGGTAGCATTTGCAAAGATTTGAGATTGCTTAGCTTTGCTCGCAATGACACAATTTATTCTTGTCTTCCTACTTAACCCTCTCCTGTCACTTTGGGAAAAGTCAATTACTGAAAGCCTTGGGAGCTTTAATTTCCAGGTTTGGACTATAAATTTCATTTACTGTTCAATACCTCTGCCAAAATAAGAGCATGAAGAGGTAGAGCGCTTCGTAGTAGAGTTATTGTCTCTCACAACGACAACAAATTCCTGAGCCTATTTTATTAGCCCAGATTTTTGCCAAGCTTACTTATGCAAGGACGGATTCATGCCGTCTCCACAGACTTTGGCCCCTCGTAAATTGGCTAAGGTATTGCTGTTAGAAAATATTTATCCCAAAGACTTACCTGCTCGACCTCCTGCTGTTTTTTAGTTCTGTCGAACTCACGTTAAGTTAAGCAAAATTGTACTACATTAGCTTATAGCCAGAACTGCTGATAGTCCTTGACATACTGCCGTATAGTCAACGGTGAACGATTGAGCAATTGCTCTGTATCAGATGTGATGTTGCCCGCCAATCCTAAACGAGCGGTTGTGTAGATTGCTACCATCACTAAAACAAAGTCTATTGGCAACCCCGATGAGCGCATTTGTCGAACAAACTTTAGCAAAGAGGGATTATAGCATACCCGTTTACCTAAAAACGATGTGAAGATGTCTGCAACTTCATAATAGGTCAAGGCTTCCCCACCCGTAAGCGCATAGGCTCTCTTCTGATGCCCATCTTCAATTAAAGTACGAACTGCAACAGCAGCAATATCTCGCACATCAATGAAACTTGTTTTACCTTTACCTGCGGGAAGAAGCAATTCACCACGAGTTTTGATGTCCTCTCGGTGTGTAGTGTTAAGATTTTGCATAAAAAAGCTGCACCGTAAAAAGGTGGCTTTAATGCCCAATTGGTCGATATAGCGTTCAATTTTTGAGTGCGGCACAAAACGGTTGCGTTCGGCTCCCAGTATTGAAAGAAATACGATATGTTCAACACCTGCAAGTTTTGCAGCATTTAGCGCTGGGGCAATTTGTTTGCGAACATTAGCAAGGGCAGGTGGACGCACTAAAAAAAGTTTATTGATATTCTTAAAAGCATTTACAAAGGTGTCAGGATTGGTAAAGTCGAACGCGACGCTCTGGATACTTTTGCCTAATATCTGTTTAGCGCTCTTTGGGTTTCTAACTGCGGCACAGACATCACAATCTTGGGATAGCAGTAAGCGAAGAACTTCTTGATCGACATTTCCAGTCGCACCCGTTACTAAAATTTTCAGCATTATCAGCAAATCCTGTTAGAGTGTACTAAATTTCATGCAATACCTTAGACCTACACTCGAATGGCACTGTCGTTAAAGTAAAACCCTTAACTGATAAGCCCTTGGTCAAATACACTTCTACAAGTCTACAAGTATTCTAAATACGAATAAAATTTCAATCACTCAATCTCCTTAATCTAACGGACAACAATACTCTAGAGATAGAGATTTGTATGGTAATAGAACAAGTTTCTTACAGGGATGAAAAATTTTGGTTATGTGGTAAAAGCCACCGATGATAGCAAAAGCGATTTAGCAAAATCTAGTATTTTTCAAGTATTAATTTATTTTTGTGCCAACTATTGTTTTACCTCCATATATTATGAGAAATTTATCTCTATTAATTTTACTGATTTTATAATTTTCTATAATAAACAAAGAACTGAAGCTAGCTATTATATCTACAGCAGAAACCTCAACTAATAGAGATAGATGTAAATTTAGAAGACATTTTGGAACAGTTTTAACAATTAAACACAATTTTTTATCATTTACGTGCCATACACCAGTAAATTTATTGCTTGTTATAAATTCTTTAGGCTTAGATAAAAAGAATGTTTGAATTTTGGTTTGTTCATAAGTCATATCATCTTTAAATTCAATATAATTTTTTTCCCAATCTGTATCAAAGCGCCATTTTCCACACAGTAAAATCTCTATATCTTTATCAGAGATACTAATATTATTCATATTTATAGCGTTTATCTATCTAATGAAGTACACTTAATCAAATAAAGGTGCGTATCCTAGTGAAAGGTAAAAATGAAAGCATATTCCCTCGATTTACGCCAAAAAATTCTGGATACATATTTACAAGGGGGAATATCACAACGTCAATTAGCCAAAAGATTTTGTGTAACTTTAAGTTTTATCGAGAAATTACTAAAACAGTATAGAGAAACAGGTAGTATCGCACCTAAAATCAGGACGGAACAAACACCACCAAAACTCAACTCTGAACAATTTAATATTCTCAAAGAAATAGTAGAAGCCAATAATGATGCTACTTTATCAGAAATTCGCTCAATTTTGGCAGAAAAAACAGGAGTCATAATTGGTATTTCTACAGTAGATAGAATGTTACAGAAGATGGAAATCAGCCTTAAAAAAATTCAAATATTACAGTGAGATGTTATGAATAATTTTTTGTTTTCACCACATCAAGCAAAAGCAGGTAAATTCTCAAACCATTGCTATTAAAAGGTCATTCTACTTTATATACCTTTCTCCTGAATATTACCTCTTAATGCAATACAAAAACCAAGAGGCAGCTCTTAGCTAAATGGGTCAATTAAAAAATTTGCCAGCAGCAACTAAATAAATAATAGTAGATGAATACCAGAAGAGTTAATAGACAGGCAACAGTCATGAAACAGCCAGACTCTTTTGATATTTCTGCATATAATTATTGATTTATAGATGAGATGTGTGAACGTGAGATGTCAAAATTTACTATAATTTTCTCGATTATAAATAATATTGTAGGCACGGATATCGGTTAATCTATTAACTAGTTTTGTTTCAAAAAAAGTCTTGCCTTTCCAATAAGTAAGAAGGCAAGAAAATTTATAACTATGGAGTGAAATATTAACAGCAGAATTTGAGTTAAATTCAGTACTTAGCTTTATTTTTGTGTAATTTATTACTACAAATAGTTGTATTTCTAAGTATTATTTTGTCGTTATTTTTGAGACTGATTAATGTTAAGATATAATCTTTTTCTTAAAGAGTACTTATTACTTTAAAACGTCAGTGTATCTCTACTTTAGTCTAATAGTTTTAGCTAAATAGAAAAAAAATGATAAAATACAGGGTTTTCTCCAACTTACTTGGAGAAATCTGTCAATTTTGCCTGGAACTAGAATAATTATTTATCGTCATTTCAGATTATTGTCACTAGAGTGCTAATCTTTCTTAGGCAGGATAATGTTAAAGCTGTTTTTATTTTTGCAGCATCTCTGCTTTCCGAAAAATTTAATATCAAATCTGAAATCCTATTCTTTCAGATTGAAGTTAAATATTATGTCCCTACAAAATTGAGATATATCCTGATAAACTCATGCACGTTCTCTGTTGCATATTTTTTTGTCAAACAGTTAGTAGGCAGTGGTTTTTGAAGTTCACACCACCGACTTATCTCTTTGTTAATTCAGAAACAACCTATACTGATATAACGTCAGTAAACAAGATTAAACATGAATCAGCTTCTAACACTAAATTTATCAGTCAATAAAGGAGGTTAAAAGTGATCAAAATTTTAGTTGATGCTGATTTAATATTAGAAGCTCTGATGAATCGTAACGAATGTGTAGAAGATGTTAGAGAATTATTAGATAGAGTTAATCCATCGATTCAAATCCATTTAACAGATGTAGGATGGCAAAAAATTTATGCTTACGCCAGCCGTTTACGGAATAATAAGATTGCTGAGATTGTCGTCAGTTGGTTACAAGTGAAAATTCAGATTTGTTCTGTAGACCAAAGTATTTTACAGCAAGCACGTTCATCACCATTAAAAGATTTTGAATCTGCTGTAGAACTAGTATGTGTCAATTATCAAAAACTTGATGCAATTGTCACCCATAAATATGAAGATTTTGCCAAAGCTCCCAACAAGTGTTGGGTTTGGTCAGTAGCTGAGTTATGGGTGCGTGCAAACCTAGAAAATCAGCTACAAGCAACAATATCTAGTACACAACGGCGAAAATAAAGCTACATTTTAAAATCATTAATAATGTCACGTTGAATTATTCTATGCAGTGGTACTAGCTAAGTGTATAATTTAATTATTTTGAATCGGCTGTTGTAAGCGCTGTAAACGAATAGTTGCTTCATCAATTTGTTTCTGTAGTAAAGTCAGATTTGCCTCCATTGTTTTCTTTTGGGTTTCGAGCAATTCTGTTTCCTTACGCAGACGAGTCATTCTTATGTTATGATCCTCTGTTCGTCCGGGTTGATAAATGATACCGACGTAAATCGTGAGATTCGCAGTATCTAATGTATTTACCCCGGCAGAAAGATTAAAGCCAAAGTCATTTTCAGTATTGACAAAAGCATTAGGAACGTTATTTAAAGGGAAAATATTGGGGTAGTTAATCGTGTTATTGTTATTAACAGGTACTTGGGGGCTAGACTGCAATATTTGATTAAAGCTGGCGTCATTGCCGACATTACTTGTTTGATTGCTAGTTGCTGACTGAGGATAAGCAGGAGCGATCGCTAAAATTTCTAGGATGCAGATAACGGAAAAAATAGGTATAACATTTAACAATTTTTGAGCAATTACCAAGAGCAAAGCTTTCATAATCTTTTCTGGCAAAACTTCAATCCAAGCTTGCTAAATAGTTTACCTTATAGCGCTCTAAGTAAGTAAAATTATTGACCGCAGATGTTTGATTGTTCTAAAAATTAACAAATTGTCAGAAGTTGCTTATGCTACTACTCTGTCAATGAAAAATTGAGAAGTATATACTGTCTGTAACTTTAGCGAAGACAGCGCAACTACGAACTTATCCAATCAAACTTGACACAATACTACTACAGTAAGTCCAGTGTAAATCGAGGTAAGAGCAGGTATGATAAAATAGCGGTTTTTGAACTTCATCTACCTGCTGATAGCCGAGAAAAACCAAAAACTATTAAATAGAAAAAAATCTATTAGTGCGACAGCTTGTGAAGATATTTATCTGCGAGGGAGAAAATTTGGATCGTAAGCTGGACTCTCTATATTCACTTGTACTCCTACTGGAATTTTAATAGTTGGAATTTTCACTCCAGTTGGATTGTTACCTCCAACAACATATTGATTACTATTTCGGGTTTGTTGCACTGAGCCTGAACCAGTATAAACTTGAGTTCCTGTAGTAGTAACAGCATTACCAAAGCAATCATCAGCAGCTTGCTGATTAACATTATTACTTTGGTTAGCAGTACTATTGCGGCCATGAATTGCCACCTGCACACCCACATCAGCTAAGACACAGGCTGCCTTTGCAGAAGGCGTAAACGCAGGTATAAACGATGATACGCTTGCTAAAGTAAATAAACTTAGGGGAAGTAATTTGAGATTCATTATTATCTCCTAATAAAGATTGTGATAATGGTCAAAGTAATTCGTAACTTTTACTCTATAACTGTTCACACCATCTCACTATGAAATGAGGAATTACGAGTTACGAATTACGAATTACGAATTACTTAGTTCGCTATTGGCACGTAGTTACAGTTGTAGAATTGGAAGCGTAGTTGATAGCCCTACCATAGCGATCGCTGTAAGTTTGATTCCGGGTATACTCCCTCTGCCTACACAAGAGAACTGGTGTTCTTCTTGATGATTTCAAAATCCGAAAACGCTGATTTTTGTAAATAGGTACTACTGATGTGGTCTGGCGTTGGGGAAGAATAGTTGTTCCAGTTGTAGCTGAATTAATTATAATTCCACCATCACGATCAACTATTACCCTAGCGTTTTCAGTTTGAATATCAATATCACCTGCTCTAACTATATCCGCAGGTAATATCATCAGTGCAGGCAGGGCAAGTAGTGAAATGCATTGTTTGGTGAGCATAACTTTATCACCATACTAATAGTAAAATAACCGATTTTTTAGCTTTGCTAGCTAGGAAATCGGTAAAACCTATAGAGTTAATTGTTGTTAGCGACAAAAGCGATTCCTGGCAGCATTAATTTGACGCTGGATATTTTCTTGGCTGGCATTTTGTGCCACGGTATTACCAGAACCAATTGCGATCGCTTCTTGGTTTAAAATCTGATTATTCGCTTGAATTTGGTTACCAGGGTTGCAAAATGAGCTATTTCCTCGCTGATTTTGGCTTTGGTTGCTAAACTGAGAGCCTTGTTGACCAACAACATTATTGTTGCCGTAAACAGTAGCACTTTGATTTAGAATCTGCTGACCACCTTGATTTTGTTCAGCAAAGGCAGCGGTTGGCGCTATGATCAAAGCTGCTGCTAAAAAACCGAAAGTAGAGGTTTTCTTGAGCATATTTATCTTTTTGAATTTAATTAAGTGATAATTAGTAGTTTCCTGGTTATTAAGGGTTGGCGCTGCTCAAATTTTCAAAGGTTTAGCAACGCCTAGAGCCTCATTTAACCAATTAGTAACTTGAAATTTAGCGGCACAAGTAACCTTGAGCTTTAGCAATTTGTCTCTGGTAAGTATCTGTAGAAGCAGTTTGACCTGTGACGTTAGATATTCCAGCAAGAGCAATAGCTTGATCCGCATTGGCACTGGAGGCTTGAATTTGGTTGCCAGAGTTGCAGAAAGGATTACTCTTATTAATTTGTTGTTGGGCAGTTCTGGTGCTGGAAGATTGAGCAGCAACATTGTTATTACCAGAAGTCACAGAAGTTTGAGTAGTGTTGCTAGAACTACCTTGAACTTGATCTGCAAATGCGGCAGCAGGTGAAACCGCCAAAGCAGCGGCTAACAGTCCAAAAACATGAGCTTTTTTCAACATGGTGTAGACCTTGTTTAATGGTATGTGTGGAACTTGGTTAAAAATTGGTCAAAAGGTAATACCAATTCTCTAAATGAAAGCAACATATCGTTTGTAGTAGCGCTTCAGCGCAATTACAAGTCTGATTTAATCTGTCGTCATATTTTAGAGAAACGGTATAAATACCTTTGAATATTAAAAAGTCAAACTAGAATCCAAAGATTTAAATCTGCACTGGGGTTTATCGGCACAAATAGCCTTGAGCTTTAGCAATTTGTCTCTGGTAAGTATCTGTTGAGGCAGTTTGACCAGTGACATTGTACAGACCAGCAAGCGCACTGGCTTGAGCCGCACTAGCATTGGAGGCTTGGATTTGGTTGCCAGAGCTGCAGAAAGGACTACCCTTCTGACTTTGCTGTTGAGCTGTTCTGGTGTTGGCAGATTGAGCTGTAACGTTATTGATACCAGAAGTCACAGAAGTTTGAGTAGTGTTACTAGAACTACCTTGAACTTGATCTGCCAAAGCAGCGGCAGGTGCAACTGCCAAAGCAGCGGCTAACAGCCCAAACACATGAGCTTTTCTCAACATGGTATTAAACCTCGTAGTGGTGTATATTTAAACTCGGTTGAAAATTGACCAGAAGCTACACTCCTTAAACTCTTTAAAGAGTTTTCAGGAATTTATTCCGCTTCCACAATCTATTGAGAGATAGAAAATAAATTAGCATCATTCTAAACAGAAAAATGAATGTCTGCGTTTCATTTACCTCCCTACCTAAATATCTTAACCAAAGAACTTGAGTGTGTCAAGAGTTTAGGCTTAAGTTTTTTTGGTGATTTCCTGGGCGGGAGTTTTTTTTGATGTTAGGATCTACCACTATAGATAAAATATAAAGTGCTATAGCTGTGAAACAAAAGCCAAAACCAAGGATTGCTTTGCTTCGAGAAAAGGCAGGGTTAACCCAGCTTGAGTTGTCACGTCTTGTAGGCGTGACTGAAAGCACTATCCAAAACTGGGAAAGCGGCAGGACTGGCACAGATCATATTGAAAGAATCATTAGGTTTTGCAAAGCCCTGAATTGCCCAGTAGAAGAACTAATTGAGTATGCGAGTGATTCATCAGAAGAACCAGCTGCAAAACCGAGTTCATTAAGTGAGATACATACTCTATTAGGGACTGATGATCTGCCTAAAACACCTAGCTTGCAACCTGAAGTCACTCAACAGCAACAGGCTAGGAGTTAGGAGAAAACAAGGGAATAGGTTACAGGGTAGAGGTTACATTCAAGAAAATTATCCCCTGTAACCTCATAGAATGCCTGTTATTCTGTGTTTTGAGTCTTTAATTGCTTATTTGGTTTGAGATTGCTGCCATAAGGTATCAACAGTAACAAACTCGTAACCTTGTTGTAGCAATTGCGGAATGAGGATTTTGATTGTGGCAGCAACATCTTGCCCGCCGCAGACACCATCATGTAAGACAATTAGTGAGCCGTTTTGCACTTGGTTGATAACTCGCTGTGCCACAGTAGCAACTCCCGGACGCACCCAATCTTCTGGTACGACACTCCACATTACTGGTCGGTAATACCACTGAGAGAAGAGTTTTAAGATAGCGGGTGTAAAGAAACCATTGGGGGGACGGACATCGCGCACTTGTTGAGGTTGCAGGTTGCAAGCGCTATGAATAGCAACTTGGGTTTTTTCTAAACTTTCTTTGAGGTCATTGGGGGAAAGCATGGGAAAAGAGCGATGATCATAGCCATGCAATCCGATCCAGTGTCCGCGATCGCTAACTGCTTTGGCGATTCCAGGTGAACGGTTAACGCAAACACCCAACCAAAAAAAATTAGCTGTGATTTTGTAACGGTCTAAAACAGTCAATACTTCTGGTGTGTATTGGGGATGGGGGCCATCATCAAACGTCAGTGCGATCGCTTTGGAATTGCGATCACCACTCCAAAGACAGTTGGGAAAAGTCGGTTGAAGAAAGCGATATAAAATCGGGTAAAGAGGAGCAAACTGCATCTCAATTTTTGGCGTAGCTTTTAATATCTTGTTGTGGAAAGCAAGCTAAATTTTCTGTTAATAAACAGTCAATTATGGTGTGACTAAAAAATAATACAGAGATAAGTAGAAGGGCTAAATTAAACCTAACTTGAAATTGCCGGGTTTCGACTGCGCTCAACCCTCTTCTAGTCAGGCTAACGAGCATTGAGCGAAGTTGAAATGCGTCTTCTAAATAATTGTACCCACTTACTTAGGGTAACGAGGTAACAAAAATTTATAGCAAAATTCAGAATGAAAACAGGCTTTATACCTGACTTTGAGACTTATATTGTATTCTTTCAACTACATCTTAACGTGACATTTGCCCACCCTGCCTAGAGAGCAAACAGCAGCTTGCTGTATGTGTTTGTAACAAAATCTGTAACAACAATATTATTTCTGCCTGTACTCGTCTAAATTGATGAGAAATATAGGGGAAATCCCCGAAATATGGGGTAATGCTATTCAAAGATATACGAGATTATCAAATTTTATTTCTGGGCTTGTTTCTAGTCTTGGGAATCGGTACTAGAGACTGGACGCTGCGACCAGAGTTAATTGCGGTAGCGATCGCAACTTGTTTATCAACGCAATGGATATTGTCATCAGTCATTTGCAAAGGACAAATAACGAATCTCCGCAGTGCCTTAATTAGCTCTTTAGGACTTAGCCTGCTTTTGCGAACCGACCACTGGACAACAATGGCTTTCGCCGCAGCAATTGCGATCGCTAGTAAATTTATCTTTAAAGTTGGCGATAAACATTTCTTTAACCCTGCTAATTTTGGGATCATTTCCGCCTTGGTTTTGACCCCCGATGCTTGGGTTTCTCCAGGACAGTGGGGCGAGGATTGGTGGTATGGGTTATTATTTGCTGGCACTGGTGGCATGATTTTGCAGCGGGTTGGCCGCTGGGACACAACAGCAGCTTTTTTGGGTGCTTACTCCTTATTAGAAGCAATTCGTAATCTTTGGCTGGGTTGGACTTGGGATGTTTACTGCCATCGATTGATGAGCGGTTCTTTGCTGCTGTTTGCCCTATTTATGGTCACCGATCCGCGATCTATTCCCAACAACCAAATCGGGCGTATAGTTTGGGCAATATGCATCGCCATCTTGACTTTTATCTTACGGAATTATTTCTTTGTCTCCACCGCAGTTTTCTGGGCGCTATTCACCCTTGCCCCATTGACCATCCTGATAGATGTTCTCTGGTCAGCGCCACGATTTTCTTGGTTTTGGGAGAGTAGCACAGATAAAGGAGATTCCTGTAGAGACGCGATTAATCGCGTCTCTACAGGATAATCGTGTCTCTCCTATTTATTTATAGAGGTATAAAATGAAACTTTTTAGACTTTTAACACCATTACTGCTGACAGTTGTAGCTGTGCTGTGCTTTGCACCGGCAGCTTGGGCATTTTGTGGATTTTATGTAGCTAAAGCAGATACAAAGCTATATAACAAAGCTTCTCAGGTAGTGATGGCGCGGGATGGCGATCGCACTGTTCTGACGATGGCAAACGACTTCCAGGGCGAAGTCAAAGATTTTGCAATGGTAGTACCTGTGCCAACAGTGCTGCAAAAAGAGCAAGTTCATGTAGCTGAACCTAAAATTATCGAGCGCTTGGATGCTTTTAGCGCACCACGATTAGTAGAATATTTTGATTCTGATCCCTGCGCTGCCACCGATTGGGTTGAGCAAGCGCCTGCACCCAGTGCAGCAGTAAGAGGTGGCGCAGCTAGAGAGAGGGGCGGGGATGCTAATTTGGGTGTCACAGTCGAAGCCCGTTTTAACGTGGGCGAATACGACATTTTGATTCTGAGTGCTAAAGAATCTGGAGGATTGGAAACTTGGCTTAAACGCAACGGCTACAAAATTCCTAGAGGAGCAAAACAGTTACTACAGCCCTACATTCGCTCCTCAATGAAGTTCTTTGTTGCTAAAGTCAATCTAGATAAATTCGAGCAATCTGGCTACCAGTTTCTTCGTCCGCTGCAAATTTCCTATCAGTCACCGAAGTTCATGTTGCCAATACGTTTGGGCATGATCAATGCTACGACAGAGCAGGATTTGATTGTCTACATCCTCTCCTCGAAAGGAGGTGCAGAAATCACTAACTACCGAACAGTGAAAATCCCTTCCGACACCAACATTCCCTTATTTGTTAAAGATGAATTTGGTGAATTCTACAAGTCAATGTTCCAAACTGCCTACACTAAAGAAGATAAAAAAGTCGGTTTTCTGGAATACGCCTGGGATATGGGTAGTTGCGACCCCTGTTCTGCCGAACCTTTAACCCCACAAGAACTTAAACAAGCAGGCGTATTTTGGCTAGATGATAATTCTGAAAATAATCTGTCAGTACCCCCAAACTTTCGTCGCTTTCCTAGCAGTAATGTGTTTATTACTCGTCTGCATATCCGCTACACCCGCAATAAATTCCCTGAAGACCCGATGTTTCAACAAACTTCCAATCAAGAATCTTTTCAAGGACGTTATATTTTGCAACATCCTTTTACAGGGGAAATTAAGTGTCAGGCTGGTAGAGAGTATAAGCGGTCTTTACCCAAGCGTTTTGAACAAGAAGCACAAACTCTTGCCAAGCTAACCAACTGGAATATCCAAGAAATTCGTAACAAAATGAAACTGAGTGTTGGTAATCTAACTTATTCTTGGTGGGAAAATTTCTGGTCTTGGCTAGGATTATATTAAAGGAACGTAAACAAATAGACATAGGAGAAGGATTCTCCTACCGACTCTTCTGTGTTGAGGTCAACTTCTAGGTTCGCAAGTTCGGACTTAACGGAAACTCAAAACTGTGCATTACAGAGTGCAAGCGCGTCTGCCGTTTCCGTGTCATTTTTTCCTGGTGGAAACACCTGTATGGCTTAGTACTTCTAACACCACTTGCTGCTAGATTTTTCTACCTCTGGATAGATATTTTTAGCAACAAAATTAAAAAAAGAAGCAGGATTACGATAAAGGGTCATTTGCTGGAACATCTTTATACGTAATACTAAGATATCCGTGCTTTGTTCGCCAAGATTGCTATGGTTGTTGAATTCGATGAACAGCTACGTGGCTTAGTTGTCCAAGCCTGTGGACACCCACCTGGAAGCATTCAGCGTCAGAAGCTGCTCACGCAAATTATTCGCCTGACTTCCAGAAAACTATGGAGGGAAAGTACTCCTTACTATCAAGATGCACTGCAACAAACTTGGTTGTATTTCTGTCGCAACGTCTGTGAAGGTTTGACAGGTCAAACCTATGACCCTACTTATGGCAGTGTTATTACTTGGCTGAATGCTTACCTAAAACGCAGATTACAAGACTTTTACCTAAACCTGCACCGGGAACAAGCCACAACAGTCTCTCTTAGGCATTATCAGTCTACATCGGGTGACAGAAATGAAACTATTGACCCTATAGATAACTTGCCTGCCACCCCCCAAGCACCTCCCATTTTGGAAAACTTGGAGATATGGATCAAAACAGACTCTGATGGAGAACTGCGTCATACTCACATTAAAGGGCGTCCAGACGTAAATTGTCAGGTGTTGATTTTAAAACGCCTACCCCCAGAAGTTAGCTGGAGAGAGTTGTCTGAGGAGTTCGGGTTGCCAATCCCGACATTGAGCAGTTTTTATCAACGTCAGTGTCTACCACGCTTACGAAAATTTGCTGAGTTGGAGGGTTTGTTATGAAGCTAGATTTTTGAAACTTTTTATCAGCTAATATTTTTAATTCAGATTAGCGATCGCCTATTCAATGAGGAATTTAAAGTGCGATCGCTTTTTATTTTACATAAATTTATTTGACTTTTGTTAATTAATAATGCAACTTGTAAACACGATAGCTAATACCAATTCATCACTTTCATTTATCAAATAGAAAAAAAATAATATTTGCTTCTATCGTTATTCGTCTTTAAACTGGGATCAACTAGCCCTCAAAAGTTGAATCTTTAGCTTTCCTGAGCAAAAGTTTAGGAAAACAGAGGCAGTCACTTTGTAGTATGAAATAAATTTAAAACATTACACCTGTGGTACTCTCTAACAAATCAGAATATGCACTTCTAGCCCTGTTAGAGCTGGCAACCTGCTACCCTAACGGGGAATCTCTACAAATTCGAGAAATAGCGGCATTACAAAATATCCCAAACCGCTATTTGGAACAACTTTTGGCAACGTTAAGACGGCAAGGCCTGATTAAGAGCATACGTGGAGCCAAAGGTGGCTATGTTCTGGCAAGAGACCCACGGACAATTACAGTTTTAGATGCTTTAAGCTGTATGGAAGGCTTAGACGCTGCTGTCCCTACTGATGAGCCGACTCCCAACACCATAGAAAACCAGTTGATTCAGGAAGTCTGGCAGGAAGCACGTCAAGCAGCGAACTTAGTTTTGCAAAAACATACACTCCAAGACCTTTGTGAAAGGCGAGCCAGCCGAGCGCAGGAGTTAATGTATTATATCTAGCAAGAAAGGAAGCAGGAAGCAGGGAGCAGGGAGAATAAAACACTAGAGATGAGAAACTGAGGATTTTTCTCATCCCTAATATTTCATCCCTCTTAAGTAATTACAGTTGGTTTTTCCATGTTTGTAAATGTGCGTACTTGGGCAACTTCATTTGCAATAGTAATTAAGTCTGCAAGGTTCTGTTGCGGCTCAAGATTTTGCTTACTAGTGTCAGGCTCATAGCTTTCCAAATAAATTCGCAACGTCGCGCCTTGAGTTCCAGTTCCAGAGAGGCGGTAGACAATCCGAGAGCCATCGGTAAATCCAATGCGAATTCCCTGATTTTCGCTGATGCTACCATCTACTGGGTCGGTGTAGCTAAAGTCATCGCTATATTCAACCTCGTAATTGCCCAATTTTTTCCCCTTGAGAGTGGGGATTTGAGTATAGAGGTTAGCAAGCAGTTGATTGGCACGCTCACTATCTATGGCTTCGTAGTCATGACGAGAGTAGTAATTACGACCGTATTTGTACCAATGTTCCTGCAAGAGTTGCTCAACAGATTTTTGTTTGACTGCTAATATGTTCAGCCAAAATAACACCGCCCACAGCCCGTCTTTTTCTCGGATATGGTTTGAACCAGTACCAAAGCTTTCTTCTCCACAAACAGTGGCTTTATTGGCATCTAACAAGTTCCCGAAGAATTTCCAGCCTGTTGGCGTTTCATAGCAATCAATCCCCAAATCTGCTGCTACTCTGTCAGCTGCTTGACTAGTGGGCATAGAACGCGCTACTCCAGCTAAACCATCTTGATAACCAGGAACTAAAGTAGCATTTGCTGTTATAACTGCTAAACTATCGCTTGGTGTCACAAAAAATTTGCGTCCCAGAATCATGTTGCGATCGCCATCACCATCAGAAGCTGCACCAAAGTCGGGAGCCGCTTCGCCAAACAATATCTTGACTAATTCGTGAGCATAGACCAAATTGGGGTCAGGGTGTCCACCACCAAAATCCTCTAAGGGAGTCCCGTTGATTACCGTCCCTCTTGGCGCACCAAGTCTTTGCTCAAATAGGTTATGAGCATAAGGCCCAGTTACAGCGTGCAACGAGTCCATGCACATCCGAAAATTTCCACTGCTGAGCAGTTCTCTAATCCGCTCAAAGTCGAATAACGACTCCATGAGTTTTTCGTAGTCCTGCACCGAGTCAATGACTTCAACTACCATATCTCCTAATTTAGACTCACTGAGTGTGTCTAAATTTACATCTGGTGCTTCTAAAATTTTGTAATGGTCTATTAACTTGCTACGCTCAAAAATTGCTGCGGTCACCTTTTCTGGTGCTGGCCCCCCATTACTGGTATTGTACTTTACACCGAAATCTCCTTCTGGGCCACCGGGATTATGGCTGGCTGATAGAATGATGCCACCGAAAGCATTATACTTACGAATTACACAGGAAGTTGCTGGGGTGGACATTATACCCCCAATACCAACTTTCACACGTCCAACCCCATTAGCAGCAGCCATTTTGAGGATGATTTGAATCGCTTGCCGATTGTAATAGCGTCCATCACCACCCAAGATTAAGGTTTGTCCTTGGAAATCTCCGATAGTATCGAAGATAGACTGAATAAAGTTTTCTAGGTAATGGGGTTGCTGAAAAACAGTAACTGCTTTTCGCAGTCCAGAAGTACCGGGCTTCTGATCGGGGAAGGGACTAGTAGAAATGTTACGGATATTCATGGAAATATTTCACAAATAAGGCATTTTCTTTTGCCAAATGCTCATTATAAGAATTTCTACTGTTCATTTAGTTAAGAAAATTTTTCGTCTTGGCTAGACGCTTGGCAAGAGACCAAGATTGTCAAGCTTTTACCCTGCTTGCACAAGTGCATTGCCAGTAGTACGGTTGTCCACAGGCAGAGCGAATTTAATAGTTCTGAAAACAATCGACGTAGCACCATGACAATTAGACCGTTTCGCCCAAATAGGGTAACAAACTTAGGCTGACCAAGGCTCTCGGAAATCGGCATAGAGGGTTAGTCCACCATCGATAAACAGTGTTTGTCCAGTGATGTAAGCTGCTTCCTCGGATACTAAGAAAGCGACCGCAGCCGCCATTTCATCGGAATTACCTGCTCGCCCCATTGGAATGTGACTCTCTACTACTGCTTTCTTTTCAGGGTCATCTACCCAAGCTTGATTGATCGGAGTAATAGTTGCTCCGGGGGCGATCGCATTCACACGAATTCCCCGGTTTGCGTACTCCAGTGCTAAAGTCTTCGTCAAATTTTCCATACCTCCCTTACTAATGGAATAGCTGACGTATAACGGACGAGGAATAATTTCATGCACACTGGAAATATTAATGATCGCGCCGCCCTGATTACGAGAAAGAAAATGCCGGATTACTTCTCGCGCACAAAGATAAGCACCCCGCAAGTTGACTGAAATAACTTTGTCAAATTCGTCTGCTGTGATTTCATGAGATGCTTTTTCGATTTGAATTCCGGCATTATTGACTAAAATGTCAAGACTGCCAAATTTCTCGACAACTGTATTCACCATTTTGATAATGTCTTGTTCTTGAGAAACATCTCCTTGAACCAAAAGAGAGCGCAGGCTGCATTCTTCTACTTGTCCGCAAGCTTTTTGCATTGCTATTTCTTCTGTGTCTTGTGCTTCTTCTTCACTCTTACGGTAATTGATTGCAATGTTGCAGCCTTCTTGTGCAAGACGAATGGCGATCGCCTGCCCAATACCGGAACTCGCTCCTGTAATCAGCGCATTTTTCCCTGCTAATCCTTTCATGACAAGTTTTTCTCCAAAACACAGAATGCTAACTTCAGGTAGTAGATGATGTTTCCCCTGAGTTGTAACCCGTAGTTAAGTTTGTTTCATCTGCCTGAGAAAATAATTTTTTCTCAGAGCTTGCAGGTGCTTTTGTTAACTCTGGTTGCCCATCAATCGTATTCATCCCACACAAACTGATTAATCTACCTTTAGTAGTAGCTACAAATGCCCCTCGTCGACTCCATATTGCTCTCATAATTGACTGAAAAAACTCAACTAGCGTAACAGTAAGACGAGAGTGCAAACTCTGGTAAGTCTCAGGAAGTACTACTATTAGGTTTATTTGGATGATGCGATAGTGTTAAGATAAATTATTAGATTTACTAAAAACAAATAAGCTTCTATCTCCTTTAGATAAAATCTTTTGGAAATAGCAGTAATTGTATTTTGCAGTATCTGCTTTAACTTGATAATTAGGTAGACATGAAGAAATTAAATTTTGTAATTAGTGCTAAAACACAAACTACGAACCACAAAATATTTTCAGTTTAATTAGGTCTACTTAATTAACGCTAGCTGACAATTAAGGAACTGTGCTTTTATTTACTATGAAACCCAGAGATAACACAATAAAGTTAAATCAATTTTTAAAGTTGATGGGTATAGTGCCAACTGGAGGGCAAGCCAAGCTAATGATTCAAGGTGGTAATGTAAAACTAAATGGTGAAGTGGAAACCCGACGAGGACGGCGATTAGTACCAGGTGATCAAGTGACAGTGGAAGGAAAAACTTTTGAAGTCAATCTAAACAACAGTGAAGAGCAAGACCCAGTAACAGTTCTTCCAGACGAAACTTGAGGAAGGCGTTGCAACCTCGACAAGTCAAGCAACGTTAGCATACAGCAGGCGATTCTCCCAAAAGGGAGACGCTACGCGATCGCATGAGTAATGCATTTGAATAGTTAACAATTCTAGGTGCGGCGCTTGGTGACAAAGCACCCTTGTATCTTAGAGAAAGTAGTAGCGCCGACTTACTTACAAAGCTAATGAAAAAGCATTAAGAATACCCAGGAAAAGGTCGCCCAGATACAACTATGAAACCGACAGAATCAAGTTGAATCTCCGGTTCACGAATTCCCTGGAGAATGGCTGCACTTAAAGCAGTTTCTATCTCCAGTTCTTCAGCTAGAGTCTTATTCAAAGGTTGCCGATTCAAGCGTAAACGTAATTGTTCTACTCTGTGCGCTAATTTTTGCTCAGCAACTTGAGCATAATGTTCGGATAATTTAACAAAATCGGGACGTTCGGTAAGTAACTTCTTAGACGTATCACGCACTTGATAGCAAATGTTTTGCCAATTATTAACAGCAATAAAATTGTCAATAATCTCTATACGTTCCTTTGCCAGATTATAATCTTGTGTTCCCTTACTATTTTTATCTTTACTATATGGACGTTGTAAAATATTTAAGAGCAATTCATCTTGAACACCACATAGTACTTCAGAGCGAGTATCAATAAAGATAGTTTCAACTATTGGAGGAAATAAAGCATTGACACGCCGCTTCCAGATACTGGATTGAAAATTATCTAGTTGATAATCTGCTAAAATTTGTTTGACAACTTTGAGATTGCCCTCAACTAAATAGTTACATCCAAAACCAAACCACTCCTTTCCTTTACTAGTATCCCAAGATGTATCTTGACGCCAAAGAGCAAAAGCTTGACCTCGGTCATCCCATTCTACATAGTTCAAGAGTCCATCTACCAATCCTTCTCCAATTCTAAAAAGCTTGATGCCAGGATTCTGGTTGGCTACTCTGCGATTATAAGTACCAAATTGGTCTATATTGCTATTAGCAAAGTGAGTTTTAAATTCATCCGCAGCAACTAAGGTTTGCTTTGTTGCTTGATAAGATTTCACATCTGATAATTCTGGGCTATAAATTGATTTGAAGTGTAGTGCCTGCTCAATCCAACCTTCCACAGCTTGTTTGATTTCAAGATGTTTACTATCATAATTATCTAACTCTTGAAAATATCTACTACCATGCTCTTGAGCGTTAATTTCATCTAAAGCATTTTCTTCACTGATTTTTATCTCCTCTTCAGAAATTTCTTGTTGAATTGTTTCTGTAGCTTTTAATAGTCCACTAGCTCCTGAATCAAATAGAATCGTTTCTAATTCTGGTAACTTCGTACTAATATAAAACTGGAAACTGGCAATTGATTGATTAAAGATAGACAGTCCGTCTTTGAGGAAGTTATACCAAGCAGCATGAAGACTATCTTCTAAATCAGCGCCAACTAAGACAGTAAAGTTAAAATCTGTAGAATGACCAATCCGGTCAACTCTGCCAATTCTTTGGTCTAGTTGATTGGGTTTCCAAGGAATGTCAAAATTAATCATCCAATCGATGAATTGGAAGTTATGACCGTTCTCAGCAGAAGAGTCACAAACTAAAATAAAACAATTAGGATTAGTTTGAAACTGGTTTAAATTTTTCTCAATTTGTGCAACGGTTTGTTCTGATTGATGAACAGCAACACTTGCCTTATCAAAAGTCATGGATAAGCAACGAGCAATTTCTAAACAACTTTGTTTAAAACCAGTGAATATCACAGTTTTTGGCAAAGAATCACCAGGAATAGGTCTTTGAATTCTTTGTTTTATTCTCTCGCTTAGTTGGTTAATATTGCTACGAAATGATTGCAACCCCAGAATTTCTGATAAGCGATAGAGGAGGATAATTTTTAGTAATTCGATGCGGTCTCCATCTTCCGATGGTTGACTAATAATTTGTTGCAAGGATATCAAAATCTCTTTTTCTCCAGTAAACTTTGGAGTTTGAATCAAGATATTGATATCATCATTGCCAAACTCTTTGATGAGTGCAGGATGAGAAATCCCATTTAAACGTGCTGCAATTACCTGTTCTAAAATGCCTAACCACGTACCAGCAGCCAAGAACAACAGCAGAAAAATACGTCTATAATCCTCTTGATTAGGAGCGACACTACGCCATTTCTCAATCAGTTCGTGGATGTCTGGGGAGCGCTCATCTAAATCGTATTCTTCTTTAGGTGTAATCTTGCGATTAAATATGACATCTGTTACGGAAGCACGACGGTTAGAAAGTACTCGGCGGTGTAGCCTATAGGTATTACTAACGTGTGTACAAATGGACTGGATAATTGTATCTTGTTCAGCGGAGTTTGTTGGTAAACAATTTTTCCAATTTTCTGTCAGATTTAGTAAATACTTATCTTCAGGTAATAAATTTTGGAGTTGCTCTAAGTTGGTTTTAATTTTGGAAGGATTTGTATCTTTTCTTAGTGAGAGGATAACTCGGCCAAGGAGTTGACGACTTTGGTCTTGAGCATGAAAACTTACTAAATCATCAAGTTTATAAGTTGTTGGTTCAAGTAAGTGTAGCATTACCAGAAAATCTTGTTCATGCCTAAGAACAGGGCTGGCAGATAATAAAAGTAAACGTTCGCTTCTATGAGCCAGATGTTTGTAAGTTTCAAAACGCTGGCGCACTGCTGTTTCGTCAGAATTAGCCATTACTGCAACTTGCTGAGCTTCATCTAGAATCAGCAAGCCAATATTCGCTTTCGGGTTGATTTTGTGTATATCATCAAATGCCAGCACTACTACTCGTTTTGGAAAATGAGAGATGTAAAATTTCTTTTCTAATTCATTGCGCCATTGTTGAAGTAAATGTCCTGGGACAAGTACCACTGCACCTTTTTTTGGTTCATCTAGGAGATATTGACGTAGAATTACACCTGCTTCAATAGTTTTTCCTAGTCCCCCCTCATCTGCGAGTAAGTAACGTTGAGTGACATCTTCTAGTACGCGGCGGACAACTTCAACTTGATGAGGATAAAGATTAATATTAGCCGAAATCAATCCCGTCATTCCACGACTAACAGCACGCTGCTTAACTAAACATTTAAGCAAAGCCAATCTTCTGTCGTGCAAGTAAGGCGTTTCGTGACCTTTGATTGCTAAAGTTTCAATAGGGTCTTTTATAGCTAGATTGCAACGGACGTAAATTTCTTGTTCACTAATAATTACAGTTTTTTTATCTGGCAAATCAACCTGATACTTTTGAGTGTCTTCGTCCCAAGCAAAAATTCTGCCAGTTATACATTTATCCTGGTTTTTTAACTTGATATAGCATCGAGTCTGACACTGTAGTTTAACTTGAGACAGTGAATTTAAAGGCAAAGATTTTTGCAAACGTTGCCCTAATGAGCAGAAATACTCAACAAGGATATCACCATGAGTGATGTCAATAACCTTTCCAATCCCCAAAGAATTGTTCGAGGACTTTACTAGTGAGCCAAGCTTAATCATAGTTTCAGTCCCCTAAGCGTACTAAAATAACTTTCCAGAATGTTTTCAAAACTCATGTCTGGAAATTTTGCAGAATTTCAATTGTAACTGGTTTCTGCCAGTTACATTATAGTGCTGGCAAGTTTTGAAAGTTCTGTTTCGTATACCACGTAAAAACCAGGACTTCCGCACTCACATTGCCTAACCCCCTTAAAATTGATACTGCGTGTGTTAGTGCAAAAACTTGTGCTGGGTGGATGGTTTGATTTGCCCTTGCTCACCATCAACCAAAAGCAAAACTATACGCAAAGCAAGGGTTGTAGATGAAGCGAAAGCAGATATATCCCGACTCATCTTAATTATCGCCAGTCAGAATGTGGGACTAGCTGATTCTCTATGTTAGGTTTCAGTTTTTCTCAGGTAGGTTCCTTGGAGGTACGGCTCGTCCATCATAAAACTGCTTTTGGAGTTTATTCAGTCCTATCCATACTACTCCAAAGATTAAGGGAGCTACAGTTTCAATGACAACTGCTAAAACTGATGTTGTGTTAAATAACGTCAGCATTGGAACACTTGCTAAAGCAAGTACTGCTGCAACTCCACTCCAGAATTTCAGTTGCTCAATTTTAGCTAGCGCCGAGCTACAACTGGCACACTTCTCTGTATGCGAATGGTATCTTTCTAGCAGTTTATCTTTTGGCAGTGGGGGAGAAAAAGTTTCTTTGGGAAATGGTTCGGCGTTATATTGGTTTACCCACTGACGCAACTCAAAAACAAAACTATCTGCTTTGGTAGGGAGGTAAAACGCTTTAGTAAAGTTAGGGCTACCTCCTTTGGCTTCAAGATACCTTTCCTGATAGTGCAGGAAAATTTGATCATCTTCTAAAACACCATTTTGTCCTATGTGATAATACCAACGCGGTCTTAGCTTAATAAATAAACTCGGAAGAACAGAAGGAAACTTGAAGGGAAAACGGGCGAACAGACGACATTCTCCTTTACGGATAGGTGTAGCGTAGACAACAGTTAAAATTCTGCCACGTTGGGAGTTGATGTCATGCCACATTAAAGAAGGAGCGACGAAGGTTGTAGATAATTCTCCTGATTGCCCTGGTTGTAAACCTTGTTTCCAAATACCTTTGAATCCATGTTTTCCAGATTCTGTTACTTCAAGTTCTAAAGGTGCTGCATTTGCCCTATTTCCTACCGTTTGGTGATGTGTGAAGGATACGTGGCTAGGGTCTAGTATATTTTCTAAAAGCGTTAGCGCATCATAAGGCACATCCCTAAATGTATTAATTAGAACCCATCCTTCGGGAGATTCTTCTAATGGCTGAATAACCGGAACTTTGGTTTTGGCAGCATTTTCGGACATACCAGCGTATACAAACAGGAGTCCTTGCTTTTCAATAGTAGGTAATGATACTACGCAAGCTCGTTTAGAAATCTCTGCTGTTCCACCTTTTTGTTGCTGGGGAATCCTTTGGCAATCTCCATCTCCAGAAAAAGTCCAACCGTGATATGGACACTCCAACAACCCATCATTAGTAAGCCTGCCTTCCGATAACGGCGCTAAACGATGAGGACACTGGTCTTCAAAGCTCCTCCAAGATTCGGCAAGTCTATCCCACCAAATTACAATATCTCTTCCCAACAGTGTAAAAGGGGTTGGTTTTGATTTGTCTAAGTCCTCAAGGTAATGGACGGGATACCATGCCTCTTTACTATCAAAACTATCCGCTTTATTACCACCCGGAGATATTTCCTCCTGAAAACCATCTATTAAATTAAGTTCTTTCTCAAGCATTTTTATATTGATTAATCTTGATCACAAACTCTTAGGTGTATTGTATACATCCAGCATTCTCGCGTTTCCTGTTAAACAGGGGTAATTTCCCTACTGCCAATGAACTATCCAGGACATGAGGGTGAGTATAGCCAAACCGAGAACGACAGTGATCCTCAAAGATTGAGTGCGTTGAGCGATATAATTAGCGATCGCCTATGGCACTGAAAAGAAAAGCGATCGCCTTTGCCATTCGCCCATCAAAAAAGCATTATTGACTTAATCCTCACAATGCCTTAACCTGCAATGGTTTGAGCATTTCTTAACTATCGAAATTACCAAACTTGATTGAGCTATTTGATTTATACTTTTAAGTCCCCCTGATTGTCAAAAGAGAATTAAGTTTTAAGTTGTATGTCCAGCCTCAGTTCAGACATGGTTCGCATTTATTTGCAAGAAATTGGTCAATATCCTTTATTAAAACCAGATGAAGAAATTGCTTATGGTAGACAGGTACAACAAATGATTGCCATTGAGCAATCTAAAAATGAACTCAGCCAACAGCTAGAGCGTGAACCAACTTTGAGCGAATTAGCGACTTTTGTTGAAAAAACCGAAACACAAGTCCAATCTATACTTCAGCAGGGTCACAGAGCTAAACAAAAAATGGTAACAGCCAACCTGCGGCTGGTAGTTTCGATTGCCAAAAAATATCAACGTCGTAATCTCGAATTTTTAGATTTGATTCAAGAAGGAGCAATTGGTTTACAAAGGGGGATAGAGAAGTTTGATCCGAATCGTGGTTATAAATTATCTACCTACGCATATTGGTGGATTAGTCAAGCCATGACAAGAGCGATCGCAGAAAAATCAAGAACAGTTCGCTTACCCGTTCATTTGACTGAAATACTTAACAAAATTAAGAAAGTTCAGCGGGAACTGTCTGTGACATTGGGACGTCCAGCTACGATCGCAGAAATTGCCGCTGTGATGGATTTATCACCAGAACAAATCCGTGAATATTACAGTGCATCTCGTCAGCCTTTTTCTTTAGATGTTCGGGTGGGAGAAAATCAAGATACGGAACTCGGTGAACTTTTGGCAGATGAAGGTATTTCCCCAAGCGAACAGATAACCATCGAACTTCTACGCCAAGATATGAATAATTTGTTGGCATCACTCAAACCGATGCAGCGCGATGTCTTAATTTGGCGCTTTGGACTTGAGGATGATCAAGAGCTAAGTTTAGCCCAAATTGGGCTACGGTTAAATGTCAGCAGAGAGCGAGTTCGTCAAATCCAGCAGCAAGCTATGACTATTTTGCGTCGTCAACAACCAGAACTTGGACAGTATTTGTCTTCTTAAGATAATCGCTCTGATCATTTCACTAGGAATAGCTACCGTCCATGATCTGGTAACAGGAGCTATTTTTAGTGAGGTACTCCTTCTCGCAGTTCTTTTTCTTGGAGGAGTGACAATTATGTAATTTATTTTGCATAAGTAATTACTACTGAATTAACGTGAGTTCGACAAGTGCTATGTTGACCTCTCCCCTAGCCCCTCTCCTACGAGGAGCTACCGTGTACAGACAAGTCGGCAGACCTCTCCCCACACCCCTCTCCGATGCGGAGAGGGGCTTTGAGGATTGGCTCCCCTTCCCTACCAGGGAAGGGGCTGGGGGTTAGGTCTCTTGTGTGTCACCGTAGCTCCGCTTCGGAGAGGCAGGTTGGAAGGGAGAGGTTCATCGAACTCACGTTGAATTAACTAACGAAACACCTCAAAATAAAAAAGAGGATTTATGGCTCAAGAGCAATGGACTGCGGTCGATAGCTACATCACCGATTTGTTTGTGCCGCCCGACCCCGCTCTGGATGCGGCGCTCGAAGCCAGTGCGACGGAGGGTCTACCACCGCACAACGTTTCGCCAAATCAGGGCAAGCTACTACTGCTGTTAGCGCAGATTCATAGGGCAAACAGCATATTAGAGATTGGTACGCTAGGCGGCTACAGCACAATCTGGCTGGCACGGGCGCTACCCACCGACGGTCGCTTAATCACACTGGAGGCAGACCCAAAGCACGCCGAAATTGCCCGCGCCAATATTGCGCGTGCTGGTCTTGCCAAAGTTGTTGACTTGCGCCTCGGTCGGGCGCTGGATACTTTGCCGCAACTCGCCGCCGAAGGTTGTGGCCCATTTGACCTAATTTTCATTGACGCCGATAAGCCAAGCAATCCAGATTACTTCGCGTGGGCGCTCAAGCTTTCCCGGCGTGGCACGTTAATCATCGCGGATAATGTCGTGCGTAACGGAGCGGTAATCGATGCCGCTAGCAGTGATCTCAGTGTCCAAGGAGTGCGTCGCTTCAACGAGCTACTCGCGATTGAACCACGTGTTAGTGCTACCGCAATCCAAACTGTGGGCAGCAAAGGGTATGATGGTTTTGCGATCGCGATCGTTACCGCTGACTAAATTCAAGTGTGTATTTACTCCATAGGAATCGTTAAGCTGCCTATTTTTGACCAACAGCCATGATATGAGTGCTCACTCCTAATATGATGGATGGTTCGGTTTCTAGCCAACGGATGGATTTTAAAAGGCGATCGCGACGACCTGGATCATTCCAGTGTTCATCAAAGTTTTGTGGTACTAAGATATTCTTCAATATAGATAGAATGAAGGGATAGTATATTTGTTAAATGACAAATTAAACGTCAACATTAATGATTGACATATAATGTGCGAATGTACAAATATACAAAAGCGGGTGATGGGACTCGAACCCACGACGTTCACCTTGGGAAGGTGACATTCTACCACTGAATTACACCCGCAAACAGAACTTTAATTTCTAATAACAACACATAGTATTATACTACTTGTTTTTGCCAAATTAGAATTTAAAAAGTAAATTTTTAACTAAGTGTTGTCAATGAATTTATATATCTTTACTAAATATCTGAGTCTGGCGGTTTTTTATCAAAACTAGAGTGTAATGTATGTATTACACTACTTGCACTACTCGTAGCGAGACAGGAATCAATTCATCGTCTTATTGACTAGTTGGATAATGACTACGCCTATCTCACTAAGAAGGCTAAGAAGCGATCGCCGTCCCAAAATTTTGTTTTTCTTAATAAAACTGAAATTTGTGCTTATTTTTCGACTTGGCCCTTTTCTTGGGTACTTATCTGTGGCTTAGCTTAATTAGTATATTATAAACCGATTATATGCTTTTCATACGAGTAATTACCAAGTTGAAAGCTTTAAAACAGTATACTTAAGTTATCAATTATACAGCTATTTTATAACCACATTTATCTTATCTAGGTCACACAGTATATCTATTTGGATCACTGCCAACCAAAGGTCATAGATGAAAAAATGGTTAATCTAAATGTTGTATCCAATCAATTCACAGAGTACGAGCATTTTAATATACAAAATTATTATTTGGTTTACGCGTCAGGTAATTCTTTTGAAACCCCATCCCTGTGAGAAATTCACAGCATATAATGACAATCCAGGCATACGGAAATCTAGCGCCTACGCCTATACCTGAGTTACAAAGGAGCAGCCTGGATTATTCTAAATTCCCATCAAGGCAACTCTAAGTTATGCCATTTGAAATCAATACATAATTTATATCCACCTGAGTAACCAGATATGTTCAATGCCACTGAGATTCTAATTGATGCCTTTGTAAATCAAATTCGAGAAGGCTATCATCGCACCTACGGCTGCTTAAAAAATGATTATCAGGATATTATCGCTTGGGCAGGTAGCATGGCTTTGGAAAACATTGCCAATAGTGATGCCCTTTATCACAATGTTGAACACACAGTCCTTGTCACCTTGGTGGGTCAAGAGATTTTACGTGGTAAACACATTAGAGAAGGCGGTGTTTCCAGTGAAGATTGGTTACATTTTATTATCTCCTTAGTTTGCCATGATATTGGCTATGTTAAGGGAGTGTGCCGCCAAGACCGAGAGGCAGCAGGTTTCTATGCCACAGGTAAAAATGGCAGAATGATTTCTGTCGCTCCTGGCGCTTCTGATGCGAGTCTTACACCCTATCATGTTGACCGAGCAAAGCTGTTTATCGATGAGCGTTTTGGTGGTCATAAGTTAATAGATGCTGAAGCGATTAAGAGCAATATTGAATTAACTCGTTTTCCTGTGCCTACAGCCGAAGATCATCAAGATTCAAAGTGCTTTGCTGGGTTAGTACGTGCTGCTGATTTAATTGGTCAATTAAGCGACCCACGTTACTTAAAAAAAATTACTTCTTTGTTCTACGAGTTTGAAGAAACGGGGATGAACAAAGTTTTGGGTTACAAAACGCCTGCCGATTTACGGAATAACTACGCTAAGTTTTATTGGAATGGAGTCTATCCGTATATCCAAGAGGGGCTACACTACCTTTCCCTGACACAGCAGGGAAAACAAATTCTTGCTAATCTTTACTCAAATGTGTTTGTTGTAGAACATGAAAAACAACAGGAAGAACAAAGGTATTTAATTGAGCAGCGACATGGTTAGATATTAGTCAAGAGTCAGTAGCTAAAACAGGAGTTACGCACTCTCGACGTAAAATAAAGGTTTGAGATTGCTTGTCTGCAACACCAAGGCGAACACTTCGCTATCACTGCGTAAAGCCCTTCGGGCATGGCTACGCTTAACGCAATGACTTGATTTCGTCACTGTGCGTAAGTTCATATAAAAGTCTAGAGTTTTTGACCCTTGACTCTTGACCCTTGACTGTTGACTCTTAACCCTTAACCCTTGACTCAAAATTATGGATTGGTGGCGACGACTAAAGAAAAATCCTTTGGCACGATTTGGGGCAATTTTACTGTTAATTTTCTATTTAGCTGTAATTGCGGCTGATTTCGTGGCCCCTTACGACCCTTATGTCTCACAACCTAATGGTTCGTTACTGCCACCAACTAAGATATACTGGGGTTCTCAGTCAGGGCAGTTTATCGGGCCTCATGTTTATCCAACGACTCAGGGAAATACAAACTTAGAAACAGGCGATCGCAAACTGATTGTAGACTTTACAAAACCCTCACCTTTGCGCTTATTTGTTTCTGGGCCAGAATACCGATTGTTCCAGGTTAGTTTCCCACTACCCCCAAGTTGGGATGAAGTCACAGTAATTCCTGGTATTCCTTTAAATTGGCATTTATTTGGTACAACAGGTACAGCAAAATTCAACCTTTTAGGTACAGATGACCAAGGACGCGACCAATTCAGCCGCTTAGTACACGGTGGTCGCATCAGTATGTTTATCGGTATTTTCGGCGTTGCTATTTCCTTTCCTCTTGGTTTGCTAATAGGTGGAATTTCCGGTTACTTCGGAGGTGTGACTGATACCATCATCATGCGCTTAGCAGAAGTGCTGATGACTTTCCCTAGTATTTATCTTTTGGTTACTTTGGGAGCCGTCTTACCAGCAGGTTTAAGCAGTACCCAGCGCTTTTTGTTGATTGTGATAATTACTTCGATTATTGGTTGGGCTGGCTTATCACGAGTAATTCGTGGACAGGTACTATCAATTAAAGAGCGAGAATTTGTACAAGCAGCACGCGCAATGGGTGGTAACCCGCTGTATATCATCCTCCGCCACGTTTTACCGCAAACTGCTACTTATATAGTCATTTCTGCTACTCTTGCAGTTCCTAGCTTTATTGGCGCAGAAGCGATACTGAGTCTCATTGGCTTGGGGATTCAACAACCAGACCCTTCTTGGGGTAATATGCTTTCTTTAGCAAGCAATGCTTCTATCTTGGTGCTACAACCTTGGTTAATCTGGCCGCCAGCGGTGTTAATTATCCTTACAGTGCTAGCATTCAACTTACTTGGTGATGGGCTAAGAGATGCTCTTGACCCTCGCAGTTTAAGAAGATAGCTTTGACTAATGCCCTGAAATTGGACAAAATAGCAATCCAAAAAATTCGTAAGAAACAATAACCCCAGTTTTTCAAAAAAACCGGGGTTTTTAAACTTCAAATTTTTACCAATCAACTGGGATTACCATAGCAGTATCAGAGCTAATTTCACACAGTCTAAAAATTAATACGAATCTATTGATTTAATGCCTTTATAATTACTAATAATATTATCTTTGAGCATAGCTATTTGAGCAAATTTGACTAATAGCTTTTGTGCTTGCTGTTGGTTTAAACCTTGAATATGTATTTCTAAAACTTTTAGTTTGAAATGCTGTTCTAGACTCAGTTGTGTAGAGTTATTAATATTTACTTTACTCATTGCTTTGAATACCTTTTATTTTGCTAGTTGACTGCATTTTTGGAATTTAAACTATTTCCCAAAAAAATATGTATTTCATAAATTTGGATGTTAGCCATTAGTTTTCTCTTTGTTATAAAGGGTGTTTTTAGCAAAAGTACAATTAGAAGGAAGATATTTGGTCTAAGTTCAGTTTTGATCTTGACAATTTATTTGGGATAAATCAAGCCTATAAAATTGGTTTTTGAGACATAATTTACAGAATTTTGTCTACATATATTTTAGTATGTCATTCAAGTCAAAAATGAATAAAATTATTGCAAAAAGAATAATTTTTAGTTAAAAACTAATTTAATTAAGCTAACAACTAAAGCTTAGAACTGGTTTTATACTACAACAGCTATAAACTTACGTGGAAGTATTTCTTTATAAGATGCCTGCTTTGAGCCTCGCTCAGTGAGAATTTGCGCTAATAACCAAATTAAAAACACAGGCATAACTACTTTAGTTATGTCTTTTAAAATGAATGATATTTAAACACAGAAATATAGTTTACAATACGGCACTTTTAGCACATATACTAAAAGCGATCGCCTATGCAAAAAAGGCGCTCTGGACTTGGAAGAAGATTCAATCCCTACTGGACTGGATCAGCTATTTTGTCACACCTGTTATAAGAAAAGTTATAAAAATTGAAGATTTGTAAAAATAAAGTCAAAAAACTGTTTTTATATGGCTGTTTGATTGCTCTTTCCAGAAAATAAAAGAGACTCAATTTACTTTTAAGTTTCCTGATTACTGTAAAAATCAAGAAATAAAATACCAAGTAATAGACGTATAAAAATCAGTTTCTCTTTGATTTAGACATCGCCTTTATTATCAACTATGGAGTAATTTCCGTACCTGCTACTCTGCTGACTCATAATTGGCTAAAAATCCAGGAGGCTGAACCAGCACCCTATCCAAATGTCCTCATCCTTGACAATAAAATTTCCCGTAATGGGGTTAACCATAAACTTAAGGAGTTTTACTACAACGCTCTTTGCTCTCTGTGTTTGCCAATTTGCCAAAATAGAGCTGTAGGCTAGAATAACTAGGCTTCCAGCATAGCTTGATTGGGTACACTCACGAGCAAGGGTCGGCTGGTTTGAAATAAGTAAGAGGAAGGGAGTATGGACAGCAACAACTGGTTGCAACAGCTAATGATGGTGGGGATTGGCACAACGTCGTTAGTAGCTGATAAATTGCGGCAAGTCAGCGATGATTTGGTAAAAGACGGTAAGCTAAATCCTGAACAAGCCAAGGCGGTAATCGATGATCTTGCACAGCAGTTAAAGTCAGAACAGGGAAACTGGGATGCCCAAATGCAACGGCAAATGCGAAATATGTTGCAGGATTTAGGAGTACCTCGCCAGTCGGAAGTGGATGAACTGCGGGGTAGAATTGACCGTTTAGAGCGTCAACTGCGTGATTTAGAAAATAAGCTTTGGCGTTAGGATATCTTTTCTGATTTAAACTAAATGTGTCCTGTTGATAATCCTTTTACCAGGCTACCTAAATAGGGAGAACTGAATTTTGAAAGCAATTTTCCTCAGCGTGGCGTTTATGCTGGTAAGTGTTGTGCTTTTGGTGTTGGTGCAAGTAGGCAGTAAACAGGATACTGCTATTGCTACCCAAATAACCCAAACGACGCCAGCGCCCACAGCTATAACTGAAAACAATATCCTAATAGCGAACAAACCTATGTCTGATGCCAATACCATAACTACCCCCTCTGGACTGAAGTATGTCGATGAAAAAGAAGGGACTGGAGCGACTCCTGAGCCTGGACAAACAGTTGAGGTTCATTACACCGGCACTCTAGAAAATGGTAAGAAATTTGATAGTTCACGCGATCGCAACCAAACCTTCAAATTTAAAATCGGTGCTGGACAAGTAATCAAAGGTTGGGATGAAGGACTTAGCACGATGAAAGTAGGCGGTAGTCGTAAGTTAATTATTCCTCCTGAATTAGGTTACGGCGCTCGTGGTGCTGGTGGCGTGATTCCACCCAACGCCACCCTAATTTTTGATGTGGAATTGGTAGGAGTTAAATAGAAAATAGGGAATGGGGCATTGGGCATGGGAGCATACTGCTCTATGAGAGGCTGCGCTCTAAGCGTAGCTATGCCGCAGGCTTTACGACTGCTTTCGGCTTCTCTGCGAGACCAAGGCGTTAGCGGAGCTTTCGCTTTAGCGATACGCTCAAGGCAAGCCGCTCAGTAACCGAGGAGCAGGGGAGACAAGTAGAATAACTCCTAACTTTTGTACAGACGCGCAGACGCTCGAAGAGCGGCTTCTCGTAAGAGTCTAATCGCGTCTCTACTCTTAACTCCTAACTCAGCACTCTCAATGCCCCATTTCAATAATGGCTTGGTCTAGCTAAGTTTTTAAACTTTGTAAACTGTGGATCAAATAGAAGTTTCACAGTGCCTGTCGGCCCGTTACGGTGTTTTGCTACTATCACTTCTGCAATGCCGCGATCGGGGCTGTCAGGATTATAATAATCATCGCGATAGAGCATTACTACTAAGTCCGCATCTTGTTCAATAGAATTGTGAACAACAATGTTATTAGCAACAAAATTATGCAAGCCAGGAACCGTCAGATCAAACACTTCTTCCTCGCCGCTATATTCAATTGAAGCTATTTCGTCCCAATAAACATCACTGTTGGCAAGAGCAAGTAATTCACTTGATTGAACAACCTTAGCAACTTTTAAAGCTCTTTCTCTACTCAAATTTACTTTGTAAAGCGTCGAGCCGCAATAAGAGGTTCCAATATTGGAATGTAATGCTCTCGTTGTCATGCCAACAGCTTTCATTGCAGGAACAACTTGTGTTTTCCAAACATTTTTAGGGATTATATCTCTATTAGTGTTGTGAATACAGTTTTCAAGGTGTTCAAAAATCTGTTGAAGCGAAGCTAGCTTATATTTTCCTACTGCTCCAACCTTTTGAATAAATAACTCAAGGTCAGGCTTACCAGTGATTTTTATATGATACTGATTTTTACCTTTGCCAAATTGAGGAACTATTTTGAGTGTTGCATTAATGCCAAGCCTTAACAAAAGTGTTTGTACATCAAAAGCCAATCTGTAGCTACTGCTTGCATAATATGCAATAGGTCTTAGCCTTTTGCCTGCAACCAACTTGATAGATCCATCTGTACTCCAAAGATGTCTTAAAAAGCAGCCTATTAATTCTTGTGGTTGCGAGAACAAGTCTTGAGGTACAAATTTTTGATAAGATCTTAAACCAAAAACACCAAGGTAGTCTAGCCATTTGGCTATTGGATTTCTCACACTATGAGTGAGGCGTTGTGCTGCGGATAAGTAAACTTGATACCAGCCACGTTCAGGTGAAATTCTTGGAACAATTGCATCTCCAAAAACTTCTTTTGCCAAGAAAGCAACATTCTCAGCTAAATCTATCTCCCTGGTAGTGTACTGTATGGCATGACGTGGCAATGTACAACCGTCGCCAATTAAATGACCTAATAATGCAACCTCAGCATAAGTCATGGTTTGTTGCCCATGACTAGGTAGATGTCTTGGTAAACACAGATGTTGTCTAGGGCTTAATTCGTCTAGTCTACACCAACCATCAATTGTTAGAAACTTGTGATTAGCTGTAGCACAAATTTTTCGACCCAATCGAGTTGTTAAGGTAAATACAGGCTTGATACCTGTAGAAAAAGCATTGCTAACAATTGCTCTCTCTAAGAGCATTGTGGTTTGATTTAACGCCCAAACAGCAAAACCAGATTTACCTACTAATTCCCTAATTGGTACTTGCACACCACTATCTGTTAATGTCACCAGACTATCACCAGTTAAACAACCGGATTCCCTCAAATCTGACAACATTGGACGTTTATTAGTTCGCGATTCCACTCCTCGACTCAGCTGAGAAAGGGCAATCACTGGCACAGATAATTCCCGTGCTAAACCTTTGAGTTGACGTGTAATTTTTGATAATTCTTGTACGCGGTTGTCACCTCCTCCTTCCATTAATTGCAAGTAATCTATGACAATTAATCCTAATTCGGTTCCCTGTTCTGCTTGCAGTCGTCGCGCCTGACTACGCATTTGGGTAACTGTAATATTCGGCGTATCGTCAATATAAATTGGCATTTCCGAGAGGACACCAATTGCACGGCTAAGAGGTTCCCATTGTGTTTGACTGAGGCGTCCACTACGCAGATAACCACTTTCAATTCCCGCCTCGCTAGCTAACAGACGTTGTGTCAGCTGCTCTTTAGACATCTCTAAGCTGAAAATAGCAACTGGTAATTTATAAGAAGCGGCGACATTATGACCAAGGTTGAGGCAGAATGCGGTTTTTCCCATTGATGGGCGGCCCGCGACAATAATTAAATCAGAACGCTGAAAGCCGCTTGTCATCGCATCCAAATCATAAAATCCGCAAGGAATGCCAGGTAAAGCGATGCCTTGATTTCGCTCTTCGATATCCTGAAAATTATTAATTAAAGTGTCAGAAATGTGAACTAAACCTGATTGGGGACGCTCTTGAGTAACGCCGAAAACTTTCTGTTCTGCTTGGTCTAAGACAACTGGTAATTCGGTTTGAAGCTCGTAACCGAGATGTACAATTTCATTGCCAGCTTTAATTAACTGCCGCCGTAGGTATTTTTCTGTTACCAATAAAGCTAAGCTATCGATATTAACTGCTGAAACTGTGCGATCTACGAGAGTTGCTAATTTATTTCTGCCGCCAATCCGGGCAAGTAGATCGTTGTCAGCTAACCAACTGGTAACTGAGAGCAAGTCTGTGGGTTTACCTTGAGCGTGGAGGCGTAACGCTGCTTGATAGATATCTTTATGAGCGCTAATGTAAAAAGCTTCGGGAAAAAGGCGATCGCTCACTCGACCAATCGCTTCTGGGTCTAGTAAAATTCCCCCCAAAATCGCTTCTTCCGCTTCAATATTTTGGGGTGGTAGGCGGTCAATACCATCGCCTTGAAAACTTAGTGCTTCAGCCATATAAAAATAGGAGTCAGGAGTAGAGCGCGATTATACTCTTACGAGAAGCCGAAGCAGAGCGTCTACGCGTCTCTACAAAAGTTAGGAGTTAGGAGTCACGAGTTAGTGAGAGGATGGAGGGATAGAGAGCGGAGGAGATAGGGGGAATATGCTAATTTCTCTTAAAGTTTTTTTCCCTCCGCCCCTCTGCCCCCTGGTTACTGAGCGCAGTCGTAAAGCCTGCGGCATAGCTGCGCTTAGGGCGCAGCCTCTCGTAGAGAAGTATGCTCCTCTGCCCCTCTATAGCCTTCTAGCTGGCGACGACTTGAATATCAACTTGTGCCGTTACTTCAGAATGCAGCTTAATTTCGGCTTGATAAGTACCAAGGTGGTTAATATCGGGAAGGGTAATCCCGCGACGATCCACTTCTTGACTGATGGCTGCTTGAATTGCATCTGCAACTTCTTGGGTAGTGACTGTACCGAAAATTGCTTCGTTTTCACCAACCTGCTTGGCAATTGTCAAGTTAGTAAGTTTTTCTAAAGCTGCTTTTTGCTCAAGCGCTTGTTGCTTGAGTTCTAATTGCCGTTGACGCTCTTGTTCGCGACGGCGTTCTACTTGCTTGAGAATGCCAGCAGTGGCATGAGTTGCCAACTTTTGAGGAATTAGAAAATTACGAGCATAGCCGGGAGCTACGTCCACTAAGTCGCCAGATTTTCCTAGCTTGCTGACATCCTGAGTTAAAACTAACTGCACACGTTTCACCATTGTTCTGCGTTTTTCCTGTAAAATATCGTTAATTTGAGTTAGGGCTGGATAGCTCATGTGAGTGTAGCTCTATCCCCAGCGGCTTTGCCAATAGCATAAAGCTTAAAGATCGTAGCGAAAGGCGGGGTGCGATCGCAACATTAGCTGCCATAAAAATCACTAAAAAGTTCTGAGTGTCAACTTCTGACGCTCAGAACTTCATAGATTTCCTCCCAACCGTAGCAGATTTTTCTATAATAATGAATTTGGTTGCCGTAAAAACTCCTTCTCTTCTGGAGTTGAGGAACGCCCCAAAATGCTATTGCGATGAGGAAAGCGTCCAAAACGCTCAATTATTTCTAAGTGATAAATTGCGTACTCAATTGCATTAGCACAATCAGGATCATGACTAAGTTGTTGAAATAGCTTCACACACTCACGTTGATGAACCAGATTTTCGCTATGTTCAAAGGGTAAATAGATAAACCAACGTTGCACAGGCAAAAATTCGCGATCCCAGCCTTGTGCTACAGCGTGTTGCGCTGCTGACAGTGCTTCCCAATCGGTAGCAAAGGCTTCGGAAGTACCGCGAAACATATTTCGAGGAAACTGATCGAGCAATAGAATAAGTGCCAGACAAGTATCAGGTGAATTAATCCACTCGTCTAAGTATCCTGCTGCCGCCTGTTGGTAATCTTTAAGAAATCGGGTTCGCAATTCCTCATCAAAATTTGGTTGTTTGCTAAACCAAAATTGTCGAGGTTTTCCGTAACTCGGTTCATCAGATTGGCCAAACCAAAATTCCAAAATAGCTTTTGCCTGTGACATTGCTTTTACTGACCTTTACAAAGCACTTGTCGCATTTTACGCATATTCGCAGGCAACTCAAGGTTCATTGCTTGTTGAATAAAAACAGAGGGGATGGGAATAATCGGTGTGGCTTGGACAGTATAAGCAAGCACTGTACCGTTACCGCAATCTTTTAACTCTAATTTGGCATTAAAGTCTTCAAAAGTTCCTTTTTCCATGCGAAATTGAATTTGCTGCCCCAGCACTTCTGCAACGTTGAGGTAAATTTCGACTTGCGCTGTGAAAAAGAAAAAAGCTTTTTGTGCTGCTTGATACAGACGTTTGACTTCGCCTTTATGTGATACCTCACTTTTGGTGATATCAGGAAAATATTGTACCCAACGAGGATAATCAGTTAGTTGCTGCCATACTTGAGTTCGCACTAGTGGCAAATACATCCAGGCTGTGACAGCGCCACCCCACATATTGTGCGATCGCGTTTCTACCAAAATTTCACCCTGCACTAGTAACTTTTGCTTGTCTTGATTCCAAGCCATATCTGAACCTGTAATATTTGAGTCTGAGATATAAGACGCAGACATATTAATTTTAGTTACTCCTCAACTTACCCACAAAACTTGGTTAAAATTGCAAGCTGTCAAAACTTGATCAATTCTAACCCCCTAAATTTTAGTTCCAGTCTGATATATATATTTTCCTGAAACTGTGATTTTTTGGTAATTTTCCCGATAATTTACTTAAAAAACAGTATTTATTATCACAATTTACATAATCAATACTTAAGCAAGTTTTATCAAACTCAAAACTATACTATGAAAAAATAATTATTTAATAGCTAAAATGACACAAACACTATCTAATATTCAAGTTGTAATCAGTCCTGGAGGCTGATACGGTGGGTAAGCAGCAAGAGTTATAAAAAATTTTTGGGGCTAGTGTCAATCCATTTAGATGTGTTCTTTCTGTTTTAACCGTAACTTTATATATATTGTCAACAGAAAGTGTGCTAGTTGTTGAGTAGAGAGGAAAATTAAGTGAGTCAATCTTCTTTAAATCGCAGACTAACCCAGGTTTTCGGTATCCTTCTTGGCGTTGGGATAGCCGTATGGGTACTGAGAGGCTTTGGCATTCTTACTTTTCTTCCAGGTGGAATTATTTGGCTAATATTGCTAGCAGCGATCGCTACAGGAATTATCAGTTACGTCCAAAGGACGTGGTGGCGTTTTTGAAGAAGAATTCAGTAGCTAGAATTCAAGAGTCAGAATTTAAGAGCTTGGGGATTCAAATCCGCTAGTCATACAAGTTAAATTCCAAATTCTGGTTCCTAGATTCTGAATTCTGTGATGTGATAAATGCTGCTTAAGAATTGTAGCCTGCCTATTGTAACTTTCCGTCAAAAGTATTTACATAGTGAAGCAGTACAAACAATTCACTAGAGGAAAGGTAAATGGCAACCCATACTTGTACTGTTTGTGGCTATGTATATGATCCAGAAGAAGGCGATCCAGATAACGACATAGCACCGGGAACAGCCTTTGAAGATTTACCCGATGATTGGGTGTGTCCAGTTTGTGGTGCAGATAAAGAGGAATTTGAAAAACAGTGAAAATAACGGCTAGCCTAGAAAGTAGGTGCTATTGAAGAGAAATTGTTGAAATTGTTGCCGTTACAAATTGTAGTTATTGGGGGTGGGGCAGCGGGATTTTTTGGCGCGATCGCTTGTGCTAAAGCTAATCCTCAAGCCCAAGTTACTTTACTCGAAGCCAGTCGTCAACCACTGGCAAAAGTTCGCATATCTGGTGGGGGACGTTGTAATGTTACCCACGCCTGTTTTGAACCAGAGGGGTTGGTGCAAAATTACCCCAGAGGCGGAAAAGCGTTGCGGGGTGCGTTCACTCGTTTTCAAGCCAACGATACCGTAACTTGGTTTGCCCTGCACGGAGTACCGTTAAAAACTGAAGCTGATGGGCGAATGTTTCCAATTACAAACAGTTCAGAAACAGTCGTGAACTGTCTGATGAAAGCTGTTGTGGCTGCTGGGGTAGAACTTCGCATTGGCACACCTGTCACCTCAGTGAAACGACTTCCCGAAGCTGAGGGATTTGAAATTATTCTCAAGTCGCAAGAGACGATTAAATGCGATCGCTTGCTTTTAGCCACAGGTAGCAGTCTTGTGGGCTATAAAATAGCCAGAGAGCTAGGCCATGAAATTGAACCACCAGTTCCTTCTTTGTTTACCTTCAACATTCTTGATCAAAAGCTGAGGGCATTAGCTGGAGTTAGTGTTAACTCTGTACAGTTGCGGTTGTCTGCTAGCGGAAAAACTCCACTGCAACAGACTGGGCCATTGCTAATTACTCATTGGGGTTTGAGTGGCCCAGCTGTTTTGAAACTTTCTGCTTGGGGTGCGAGAATTCTACACGAGAGCCGTTATCAAGCCACATTATCGATTAATTGGCTGCCGGATTTACACCAAGAACAAGTGCGGGAAAAAATCTTAGCAGTCAAAACCGAATGGGCAAAAAAAGCGATCGCATTAC
The DNA here is from genome assembly GCF_038096175.1 of Nostoc sp. UHCC 0302. Classification (NCBI taxonomy): domain Bacteria; kingdom Bacillati; phylum Cyanobacteriota; class Cyanophyceae; order Nostocales; family Nostocaceae; genus Nostoc; species Nostoc sp. UHCC 0302. Next base: position 1,806,114 of record NZ_CP151099.1, read on the forward strand.
ATCGCGGCGTAGAGCTACCCCATCGCCTCTGGCAATATATTATCGCTCGTGCAGGCATTACTATAGATGACCGTTGGGCAGAATTATCTAGTAAAACATTAAATCAGCTGGTGCAAGAACTCACTCAAGGAGAATACTTAATTAGTGGCAAGGGCGTTTTTAAAGAAGAATTTGTTACCTGCGGTGGTGTCAAACTTAAAGAAGTTAACTTCAAGACGATGGAAAGTAGACTAGTTCCTGGTTTGTACTTTGCTGGAGAAATTTTAGATATAGACGGTGTTACTGGCGGCTTTAACTTCCAAAGTGCTTGGACAACGGCGTATTTAGCTGGTAACGCGATGGGAAGCTAGGGGCGAGAGGGACAAATATAACTCCTAACTCCTGTACAGACGCGTAGACGCTCTGCTTCGGCTTCTCGTAAGAGTATAATTGCGTCTGTACTCTCAATGCCCTTTAATAACATTTGAAAAAATCCTAGAATTTTCTTTGCGTTCTTTGCGTCTTCTCTGCGAGACGCTATGCGAATGCGGTTCGATTATTTAAAACACTAAATACCCAATAATGAAATTCAGCGAAATCGTAAATCAATTTGGCAACACCGCCACTGTTCATAGTCTCACTACTAACCCAGACCATGATCCAGAAATTACAGGGGTAGCAGCCCTTGATGAAGCTACTACTGGCACTATCAGCTATATAGAGGGGTCTAAATTTTCATCTTTTGTCAGTAAGACAAGTGCTAGTGCTTTAATTTTGCCTCAAGACGAAAAATTACAGATTCAAGCACAGGAACGCGGTATCGCCTGGATAGTAACCCCAGATCCGCGATTATTGTTTGCTAAAGCGATCGCAATTTTTTACCAACCATATCGCCCAGCTCCAGAAATTCATCCGACTGCGGTAATTCACCCCACAGCAAAAGTTGGTAAGGATGTTTACATTGGCCCTCATGCTGTAATTCAGCAAAGGACAGAGATTGGTGATGGTGTAATCATTCATCCTAATGTAGTTATTTATCCAGATGTTAAAATCGGCGATCGCACCACCTTACACGCCAACTGTACTATCCACGAACGCACCCGCATTGGTGCAGATTGCATGATTCACAGTGGCACTGTAATCGGTGCAGAAGGCTTTGGCTTTGTTCCTACCCGCACTGGTTGGTTCAAAATGGAACAATCCGGCTACACTGTCTTAGAAGATAGGGTAGAAGTCGGCAGCAACAGTGCCATAGATCGTCCATCTGTCGGGGAAACACGTATAGGCAGCGATACAATAATTGACAATTTAGTACAAATAGGACATGGTTGCCACATTGATACTGGCTGTGCAATTGCAGGTCAGGTTGGTATAGCTGGCGGTGCAAAACTAGGGAAACGCGTTATCCTGGCGGGACAGTCAGGAGTTTCTAATCAGGTGAAAGTTGGTGATGGGGCGATCGCATCTGCTAAAGCTGGAATTCATAATGATATAGCACCAGGGCAAATTGTCTCTGGTATGCCAGCAATTCCTCACAAACTATATTTGAAAGTATGCGCTATTTCTAACCGCCTGCCAGAAATGTATCAATCGCTCAAACAATTACAACATCAACTAGGGCAAAAGTGAGTAAGAATACAAACTTACCCTGTCTTAAATAGGTGCAAAGTTAGGAGTTAAAAACTTCTAACTTTTTTTTGGGAAGCACTACTAAAACAGTAGGATTTTCCTCTATGAATAAATTTTAGTAATGTAGACGCGAAACGGCTTTTAAAAGGTGTAATCTCAGCACATTTAGCCATTATAAGATAAAGGCGATTATTTCTTCCAGGGGAGTTTAGTACCCATTTCAGTTTTCAGTTAAAGCTGAGAAGATGAGATAGAAAACTAGTAACCCGACACCAGCAAAAAAAGCCAATAAGTCTTTATCAAGAATATCCATAAGCGATATTAGCTAAGATTTCACTCATCTTAATGCCATACAGAATTGGCTTTTTATTAGAAAAATTTTAATATCAAATCGCTTTTTATTTGAACTTGAGCAAATAATAGATACATAGTTAAAATTTACATAAAGAAAGTCCGCATTAGCGGACTAGGAGAAAAGGGTTTACATGACTTAAGTTGACTATGATATCTTTATATCCTGTTTTTATTTTTGTTGATTAAACAGAAAAAATCAAGCATTTAAGATAAAGTGTTTAGACATAATTCCAGCGATTAAAACTTTATATTCATGGGTACAGCTTTTATAAGCGTTCAAGCTACAACTTCATAAAATTTCAAAAATATTTGTAACCAACAAATCGGTTGTAGAGGTATATACCTGTAAACCTCTACCTATTTATATGAGGCAGGAATTTTGTGAATAAAATACACAGATACCAAAATCTCTGTATGATTTTGTTATGGAAAACAAAAACGCCGCCCATTTCTGGGAGGCGTTTTCTATTTAGCTAATCTTGGGAATTAACCGTTGATAGCAGGAGCAGTTAGGGCTACAGGAGCAGCTTCAGCAGAAGCCAAATCCAGAGGGAAGTTGTGAGCGTTACGCTCGTGCATGACTTCCATACCCAGGTTGGCGCGGTTGATAATGTCTGCCCAAGTGTTGATTACACGACCTTGTGAGTCAATAATCGACTGGTTGAAGTTGAAACCGTTGAGGTTGAAAGCCATTGTGCTGACACCCAAAGCGGTGAACCAGATGCCGATTACTGGCCATGCTGCCAAGAAGAAGTGCAAGGAACGGCTGTTGTTGAATGAAGCGTATTGGAAGATGAGACGACCGAAGTAGCCGTGGGCTGCAACGATGTTGTAGGTTTCTTCTTCTTGTCCAAACTTGTAACCGTAGTTCTGTGATTCTGATTCGGTTGTTTCACGAACTAAGGAAGAGGTTACCAAAGAACCGTGCATTGCACTGAATAAACTTCCGCCGAATACACCTGCTACACCTAACTGGTGGAAGGGGTGCATGAGGATGTTGTGTTCCGCTTGGAAGACAATCATGAAGTTGAAGGTTCCGGAGATACCCAAGGGCATACCGTCTGAGAAGGAACCTTGTCCGATTGGGTATACGAGGAATACTGCGGTTGCTGCTGCAACTGGGGCTGAATATGCAATTGCAATCCAAGGACGCATTCCTAAGCGGTAGGATAGTTCCCACTCACGTCCCATGTAGCAGAATACACCAATCAAGAAGTGGAATACTACCAATTGGTAAGGGCCACCGTTGTACAACCATTCGTCTAAGGATGCTGCTTCCCAAATTGGGTAGAAGTGCAAGCCGATGGCGTTGGAAGAAGGCACAACTGCACCGGAGATGATGTTGTTGCCGTATATTAAGGAACCTGCTACTGGTTCGCGGATGCCGTCGATGTCTACTGGAGGTGCAGCGATGAAGGCGATGATGAAGCAGGTGGTTGCAGCTAGCAAGGTGGGAATCATCAGTACGCCGAACCAACCGATGTATAGGCGGTTGTTGGTGCTGGTGATCCAGTTGCAGAACCGCTCCCATACGTTGGCGCTTTCGCGTCTTTGTAAGGTTGCTGTCATGGTTTTATGATTGCGATTTGTTTATGATGTTTGGGTAGGTAAACTTGCTTACCTGTTTACTACTTTAGAAGCAAAATTAAAATTTGTAAAGTAATGTTAACAACAGTATTGATTATCATAGTGATATGTTTTTCTAATGAATCGCGCCGAAAGACGCGATTCATCGGTTTTATCAACCAGGAGGCCATGCCAACTGGCGTCCTCCCAGGATATGCAAATGTAAGTGGGAGACTGTTTGACCGCCGTCATCACCAGTATTGATGACAATGCGATAACCGTTTGTCAGCCCTGCTTCTTCGGCAACACGCTTTGCAGTTAATAAAAGATGCCCTAATAGAGCATGATCCTGAGATTCAGCATCAGCCAATTGGGGAATGGCTTTCTTAGGAATGACAAGGATGTGAATAGGTGCTTGCGGGTGGATGTCTTTGAATGCCAGCGCTAAATTATCTTCATAAACAATATCCGCTGGAATTTCCCGCCGAATAATTTTGCTGAAAATCGTCTCTGTGGTTTCACTCATGTCAATATACCTACTCTTCTGCTAGAGATTCTAAAGGTTTAGTGCTGTAGAAGAAATGCTTGCCAGAGTCTGGAGTGCATCAATTGTGGGCATCGATGCCGTCAAAGTAGGCGTGGAAGTCGATGTGTCAGGGGGATTACCAGGAATTGTTGTGTTAGGTCTCCCTGATTCAGCGATTCAGGAGTCAAGAGAACGGGTCAAGGCAACGCTAAAAAACGCAGGTTTTGCCTTTCCTATGAGAAAGATTGTGATTAACTTAACTCCAGCTGATTTACGGAAGGAAGGCCCCTGTTTCGATTTGCCTATTAGTGTGGGCATCTTAGCAGCTTCTGAGCAAGTTAACCCTGATTTGCTGGGAGATTATCTATTTTTAGGAGAAGTTTCTCTGGATGGTAGTCTTCGGGCAGTGGCTGGTGTTTTACCTATTGCTGCTAATGCTCAAAAGATGGGAATTGCTGGTTTAGTTCTCCCTGCTGATAATGCCCAAGAAGCAGCGGTGGTAGAAGGATTGGCTGTCTACGGCTGCAAACATTTGTCTGATGTAGTTGATTTTTTAAATAATCCAGGGCGTTATCAACCTGTACAGTTTGCTGACAATGTAGAGACTTTGCACATCACGTCTCTACAGCCCGCAGATTTACACGACGTGAAAGGACAGGCTCATGCGCGTCGTGCTTTAGAAATTGCAGCTGCTGGCGGACACAATTTAATTTTTGTAGGACCACCTGGTAGCGGTAAAACAATGCTGGCACGACGCTTATCGGGAATTCTACCGCCCTTATCTTTTGCTGAATCTTTAGAAGTAACTCGCATTCACTCAGTCGCTGGTTTATTAAAAAATCGCGGTTCATTAGTACGCGATCGCCCTTTCCGCAGTCCTCACCACTCAGCATCCGGGCCTTCTCTGGTGGGTGGCGGCACTTTCCCGCGTCCAGGGGAAATATCCTTATCACACAATGGCATCTTATTTCTAGACGAATTGACCGAGTTTAAACGCGATGTCTTAGAATTCCTGCGTCAGCCGTTGGAAGATGGCTTTGTAACGATTTCTCGCACCAAACAATCAGTAATGTTTCCTGCACAGTTTACTTTAGTAGCAAGTACTAATCCCTGCCCTTGCGGTTACTATGGCGATACCGTTCAACAGTGTACTTGTTCACCACGGCAACGCGAACAATATTGGTCAAAGCTTTCTGGGCCATTAATGGATCGGATTGATTTACAAGTTGCAGTAAACCGTTTGAAACCAGAAGAGATTACTCAACAACCGATGGGAGAAGCGTCAAAATCAGTGCGCCAACGAGTACAAGAAGCACGCGATCGCGCTACTACCCGATTCCAAAAAGAACCAAATCTGCGTTGCAATGCCCAAATGCAGAGTAGTCATCTTCAGACGTGGTGCAAACTTGATGATGCTAGTCGCAATTTATTAGAAGCAGCAATTAGAAAATTAGGTTTATCGGCAAGAGCAAGCGATCGCGTTCTTAAAGTCGGGCGGACTATTGCAGATTTGGCAGGAGAAGATCAGCTACAAGCCAATCATGTTGCGGAAGCGATTCAGTATCGTACTATCGATAGAATGCAGTGATACTGGGGATAGAAGCTAAAATTAAAGTGTAAACTAGCAACGAATTAACTCCGCTTGGAAATTAAAACCGTCTCCAACTGTCTCAACTAATTCACGTTGTAATAGAGTTTGACAGCTAAATCTACCCTCTTTTCCTTGAGTAGGAAGAGAATTTAAAATAGACTATCTAATGAGGGTTAATTCAATACGGTTCGGTTAAGGGAAGAGACGCGATAAATCGCCTACAAAGGACTGATTATTGTAAAGACGGCGATTTATCGCGTCTTTGTGATCTATAACTTTCATTAAAAAACCTTATCCGAACCGTATTGGGAGTTAATTAATTGTTTTTTAGGAATCTTAATTACAATTTCTGTACCTTGTCCAAGAGTAGATAAACAACTAATTTCTCCACCATGTTTATTGACGATTTGATAGCTAATCGACATTCCTAAGCCTGTCCCTGAACCAATAGGTTTAGTGGTAAAAAATGGGTCAAAAATTTTTTGCTTTGCCTCTTCTGTCATACCACAGCCGTTATCTGCAATCCGAATCATCACTTGATTGCTGTCTAAAATTTCAGTGCAAATGTGAATTGTGGGATTGTCAGTAGTTAGTTTGACCTTGTAGTCAGCCGTTGGCTTGTCCACTTTCTCAGTTACTTTTCCTTTAAATGCTGCCACCTTACAACCAACTGTTGACTCTTTCAAAGTATCAATAGCATTAACCAGAACGTTCATAAATACTTGATTGAGTTGTCCAGGGTAGCAATCAATCTGAGGCAAATTGCCGTATTGTTTAATAACTTGAATATCAGGATGTTCTCCTTGACTTTTTAACCGATTTTGTAAAATCAAGAGAGTGCTATCAATGCCTTCATGAATATTAACTGATTTCATTTCAGCCTCATCAAGCCTAGAGAAGTTTCTCAAACTCAGCACTATCTCATGTATGCGCTTAGCACCCATTTTCATCGAGTTTAAGACTTTAGGTAAATCAGTACAGATAAAATCTAATTCAATTTCTTGGATCTTATTAGAAATTTCTATCTCTGTGTTGAAACAGTGTTGCTGGTAGAGTTTGATTAATGACAGCAAATCACTCACATAGTTACTAACATAGGTAAGATTACCAAAGATAAAACTAATTGGGTTATTAATTTCATGGGCTACACCTGCGACTAATTGGCCTAGAGCAGACATTTTTTCAGCTTGAACTAGTTGAGATTGAGCAATTTGCAATTCATTTAATGTTTCTCTTAAATTTTTTGTACGTTCTTGAACATGACTTTCTAGCTCTTCATTCGCTTTTAAAAGAGCTTCTTCTGCTAGTTTACGTTTTTGGATTTCTTTGCCTAATTCGTCGATTTTTTTATTTAAAAGGATAAAATTATTATTAGCGATCGCGCGATTTTCCAAACGTAGGAGAATCAAAGCTGATGACTCAGAAGATAAAGGTTGAATGACTGCGCCTTGGCTACGACATATTAACGTTTGTCCATCATTTTTGTGTATAGTCAGAGTACCAATAACCATTGCTCTACTAGTGGAACAAGCTTGCAAGTACTTGACTAGCTCGTTGGCAGGTTCAGTAACCAAATCAAAGAGCATCCTTTCTTTGAAATCCTGACGGCGTAATCCCAACAAGTTTGCTGCTGGTTGATTGCCAGCTAAAAGCTGACCCTCACTGTTCACTAAGAGTAAAGGTTCTGGTAAAACTCTGGCAAATTCAAGAAACTGTTCAGGAGTCATAGGTTTCTAATTTGAGAGTTTTGCTATATGTGCAAAATTGCACTAAGCTAAAACTCTAAAGACAGCTTAGTGCTATTCGATTTACTATGCTTCTAGCCCTCTAAAGTATTCTCGACCTTCTGCATCTTCTGACTCTTCTGTAGATTTTAAATAAATAACCACTCTGCATCCAGCAGCACCTTGCGCTATGGTTTCTTGCAATTCTACTTTGGCATATCCAAGATTATTAGCTGCGATCGTACCAAAAACATTTGAGGTCATCATACACATAGCAGGGCGATCGTGTACTTTTTCTGCAAACGGGCAAACACGGTTACCAAATACAATTTTTTCTTCATTCTGCTCAATTACATAAAAGTCGCCTTGAATTCGTTTTTTCAAATCAACCAACACAGCGGCAACTTGCTCAGGGGAAAGATTTGAAACTTCCAAAGCAGACTTATAATTTTGATTAATCTGCCTACCCATCCTTTCGCCAACTACGCTAATAAATCCAGAGGCTTCTTCTAGTCCAATTACTTGCTGTAAAGTGCCGGATAATTCGCGAATTAATGTACGTAAGAATATATCCCGCTCTAAAGGTACATTGAGAGCGTCTACCGAGTACTCAAGGGACTTATTCATAAAATTTTTATCTTGCAGTTTTTGAATTACAATTTTATGATTCCCCAATTTTCCAGTGAAATAACTACTTCATAAACTAAGTAATTATGGCTAAAAAGTACGCATGAAGCGTAGTAGAGGGAGAAATCAAAGCCCAACTGCTAGGGTTCAATTGAAACTTTTAACACCTGATGAATCAGTCTTAGTACTCTGTGAGCGTGTCTTTGAGCTTTGTAAATGAGTAATTGAGCTACTGCATCCAATTCTGAGGAATACAAATAACTAAGGAGTTCGGAGTACATAACTCAAATCTGCGGATGCTACAGCTTCTTTACTATTAGTCCAGTTGCTTGAGACGGTAGCCGATACCGTGAACTGTTTCAATAAAATCTTCACAAGCTCCGGCTGCTTTAAGCTTTTGGCGCAAGCTTCTGAGATGAACTTTCACAGCGTGTTCTTCAGGGGAAGAATCTAGCGACCAAATATGTTCAATAATTACACTGCGGCTCAGGACACGACGGCCATTTCGTAGCAATAACTCTAATATACCGTACTCTTTAGGAGTTAAATGTAGGAGGTTTTGCTCATACATTACTTCATAGGTGCTGGGGTTAAGACGTAAATCACCCCATTCTAGGATAGGCGGCGATGAAGCATTACCCCGTCGAAGCAAGGCGCGAATTCTGGCAAATAGTTCTTGTAAATCCACTGGTTTAACGACATAATCATCTGCTCCTGCATCGAGTCCGGTAATTTTGTCGCTAACAGTGTCGCGAGCTGTGAGCATGAGAACAGGCATACTGTAGCTGTGCGATCGCAACCGATGACATAAACTGATTCCATCAAGTTCTGGCAACATTACATCCAGCAGCAGCAAATCATAATCCAGAATTTTAGCTTGATTCCAGCCAGCTTCACCATCTGTAACTACATCAACGATATAACGCTGGTCTGTCAAGGCTTCCGCTAAAGTTTCAGCTAGGCGTACATCATCTTCAACTAAAAGAATCCGCATAGTATTTTTTTACTATATTTTTTAACTATAAAAGTATGTTTAAAACAATTTGCGAACTCTCATTGAGAAAATATTGCAAAAAGTTACAATTTTTCCATTTCGCAATTTCTTTCCGATTTCTTTACAATTTCCTGAGCAATTTCCTTACTTTTAGGATGTACTTTTCTCTCTTAGGTGCGTTTTCAATAACCTCCTCATAACAATTTTGGATTGAAATCTTGAATGGGTAAATAGGAAATTTAATTATTGCCTAATCCCTAATCCCCATTACCCCTTATCCCCAGAGGGGGCCCCACCTTCCCCAACCCCCAATTCAAGAGAATTCTATCTTTCGTCAGGAGATTTGCAGAAAATGGCTTTTGGCCCAAGTTCACGTTTAGGTGTCAGCCTGTTTGAAGATAGCTACCCAACAGAGAGAGTGTCTGGTGATTCAGTAGAAGAACTTGAAGCTACCATCAGAGCTGTTTACAAACAGGTTTTAGGAAATGCTTATGTGATGGAAAGTGAGCGGCTCACAGTTCCTGAGTCACAGTTTCAGCGTGGTGAAATCAGCGTTCGCGAGTTTGTGCGTTGGGTAGCGAAGTCTGATTTGTACCGTTCCCGGTTTTTTAGTAGTTGCGCTCGTTATCGAGCTATTGAGTTGAACTGTAGGCATCTCCTGGGTCGCGCTCCCATCGACCTCAAAGAAATGCGGCTACATAGCACAATCTTAGATGAGAAAGGTTTTGAGGCTGAAATAGATAGTTATCTCGATAGTGACGAGTATCAAAATACGTTTGGGGAAAATATTGTGCCTTATATTCGAGGCTACAAAACAGAAGCCTGCCAAAATATTGTGCAGTTTACTCATACATTCCAATTAGTACGAGGTGCTTCTAGTAGCAGTCTAAAAGGCAACTTGGCAGGGATACGACCTCGCTTAAACAGCTTGGTAATTCAAAATACTCCAACCCCTGTAATTTCACCAGCCAGCGATGGTGCAACATTCCGCAATCCACCTCTTGGCTCTAGAACTAGTCATGGTGTGGTAGCCAGTGATGAAGGTAAAGTATACCGAATTGAAGTCACAGGTTATCGAGCAAATACAGTCAACCAGATTTCTAAATTTCGGCGCAGCAATCAAGTCTATCTCGTACCGTTTGATAAGCTCTCGCAAGAGTACCAGCGAATTCACCAACAAGGCGGTGTAATTGCCAGTATCACACCTGTTAATTAGTTCGATAACGGTGAAAAATCTCATGAATGAATAGCTTTTTAGCTACTTCATTAGGGGTGTAACTTATTACAAAATGCCGAATTACAGAGAAGAGAACATTATTACCCTCCTCATTTAAAAATTTTGCCGTTGAATCTTTCTATCGCTGGATTACTTGAAATTAAAGAGGCAGAAAGAAAGAGTTAGTAATTTCCGTTGTCCCCAACTCCATTATTCAATCTATAACTTTAATATGCCTATTCCTTTATTAAACTATTCTCCTTCATCTCAAAATCATCGTGTATCTGGATATGAAATTCTTGGCGATGAACAACCCAGAATTTACACAGCCGAAAACCTGCCATCACCAGCGGAAATGGATGTTTTAATTCTGGCATCCTATCGCCAAATCTTCCACGAACAACAGATATTATCTAGTACGCAAAAACCCTTTTTGGAATCCCAACTTAGAAACGGTCAAATAACAGTTAGGGATTTTATTCGAGGGTTAGCAATATCTGATACATTCCGACGACTCAATTACGAAAGTAACAATAACTATCGCTTTGTTCAGATATGTGTACAACGCTTCTTAGGTCGTGAAGTTTACAACGAACGTGAAAAACTAGCTTGGTCAATTGTGCTAGCTACTGAAGGGCTACAAGGTTTTATCGATGCTTTACTAAATAGTGAAGAGTACATCAATAACTTTGGTTATAACACAGTTCCTTATCAACGGCGACGGATTTTACAAGGGCGTTCTCAAGGCGAATTACCTTTTGCTAGAATGGCTCGTTATGGCATAGACTATCGTGATAATTTGCCACTTCCCAGTACCGCTTATAAAAAAGCGGAACCTTTCAATTTACAAACTTTCCTACACAGTTCGGACAGGGATGTTGTGTTATTGATATTAGCTTCTTTAGTAGCGCTAATTGTCTCATTTTATTTGTTACCTGCATTTGGCTTACTGCCAAATTTTGGCGGATATTAACTGAAAATTTAGGAAGTGCGATCGCACTTCCGCCAACCTTTAAAAAAAGCAAAAGAATTATAAATTTATTGTATGCAATTAAAGACAAAAATTATTTTTCAGGTACAACTTCATCAAATAATTTGCTAAGCACAACTGCATTCAGATAAAATGATTTGAGCAAAACAATGTTGCCACCACAAGCACACAAAAAGCTCCAATGTTGGATACGAAGCCGTCATTTAATCTGTTCAGGCAACTTTTTTATATTTGAAACTATAGATTATTCCTGCGTTGAGAGATTTACCGAGTGTATGGCTGCTTTGGGAGGAACATTAATTTCTGTTGAACCGATTGACAAAATTTGGATGGGCGACCATCGTCAGGTTTTTCTTTATCGTGTCAAAGCTAGTTTACTTACGCCTTGTAATCAGTTGAGGCAATATTGGTTTAAGTATGGCGGTTTGTACACTAGATTTGATAGAAATTGTTGATGCTAAGAGCCATTGAAGAAGAATGATACAAGAGTGCGTTATGGACTAAAGTCAATAACGCACCAAAAATCTCGAATGGTGCTATACTCTCGTCGAAAACACACCCTTGTATCTTAGAAGAAATAGACCGTAGCCGCTGTATTTAACAGTATTTTATCTATGCAGGATAAAAAACCAGCGTCCGTAACTCAATGCTCTGACGCGGTAGGGCATCTGCTGGGCTTGTTGGGTCGTCGAACCCAGTATGAGCAGCAAACCTCGCCCTTCCATCTTCGGCGGAGTCAAAGCACTTAATAAATACTGCCTCGTCTGGTTGCATTTCTGGGAAGTAAAACCATTCGTGTGTTTTATTATACGTGATAGCGTAGGTTTCACCAACGCGATCGCGATACACCAAATCCCCAGCTACAAGGTCTGTTGGTGCGATACTCTGAGCGTCGCACAGCGCCAATGGTGATTCCTGAACTGGTGCGATCGGTCGCCAAATATTAATCACAGCAAACCGTTGTTGCAGCAGTTCATCAATGTTATCTATGCCTCGCGCTGCTAACTCCACACGTGCGCGAGTATAGCCAGATTTGGCTGTAAAGTCATTATGTACCCGCTTCACTGGCTCCCTGATTCCGGTTTCACCTTGCTGTAAGCGTTGAGCATTACGCAAAGTATGGTCGAACACCACCACTTGAGTTGCACCTGTCACCTCTTTTAAGAGTTCTTCAGCTTCAAGATAATAGATGCGGCGGATCTCATCCTCATTATAGAAATTGTTGACATTGCTATGATGTTCAGTAAACCCGAAGCCTTGTTGATCTAAGGATATGTTTTGGGCGATCGCCCGTGCATCATGGATTGGCAGCTTGTGTGTCTCGTACTTGCCGTTAGATCGGGGGATTCCTGGTGGCGGTTCGTAGGTGTAGTTGAAAGGCTTTTCTGCCATTGGAGTGAGGTAGGTAAGTTCTGCCTCAACGTGTGGCAGTTCAAGAAGAGAACGACTGTTTATACTCATTGGTTACATCCTTTTTCTGAAGTTCAAACGGTAAGATCCCGTGAAGCTCAATATCAGGCAAACACTCCGCAATGATAATTACATCTAAAGGCATCAGCGAAGTTGCAATACATTTGAGTAGTCAATTCGCCCAATCTTGTTACAGCAAGACGCAAAATAGCGATTGACTGCGAATAACATATTCCGTCTTCAATAAATTTTATAATTTGGATCTCGTCAGCTATCTCTAGCTCCAGATGATCAATAGTCAAAGTTAAATACTTGTTTAAGTATTTGACTACTGTAGTTAGCATAGCAGAATTTACAAAAAATGGTCAAATGATGGTTTGAGTATTTTAGTAGGGGGTTAGATGCTGTTAGGATATAGGGATGATTGAGAAAATGAACTATGAAAACCGCGCTAAAGTCTTTACGGCTCTTTCAGACGCAACACGCCTGCGCCTAGTAGATTTATTGCTTGGTGCTGACGAAATAAGTTGTTCAGAAATTGCTCAACGCTTGGATATTAGCCTTTCACTTTCTTGTCATCACTTGAAAGTTTTGACGGAAGCGGGTTTGGTGAAGAACTACAAAAAAGGTCAGACAAGATACTACTCGCTTGAGCGTGCTGTTTTAAATTATACCTTAGAGAGCTTAAGGTGAGTTGCGATGCGATCGCCTAATTATCCCTGTTTTGTCACTTTGGTAGAACCCAATAGCCCAAAGGCTTTATTAGCCTTAATTTTCAGGATTTGGCTACAAACTTTAATTACTATTAGGAAATAGAAGCTCAAAGCTTGACTCAATCAAAGTTGCAGAACCTTGCTTTGATTATTGTTTTTTGAGAGTGACAAAACAGGGTTATTAAGTCTGCTTAATTAATTACGCTTAACAGCGATCACAATGACAACAAAATATTACGCTCTGATACCCCTATGATATTCCAAACAAACTCTTAGTGATACAACTTGAGGGTTGTGATCACTGATGTTCAAAAACTGGAAGTCACGCTGCTAGATTTAGCAGAATATGGTCTTAGGTCATCATTAACAGCCAATTAGCTAAGTGATTATCTCTCAAAATAATGCACAATTTTAGCTATCCCACATTACTAATTTAGATTTACTTAATAAATTAACTCTAAATCCATGTGTGACAAACATTTTCCAAATGCTCTTACTTCAGTGCAGCTATACAAGTTGCCACTGGATAATCTGGATGAAAATCATCTAAATCTTGAGTTGATAATTCTTGTACTGCAACTCCCATAAAACTTGCTAAAACTGTTAGAGGATTACCATAAATATGCAAATTATGTTCAGAAAAATCTTGAAATAACTCTTTCATTCCATCTGGTAATGGTCGCCAATAATCTTTTGGAGCATTATGTAATCTTTGGGCGCTTGGAACCATACAAAAACACTTACCACCTACTCGCAGCCAATTATAAATATTTTGTACAACCACCCAAGGATTATGACAATGTTCCAACACGTTAAAGAGCAATATTGTATCTAGAGACTCTGGTATAATTATTGTTGAATTATGAATATCACCAACTAAAGTAACTCCTGGTCTGGATACTACGTCGAGGGTTTGATATTCAGTTGCATGAAAAAACTGATAAATTTCTTTATTTAGTAGTGTGCCACCTATTTCCAATACAGAGCCGACAACTTGATGCCGAATCTCGTTAACAAATTGATCTAAATAGTATCTATCAATAGGGGTTCCTCTAGTAAAGCCAAACTTATGGCATAAAGGAAATTGCCGTTTCAAATCACCCCAATCTAAAGTACTTACCGCTGGGGAAAGCAGACCCAATGTTGCCAAATATTCTACTGTTTCGCTAAAATCATCAAAACTATAAATTTTTGATTCGTCTGCTATTAAATATTCTTGGTGAAATAGGCAGATAAGCACCTGGTGAGTTTCTAGACTAATCGCACTGAAATCATTCTTTTGGTCTGCACTCCTCAAATTAAGTAACTCTTTTTGAGAAATCTTTAATGTTTTATTACCTAACAAAACCAAGAAATTATTTGAGTTATTACGGGCTTGGATACATTGATTTAGTAAGTATTTTGAAATAAGTGAACAATTAATTTCTTGGAAGCGCTGATACGCAACTTCTAAAGATTGTTCATGGATGAAAATTTCTAGAATAGTCAACCAAGATTTGTTGACAATAATCTGTGTTTTCTGATGATTAGAATCAAATATTGCTACAATTTGAGAATCTTTGGCAGTTAATATTGCACTTGCTACATAGAATTTTTTTATCATAATTTTTCGTTTTATATATTTTAATTAATATAAACTCATTTGTAGATAATATTTATGCGTTAATATCAACAGCTATTTATCTAGTAAATCTAAAGGCAAGTATAAAGAATAAGAACGGCTTTACTTTACATGAATTAATAGAGGAAGCCTCTCCCAAAGGGAGAAGACCATGCTAGTTCACCGCAGAAGCCTCTACAAATTTCCGCAAAATCTAATACCAATTTAATTAATGATTGCAACACATCCCTGGGTGAAGACGCGATTCATCGCGTCTCTACAAATGGTCTATTCGTCACATTCTTTTTTCAAATAGATATAAAATTGAATGACTTCTCCAAAATAGAATTATCTTTGACTAAAGAACCGATATTTTTAGCTTCTTGACAAAAATTAGTAATTTTACTAGATTCTATTACTTTCAGAAGATGCCATTTTTCTTTTCATAGCGATTAATAGCCCAACTGCTGCTATGCTACCCAAGATATCGCTAGGTTCTGGAACCGCAGTAGGTATACTTTTTGTAAAGGTGAAGGTGGCATAATTTAAACTAATTTCTGACCCAATTGGCTGTGGATAACCAAATGCTGTTCGCTCATCTAAATCCCACTGACCTGAGTCATAACTTGAGCTAAACTCTGTAATTAAACCGGAATCATATGGGCCGATAGGTACGAACAAAGTACTATTTCCCCCAGCAAGAGTAGCTACTGGGGTTAGGCTATTCAACACATTAGTAATTGCATTCACCGCTGTTAAGGCGTCCGTATCTTCAAACAATGGTGTACTAGTAGATTTAGTGGGGTCAAACAAATTTATCGCTGAATCTTGAACAAAGTTCACATTGTATAGTTTGTTCCCAATCTGCAAATCTTCGATACTACTAGCATTATTGTTCACAATATTTACTTTAGCAGCATCAGCTCTCACTGCTACACCAACCCAAGCGATCGCAGAAACTGTAATGGCAACACCTAGTTTAATTGCGTTTTTCACGGCTTTTCCAGGCTCCTAAAAACTTTACAGAACGAGTGTGTTCCTTGTAGCAAACAAAAAGCCTTACAAGTTTATGCAAGGCTTCCACTAAGTACGTTTAGTACATTATCTTTTCATGACTTTGATAAGTTTACATAAATGCTTGAAATAAGCAAGATACATCTATTGACCTTCATACAATCTTCATCGAATAGTAACTTCTTTCTCAAACCCGACTACCTAGCCCTATTTAATATCACATTCTGAAACTTTACTAAAAGCGTTGCGTCTGATTATTTTTGCAGATTTATATTGAGCCATGCCCAATTACAGAATTCTCCAAAAATGTTTAGTTTTGGTGATGTTGGCTTTGATATCTGCTTTGTTGCTGGCGATCGCATCTACAGCCTCAAGTATTTATTTATATGGCAGCATTAGTAATAATATCAAGGCAGATGCCGCAATTGTTTTAGGAGCGGCAGCTTGGGGAGAAGAACCATCTCCTGTTTTCAGAGAGCGAATTAACCACGCGATTAACCTGTATAAAAATGGAGTTGTTAAGACGATCATTTTTACTGGCGGAGTAGGCGATAGTAATGAACCAGCCGAAGCTATAGTTGGGAGAAATTATGCGATCGCACAACAGGTAAAAGCTGCCGATATTCTCACCGAAACTCAATCTCGCACAACTCACCAGAACCTCAAAAATGCTCTGGAAGTATCATCTGCTCATCAATTAACCAAGTTTCTGATTGTCAGTGATCCATTGCATATGAAGCGAGCCGTATTGATGGCACAAGGTTTAGGAATGGATGCACATTCGTCTCCCACACCTACCACTCGCTATCGCAGTTTTCGCAGTCAGATAGAGTTTTTGATCCGAGAAACTTATTTTTACTTTGTCTACTTAGTGTTTAAAATCTAGCAGCTAACTTGATATTTTTGGAATCTTTAACTAAAAGCAATTTACTTTTAAGATTTACTTTAAAAATCAGTTTTGAGTAACCTCAACCCGGAGAATAGGTCAGAACACTTGAATAAGTACCAAATATCTGACCGGAAAATTATGCTAACGAGAATTTGGGCCGCTAGAGTTGTACTAGCTTTTTCTTGGCTGATATCTGGGGTGATAGCTTCTGAGCCAATCAATGCTAGTTCTGTTTTGGCGCAGAAGCTTATGCCATTTTCTCAGCCAACGAATCAGACGCAGATTGGTGTCAGCAAAGTTGAATTTGGAATGAGGAGAGTTGACTCTAGAGGTAAAGCTACTTTTATTCCTACAACTAGAGTGCCACTTGAGGAGGGAATCGCCTACGGTTGGCGGATGAAACTTAAAGACTATCAGGGTGAGGTGAAATGGTGGGAAATCTTGCGTTTGCCAAAACCTCCGCAAACATGGGGTACAGATAATGGTGAAGACTTTTCAATATCAAGAGACGGCACTACGGTAGTAACTAGACGCACACAATCAGCTTCAGATGGTGTAATCGAGAATTTTTGGACGATCGCTCCCGGTGATCCAATTGGTAAGCATAAAATGGAAGTTTATATTGATGACCGTATGATAGGTTCTTTCCAGTTTGAAATTATTCCAGCCATGCAAAATCCGAGGTAATACAGCAGGAGGCAGTGGACAGTGGGCAGGTGGTCGCCGAGCGCAGCCGAGGCGAGGCAAGAGTCAAACAGTTTTTATGTCTGGCTTTGAAGCTTAGGTTTTGTACTTCACTATAATTGCAAACTGCTATAAGTAATCAGTAGGCAGCAGAGAGAAAATCTAGTAGGCTAGCACTGATGTGCGACTCTAAATTTTTCCTAGAAAACCCGAACGCCTAGAGACCAGCTAAAGAGTATCTTGGAGATAGAGGTTTGATACTTTTTGGGTGGTGATCGTGATTACTGAAGAATTTCAGCAATTGATTGAAAAACAGCCCTCATGTCCTGAAACACTGCCAACAGCCCTGCAAGCACTATGGTGTGATAGAAAAGGCGATTGGCGCAAAGCGCATGAAATAGTCCAAAATGCCAGTGATGCTGACAGTGCTTGGGTTCATGCCTATTTACACCGTAAAGAAGGCGATTTGAGCAATGCGCGTTACTGGTATCGACGCAGTGGTCAGCCAGAATTTGCCGGCAACCTAAACCAAGAGTGGAAACAAATAACTTCTTTGTTACTGAAGAAAGTTGACGAAGCATGGACATTTACGAAATAAAGCGACGTTACGCCGCAGGAGAAAGATATTTTCCAGGCGTCACCTTAAGTAGGGCTAGACTAATTGCAGCTTATTTGCCTGGAATCAATTTATGGGGAGCTAACTTGAGTGAAGCTAATCTAGCTAAAGCAAAACTTTGGGGAGCGGATTTGAGTAGAGCTAACCTAGCTAAAGCGAATTTGACCAGAGCTAATTTGAGCGGTGTCAAACTGAATGAAGCGAACCTCCGGGGAGCAAAACTCAACAATGCTAAATTGTATGGAGCAAATCTGACTGGCGCTTACTACGATGAAAGCACCCGATTTTCTAGAGGTTTTGACCCCGTAAGCAAAAATATGCGGAAATTGGAAATTTAGTGGCGTGGCACAGCTAAGTTTGTGCATTAGGATTTATGTTTTTTAGGGCTAAAGCCCAACTATGAGCCTTTAGCTATTACACCATTTTAGCTGTGTCGCGCCACTACTAGACTTGCTTTCTTAATTAGGAATTACGAATTACGAATTACGAATACGAATTACAGCTCTTCTGCTGCGGGAAGCGGAAATATTTCGCCAGCCAAATAAGCCTGGAAGTGCTTTTGAAAGTACAACCATGAAGTCATATCTTCCCCGTCTCGAAATACTTTCGGAGCATTCTTATACAGAGGAATCCGGGTATTAATTTCGTCTTGTAACAGTTGGGGCAGTTCAGTTAAACCACTGACTTTGCTACCAACAGCGCTGTAGATTAGTTGACCGGGGCGATCGCCCATTTTCATCCACGGAACCCACTGGCCAATCCGATCCCAACTCAGCTTTAGTTGAGAAACTGAGGTGAGTGCTGGATTGAATAAATCTGCTGTTGGCACAGTTAATTTAAACAATTCTGCTGCTTGATAAGTCTGATTTGGGCTGTACTCAGCAAATTTGGGATCGTCTGCCAAAGGATTGGGGTAAAAAGGAAATATGTCAAAAACGAAGGTTGTGCTATCACCCTCTACTTGCGCGGGAAATTTTCCTTGAAAGATACCCTGCACCGGATCATTCGCTACGTGAATTACTGGTACTGTCTCGCCTGTCCAAGGATTCTCCCATTTACGTAAAATCTCATCTGTCTGTGGGTTAAGGTAGTAAGTTAGTTCCCTAGAAGTAAAATCCCAGCTACCATCTGTAGTCGGAATACACCTACTCACGCTCAATCCCAGAATTTTAAACAGGAGGTGTCGCTTCTCACCAGGAATAAATGCGTAGATTTTACCTTTCCAAATTAGGAAGGTGGATTCAGTAGGGTCGAGAGAAGAGCGAGTTTTAACCCAGTGCTGCGCTTCAAGTTCTTGAATTTGGGCAACCATCTAAAGCATCCTGAGAATTTGCATAATAAAAAGAATACTTTCTGCATGATATAGCACTCAGATACAGCAGAATTCAGGAGTCAGAAGTCAGAAGTAAAATTGGCTCTTTATCTGGCTTTTAAAAGGAACTGCCGAATCCGCAAGGCGGATGAATAAATGGGTGTAAGTCCCGCACCAAATTCAAAATTTGGTGGTGCTTATAGGTGGTGGGTTTAAATCTCCTAGGCTCGTTGATTCTAACTCCTGAATTCTGACTTCTGAATTCTTTTTTAATTAAATCCTGGTGAAAACTCTTGCGTACAATATTTCAATTGCTGGAAAAACAGCTTGAGTTTATTTTCATCTAATTCGCCGTTGCTACGAACCGCACTACATAAATCAAGCCCAAAAGGAGCTACTTGCTTGACTGCGATCGCAACATTCTCAGGTTTCAAACCTCCAGCTAAGAAAATTGGTACATCTACCTGTTCGCGGATTTTGGCGCTTAACTTCCAGTCATGTAAACGTCCTGTGCCTCCCAATTCTTTTACTACCAGTGATTGATTGCCAGAGTCTAGTAAAATTGCATCTACGTAGGGAGTAACGCTAATTGCTTCCTCTAAAGATGCTTCTGTAGTCACGTGAATTACTTGGACAATGGAAATTCCTGGGAGAGCATCTCTAATATCTTGGTAGCTTCCCAATTCTAAACGATCGCATATTTGCACCGTATTTGTTCGGCAACGCCTCAACTGCTGAATAATCTCTTGAGCATCTTGGCTAGAAGTAAGTAAAAAGGTAGCAATTGGTGGTGGCACAGAAGCAACAATTTTTGTAATTAGTTCCTCAGAGATTACACCTGGGCCACTCGGCATATGAGAAACCAAACCAAGGGCAGACGCACCACAACGGATAGCAGTCCATGCTTCTTGTATGCTGCTGATACAGCAAATTTTGACTCTTGGGATTGCTGTTCTTTCCATTTTCTAGGGACTGGGGGAGAAATAACTAACTCTTGACTTGTAGAGACGCGCCATGACGCGTCTCTACTTTTGAAACTTCACTATCAAGACGACGAAACAAAAATATCCAAAGTGGTAGAGAACTATTAATTGCAATCAGTCGCACTAAATGACCAGTGGTGACAACTTCAACATTATGATGCAATGCTAAAGAAACCAAAATCATTTCTGCTGATCCTCCTGGTGCTGTGACTAACAGACAAGTCAACCAGTCCCAACTAGTTAATTGCATCGCAAGTATAGCAGCGATCGCTCCGGCTGCAAGGGTCATTGCTACAGACATCAAGGCGTAAACTATAGTTTTTTTCCCAAAAGTGGCTTTATCTCCCCAATACTCACCAATGGTAATTCCCAAAAGCATTTGACCTAATAAATTGATTAGTTGGGGCGGATTAAAATGAATATCACCTGTAAAAGGCAACAAATGTAGCAAAGGATTAAACCCTATACCAATCAACAATGCACCAAAAAAATCGCCCGCAGGAATTTTAAATAAAATAGCGAAATAAACTACTAATCCAGTGATTAGCAATACTAATAAAAGTAGTCCTAATTGAGATGGATCAAAATTAAGTAAAGCATTTTTGACGGGAAGTGTTGGCGAATTCCAATAATTACCAACTGATGTCTTGGCAATTAGAGGAATCAGAAAAACTACACTAGTAACGCGAATTGCTTGAACTAAAGCTACAAGACTAACATTTCTATCGTAATCCGCTGCGATCGCTGCCATCACTCCTACACCTCCAGGAACTGTAGCCAACATTGCTGTCAATAGGTTAGTTTTGCTCACACGGGAGTAAATGTAGCCAATGCAGCTGCCACACAGCAATAGAAATAAGGTCAGAAATATAAAAATTGGGACATTAGAAGCAACAGTGGCTATATCGCTATAGCCATTAGAAGCGCCAACATTCAATCCTACAAGTGCCATACCTACTTTTCTGGCAGTGCGGTTAGGTTTAGGGGAATATTGATAAAAAATCCGACATCCTTGAAGAACCACTGTCCCAGCAACAATTCCACCGAATATCCAGGCAATTCCGCCACTGCGAAATTTTGCTAAGAGTAAACCCAAAGGTAATGCCAAAAGCATTTCCAAAAACAAAACAGTTAATTGCTTGACAAACTCCTGTTGCTTAGTCACAGCAGGATTTTCATGAGTGGGTTCCTCCACAGTAGGAGCAACACTTAGGCTTTGATTCATTGAACTGCGCTTTTCTAATTAGTTTAACTATGTACTCAAGCCAAGGCGATTGCGCAATCTGCTCAAGGTTTAAATTGACCATATCAAGGGGATGATCAGAATTTGTCATTTGTCATTGGTCATTGGTCATTGGTCATTGGTCATTGGTCAAGAGTCAGTATTTATTATCTCCCTTGTCCTCCTTTTCCCCCATTCTCCCCTGCCAATCTCTTGACTTCCTCTCAATATATTGAGAAGCTAATATTTAGCTTGTCTAAGTAAAGGATGGCGTTAAACTTGTGACAATACTGAGAGAAAAAGCAGATTGGTCAGAACCACCTGCCAGAGAGCCAAGACCAACCATTCTGGAAACCCAGGGGCTGACGCGCAACTTTGGCAAAGTAACCGCTGTTAATAACTTGAACATATCTGTAGAACAGGGTGAAATATTTGGCTTGCTAGGGCCGAATGGGGCAGGCAAAAGTACAGTTATTAAGATGTTGACGACTTTGCTACCTCTGAGTGCTGGGAAAGCAATCCTAGCTGGCTATGATGTAGCTCGTCAATCTAACGCTGTCAGACGGGTTATTGGCTATGTACCTCAAGCTCTTTCGGCTGATGGTACGCTGACAGGTTATGAAAATCTGTTAATCTTTGCCAAGCTGTATGAAATTTCTTCTAAGCATCGCGATCGCCGCATCCGTGAGATTCTGGAGTTCATGGGTTTACAGAATGCTGCACAGCGCTTGGTGCGAACTTACTCTGGTGGGATGATCCGCAAACTAGAAATTGCTATATCAATTCTGCATCAACCCGAAATTTTGTTTCTTGATGAGCCAACTGTCGGTTTAGATCCAATTGCCCGTACTCAAGTCTGGCAACTTGTACAACAACTCTGTACTGATTACGGCACAACTATATTTTTAACAACCCACTTTTTAGAAGAAGCGGACAGCATATGTAACCGAGTGGTGATTATGCAACAAGGTGAAGTTGTGACCACAGGCACACCAAGCGAATTAAAAGCCTCTTTGAATAAACCCAACGCCACCTTAGATGATGTGTTTATTCACTATACAGGTGACCAGTTAACATCAGGAGTGAACTATCGTGATACAGCCAGAATCAGACGTGCTGCTCAACGGTTGGGTTAAAGCACCACCAACTCGCAAAAGAAATTTTATCTCTGCAACTAGAGAGCTAGTTACTAAAACTTTTGCGATCGCCGAATTAGAAGTACGTAAACTACGCCACGATCCCACTGATTTAGTAGTTAGAGCCGTGCAACCGTCATTATGGTTGCTGATATTTGGGCAAGTATTCTCTCGCATTCGAGAGATTCCGACAGGCAGTTTACCTTATTTAGACTTTATGGCTGCGGGCATTCTTGCTCAAAGCGTGTTGAATGTAGCTATTTTTACTGGTGGAATGACACTAATTTGGGAGCGGGATTTAGGGATTGTACAGAAATTTCTGGCAAGTCCTACACCCCGCATCGCAATGGTTTTAGGCAAAGCTTTAGCTTGTGGAGTACGTTGCTTATCACAGGTAGCAGTCATTTATGTATTGGCCTTTTTCTTAGGCGTCAAACTCAATCTCCATCCTTTAGCTTTTTTGCAAGTGCTACTACTGGTAATGCTAGGGGCGGGTTGTTTTTGTATTTTTTCGTTAATTGTTGGCTGTTTGGCAAAAACCCGCGAACGGATGACAGGAATTGGGCAAATGTTAACTATGCCGTTATTTTTTGCCAGCAATGCCATTTATCCAATTTCAATGATGCCCGACTGGTTAAAATTTATTTCCCACTTGAATCCTTTAACATATCAGGTTGACGGCTTACGCAGTGCAATGCTACTCAATGGCTCTAGCGTCTATGGCATTGGTTGGGATGTTGTAATTCTTTTATTGACATTAATTGGCTTAGCCATCATCAGTGGACGACTTTATCCACGGGTGGGAATGTAATCAGCAATGAATCTAGCGGTTATGACTTTGGTCTGGATTGTACAATTCTCTTATTAACGTTAATCAGCTTGGTCATCATTCGTGGACGATTTGATCCACAGGTGACCGACGTAATTAGGAGAATAACCATCCCATGACCTTGGATAAACCCGTTAAAGGTGCAACATCCGAAGAATGTGCCGCAAGAGTAATGGATACAGTTCCATTAATAATGCGGTTTATCCGAGCTGAGATGCGCGCTCACAAAGCCGCTTTTCTGTCTATACCTCAGTTGCGATCGCTAGCATTTATTAACCGTAATCCTGGTGCTTCTTTATCTGATCTGGCAGATCATTTGGGTATCACCTCTGCCACAGCATCAGCCACTACAGAACGGTTGGTACAACGCAACTTAGTGCAACGCTCTCATCATCCCCAAGAGCGACGACGAATAGTCCTCAATCTCACGGATGAGGGTAAGTATCATCTTCAACAAGCCCTCGATCATACTCGCGCTCATATTGGTGACCTGCTCAAAGGTCTGACAGCCGAGGAAATTTCTCACATTGAAGAAGTTTTAGCTCTACTAAAGAATGTCTTCGAGCAAACAGAACTCAACTCCCCCAAACAGTGAGGTTGCACAACACGATCCTTTTGCAGCCCTGAGATTTCGCGACTATCGCTTATTTACGATTGGTCGTCTGCTGCTGTTCACGGGGTCGCAAATGCAGACTGTAGCGATTGGCTGGGAACTCTATGAGCGTACTAGCTCAGCTTTAGTGTTAGGTGGCGTAGGATTAGCGCAAGTACTGCCCATGATCGCCCTCACCTTGATTGCTGGAGATGTCGCCGATCGCCGTGCTCGCAAACTTACGATGTTGCTATCAGTGCTGCTGCTAGCCCTCTGCTCATTGGCTTTAGCGGTGCTTTCCTTTACTAAAGGTGCAGTTTTTCTAATCTACGCCTGTTTGGTATTAACAGGTGTTGCCAGGGCATTCTCGAAGCCTGCCAGTGATGCTTTGATGTGGCAATTGATACCAGTCAGCGCTTTTACAAATGCAGCCACTTGGAATAGCAGTAGCTTTCAGTTGGCCGCAGTCATTGGGCCAGCCTTGGGCGGATTTGGGATTGCACTTCTGGGAAGTGCTACAGGAGTATATGTTTTAGCTGCGATCGCAGCTTTGCTGTGTTTTATTTTAACGGTAGCAATTAAAGAGAAAAAAACTACTCGCTCAACCGAGCCACTTTCATTTAAAGCACTGGCGGCTGGTGCTAAATTTGTTTGGCAAAATCAGTTGATTTTAGCAGCCATAACATTGGATATGTTTGCAGTATTGTTGGGGGGTGCGATCGCACTATTACCTATCTTTGCCAAAGATATTCTGCACGTAGGGCCAGTAGAGTTGGGATATCTCCAAGCAGCCCATTCTATTGGTGCGTTGATTATGGCAGTTACCTTGGCATATCTGCCACCGTTACGCAAAGCCGGCCCAGCCTTATTATGGTCAGTGGTTGGCTTTGGCATTGTGACAATTATCTTTGGGCTTTCGCGTTGGTTTTGGCTGTCTATGCTGATGCTGACACTCGGCGGCGCACTAGATAGTATTAGCGTTGTGATTCGCCATACTTTGGTTCAAATTAGAACTCCTGATCATTTACGTGGTCGGGTTGCAGCTATCAACAGTGTATTTATTAGTGCCTCAAATGAGTTAGGCGGCTTTGAGTCAGGCTTAACAGCCGCCTTTTTTGGCCCAGTACTTTCTGTTGTTGGTGGTGGAATTGGCACAATTGTTGTAGTGATGGCAGTAGCTATGATTTGGCCAGGAATTGCCAAGTTAGGGGCATTGCAAGAGTTTCAATGACCCCCACCTAGCTTAGGCTGAGGTGGGGGAGTGGTCGGAGATAACCCGACCGTAGCTGCGAATAGCTCAGCAGATGTTTACGGATCAGACACTACCAGTTACTTCTCTCGACTGGGTTATTTGTGAGGGGATGGAATCTTATCCAGCGAGGTTTAGGCTCGGACACACCGTAAGCATTGAGCTAAGAGACATTAAGTTTTGGGATTATCTCTCTAACAACTTATGCAACGAATTTCAGTTCTCAATCCAGATCATAGTCCTGCAATGCCAACAAAACTTCAACGCGCCGAACGTTGGGTCGAAGAAGGTAGAGCAGAATGGGTCTACACCGATTTGCGGATCAAGGCAGTTCGACTGTTGTCTGAACCGTCAGGACGCGAATCTCACTTCTGCACCGTTTGTGATTGTTCGTCGTCCACCTATTTCAAGAAGACAGCTTCACTTGATGGTTCCTTCTATTGGGAATGTACCCCGTAAATATGGCGGAACAACCACGCGACATGGATTCAGAAAGGGGGATTTGGTCAAAGCAGAGATGGCAAAACGAATCAGTATTGGATGGGTGAGTGGCGACACCACTCGTCAAATTAGTGTTTCCGATTTTGATTGGAAACGATTGGGGCAGTTTACTGCTTCTAAAGTTCAGTTGATCCGACGCGCAACGGGTCTACTGGTTTCGTGTCCACAGAGATTGTCAGTTTAGCGGCTCGACGCCGCTAAACTGACACTCAAGCATCCTCCCCCACAGTAGTGCGCTCTTGATGGGGGTGTCTCGGAGAAATTGATGAATAGAGGCAACTGGAAGTTTAGAGTAAACAAATAAAGTCCGCTTATGCGGACTTTAAAAAGGGGATTATGAAAATTGGATGGGGATAGAAAACTAAGAAGTTTCAAGTTGCCTGAGTTAGTGCTATTGGCTTGGCAACAAGAACGCAACTGCACCGCAAGTAAAGTCATTTGGCGCTTTACTACTGATGATGCTCGTGTCAAACTTAAACATCTTTATCCGATTTTTGAAACCCAATAAACAGGTGATTCTAATGCAACATTTTAGCCTTGCCACGCCATTACTCGATAATTTTTTTGAAAATCTCTAAAGTTAGCCAACTAAATTTATAAATAATTCCTAGTTATTTCTAGTTCTAAGTAACCTGTTTGCCCGTCAAAAGTTCTATTAAAAGTAAATTCTTGGCTAGTACCAATAATTATTTCAGCAGTTGTATAAATAATGCATCCATTATCAAGATGTCCACCAAGAGTTTTACCTTTGTTATCAGAAATAGCAATGTGTAAATGTACACCTGTGGTTGCTATTGTACCGTTGAGAGATATAACCTCAAATTTATCAGTTAATACTGTACTAACATCTTGATTAGCAAAGCGAATTGTTGCTTGTTGCAAACTACCGATCGCACTTAATATAAACCCTGCTTTGATATTTTCTTGATTGGCAAAGTTTTTTAAACTTTGTCTTAAATCCTCGTTAGGTTTTAGTCGGATAGCAAATACTTTCATTGTTAAAAGTGCAAGATTTTTATCAGTAATAACACTCAACCGCTACATCTGTAAATATTAATAAAATATACGGTAATATTTTTGGGTGCTAAGTATGTCAAACGTGCTACCTCAGTGCAAAAATCTGAAAGAGCAAGTTGAGTCTATATTAAACTTGTCCGAAATATTAACTTAGGAAAAGAAAAATGGTAAAACGTTAGATTGGGCGTCTACCATTTTCCACAATTAGTTATGATTTTAGATTATATACAAAAGTATCCACTACGAACAAAACAGATTTTAGGGATTAGTTACGAACAATTGCAATCACTGCTAAATTGCGCCTTAAAACGAAATCGATACATCAAAGCTAAACAAGAGAGTCATAAAATTAGAATTAATGCGGCTGGTGGTGGTCGTCCCGAAAAGTTATCAACCGAAGAACAAGTATGTTTATGTCTATTTTATCTAAGACAGATGCCAACATTCCAAGTATTAGGAATGCTATTTGGTGTTTCCAAAACCGAAGCTAATGATACATTTCACGACTGGATACCAATTCTTCGTGATATATTACCTGCTAGTTTATTAGAACAAGTATCAAATAATGAAAGTGATTTACTATTTGTTCAAGAAGTATTAACAAATTTTAGGCTATTAGTCGATAGCTTAGAACAGCCAATATATAGGGATTCTGACCAAAAAGAGCAACAGAAATATTTTTCTGGAAAGAAGAGACAACATACATTAAAAAGTCTGATAATTGGCATACCAGAAGGCAAAGATATTGTAGAGGTAGAAGTAGGTGTTCCTGGGCCAACAGCAGATATAAAATTGTTTCGTCAATCTCAAAATAAATTTGATAAATCTCAACCCTTTTCAGGTGATAAAGGCTTTCAAGGAGGTGAGAATATCACTACTCCTCATAAAAAGAAACCAAAACGAGAATTAACTCAACAGCAAAAAGATGAAAATAAGGCTTTATCTAGTAATCGGATATTCATTGAACATTTGATTCGATTACTTAAAATATTCCGCATAGCCTCACAAAGATTTCGCTTAAAGCTTGAGACGTATGAGCAGATTATTTTAACAGTTTGCGGATTAGTTAGGTTAAGAATTGGTAGCTTAGTTCTGCCAACTTAGCTAGTAGCAAAAATCATAAATTTTTAGAAATTAGGAGTTAATTTTTATGCCTCTAAATTATCACTAACTATCTCAAAGCCTTATAATTACGTATTTACGAAGATATCAAAGTTTTGCCCCAAAGCTTTGAACAGTCTGGCTTTGGAATTTTCGGACAAGTCTATTACAACTTTTACAACAAGAACCAACGCTACGTTCGCAAGACATTACACCTGTACAAACTTCTCTTGGTAAAGCAATTTCTCCAAAGTTTGAGATTGTGTTTGCAGGTGCATTTAGCGCGGGTAAGTAGGTAGGTGCCAAAAAAGTCAGCTATGTTAAGATATGTAAAGACTGATAATGCATCTACAAGGTAGTTGGTGTATGGGTGCGCGTTTAAGGGTATTTCTGACTCCTGAGCAAGACCAAACTTTACTAAATCTGAGAAAACAGGATGTACCACAGAAAGTCAAAGACAGGGCGGAAATAATCAGGCTAAATGCACATGGTTGGTATGTAGAGAAGATAGCAGATCACTTTGATTGTCACAAAAAAACAGTCACAAAAGTTTTGCATCAATGGCAAAAACTGGGCACAGAAGGGCTTTGGGAATCTCCTGGGCGAGGGGGGAAACCAAAGTGGCTTGAGGATGACATGATATTTTTAGAAGAATGCCTCAGAAACGAGCCACGCACATACAATAGTTCTCAGTTAGCTTTGAAGTTGAAAACAGAACGCAACGTTGAGATGAGTGCCGACAGATTAAGACGGGTACTCAAAAAAAGGGGGTCGATTGGAAACGGACAAGGAAAAGCCATAAAGGAAAACAAGACCCAGTAGCACGAGCAAACAAGCAAGCAGACCTAGACATGTTGGAATTAGCTGCTGCCACTGGTGAAATAGACCTGAAATACCTAGACGAGTCAGGGTTCTGTATGTGGAGCGAACCTAGTTATACATATTACTTTAGAGGTGAGCAAAAACGGTTAGAACAGACTAAACGCCGTGGTCGCAGATTAAGTATTATCGGGCTTCTCCAACCTTTAATCAGTTTTGTTTACGGTTTAGTTATCGGTGGTGTTGACCGTAAATCTTATATAGAAATGATGGAGAAAGAAGCCAAACAAGCCCAAGAAACTGGACGTATCAGCGTGATTGTGCAAGATAACGGGCCAATACATCGCTGCCAAGAAGTTCAACAATTGTGGAAAAAATGGGAAAGTCAGGGTTTGTACATCTTTTTTCTCCCGAAATATTGCTCAGAAATGAATCCAATTGAATTGGAATGGCAACATCTCAAGAAAGATGAGTTATCCGGGCAAGCATTTGATGATGAGCTAGATCTCGCTTACGCCGTCATCAATGGTGTTCAAGCTAGAGGAAAAAAAAACAATCACAACACACATCGTGTAAAATTTAGCTCTAGATTATCAACTTAAGATTTTGTTACATAGTAGAAAATTTCGGTGCCTACCTACTTAAGTCTATGCTAATTAATGCCCTGTTAGAGAGGGAATTACTATATAGTGCTGAGGGACACGCTACAGGTACAGAATGCAGAATTGAGTATGCACAAGTAGATCAAGAACGTGTTGTTTTAACGTTTTTGAGTGAAGCAGAAATTCGAGAACAAGTAGCTTCTTTGTGTCAGCAATTAGGATTTAAGACAGTAGCTAATATCAATCAAGTCGATGTAATTAACTTGCTACGTCAAGGTTGTGAAGCGATTATCCAGCAGGAGGGTGGTGAGAATAAATCAGAACGTGCAAAACAGGCGAAGGCGTTAATGTTGTTGGTAGAGGGATATATAGCAAACCGCGATCGCATTCACACGGTGAATAATGCTACATATTCAATGGAACAATTTAACTTTTCCAATCTTAAGGAAGCTGCTGGATATGCGCGTCGTGGTAGCAATAGCGCTGTATTGAAACGAATTGATTACTACTGCAATCATCGCTTATTGCAAGATGGAAATGTAATTATTGACACACCTGGTATAGATGCACCAGTAGAGAAGGATGCACAGTTAACTTATGACAAAATTCAACATCCTGATACTTCAGCCGTGGTATGTGTGCTGAAACCTGCGGCGGCGGGTGACTTGGCAAAGGAAGAAACGACACTTTTAGAAACGATGCGGGAGAATGGGGGTATACGCGATCGCGTTTTCTATATCTTCAACCGCATCGATGAAACTTGGTTTAATGCCCAACTAAGGCAAAGATTAGATGATTTAATTAATGGGCAGTTTCGTGATACAAATAGAGTTTATAAAACTAGTGGATTATTAGGCTTTTACGGTAGTCAGATTAAACAGACAAATAAACACGATAGATTTGGTTTAGATTCTCTCTTTGCCGAAAGTGTCAAAGGATTAGATGGTAAAGAAGAAATTCCACAATTTGTCTATGCATTTAACAACTATTGTGTAAATTCAGGCAAGCTTGCTTCTACTAAATTTCGTGTCTCTGTTAACGGTTTTGAAACCCCAAATCAAAATTATACACGGATTCTTGGAGATTGGGGAAATGAAATTATAGAAAAGTTAATTGAAGATAGCGGAATTGAGGAATTTCGCACAGCTATCACTCGTTATCTTACCGAAGAAAAACGTCCACAATTATTTAAAAATCTTGCTGATGACTTGGAAGACGTTTGTATTAAACTCAAAAAACATTATCAAAGTACGCAACGAGATTTAGATAGCCAGCCACGAGAAATTGAAACAATGAAGGTGCAAGAGTTGCAGCGCTTAAATCAGCAACTACAGCAAGTTGGTAAAGACTTTAGCCAGCACATCACAGAAGAAGTTAATCAATTAATTAATAATTCTTGTGAGGCTTTTGAAGCAGATTTTCGGCAACTACAAGCACGAATGATTCGCCGTTTAGATGAATTGTTAGACACTTTTTCTGTTGCTTACGCTTATCGACGCGCAACCCTCAGCCATCCTCGCAATGCTACTGCACCTTTCATTGCCATTTTAGTAGAGGCATTTTATTATTTAGCGAATCAATTAGAAGATATTTTAATTGAGTCTTCTCAGCAACTTGTTGTTAATTTTTTCCAGCGGTTAATCGAAAAGATTCGCAAGTCAGAATATTATCGTCAATTGTATCGTTTGTTAGGTGATGACGGTGGAATTGAACAAACAATCAAAACTATAGAAAAACAAGTTACTCAATCATTAGTTAGTGCAGCTAGTGTAGAGTGCGATCGCTTCGTGCGAGAAAGTCCCAGATTTTACGATGAAGGAACTTTTTCTATATATCAATTTCGTCAGACTTTGCTACAAACTTCTCAAGGTTATGATGCTGAAAGTGTAATAGAAGCAGAACCAGCAATTAGGCAGTTATTAAAGTTGGATTTTGAGCCAAAGGTATCCCAAACTATTCGCAAATCTTTCCGCCAAATCATTAACCAAACTCTCAAAACTCAGCTACTACCAATGGCAGTTCAACAAGCAGATGTAATTTTGCAACAATATCCTTATGCACGTGCTTATTTAGAGAAAATGCTGGAACAAGAAGCTGAAGAGAAGATTACTAATAATCGAAGATTATTAAGTGCTGTTGAGCAAAAGATTGAGGCATATAATTCAGCCGTTTTTGCTATCAACAGTTGTTTGCAAGCGATGCAGTTGTATGACCATTTATTGCCTGAAATAGGTAATGCAGATTTTATAGATATTACTATTGATTCAATAGATATTGATAGCAGCTTTCCTAGCAATGGCTTTGTGATTTCAGATATTTTAGCAGAGGTTTAGTATTAGTCGCAGATAAATACAGATGATTTTGCATAATTATCTGTATACAGCTTGTAGTTGGCGCTAAAATGCTAACTACGAACTTTCTACTGCAAAAATAAAAGAGTAAATAAAGTCTAATACTATTTCTTTGTGAGATGGTTGAATCAGGGTATAGAAACTTAAATATTGAGATTTAATGGCAATGGTTAGCAAAAAGGAAAAGTCAGAATCAAAGTCACTTTAGAATTTTGCCCTGATGAACCAGAATTTAACGAAACAACCGAAATTGCTGAGGTAAAATCACCTCTTGATGACCTTCGCAGTATGATTAATGAGAGTAATCCATGAGTAAAACTCCACGTATTCGCATCCCTTCCGAAGTGAGACAATATGTTTTCCAACGCGACAAATACCAATGCCAAAGCTGTGGAAAAATAACTTCAGAAACTAATCTTACTATCGACCATATCATCCCTCTTGCCCGTGGTGGGCAAAATGATCTCAGCAACTTGCACACTCTTTGCTTCACCTGTAATCAGCAGAAAACAGACAATATTGATACCCGCTTCAGACGCTATTTTCAGCTTTAGGTTAAAATAAATTTTTAGTTTTATTAAGATTTATGTCGCAAAACTTCAACAGCAGTTATTCAAGACTTCTTAAACTAAAAACCGTTTCCTTATGGCTACTTGCTGTTGTAGCTGTTTTCATAGCAGCCTTCCCTAAGTTATATGAGATAAAAACTAAAGCTGGGATTGATATATCACCCAAACACCACGCTGGAACATTTTTTGAGAAACATACTCGTGGACTCTTCAAATGTGAATGGCTTTATCCTTACCATTGCGATGATCGCTCCCCAGGTTGAATAGGGGTAGAGACGTTGCACTGCAACGTCTCTACAAAAGTTATTGTTGGTGCAAATCCTAACCCAACTTATTAAAAATCATGCTGACATCAACAGCTAACTTCTGCCCCAATTTGAACAACTGACGACACTGATTAGTATCGTCTTCATTAGCAAGACTAGTGGCACACAACGGTATTATTTGACTGTGCAGACAGCTAAAGTATAGTTCTTGGGATCGCTCTAGAGAAACGCCCAGATTTAGCTGATACCCTACATCAATCAACCTTTCCAACTGTTGGATATCTGCATCGAAACTGCCATTGGCATCATGCAACATTTGCCAAAGCAAGCGCATAATCAACTGTTCTAATATCTGCTTCGCTTCAGGAATATTCAACCGACAACGCAGATGTTTTGCTTCGGTGGCGATCGCCTCTAATTCTACTATGTGATTCCAACTCATTTGCGGTTCGGTGATGTCTTGCTCAAGCGATCGCAATGTTGCCAGACAGCGATGTCCTAAAGCTATCTCTGCGGCTACTTGCAATTCTTGCGGCACTGTGATTTCATCCCGATGAAACGCCATGATCACACCATAATTATCACGGTATGCCTGGGTATAAAGCTGTCCTAAACGTGTCAGTGTTTCCTGACTTAACAGCCGCATAATCCGGTGGCGTTCTTCAGCAAAGAGATTTTGCAAGCTGAAAGCTTGATCCCCGAATAGCTGCGTCATCACCAAGATGGTATGAGCCGCACTAGCCTGTTGCAGCGCTCTAAACAGCTTTTCTTTTAATTGACTGTAGTCACGCCGTCCAGCAAATTTTTGAATACAGCAGTGGAAATCCCAGCCTCCCAAATGTAGAACAGCAAATACTAAATGCTCGCTTTCCCAAGTAATTTCTGATACTAACTTTAAATGCCCTACTACGAGACTCAGCGATCCCATGCGTTGCAGTTGGTAATCTAGCTCATTGGCGGTGTAACAATAAACTCGTTTTGTATGAGTATTTATTGTTGTTAGCGGAAGCGAGGGTTGAGCAGCGTGTTGAGCGTTGAGCGTTGATCCCTGATTGTTAAACAGAGAAGTAATGGCGTAATGGGCTGCTACTTGCTTGAAACCAACTTGAGCAGTTAACACTAACTGGCGATAAATTTCTGCACCATGTTTGAAGTCATCGACATTGCTGGGAGCTAAACCAAGACGTTTGAGGAAGCCTTTTTCTAACTGCACACCAGCGACATCTCCCGCCAGTTCCAAAGCACGGGCGGCGTAGCGCAGAATCTGCGTTCCTTCTGGGCGAGAAAGTTCTTCAAAAAACCAGCCGCAACTGGTGTACATCAACAAAGCATGGCGCTGCATTTCCAGCAAGCGCAAGGCATCTACTTGTTCTGCTGCTGTTAGTTTGTGGGTTTGATGACGGGTAAGGAAACGGCTGACATTGGCAGGAGAGCGATCGCGCACCACATGAATATATTCATCCCGTGCTTGCCAGGGATCACGAAATAACTGCCTGCCGTGTTCCTCATATACCTCTGTTATCTGATCCCGCAGCCAATCTAAGGCATCGCGCAAAGGACGACGCCATTTCTGATGCCAAACACCCCCTTCCCCACCGCAACCACAATCATCTTCCCATCTGCCAACACCGTGAGCGCAACTCCAGGCAGTAACTGGCTTTAATTCAACTTCCCAAGTAGGAGAATTTAAGCTGAGGTAGTGGGCGAAGTTCGTGACTGTCCAACCGTGCTGCGGAAACTCTTTAATAAAAGAGTAGGCTAATGTTTTCTCGGTTCCCTTCTTATGATGTCCGAAGGTTTCTCCATCCGTCGCTACAGAAATCAATTGTGCTGGACGATGATCCCCACGCACCGCTGAACCAATGCGTCCTGCAAAGTGGCTGGAATTATAGACAACATCACTAAAACCCATATCCCGCGATATTGGGCCATCGTAGAAAAATATATCTATATAAGGTAGTTCTTCTTTGTGAGAAGACACAGAGCCGTCAGTCTTGCCATTACTAGCGGGGATCGCACTCAGAGGTGAAGATGAATTACTGAGTGTAGGCTTCAAATAACAGCGGTAGGGACGTGTGGGATCAATCTGACTACCACCAACTTCGTACCATTCAGGATTGGGATCATCTTGGGTGGGTAGGAGACGACAGCGCAGTGCTTGAGATGGTGCAAGGATAATGAAGCGTATACCCTCAGCCACAAGAGCTTCTAGAGTGGCGTAATCTACACCAGTTTCTGCTAGCCACATACCTTCGGGATCACGCCCGAAGCGAGAACGGAAGTCTTCTTTGCCCCAGCGAATTTGGGTGTATTTGTCGCGTTCATTCGCCAGGGGCATGATGATGTGATTGTATACCTGCGCGATCGCATTACCGTGACCATGCAAACGTTGTGAACTCTTGGCATCTGCCTCTAAAATCCGCTGATAAACCTCCACATCGTAGCGCTCTAGCCACGACATCAGCGTCGGCCCGATGTTGAAGCTGAAGTACTCATAGTTATTCACGATCCCCACTACTTCGCCACGGTCATTTAACACTCTGGCAAAAGCATTCGGACGGTAGCATTCCCAATGAATCCGCTCATTCCAGTCATGGAAAGGTGTCGCACTTGGTTGGCGTTCAATAGCGTCTAGATAAGGATTTTCCCGCGGTGGCTGGTAAAAATGACCATGCACCGTCACATAAACACCAGTTGCCGTTCTCAGGGGATCGGTTTGCTGAGTGTTTTGAGAATCTGAATGTAACGTGAATGTTGAGCCAGAGCTAGCCGGCATTTCAGCAGCAGAAGTCATGTATATATTATCCAAAACAAAAAACTTACAGTTGCGTCGGAAATGTTGTGCGTAAACCTTTCTACAACAGTTTCGATACAAAATCCGGTATATATGACAACTATGGGATTTAGACAAATTTCCGTGGAAGGGGTCTTAGGATGATCGGAAATCTGCGTTATCGCACAGCGCAAAGTCCGTTGGGCGGTGAGTGCAGCCACACGTGCGGCTCTGCCGCCGAGTGGACTGCCGAACCCGAAGGACTCTGCCAACTTAAAGGAACTTTGCAAGAGAGACCTTTCCCCAAAGGCATGAAATCATAAGCCATTAAACAACGCCTTGGTTAGGGGTTTTCTTGTTGGCAGGGGCAATCACAATTTAATTGTCTTTTAATACATTAAACCCCATTTTTGATGTAGAATTTTGGCTGAAATTCATACTTTTGCAACAAAAGATTGCGAAAACATCATAAATTGCAATCTTATTTTATATATCTAGCATAAGTCTGAAAACAGTAGAATCTCTGAATGGAACGAAAGATGGTTGAGAGTATCCTATGAGAGTGCTGTTGGACTGCTGAATTATGAGTTATGAGTTATGAGTTATGAATTAAAAACTTTGTGCAACTTAAGACTCATAACTTTCATACTTTACTCAGCAACACCAGTCACCCCAAGGGGGCTTCCCCCCTACAGTGCTGGCTCCTCAAGTCTCAGCGAGAACTCTAAGCTAAGCGCAAAGTCAGAGCCGCTCGTAGAGAGGCTAGAAGTTTGGTGACTCAAGACTCGCATAGGATACCCTCAAATTAAGGTAAAAAATGTCAGGTAAAAACATTCTTCTTTTCGTTTTGTTATTGTTTATTCCGGTTTCCTTAGCAGCCCACTTTTTGGAGTGGGGAGAGTTGATAGTTTTCATTACAGCTGGGCTAGCGATTCTGCCTTTAGCAGCTTGGATGGGTACAGCTACAGAAGAAATTGCCGTAGTAGTTGGGCCGTCATTGGGGGGCTTGTTAAATGCTACTTTTGGCAATGCTACAGAATTGATTATTGCTCTAGTAGCTTTAAAGGCTGGGTTAATAGATGTAGTCAAAGCCAGTATTACAGGATCAATTATTAGTAACTTACTACTAGTGATGGGTCTTTCGATGCTTTTGGGAGGACTGCGCTACAAAGAACAGACATTTCAACCAATTGTGGCGCGGGTAAATGCTGCTTCGATGAATTTGGCGGTGATTGCAATTCTGCTACCCACAGCCATGAACTATACGGCTAAAGGAATTACTCCACAAACTCTACAATACCTATCTATTGCTGTTGCGATCGTGTTAATCCTGGTTTATGCCCTAACGCTGCTATTTTCTATGAAAACACACACTTATTTATATGATGTAGGTGTTGCAGAGGCAGAGGCAGAAGAAAATCATGCCAAACCAAATATTGCCCTGTGGGTTGGCGTGCTGTTAGTATGTACCCTACTAGTGGCATTTGAGTCAGAAATACTGGTTGATTCTCTAGAGGTGGCGACATCTCAGCTAGGTTTGACGGCACTATTTACAGGGGTAATTTTAGTTCCTATTGTGGGTAATGCTGCTGAACACGCTACAGCCGTCACAGTAGCCATGAAAGATAAAATGGATCTTTCCGTTTCCGTGGCTGTGGGATCGAGTATGCAGATTGCCCTGTTTGTCGCTCCTGTGTTAGTGGTAGCGGGATGGATATTCGGCCAGCCAATGGATTTGGATTTCAAACCCTTTGAATTGGTAGCTGTGGCTGTGTCTGTGCTGATTGCAAATAGTATTAGTTCTGATGGTAAGTCTAACTGGTTGGAAGGCACGCTTTTATTAGCTGCCTACACAGTATTAGGGTTTGCCTTCTACTTCCATCCAGTTATGGATAGTGTGGGGTAGTTAGCATAGGGGCGATCGCTTGTAGCTTCATCGAAAGCGATCGCTTTTTTCTTGATTACAGCACATTTTATCTAATAAAAATTTTAGAACTCCCCTCTCAAGGGGGACAAATT
The DNA here is from genome assembly GCF_038096175.1 of Nostoc sp. UHCC 0302. Lineage (NCBI taxonomy): Bacteria > Bacillati > Cyanobacteriota > Cyanophyceae > Nostocales > Nostocaceae > Nostoc > Nostoc sp. UHCC 0302. The sequence goes on from NZ_CP151099.1 coordinate 1,843,578, forward strand.
TTCTTGAATCAAGAGTCTATCATTATCGGCAAATGCTGTATTGATGACTAGTTAAACAACTAATTTTGTGCATCTAGCAGTGTTTCCGCTACCAGTCTAAACATACTAAAAGCCGCATCAGCAGATAACTACGAGTCAAAGAGAATTAGGCAAATTTGCTTGATAGCATTCCCATGAGATCGCATAGTATGCTATTGTCTAAACCGTTGATTTGGGAGCAGTATTTGACATATTCATGGCTTGATTAAAGATAAAAAATATACAAAGCCTCATGAAATTGTTCTGGTTAAACTGTAGGAGGGAAGTAAATGTGATCATGTCTATTTATAGAAAAAAATTAGTGCATGATCTTATTAATTAGTTCGGTATGTATGATTACAGAATAGCAGCGTTTTTGTTCTTCAAAAGAAGCATTAGTCTTAGTAAAATGAAATGCCATGACTGAAATTAGCCTGTTAATTACGGGCGTATTAGTAACAAGACAATCATCTGAGCCCAATTTGCCAAAGCAGCAATTATTTCAGATGGAAAATGGCGTGCAACAGTCGAACCAAAGTCAGTTAGAGATAACTGCTGATGTAACAACACCTGAGTTTATCCAAGCAGATGGAAATTCCCAGACTGCTTTATCAGGGTTTACACTAGAGAAGGAAAGTAACAAAAAAATTAGGAAAAAGAATCAGCCCCTTAGCTCTTCGGACTTAACTGAATCTAAGAAGTATTCTCAATCCCTAGAACAAAACCGTGCAAAGGCTGTAGGACGATTTCAGAAGTTTAGCAGCCAACCTCTGCCAACACTGCATTTTGGAACTTCTGGTATTGCTGTTAGAGCCTTGCAACGGCTATTAGTCTCTAACGGTTATGCCATTCGGGTTGATGGGATTTTTGGAGCGCTGACAGAAACTGCTGTTAAATCTTTTCAAAACCAACGAGATTTAACAGTGGATGGAATAGTCGGTCAACGCACTTGGCGTGCGTTGACAGTTTAGTTATTTGTCATTTGTCTTTTGTCCTCTCTTACAAAGTTCTGAGCGCCGTAAGCCTGCGAGCAGACTTTGCGCTTTGTTCTTTGTAAATACAAATGACTATTGACAAATGACTAACGACTAATTACCGATACTTATGCTGCTCTAATAGCTGTTGCGCTCTTGGCTTGTAAATCAAATAGAACAAGGACTCAATATAGCGCATCAAATCCTCCCGATTTTCCTTCGAGGTAAAGTTCCAGAAGCCATAAATCCGTGCTAAAGATAGCAGCTTAGTAGTGTGAATTTTCCAAGTATAAGTGCTATAAACTCGCTCAATTGCTCGTTGGGAAATTTCATTCCAATACTTAGGATTCTGTTCGCATTTTGTGACAAAATCCACAATTTTTGTGGCTGTCTCCTCTAAATGTGTTGGGTTAATGTAAAAACCATTAACCTTATCTTGAATAATTTCCAGTGGGCCACCAAATTGTGTGGCAAAAGTTGGCAATCCTGAAACCATCGCTTCTAAAATTGTCAAACCAAAAGCTTCAAACAAAGCTGGTTGCACAAAAATTCCCTGATGGTCGGCAATAACTCGGTAAATTTCACCAGAATCTGTTTTAGATAGGCGTACACCTAGCCAGCGGATTTTGCCGTGAAGATTGTACTCGTCAATGATGTGGTAGAGTTTGATAATTTCGTCGCGTTCTTCGTTATCGCCTGATTCTTCGACGCGCAACTTACCCGCTACCAAAATTAAGTTGCAATGTTCTTGTAAGTCTTTACTTTGACCAAAGCATTCGGCTAAACCTGTAAGGTTTTTAATGCGATCAAGACGCGCCATTGAAAACAGAGGACGCTTGCTAGGATCGTCGAATTTGCCAAATATTTGGCTTGGATCTTCTAGGGTAAAGAGGGTTTCTGCAATACGTTGGCGATCGCTCTCTACTCTATCTTGATTCTGCGTGTAGGGGAAATAGTAATTTTCGTTTACCCCAGGCGGTACAACATTAAATTTGGGACTAAATAGTTCAATGCCATTTACCACATGGTACAACTCCGGCATGGTGAAGCACTTATAAGACTCATACTGTCCCACGCTATCCGGTGTACCTACAATTTCTTGATAGGTGCTGCTGATGACAAAATTGGCGGCATTCATTGCAATCAAATCAGCAGTGAATTGCAATGAAAAATGATATTTCTCTTCCAACTCTTGCCAGTAGAGGTTACTGAACAAGTATTTAGATTTTTCCAACGCGTGGGCGACATTACACTGGGTCACTTTCATGCGTCGTGCTAACAAAAACGCTACTAAATTCCCATCAGTATAATTCCCAACAATTAAGTCGGGTCTACCTTGGAATTCTGCTAGCAGTTCTCTTTCAGAGTCAACAGCAAAAGTTTCTAGATAAGGCCAAAACTCAAACCGGGAAATCCAGTTTTGAGTCATGTTTGGATTAAATTCTCGCAAAGGTACTCGCAAAATCCAGGCATTTTCAGTGCCGTGGACTTTTTCCAAACGTTGATTACACAGAGTACCATCACTATTAGGAATGAGGCGAGAGAGAATAATCACTTTTGGTTCGACGTTCAATCTCTCTAACCCAGCAAGCTGCGCGTCTTCTTGCAGTTGCTTTTCTAAACTCTTAGCTTGGTCAAGGACGTACACCACTTGACCACCAGTATCAGGACGTCCCAAAACGCCTTCTTGCCCAAACCAACCGTGCGCCGACACTAGGACGATTCTAAAAATCATCGGCACGCGAGAAATGAAAGCTTCTAGTGTTTGCGGATCGGGAGAGTCGATCAATTCATCGAGAATATTTAAGGTATCTCGCACCCGCGCCGCTGTATTACCCCAACCCGGTTCAAAACCCATTGATTGCAGTTGAAACCGGAATTCATCATAGGATTCATCATTGGCGCGATCATTAACAAAAGCTATGGCTTTTTTAACTTGATCAGAAAGCTGTTGCTGTGTTTGAATGCGATCGTTAACTAGCAACTGGACACCATTGTAGTGGTGCAGGCGTAAGAAATTTAGTAAACTATCTAGCAATTGTTTGGAGTCTTGAAAGATTTTGCTAGATAGATAGCGGTTGAGAAATTGTACCCCTTTCCCAATATTTTTGGGGTCGCGAATCACTGGGGTATAGTCATAAAATGGCCCGAAGTCCAACTCTAAGAGGTCGCCTTCGTTGGGATGATATTTGTTCACCAAGCGATCGCGCAGATCCAGTAAATCTTGCACCGTCATTGGCTCAATACTCAAGTCTGACGTCAGCCAATAAACTTCTTGACTGGCAATCTTAGAACGGATAATAAAACAGAAGTTTGGTTCCTCTTGAATAATTTCTTGAGTATAGTAAATTAGCTTGCTTAAGTCAGAAGAACTACGAAACGCCTCAGATTTCTGGTATTTTGAGCAATACTCACTATATACATTCAGGATGTCGTTCCGCAGCAAGTATTTCTTGTCCTGCTGGCGTAATTCACTAATGAAGGAACGTAAATCACTTTTTTCTTCACTATCTAAGACTGCTTGGAGCAATTCAGACATGGTAACTCCACTAGACGACAATTTTGTTTTATATTGTTGAGTTTCCAGGTAGAAAAATTCAGCCTCTACCTTTTACTGCACAACTGACAAACACGAATTTACACAGATAAATCATATTTACCTGTGTACCCTAAAGCTAACTGCTTTTCAGCAGACACTCACATCGTGTTCTTCTTTACTTAAACTATCTGTAACTCAGTATTTTTGACTCTAACTAAGGGAATACAATTTTTGTTTCTTATGATAGAGGTTGATAAATAGGAGACATAAAGTTGCCGAGGACGAAGCCTATCTAGCCTTTAATTCCTTGATGTTATATCTACTGTATCGCTTCTTTGCGTGTATTCTATTACCAGAAAATTAATAATGTCAAACTTTCCTGTCCTCCTCGATAGCACTTGTAAGACAGTACTTATTTTTGTAAATATTTTAGAATGTTAGCACTCATTTTTTTAGAGGTGTAAATAAAAAATTCTGCTATGTTAAGATTGCTCATAACCTAATGAATTAAAGGATGTAACATTAGGATTTCTATTTTTTATTTCCCAAATAGTGAAACAAAATTTAATTAGTTTAAGTTAAATATAACTATCAGGTAAATTTAAATAAATTAAAATTAATTTTTAATTAAATCTTAAATAATTATAAGTAGCAATAGTTATAATGTCAGCAATAGTTGTTTAAATCGGGTCGATTTATATGGCTGACAATACACCAAAATTAACAGCTCCTGACCACAGTATAGGCAACATTATGATTATCACCTTCCTTGCCTTCTGTGGGCTGACTTTTATTTTTCTTTTAGGTCTTTTCTAACAGTCAATATGCGTTCAAAACTCCTTTGGAAGCAGGTTATAGTTAATCTGCTTCCATTATTCATGCTCTAGCAGGAGAATGGAGAATTGGAAATCCTCCTATTGCTAAATTAACCAATAGACAACATTCAAGCTTTACTAACTAATAGGAGTTGGAATAGAAAGCTTTATCCAAATTAGTAAAGTAGATTTGCTTATATACATCTAATTATATATAAGCTAGTCTAATAGACGGGTCTTTTACTACTTTTTTAGGTTAATTAAGCTGGAAGTAACAGCTATGCCTTTCATAAAGACAAACGTAGACTATGAAAATATGTAAATTATTATACAGGGCGAACGATGGGGATCGAACCCACGAATGGTGGTACCACAAACCACTGCCTTAACCACTTGGCTACGCTCGCCATTCAACAATTTGAATTATAGCAATTTTTGGAAAAGCGATCAAGAGTTTTTGTTCAAGGAACGGACTTAATTGATTTAAAGTCTAACGAGTATAGCGAACCTTACTTGGTAAACATGAAACCCTCAACCATCATCGCATATGTTGGAGCAGCAGGACTCGTCGCCTTGGGTGTGACAATGGCGAAAACAAATCCCAGTCAGGCTGGATATGAGGAGTATGCAGTCCAACGCCTGACAAAATACTTAAAAAACGATGTATGTATAAAAACAACGAATTTTATAGAAAATTTAATAAAATTCAATTGCGGAAAGTTAGTTGATTCGGCGAACCCGCAAATCCAAGAAGTTATAGCCAGAACCACAGAAAGACAAAATTACATTATTTTTAGTATCTACCGTACAGATTTAAAACTAAATTCTTGGATACCTTCTTACAGATTTGAAACGGTGGGAGCATTTGATCAATTTTATACTTACAAGGCCACTGAGCAAAAATAAGGTCAGGAGTAGAGACACGATTATACTCTTACGAGAAGCCGCTCTTCAAGCGTCTACGCGTCTGTACAGGAGTTAATTATTCTTCCCTACTCCCTTTCTTTTGTAAGATAAAACAATACCAAGTAAAAGTTAAAGTCTTGCCAATGCCATCTGCGTATCTGCTGGTATCTCATGGAAGTCGCGATCCGCGTCCCGAAATTGCTATGCAGCAGCTAGCAGAGCTATTACGTTGCATACTGCAAAGCGAGTTCGATAAAAACCCCAACCAAGCAGCTATTGCTGATAAGGTGGTATCTCGATTAAGTTACGAAAAGCTCGTAGGTGTAGCTTATTTGGAAATGAGTTCTGAGCCGTTACACGAGCAGATTAAACAATTTGCTAAGAGCGTTGGTTGTGAGTGTAATTGTGTAAAAATTATACCGTTATTTCTGCTGCCAGGAGTTCATGCGATGACAGATATTCCGGCAGAAGTAGTACTAGCACAACAGGCTCTTGGGCAAAATATGATCATTGAGCTACAACCATATTTAGGTAGTCACCCAAATTTAGAAAAATTGCTGGCAAAATCATTGGCTACTATAAAAGCAGAAGCCCGGATTCTATTAGCTCATGGTAGCCGTCGCCTTAAATCTCAAGAACCAGTAGAAGCAATGGCGAAAAGTCTGGGAGCAGTTGCTGCTTATTGGGCTGGACCTCCTAGTTTAGAATTACGAGTGAAAGAGTTTGTAGGCGCTGGCTATAGGGAAATTGCAATTTTGCCATATTTTCTATTCGTAGGTGGAATAACTGATGCGATCGCTCAGTCAATAGAGGAGCTAAAATTACAGTTTCCGGCGGTGACTTTCCAACTGGCGCAACCTCTGGGAGCGAGTAGAGAATTAGCCCAGCTAATCTGGGATTTATGTAGATAGATGAGCCGCACACTAATAGAGAGGGAAAAGTATTTGGGAAAGGTTTATTTAGTTGGTGCGGGGCCAGGAGATCCAGGATTAATTACCCTGAAGGCAAAAGGTTTGTTGGAATGTGCAGATGTCGTCATTTATGATGCCTTAGTAAGTCCAGCAATTTTGGCGATGATTAATCCCCAAGCAGAGCAAATTAATGCTGGCAAGCGCATGGGTAGACATTCGCTATTACAGGAAGAAACTACTCAACTGCTAATTGATAAAGCTCAGGATAATGCCATTGTGGTGCGGCTTAAGGGCGGTGATCCGTTTATCTTTGGTCGTGGTGGTGAAGAGATGGCAGAATTGGTAAAAGCTGGAATTCCTGTAGAAGTTGTGCCAGGTATCACATCGGGAATTGCGGCGGCGGCGTATGCAGGTATTCCGTTGACGCATCGGCTATATAGCTCTTCAGTAACCTTTGTTACGGGACATGAAGCCGCAGGTAAGTATAAACCGATAGTAAATTGGAATGCGATCGCCCACGGTTCTGAAACGATTGTGATTTACATGGGAATTCACAATTTGCCTTACATTGTAGAACAGTTAACTACAGCTGGGTTGAGTTTAGAAACGCCGATTGGTTTAGTTCGCTGGGGTACACGCCCAGAACAAGAAGAATTGATTGGGACTTTAAAGACAATTGTCGAACAAGTAGAGCATACCAGATTTGGTGCGCCTGCGATCGCAGTAATCGGATCAGTAGTGAAAATGCACGAAATACTTTCTGGTTGTCGTCCAGTTTGATAGTTAGCGCAGATGGGACAAGTTTGGTGAAGCGTATTTGTCCAATGTAAAATCAAAAATTTAAATAGCTACTGATTGAATCACACTCAGTAGCTCTTCCAGTGTGTAAGGCTTACTTATGTATGCGTCAGCACCTTGCTTTCTTGCCCACAAGTGATGGATTGCCTGATTTTTAGTACTACAAATTACAATCCGCACTTTATGATGAGTTGAATGACTTTTTAGGAAGCGACACAGTTCAAATCCACTCATTCCTGGCATTACAACATCAGTAACAATCGCATCTGGTTTCTCTTCTAAGACTATTTCAAGAGCTTCTTTAGCATTAGTAGCTTTGATAATGTTGTAACCATGCTCTGTAAGATAATGTCTGATTAATTCCAATTCATTGTGAGGATATTCTACAACCAGAATAGTACCAAGCCAAGTAATACTCAACCTGAAATCTCCAAAAAAATAAGTTGGTTAAGTCTAGGATTTGGTTTATTGGAAATTAAACAATATGTTGAAATATTACTTTTAGTAAATCCCCTTGTGTAAAAGGCTTCGTCAAAAATCCTGACGCTCTAACCATCCTAGCTTTAGCTCTATCTACAAAACTTGTTTTTCCTGACACCATAATTACAGGAGTGTTTTTAAAATAAGTGTGTTTACGTAGCAAAGAGCATAACTCATACCCATCTAAGTCAGGCATAGAAATATCCAACAAAATTAAATCTGGTTTTGTGCGAATAATTTTCATTAAAGCTTGCAAAGAATCGGTAACTCCCACAACCGAAAACATTTGCTCATCTAAAAAGCTTTTGATAGAAGTCAAAACCGTCGGGCTATCATCAATACAAAAGATTGTGTAGAGTTTTTTCTCAGCAGGTAGCGGTATGGTTTGCTGCCTACTATTGTCTACAGTACTAATGTTCTCAGTTAAAATACCATTAGAGTATGTCACTGATTGATTGCCTTTATTTAGATTAGGCAACTTTACCGCAGGTTGGGTTTGAGATTGTGACTGGTTTGTCTGCAAAGATTCGGAGAGGTGCGCTGGAGAAAATGGCGATGTCTCAGGATAAGCTGCGTCGCATCTAGACGTTTGACACCTTTCAACGAGTAAACGAAGATTCAGATGACAGAATTTTGGCATATCATCCAAAAAGCTTTCGGGAATAAATTCATAACTCCCCTCTTCTAACCTCAAAAATGACTCTAGAACTTCTAGTGCTAATTGCTCAATCAGTGCCGCAGCTTGAGATGGACTAATATATTTCTGATCAACTAACCAGCAAATGGCCAGATAATCTGGATTTGGGATGGCTTGATTTTCAATACCCGTTTCAAATATTGCCCGTAACTGTTCATGAATTCCGCGAGGTAGGGTAGAGACTTGCTGACTCAAGCGCTGCAAGTTCCTGTAAAGCGGTTCAAACATTTTTTCTGAGTAGCAGGCGTAAATCAGCTTACCTTCGTCTATGTATATTGACCAAGAACCTGACGCGCTGAAGACTTGCAAACAACCAGTAACAGTCTTACCAGTGATTTTTTTCAACAGAGATAGGGGCTGGATTTTTTGAAAAAATCTATATCTACTTATAGGGAGTGTCTTCATCGGGACGTTTTTGCAATAAGATTAATATTTGTTTGTAGGCGAAATCGGTGAATACCTTTTGGGAATTCACTGCGACATTGTAGGAGGTACGTCAATTAAATATAGCGGTCACATTTAAGTTAGTACAGAGATTCCACACCCCTCATCGCCTAATTCCCCAATCTCTGTTAAGCTAGAATGCACAAATTAGAACTCGACCTCAGCCACTATTGCTTACCGAATAGCAAAATGACCTAATTGGCTGCCAAGAAATAGTATTTCAACAATCAGATTGATTTTCTGTATCTTTCGCTAATCTGATTGCTCTAGCAGAAACTCAACTACTAAACTAGAGTAATGTATCTAGCCGATGTAGCGCGAAAACTTTCCATATGAGGTGATTTTGGTGTTTGGCGATGTGAGATTACACTCAGTTATTAGCGTAAAAGTGGTGCGCTTTGTAAGCTGATGTGCTTTGAACTTGCATATAGACTAATTGTAATTAACATCGTATTTGGTTAAAGAACAGGAAGTTAATCCCTCTTTTGATTAACCCAAACGCGCAAATTAAATGCTTAGTAGCTTATACACTTTCTTCAAGGTAGCTGAGATAAAATAAAAGTATCTGTCGCTACCAAGTTGTTATATAGCGTTTCCAACTCCAGTGAGGTACAAAATAACCCCTCCCCAACCCTCCCCTTGGTAAGGGGAGGGTGCGTGACAGCGCGGGTGGGGTGTATTTCATGTGCCTGAGAATTTCTATATAGTTCAAGGTCTTACCCAAGTTTTAGATTGTAGAGCTTTTCTTTACAAGGCTTGAGCAATAAGAACTAGGAAACTCTAATTAGCAGTGAGTCAACAGATAATTGATGTAGTGATGGTGTGTAGTGATATACAAAAACAACCGACTCAGCAAAAGGTAATCTGTTCATAAGTAGTGGAAACACGCTCTAGATTTGTGTGGCGATGAAATAGTAGCCCTGCACACTTTTGAGTGACAAATTCTTAAATTTGTAGTGAAATTAAATTATAGTGCATATCTAAAAATAACTATTTTTTAGATAAATGGTAGATGGTAAATTACTTACCTACTAAAATTCAGGTTACTATAAATTTAAACTAAAACTAAAAATAATCTGTAAAATTCAAGATAAATAATTAAAGAAAATATAAATATCCAATTGATACACTGGCTCAGAAAATTATCGTAAATGTTTATTTTTTAGCTGTCCGGTTAGACTAAAAATGTACAGAATAGTGTGTTTTTATATGTTAATTAGATTACATCTAAAAAATTATTAATTATTTGTTACTAGTAATTTACTACAAGAACTTAAAGTTTTAAAAGCGACAGATAAAAATAAATATAGTATTTGAAATTTTCTAATAAAAGTAGAAACGCTAAATTTTACACTTGTACATTAAAAGCTAGAGTAAATTTGACTTATTGTGTTGACGAAGGCATTGTATCAAGAAATGCTGCCCTACCTTGTGTATAAGTAATAATAGTAACTAATGCGTTCCTAATCTAGAAAAATGACCCCAAACGCCAACGCACAAGTTTTACTTGAACAAGGACATGATCAACTGGATCGGGGAAATTACCAAGCAGCTTTCGAGATTTTTCACCAAGCGGCTTTATTAGAACCGCAAAACCCGCAGGTATTGTATGGGTTGGGTTTAACTTGCGATCGCCTAGAACAATATCAAGAGGCATTAGTACACCTGAACCAAGCTTTGACAATTCAACCAAATTACATTTTGGCATTGGCGCGGCGGGGTTTGGTTTATCAAAAACTTAAGCAAACGCAGGAAGCACAAGTAGATTTTGAGCAAGCGATCGCACTTACCCCGCAAGATGCAGAAGATTGGCGAGGTAGAGGTATTGCACTGGATGAATTGGGGCGATATGAAGATGCGATCGTATCTTACAATGAAGCCATAGAAATCAAACCAGACGATCACTCAGCTTGGTACAACCGGGGAATTACGCTGGGTAATCTGGGGCGATATGAGGAAGCGATCGTATCCTACGATAAAGCCATAGAAATCAAACCAGACGACTACTTAGCTTGGAACAGAAGAGGTGCTATCTTATGTGACTTCCTAAAAAAATACGAGGAAGCGCTTGCATCCTTTGACACAGCTATAGAATCTAAACCAGACGACCACGATGCTTGGTACAGCCGTGGAAATGCACTGTATCATTTGGGACGATACGAAGAAGCGATCATATCTTACGACAAAGCCATAGAAATGGAACCAGACTACTACTGGGCTTGGAACAACAGGGGAACTGCGCTGGCTAATTTGGGGCGATATGAAGATGCACTAGCATCCTACGACAAAGCCGTAGAATTCAAACCAGACGACTACTCAGCTTGCAACAATCGGGGACTTGCGCTGGCTAATTTGGGACGACATGAAGATGCACTAGCATCCTACGACAAAGCCATAGAATTCAAACTAGACGACTACTCAGCTTGGAACAACCGGGGAACTGCGCTGGCTAATTTGGGGCGATATGAAGATGCACTAGCATCCTACGACAAAGCCATAGAATTCAAACCAGACGACCATGATGCTTGGTTCATGCGGGGACTTGCGCTGGCTAATTTGGGGCGATATGAAGATGCATTTGTATCTTATGACAAAGCCATAGAATTCAAACTAGACGACTACTCAGCTTGGAACAACCGGGGAACTGCGCTGGCTAATTTGGGGCGATATGAAGATGCACTAGCATCCTACGACAAAGCCATAGAATTCAAACCAGACGACCATGATGCTTGGTTCATGCGGGGACTTGCGCTGGCTAATTTGGGGCGATATGAAGATGCACTTGTATCCTACGACAAAGCCATAGAAATCAAACCAGACGACCACTATGCTTGGTTGTATAGGGGGGTTACGCTGTATAATTTAGGACAATATGAAGAAGCATTAGTATCCTACGACAAAGCCATAGAAATCAAGCCAGACGACCATTATGCTTGGTGTTACCAAGGGATTGCGCTGAGTAAATTGGGGCGAGATGAGGAAGCACTTGCATCCTACGACAAAGCTATAGAAATCAAGCCAGATTCCCACGGAACTTGGTTATGTAGGGGAATTGCGCTGAGTAAATTGGGGCGAGATGAGGAAGCACTTGCATCCTACGACAAAGCCATAGAAATTAAACCAGATGACTACGGAATTTGGAGCAACCGAGGAAATACGCTGAAGGAATTGGGGCGATATGAACAAGCACTAGTATCCTACGACAAAGCCATAGAAATCAAACCAGACGACCACATAGCTTGGTATCAACAGGGTGTGATTCTTTGTGATTTTTTAGGACGTTATCCAGAAGCGATCGCCAACTTTGATCAAGTTCTTTTTCTCACAGATAAGCAATTTTGGCAAGCTTGGGATAGTCGAAGTGTAGCATTGAGTAAATCAGGAAATATCAAAGCTGCTATTGAAACTTTGAATAATGGTATAAAGGTGCTGCGACCCCAAGCTCCTGACTTTGAAAAAGGTTGCGGGGAGTTGCATCGTCACAAAGGTAAAACCTTATATAACTACGGAAAGAAGCAACTTGACCCTTTCCCAGACTGGTTCGCAGCCAAAACCAGCTATGAGCAAGCCCTCAATTTCCTGAGTTTTGAAAACTTTCCTCAGCAACATTTGCAAATTCTGGAAGAATTGTTGCAAGTGTGTTCTGCTTTAGGTGACACTCAGACATTGCAGAGAAAGCGAGAAGAGGCGACGCAGCGAGTAGAAGAATTAGTAGGAAAGTGTCAATCTAAAGGACAAGAAATCAGTCTCAGACGCAAATTTGCTGCTTTTGACCAATTGCGCGTAGATATTCACCTCAAGTCACCAAATAAACAGCAACACATCGAAGCTTTAGAATTAGCCGAAGCGCGGAAAAATACTTGTCTTGCTTGGCTGCGGGAAGGTTGGGATTATCAGCCGTCCAACTTTAAATACCAGGATATGCAAAGACTGCTTAATTCTAAAACTGCGGCAGTATACTGGCACATTAGCCCCAATGCCATTACCACTTTTATTATCAAACATAATCAGCCGCCTTTAGTGCTGCAATCAAAATTACCACCCGAATTTAAAAAGCAAGAATGTCATCGTCATCTTCATCAACTCCGGTCTTTCCAAACATGGATGGAAGAATGGAAACAAGCTTATCAAGATTACTGTCAGGGAAATTATTCAGGTACAGCGAAAGAAACAGCCCCTTGGCGGCAGAATATGGAATTGATGTTGCAAAATAAACTCCGCAACATTTTAGAAATCGACCGTATTGGAAAAGAGCTCAAGGATATTGACCACTTAATATTAATTCCCCACCGAGAATTACACCTACTACCCCTCGATTACCTGTTTCCAGGACGCTTCACTATTACATATTTGCCAAGTTTCCATATTGGTTTCAAGCTATTATTGCAAGAATCATCATTGCTACAAAAATATGCTCCTGAAAACATCGTGAACGTAGCAGCTAGAGAGTTACCTTTTGCTGCTATTGAATCGGCTGCACTTTCTTCACTGTATCCAGATAATAACCCATTGCGATCGCCTGTTAGACAAGAAGAACTAATCACAGCTTTACGCAATAATGGGAGTTTGTTCCATTTTGCTGGTCATGCTGACCATATCCCAGAAAATCCGCGTGAGTCATTTTTGCTGTTAACGAATTCTGAGCAATTGACATTGGGCAATATAGTTGATGATGACCAATTAGACTTACAAAAATATGAACTAATTTGCCTTTCCGCGTGCGAAACCGGAATTACTAGTTCCGAAACTTTGACTGATGAATATGTCGGCTTGGTAAGTGGATTTCTTGCCAAAGGTGCGAACTATGTTCTTAGTAGCCTGTGGCGAGTAGATGAACGGTCTAGCGCTCTGTTAATAATTAAATTTTATCAGTTATTTAAGCAAGGAAAATCTCCGGCTACTGCACTAAAGGAAGCTAAAGACTGGTTACGTGTTTTGATCTATCAAGATTTAGCTAAATGGTATCAGGAATTAGCAAAGGAATTGCCAAGGTACAATAATAAATTTATCGCTTTTTTGAAAACCGAGGTAGAAAACATTCAAAATAACCGCAATAAGCTGGAATCAAGCGAACCTCCCTTTGCACATCCTTATCATTGGGCTGGTTTTATCATCACTGGTAAGCCTGTTTTCAACTAGGTTTGCTAATGCTACTCTAAAATTATTTACACTACTCCATAAATGTTATGCTCGACGCACTAGATAAAATCACTCTTGGCGCATTTTTAATAGCTTTGTCTGAATTAAATGCATTACCAACACCATTACAACAGAAAATCAATGATGTTGGTCAAAAGTATGCACAACAAGGTGATGCTGCCATATCAGACTTAGAAAAATTGGCAGAGAATAATTTAATAAAAGCACTGTATGAGCAGGCACGACGAAATATTCAAGGAAGATATGAAACGAAAGAACTCAATAGATACTATGACCCAGATAACCAAGTTCAACCTACAGTTACTCACCCAGATGCTATTGATAATATTGTAGTTACTATTCCCCTAGATCCCTTGGAAATCCTAGCGATTAAAATTCTGATTTCTGCTGATTCTTGTATAGAAGCTAAAAGATATAAACGAGAGATAGAAAATTTGTTGGGCTGATAATTTTAATGAATCAAATAGAGTATCTTAATCTAGATTTATTTATTTACAATATCACAGAAGGACTGCCACGAAATCAAAATGGCGTACCTAATACTTACGAAAATTATTGGTTAAATATCTTAGAGTCAGAACTTAAAAGCAAAAACTTATCTACGGAAATAAAAACTAATAACTCCAAATGGCGAACTTTCAAAAATACAACAACAGCTTCTGTTCCTGTCACAGGTCATTATATTTGGGAGAAATTATATGATGATAGTGATTGCCTGTGGTTTAAATGTGATATTGATCAGAAAATAGAATTAACTGATATAGCATCGAAAGTAGGTGAACTCAAAAATAATCTGGTATTGCCGCAAGTAAATCCAGATATACAACCGTTTCCTAGTTATTTTGGACAAACTTGGATGGTATCAGGCTGGGGATTCCCAGCTAATAGCCCAATTCCAGATCAGGAAAATTTAGCTGGTCAAATTTATAAAGAATTAATCAAAAAAGAACATCAACATAAAGAATTAGGAAATTTTTTAGGCTCTACTATTTTGGAAATGTGGCGTGGTTCTGAGAAGTGGGAAGGAATTGAAAAAGACAGTCATGTATTAATAATTCTCTATCCTGATGAAGCTGCGTGTATTAATGGTGCTAGATATTATAATAGTTGGCGTGATTTATTTTGCTGTAGAAACAAGATTATTTGGGCTTATGAGCAAGGTAAAAAGCTTAAACAATCGCTTTTAAAAGAATACAAAAAGAGTGTAATAGATAATACAAGTTTACCTAACTTATCACAAAAAGATTTGTTAGAGCTAAAAAACGAATTACAAAAAAACATTGATAAAATGAGTAGCTATGTTCAAAATATAAATTTGCTGGCTACTCAACAGCATACTGTAGAAGTAAATTTAACAAACTATAAAAAACTATTAGATGCATACTTTTTAAAAAATAAACTGTTGAAAAACTTCAGCAACATAGTTGAAAAGACATATAAAGTCCAGTTAGAAAAAGACTATTTGAGTTTGAATCCAGGATTAGCAGTACTGGAAAATATTACTACTACTATTCGCGGCATGGTAGAACTGGAACAGGCACAACGCGATCGCAATCTCAACAATACTGTAGCGATCGTCGGTGTAGGATTAGCCACCAGTCAAATCGCGTCTTCTATAATTATTGCCCAAGAGCCGCCACCCCAATACTTACCATTTTTTAAAACTACGGCTTTTTGGTGGAGTCTTGCAACTGGTATAGTTGCAAGTCTAATCTTTTGGAGTATCCTGCGTTTATATTCTTTGATATCTCGCTTTCGCCGCTAAATTTTTCCCCCCTGGTAATTCGTTAAAATTGAGAATGCTACCCATCGCATGGGAATCACCAAAATGGTCACACAGTTACCATCTTCCAGCCAAAAAGACATCATCTACCCCGACAGTGACGGACAACCAATGGCAGATAATACCAAGCAGTTTGAATTAATTGTCTGGATTAAAGATAATTTAGAACTGCTATTTGCCAACGATAATAATGTGTTTGTTGCTGGGGATTTATTGTGGTACGCGGTGGAAGGTGATAACAAACTGCGCCAAGCTCCCGACGTGATGGTAGTATTTGGGAGACCTAAAGGATATCGAGGTTCTTATCAACAGTGGTTTGAAGAAAATATTTCCCCGCAAGTGGTGTTTGAAATTTGGTCGCCAGGAAACCGCATCTCCCAAATGGCAAAGAAATTTGAGTTTTATGAGCGCCACGGCGTAGAAGAATATTACTTATATGAACCGGATGTTGTAGACTTAACAGGTTGGCATCGTCGTAACTCCAAATTAGAAGTTATTGACCAAATGGCAGGTTGGGTGAGTCCTAGATTGGGGATACGCTTTGAATTATCTGAAGAAGAACTGCAAATTTACCGTCCAGATGGACAGCGCTTTCTCAACTATCTAGAATTAGACCAACTACGACAGCAAGAAAGACAACGAGCAGATCAAGCTGAAGCCACAGCCGAACAAGAACGTCAACGCGCAGAACAAGAACGTCAACGCGCAGAACAAGCGGAAATTCAACTAGAAGCACTCCGCGCTTTACTTAAAGAACGGGGAATTAATCCAGAGAAATTGTGACGGAATTTAATTTACAAGTCGAAGAAAATAGCGCTCGCCTTGATCGTTACCTTGCTGAAAAATTACCAGATTTATCCCGTTCTCGCATCCAACAGTTAATCGAACAGGGTAATGTTCAATTAAACAGCAAAGTCTGCACATCTAAGAAGATAAATATTAAAGCAGGCGATCGCATCACTTTAGAAATACCAGAAGCGCAACCCTTAGAACTGCAAGCAGAAGATATCCCTTTAGATATCCTTTACGAAGACGACCAGTTACTCATTCTCAATAAACCCGCAGGCTTGGTTGTTCATCCTGCTCCCGGCCATTATGATGGCACTTTAGTCAATGCTTTGTTGGCACACTGTCCTAACTTACCAGGAATTGGCGGAGTCCAACGTCCAGGAATTGTGCATCGTTTGGATAAGGATACCACAGGAGCGATCGCTATTGCCAAAACAGATATTGCCTATCAAAGTTTACAAGCACAACTCCAAGCAAAAACCGCACGACGAGAATACTTAGGCGTGGTTTACGGTGCGCCGAAAACCGAAAGTGGCACTATAGACTTACCCATTGGCCGCAATCCACAAGACCGCAAAAAAATGGCTATTGTACCCGTTGAACAAGGTGGACGAGTAGCCGTCACTCATTGGCAAGTACTAAAACGCTTGGGTAACTACACATTAATCCATTTCCAATTAGAAACTGGACGCACCCATCAAATTCGCATCCACAGCACCAAAATAGGTCATCCAATTGTCGGCGACCCTGTTTATGGTTCTGGTCGTTCGCTAGGCGTAAATTTGCCTGGTCAAGCACTCCATGCTTGGCGATTAAAGTTGCAGCATCCGGTATCAGGGGATTTGATTGAGGTGACAGCTCCTCCTCCCGTTACATTTACAAAGCTATTAGAAGTATTGCAAAGACGAATTGCACCGCCAAAGTAATGGTTTGTCAAGAGTCAAGAGTCAAGAGTCAAGAGTCAAGGGTCAAAAGTCAAGGGTCAAAAATTATATCTGTCTTCTTTGCCCCCTGCTTCCCCTGCTTCCCCTGCTTCCCCTGCCCCATGCCCAACAACTAGCGTGCATTAGACATGGGATAAAGTCTGTTTCATTAGTTATATCTAAATGAAACTCCTATATAACCCAAGACTTATGCACGCTAGAAAATGATTTAAAGCGAAGTATTAGCCAGTCACAGACAAAAAATCGTTACTTGATACCTGCTAGTTTGCGATAAGGTACAGATTTTTCGATATCAATGTTGTACGACGAAATCCTTTGTGGAGTATTGCCAGTTGCATTGATATCCTGCGCCATAGACAGGAATAGAGATGGATCGCCAGCCTTGGGCTTCTTCTCTTGTGGGGTGAAACGACGTATTTCCGTCTGCCAAATGATTTGGGGAAAGCCCAGTTTGGCACGGTGATATGCTTCGTATCGTGGAGATTTGATGTTGAAAGGTAACTCACCCTCAGCGCGGGATGGTAGAATTCGACGCCGCTGATAGGGTACTGTGGAGTATCCAAAATTACTCAGGTACTCTTCCGAGTTGAGTAATTCATCAACAAAGCCTCTAATCCCTTTGGTCGCAACTACAATTGACCACGCGATTTTTTCCCGTTCGTTGTAAACGTCGCGTCCTAATACACGTTGAACTACTTGCTCAACAAACCGATAGTTGCTGTTGAGGTCGTAGAAGCTTTTCTTAAAGGTATTAGAAAGCACTAAACCACGAATGAAGTCCCGTACTGTAATCTGTCCATTACGGAGTTGAGACTCTAGGTAGCGTTCGCGATCGGCAGTAAACGCGTAGAAGAATATCTGACGGTATGCTGCTTCGATCAGATCATCTAAATCTGAGGGCGAGAGTAGATTGTCTGTAGTAAAAATTCTGGGTTGTTCATCTCCCGGTACTTCATAACTAGCTACACGCTGGTTTTGACTTGAAGGGGCGTATGTTAACAGAGGAAGTGACACTCTAAAGCCTCCATGTTCTTAATTAAAATTAACAACTTTAAATCACATATTAAGTGAGTAGTTGGATCAGAACTTCAGGATTCTGATAAAGTTTCACGAAACTTAACTAAGGCAGTTAAGTTTTAGGGAAAACAATGATTAGCCTACTGGATTCGGCTCACAGCTCATTAGTAAACTGACCGTGGCTTTGAGTTAATGACTATTAATCACTAAAAGCCGCGTTACCCTATCAGATTAGGAGATTCAGTTTCACTTTTTTGAACTGAAGCAATAATCCTTAACACTGGGGAGTGGGGATTGGGGAAGGTGGGGCCCCCTCTGGGGATTGGGGAGTGGGGAGTGGGGATTGGGGAGGGGTTATTTTGTACCTCACTGGAGTTGGAAACGCTATGTTATTTCGTCATTAGTTATTCTTCCCTTATCCTCCTCCTCCTTGCCCCCCTTGTCCCCAGCCCTCATGCCCCATGCCCTATCCAAAATTCCAGGGGGTCTATGGTTGACTTACAGTGCGGCCAGTTACGTAATGTTGCTTCCATCCCTGACTCCCAGTAAGGCGGTTCCATTCCCAGTCCTAAAGACAGATGAGATAGAATGCTGGCAAACTGCTGGTTATGTCCAGAGTGGCCTACATGGGCATGGGCGTATTCATGGGCAACAATGCCCAACCAGTCATTAGGTGCAACTCGACCGACATCTACCAAAATAGTAATTGGGGTTGTAAGAATATTACATAAACCATCGATGCCAAAGGATTGAGCAATGGGTACTGCAAAAATTTGGATGTAGCGACGTTCTTGGGGATGAAAGCACTCGTGACACGCTTGTAGACAGGCGTTTAGCTGAGCGTTAACCGTGTCAATATTCTCACCAATCCAAGTATAAATGGGGATGCGATCGCGCAGATTATTGAACACATCCACTATCCCTGGTTCTAAGGCCAGTCCCTGTACCAGACGCAGATACTCTAGACCGCGAGTCAAAGCATCAGTTTGATTGAGCTGATTCACCATCCTAAAACAGCATGAAATTGGCTTGCTTCCAAAACATCCTGCGCTTGTTTGGAAGTTACTTCTTCAGATGCCTCAACGCGGGTTTCACTACAAAAGGTTGCTGTGCTAAAGCCACCAAATCGTTTGACTGTACTGGTTCGCAGCCGCAGGTTTGGACTGGCAAACCAGAATCGCTCGATAGAACTCATTGTTTCGTATTCTGTTGTCAGCACTAGCCCATCTTCATCATCGAGATGAAACAAACCAACTACAGGCACAATTTCTGCATAACCTCTTTCGCGGAGTAATCTGCCTTGTCTGGGGTTATCAGCATCAGGCACGATCGCAAATATGGTTTTACCCTCATGGTTCTCATCGTTATCTCTATCCCAAGCCATAGTACCTAGCCAACGTACCCGTGATCCTCCCACTGACAGGCTCGGATCAATTTGGTGATACTGGCATAATTCTATGATTTCTGGATGATCACTAGCCAACGTTTCTACCTGAATGTCTGATTCTCCCGTCTCTGAGCGCTTAAAAGCAAGGTGATGTGTTGCCCGCTGCGATCGCCACCTACCTGCACTTAGCTGAAAAAATTCCATCGCGTCCATCAATCTTCTGACTCCTACTTATTGCTCCTGCGGATGATGTTTTACAGGTTTTTTCTGTTTAGATTTATTGGTATACAAACATTCTAAACATTACAGTGTTCGGTGGTTAGCCTTCAATATGTTCACCATCAAGAGAAAAGCTAGGTGTAGTGTCATGCAATTGTAAATTTTTATTGTGTCAATTCTTTATGACTTGACAATGCAACCTTTCTAATATCTCAGTGCTAAAATAGTAAAAATAGCGTTTGCATCAGCAGTAGCAATCAAACACCTTTGGATTTAGTCAATTAGAGGAGTGAATTATGGACTTCCCCATTGAACTGAGCTTAGAACAACAGTTCCGCTTACAAAACTTGAAAGACCAAGTTAAAGATTTGAGTAAAGAAGAAGCTCAGGAATGTTTGTTAGAAGTTTTACGGCAGATGATGGTAAAAGACAACTTAGTCAAGCATTTAATTAAACAAGCTTGAAAACTAACACCGCTACTTTGGAATTCAAAAAGCTGATGACGTAACCTTTTGGATAATTTTGTCAACCCAAAGCGGCTTACTCAAGGCGATGGTAAGTTTATTTCCGTCGTTTTGTAGTGGTACTCGATTAACTAAAAATTGCTGTATAAAGACGGGGAGTAAGCAATGAACGCGAGGAAAAGTATTTTGGCTTTTCTTGGTTATGAGTGCTAACTGATTTGGTTACGCAAAGAATTAAGGGCTTTTAAGCATTTAATTAAAATTTTATTTGGGTGCAAAATTCTATCGTTTTTTAATTGATATTAGCCTGGGTGTAAGTAGTTAAAACTCACCCAGGCTTGTTAGTGAGTATTTGCTTGTAAATCAACTTGAGTTCAACGGTTTTAAAAAACCCCTCTCTTGAAAAGCTCAGGAGTTACGCACTCTCGACTTCCCCGGCTTTATGCATAGGGTCATTCTGACCCTGATTTGGAACTCTTCTCAACCAGCACTTTTATCACACCAGCCGCTAGGGAATATTACAGATTATTACTTTGTCTCTCATAGTAAAGACTAGGGTACAGTTAATCCCCTATGTTTTTCCTTGGCTACTCGCAATTAATCGAGAACACGCCAAAAATAATATCCACCATTTGTGAATATCTAAGGAGAACTCAATGGTTCTTGACGCTTTTTCTAGAGCTGTGCTGACAGCAGACGCTAAAACCGCTCCTATAGGTGGTGCTGATTTGGCAGCCCTCAAGAGCTTCATTGCTGAAGGCAACAAGCGCTTGGACGCAGTAAACGCGATCGCTAGCAACGCTAGCTGTGCGGTTTCTGATGCGATCGCTGGGATTGCTTGCGAAAACACTGGTTTGCTACAATCTGGCGGTAACTTGTACCCCACTCGTCGTCATGCTGCTTGCCTGCGTGATGCTGAAATCGTTCTGCGCTACGTAACCTATGCGCTGTTAGCGGGTGATTCTTCTGTATTAGATGATCGCGCTCTAAATGGGCTGAAAGAAACCTACACAGCTTTGGGAGTTCCCACCAGCTCTGCTATCCGCGCTTTCCAAATTCTGAAGGCTATCAGCGTTGCCCACATCACCAACACCAACACTGAAGCTAACGCTGGTAAGAAATTCCGCAAGCAAGAAGTTGTTCAAGGTGACTGCTCTGCTCTAGCTGCTGAAGCTGCTAGCTACTTCGATCGCGTTATTTCTGCTCTGAGCTAATAACTCATAGCTAACGGCTATTAGCCAAACAAACTGAAATTAAAACCCGATCAAATCCCACCTGGAGTATAAAAAGCAATGAAATCAGTTATCACCACAGTTATTACATCTGCTGATGCAGCAGGTCGTTTTCCCAGCACCTCTGACCTAGAATCAGTTCAAGGTAGCATTCAACGTGCTAACGCTCGTTTAGAAGCTGCTGAAAAGCTAGCTTCCGGTATCGATGCTGTAGCTAAAGAAGCTTATGATGCTGCTTTTAAGAAATATCCTTACTTGAACCAAGACGGTGAAGCTGGCGACACCCAAGGTAAAAAAGACAAGTGCCTCCGCGACATCAAGCACTACCTACGCTTGATCAACTACAGCTTGGTTGTAGGCGGTACTGGCCCATTGGATGAGTGGGGTATTGCAGGTGCGCGTGAAGTATATCGCTCATTAGGTCTGCCTACCGCTCCCTATGTAACCGCGTTGACTTATACCCGCGATCGCGCTTGCGCTCCTCGCGACTTTTCTCCCCAAGCGTTGGTTGAATTCCGCAATCTGCTCGATTACGTAATCAACTCCCTTTCATAATGACGCGGGTTGACTAGACGGGGGTTAGTCATACTCTAGAACTCAGGGACTCTCAGTCTGTTGCTTTGCCTATAGTGGTTGAGTGATTGACCTAGAGTCCCTTAGTTTTTGGTCGTAATTCGTAATCAGGAGTAGAGACGCGATTATACTCTGCGAGAAGACGCTCTTCGAGCGTCTACGCGTCTCCACAGTAGTTGGGAGTATAGTAATAAATTAGCCCTACTCCCTAATCCCCACTCCCCTATTCCTATATTAATTAAGCTGATGAGTACAGATTCTCTATTTCAACAATTAAAACATCCCAATCCCAATCTCCGCGAAAGAGCTATGTGGGAACTGGCTGATGCTCGTGATGAAAATACTATTCCTCGCCTAATGAGTATTTTGGATGAAGAGGATGTGACTTACCGTCGAGCTGCGGTAAAGGCACTAGGTGCAATTGGTATAGATGCTGTACCGCCACTCGTAGAGTCATTGCTAAATAGTGATAATGCGACTGTTCGGGGCAGTTGTGCTAAAGCCTTGGCACAAGTCGCCGCTAACCATCCAGATATTCCCTTCCCAGATGAAGGATTACAGGGATTAAAAACAGCACTCAATGACCCAAATGGTGTTGTTTATATTGCCTCTGTGATGGCACTAGGTGAGATTGGTTCGCCTGCTTTTGAGATTTTAACTGAAGCTCTGAAAACCACGGATAATGTTGCGGTGGCTGTGGCGATTGTGAATGCACTCGGTTCGATGGGTGATGTTCGAGGCGTAGAAGTGCTAACGGCATTGACCAATGATGAATCAGTTGACCCTTACGTTCGTGAGTCAGCAGTGAGTGCATTACCGCGATTGGATCTGGTAATTAACTATAAAAGAGCGTAGCAAATCGGTGTATACAGGTGAATTAAATGAATAGGCTGGGCGACACCTTGCGAATACAAACTTTGCGCTCCTTGGCGCTGAACTCTGCGCCCCTCTGCGTTTAAACTTAAACTCTCAATTGATCGCACTCCTCTTCTGTTTCAATCACCTTGGTCAGATGCAACATAAGTAGTGGGAAAGCAAGAGCGATCGCTTTATTACCAAGCATCTTCTTTTAAGAATTTCTCAATTTGAGAAATCGCCAACTTGATCACCGCCTGAACTGGTGCTTCCTTTTCTTGAAGCAATGCGGTTTGCAGAGGTTCTAATACAGTTCGACCCTCTTGTACTTCACTAAGCCCAATCTTCATCAAAGCCAAAGCCGCTGCTTTGCGACTTTCCCACTCAGAATGATGCAGTAACTCAACGAGGTTGGGAATCGCTGGTTGATAGGTGAGATTTCCTAAAGCTGCTGCTGTTTCACTGCGGACAATTTCAGCTTGATCTGCCAGAGCATTAAGTAGTATATCGAATGCTCCTGGTTCATTTTCTTCCTGAGCAATTTTAGCGATCGCCCCAACTACAGCAGCCCGAACCTCAGCTGAATCAGAGTTAATCCCCTGATACAAATACTCTTTAGCCTCTGCTCCAATAAATCCCAGCGCCCATACTGCGTGTCCTTTAGCGCTTTCTGGATACTCGGTTGATGCTAAAATTTTCAGCAATGCTGGCACAGCGGGCTTACCTATCTTAGCAAGAGCGCCTACTGCTGAGCCTTTGACAACTGTATCTTCATCATTTAAAAGGGCATTCACCAAGGTAGGAACTGCTGTTGGGTCACCGACGAGTGTTATGGTTTTAGCACTGGCTCGTCGCACCACAGGATTAGGATGATTTGCCAAAGCATCCAGCAAGAGTGGAGTCGCCGCTTTACCTACTTTACCCAATGTCTCCGCGAAACTCAGCCTCACCATCCCTCTTGAATCCCCCAGACTCTCAACCATTTGCTTTAGCAGATGTTGATCATTGGGGTTGAATGTATTCAAATTTATTTGCTCTCTGACTGCTTCTAATAAAGCATCAGTTTCTGTATGGGACAGTTGAACTAAATTATCCCCAGACTGAGTTTCGGAGTTGAGCATATTACTCATAGCTAAATTATTAAGATTGAGATTAAACAATTCGTAATTCGCAATTTTTCTTCAATTACGAATTACGAACTTGTACTGAGCGTAGCCGAAGTATTACGAATTACGAATTATATTAACTAGTTACTAACGCTCAAGGCAGCTTGCTGATTGCGGAGTTCTTGGAGTGCAGAATCAATCTTGGCAAGCTCAGGCTCCAAGTTTGCCATGACGCTTACTCTCATCAATTTAGCTCGTTTTGCCGTTTCCATAGTTTCATTGACTAAACGTTCCCGATATTGCTCAAGTTCTGCAATTACTTCTGCCAAATCTTCAGCGGTTGTATTATCGGTCGCTCTGAGTTCTAAATTTTCATCCATACTATGTTGCTTCCAAAATGCGTATTTTATATGATGATTTGTTGCCAGGTTGGCTGTTATTTGTCTGCGGTTACTCGTGAAAAACCTGTGATTACCTAATGCATAAAAATGAAAACTTGGCAATAGGCAACTGAGTAATAGCTGACAGATATTGATCTTCTCAGATTGCGTTACCAGTAGTAAACCTTTTTAAAGAAATTCTGGAGAATCACTCAACTGCATACCTATCCCCAAGTTCTGATGTGTTCTTGGGGACTTCAATAAAATAAATTATCCAGTTCGTAATGCACCTTAAATTGTTGATGGTGAAGCAGCGCTGCGGGAGGGTTTCCCTCCGCAGGCGACTGCTGAACCCAAAGGGTGTGCGCTTGGCGACAACACACCCTACATTTTAATTTTTTAATGTAGTCTGTAGTGATGTGTTAAGCCGTAAGCTAACGCACCTTAAATTGTTGATGGTGCGTTGCGCTCTTGGTAATTCGTAATTAATATACACTTAAAAAAGATTGATACAGGCGGTTTTCCATCTGCTATTTTCTCTATTCCTTAAACAATACATCCTTGGCAAATTTGGTATTACCTATCCAATTAAGAGGTTTCCTCTAGTGGAAAAATTTCTCCGCGCAAGTAGGATTCAAAGTATTTTTTAAAATATTTAATACTTGTAATATTTGGTTCCTCACTTTCTTCCGGTGTGAATTCATAAATTGGTAATTTTTCTCTCACCAGTTTGACCAATTTAGGATTAAGCTCCTCAAAGTCATCTACTCGAAATATTGTGGTTTCAAACCGTAACTTAGCTGGATGACCATAACCTAACTTCATCCAAGGCATCCAAGGACAATCTCTTGCCCACTTAGCAGGAGGGACATCAACAGCATCAGGACGGCAAGCATTTGATATAAAGTATTCAACTCCCTTAAACTTTTCTCCGGGGCAATAGTCGGAGAATTTACTATCTCCTGCTAACGGATGTGGATATTCTAAGGGAATTTCCATTACAGAGCTAATATATCCTTTGCCTTTAGGTATGATAAATTTTTTTGGTTTAACTGCGCCTTGGACAATTCGGTTAGCAATGTGTACTACTGGTACTGGTTGACTAGCTTTTGGTGACTGCCAAAAATGCAGAATCTCTTGTGTTTCTGGGTCACAAAATAGACCCAACTCTCTATTAATACGATACCCAACTTCACCGAATTCAGAATCTGGTTTGAGAAATACTTTTGTGGCATTCATGCCAATAATAGAAAACAATTTTTCTCTTGGTTTCTCTGGTGTTTCTTGCCACCAAATTTCTCCAGACCAATTGTAATATAGCTGTAACCCATGATTCTTTCTATAAAAATCGAGGTTATTAAGTTCGTAGTCATCTAAGTACTCACTCATGTTTTTATCATCCTCAAATCTTTGTGATTGACTTTACCAGTCCCTCTTGGGCGTAGACGCTCTGCGGCTTGCCGTAGGCATCGCAGTTATCACCCAAAAGCTCACTTAACAAATTTATTTTATTTTGGCGCAAACTCTAACATAACTGGAAAGTTAGGCGTGGGAAAGAATCAGAGGAGATAGTTCAAGGTTCTGAGACAGCAGAAGTAACAAATGCGATCGCCAAAGTAACAAATGCGTTCGCCGAAATAACAAATGCGAACGCCAAATCAACAAATGCATTCGCCGAAATAACAAATGCATTCGCCGAAATAACAAATGCGTTCGCCAAAGTAACAAATGCGTTCGCCGAAGTAACAAATGCGAACGCTGAAATAACAAATGCGAACACCAAATCAACAAATGCGAACGCCAAATCAACAAATGCGAACACCAAATCAACAAATGCGAACGCCAAATCAACAAATGCGAACGCCGAAGTAACAAATGCGTAGGCGTAGCCAGCACTTCGGCAAGCTCAGTGACCACCGTAGATATCGCCAAATAGCAAATACGCTCCTTGCACAGACGCGTAGACGCTCGAAGAGCGGCTTCTCGTAAGAGTATAATCGCGTCTGTACGCCTGCTCCTCTGCTTCTTAAGAGTCCCCAGTCCCTAGTACGATAATAAACATGACCTTTGGGCAACTCTCCTCAGTTAGTTATAAATCAATGGATAAACGTTTTTTTAAAATTTTTGGACTAACAGAAGAACAAGCGATCGCAATTATCGATACCCCATTAGAACAACTCGAAGACCCTTCTGATAAATATATTGCTGTTTCACATCTCATTAATTTTCCAACAGAGCAATCAATTGCAGCTTTAGTACGTGCAATTGAAACTAGTAACCCAGATGAGCTAGACCACCGGATTGTTCGCCGCAAGGCTGTAGAAAGTCTTGGACGATTACAGGTAGAATCAGCTTTACCTGTGATTAGAGAGTGTCTTAAAGATGATGATATTTATACTATAGAAAATTGCGTGTGGGCGATAGGAGAAATTGGAACTAAAGACCCAGAAATCCTTGAAGACGTAGCACAACTGCTTGATCAACCAGGCCAAATCTATCGAGTGATTATTCATACGCTGGCTAACGCAGACTACAAACCAGCTCTAGAAAGGATACAGAAATTTACAGAATCTGAGGATGAACCTACCCGCAGTGCGGCGATCGCTACAGTATGTCGCTTCACGGGTGACTACTCCCAAATCACTAAGGTGATGGAGTTATTACAAAGTTCCAATGTGAATGCGCGGCGTGGTTGTATTCAAGACCTGATTGATTCACGTTATTACAAAGCTATTCCAGAAATTGCTCGTTGTCCTGTCTCTTTGGTGTTTCGATTACGAGCTTTACGGATGCTCTTGGATGCAGGTGTTCCCAGTGGTGAAATTACCTTTGCAGAATTTCAACCCTACTTGGAGCAAGTGCTGCTCGATCATCCCAGCAACCTTGATTTAGTACACGAGTACGATGTCACACCTGTACTGAATTTTGTGATTGAGGAACTCTATCAAACCGATTTTGGACGATGCTATTTAGCTGCAAAAACCTTACTGGATGTTTATCCAGAGGAAGCACCAGCAGCATTATTAGCAACTTATACAAACAAAGCTTATAACGATTATGGCGGTCACTATCATGTGATGAAACTTCTGGGCTGGCTCAAATATGCCCCTGCTTATGATTTGTTAGTGGAAAACCTGTACAACAAAGAACCTCAGTTTCAAAAATCTCGTGCTGCTTGTGCGATCGCACTTGGTGAATTGGGCGATAAAAGAGCAATTCCTGAACTCAAAACTTGCTTGAATACGCCAATTTGGGATTTGAAATACGCTTGTTTATTAGCACTAGACCGTTTAGGTGACTCCTCTGGTCGAGAAATTTGCGTTCATGATGCCGATTGGTTAATTCGGGCAAAAGCAACGATTCAGTGAGTTGTACAAAAATCATGGCTTGATGGAACCCACCACCGCAGCCAAGTTACAACACTCCTTCAGCAGCTTGGTCGAGATTATGGTGTAACCAACTTTCTAGCTATGTATGATTTAGCAAAAGATGCAGTCTAATATCATTGTAAGAAGTTTATCAATTTAGAAACCCCAAGCTGAAGCAAAATCTCAGTTTGGGGTGGTTCATTCGTATGATTATTAAAGGTCTAAATTAACGTGAGTTCGACAAGTGCTATGTTGACCTCTCCCCCAGCCCCTCTCCTACGAGGAGAGGGGAGTAAAACCATTATTTTTTCGTTGCTCCTCCCTCTCCGCTTCGGAGAGGGAGGTTGGGAGGGAGAGGTTCATCGAACTCACGTTAAATTACAGAAAATAGTCGTAAGTTAACCAACAAAAACGCGACTGCGCCACTTATTCAAGCGGGCTTCTCCAATCGAGGCAAAGCGTCGAGCATCAGCAATTTGCTCTTGCAAAGCAGCAATCTGTTGTACTTGCGCGTCGGCTTGCTGTTGTAAAGATGCAGATTTGTCGGTACTTGTAACGGAAGTGCTAGACTCCCCAGTGTTGCTAAATTGTGTTGTACCAATGCTGGCAAAGGGTCGCAAGTCTGCTAATTGTTTTTGCAAAGCTGCAATCTCACTTTCTTGCTGTTGAATCTTTTGCCGCAAAACTTGTTCGGCTTCTGCAAGCGCTGCTGTGTATGTATTCTGTTGGGCTTCAGCAACTTCTGGCTTACGCTTAAACACCTCAGCGAGAATTGCACTCACATCTGAGGGTTTCTGTCTGCCGTAGGGGGCGTTAATAATTAGCGATCGCACTAACTGAGGTTTATTATTTGTTGCTAGGTTCTTGTCACTGCTAGAATTACTCCGCAGCAGTTGCAACATATTGGTAAATTCCAATATCTTTGTGCCAGCTTGGGTTTTGTAGCCTCGGTAAAATGGCACTACATTTTCCCCATAAGCATCTTGATATTCGTCGCTATCTAGGTAGGAATCAATATCTGCTTCAAAACCGAACTCATCCAGAATATTGCTATGATAAATCGTCTCAGAGTAGTCATCGGGAGCGCGACCCAGTAGATGCTTAAAGTTCAGCTCAATCGCGCGGTAACGGTAAACGTTATAAAAAAATCTGGAGCGATACAACTCCGACTTAGCAACCTGACGCACAAACTCACGGACGCTGATTATACCTTCCTTGAGTTGGGATTCTGGGACGACTAGCCGTTCACTCTCCATCACGTAGGCATTGCCCAATACTTGCCGATAAACTGCTCGAATTAAAATTTCGATTTCATTTAATGAAGCACCAGGCCACAGCTCTATCGGTTCTGTCTGGGACAATGTTTGATACTGGCTTTGTCTGATTTCATCGTCTGAAAGGGTTTTCTTGGTTCGCTTAGGAGTGTCCAATGGCTGATACCTCTGCTTGAAAATATTTGCTAACAATTTACTGACATCTGTTGTAGTATTTGATGTTGCACCTAAAGGTGGCACGATCGCTGTTGGAGTATTGGTCAATAGGGAGCGATTCAGTCCAGAGTGAGTTCCTTTGATACTGGCTTGGTCACTACTAGAAGCGCCGCGTAATAAGCCAAACAGGTGGGTAAAACCAACTACATTTTTGCCTGTTTGGGTTTTGTAACCACGGTAATACGGCACTGTATCTTCGCCAAATGCCGCTTTATACTCATCGCTATCA
The DNA here is from genome assembly GCF_038096175.1 of Nostoc sp. UHCC 0302. Lineage (NCBI taxonomy): Bacteria > Bacillati > Cyanobacteriota > Cyanophyceae > Nostocales > Nostocaceae > Nostoc > Nostoc sp. UHCC 0302. Next base: position 1,873,156 of record NZ_CP151099.1, read on the forward strand.
AGATAAGAGTCAATCTCAGCTTCAAAGCCGCTTTCATCTAGTAAATGAGTGTGATGTGTCATCTCGGCGTGGTCATCAGGCGCACGACCGAGTAAATGCTTAAAGTTAAGTTCAATAGAACGGTAACGGGGATAATTATCAAAAAAGCGCGATCGGTAAAGTTCCGATTTAGCCACTTGCCGCACAAACTCACGAACACTAAGTTCCCCTTGCTTGAGTTGCGACTCTAGCACTGTCAGCCGCTCACTCTCCATAACATAGGTATTGCCCAATACTTGCCTGTAAACGGCTCTAATCAAAATTTCAAGTTCTTCTTCAGAACTACCTATTTGTCGATGGATCGGGTCTGAGTCTTCAAACAATCCTACACCCAACTCAGAGGCACGGCTAATCACAGGGTTGATAAAACTACTAACCATTTCAACAACCTCCTAAAAAATATTTATTTTTAAAGGTGATGGGAGCTAGGCAGTTATCAGTCGTTTCTTAGTACCACTAACCACTAACCTTTCCTAATTTCCTTTACAGTCAGGATTTAAGCTATCAAGTTTTGGGTAGTTTTTTAGTTACATTTTCTAACAAACTTAGACGGCTAACACCTAATAACTAACAGCTAATAGTATTACAAAATTAGCAATCAGCAATTAATTGTTAGCCGTTTACACTCTTTAGGAGTAGTAAAAATTCAAAATTAAATAGTTATTGTTTGAATTTTTATTTTTTAAATTGGAGCAAAGCAATGGTCAAGCACGTAAATCAAATCTAGTATAGAAACCACCGTATTTTATCCAGTATTGTTTCAAGTCATGATGAGGCGTATGTAAGCTTGCTTTTGCTTGATATAAAATAACTTGTCGATGATCACCCATCCAAATTTTATTAACTGGGTTAACAGATATTACTGTTCCTCCTAGAGCTGCAACACATTCAGAGAATCTGTCAATTGTCGTATATTCTACTGTCTCGAATATAAAAAAGTTACCAGAACAAATCAAGTGGCGGCTGCGAATCCAAGAACGCATTTTTTTTTCAGCCTGTGGAGGTAACATTTTGGCTTTAATAGACTCAAGCTGAACTAACATAATACGCTCACTACTTGTAATTCCTCAGCAAAACTTTCCTTTTTTTCAAACCGCAAAGGGCCAGCAGTAGATCCCCAAACTTGCTGATGGCTTTCAACATCCATGCCTTTATCTAGACTTATCCAAGTATGCTCTGTTACTTCCACATCGCTGACAAGATATGTCTGGCAACCATTGCGTTGAATCAGACATTGATTGCCTGGTTCTACACTACCTCGAAACATTTCCCCGTCTCGAACAAAGACCATCGAACAGTTATAACGTCGTTCAATGCATTCTGGGGTGATGGTTCTAAGAATATCTAATTCACGAGCAGCACCTGCATAAAGTATGGGGTCTTTTAAGCTGTAATTTTCGATGTAAATGCGATCGCCCTGATCTACTAATTTATGCACACCCTGGCGATAAGGTGTCCATAAATCGTGGTCATATGCTTGTTCTGAATAAAAACCGACAGCAGAAAAAAATTCAAATGGTAAAGGACGGAAAAAAATGTGAATGTGAGCGTAAAGTTGAGGATTTGCAAAAGATTGCTTGTAATTGCTAAAATCTCCTGCCATCCAAGAAGCTAAGGTGAGCAAATCGCTAGCGTTGGTGCTAGTACTGCTGGGCGCTATCGTCATATTCAACCTCAGAAGCGACACAAGAAAAGTAAATGATTTCTTTAATGAGAATTCAGGAGTCAGGAGTCAGGAGTAGAGACGCGATTATACTCTTGCGAGAAGCCGCTCTTCGAGCGTCTACGCATCTCTACAGGAGTTGGGAGAAAATTCTGAATCCTGAATTCTGAATTCTAGATTCTGATTTCTTCTTCAATGTTTTAATCCGAGATTGCTAACTAGCCGAACTCGATAAAGAACGAATCTCTGAAGAAAAAGAAGCTGTGGTTATGCCTTTACCATCACTGGTTTTAATCATCGCTACCCGAAATCGCAGATTTGGGTTAGCAAACCAAATTCGCTCTTCAGCAGCGGCGAGGTCATATTCTGTTAACAGAGTGAAAATACCATCGTCACCTAAGTGATATTTAGCAATTGCTGGGATTGTTTCGGCGTATCCTTTATCTCGCAGAAGTTTGCCTTTAGAGGGATTTTCTAGATCAGGAATTGGAACCAGCACAGTAGTACCAGCAAGCGGTTTGTCCTCCCAATCTGATTGTCCTTCCCAAGTCATGCGAAATGGGTGGGTAATAGTTGCGGGGTCAATCTCATATAATTTACAGATATCTAATACCGCTGGATCGTCCGTAGCAAGAGACTCAATGTCAATATTAGAAAGGACTTCTTCAAAGTGAGCGAATGCTAAATGATGAGCGCTACGCTGCGATCGCCATCGTCCAATTGAAAGTTCAAAAAATTTCGTGATTTCCATTACATTAATGATTTCAAAAACACTATACAATCTGAAAAATATCCTAGATTAAAATTTGCTACCCCAGTCTCTATTCTGGCCCCTTTGCAAACAACGGTAGTAATTTTTCAGTTAACTAGAAATATGTTAAACACAGTTCAAGGCTATTTTCACCGCGACATAGTTTCTACTTAGGCAAAAATTGGTCAAAATTTATTAATAAAACCAGAAAGTCGGATACAACTTTCAGTTGCTGCATCTTTAATTTAGACAAATCTAGGTAAATTCAGTGATACTGATGATCTTGCCGCCCAGTTTATGGATGTTTTGCATTTGCTGAGATAATTGGTTGTAGTCAACTACATATTCTGTGTTGCCTAAGCGGCTACGTAAGCCAGTGCAACCCTTAGCAAATTTAATCAAAAAGCGTTTACTGGTGCTGCTGACGCTGGAACCAGCAACGGGAGTTTTGATAGATGTGGGCAAATTTGCTGCTATATCAGTAATTAGCTTGGCTTTGCGATCGCTATCACTACTAGCTGTTCCCCTTAACAAGCTAAACATCCGGTTAAAGCTAACATTCTTCATCCCGGTTTGGCTACTAGTACTGCGAACATAGGGAACAGTATCCTCGCCAAAATTCTGCTGATACTCATCGCTATC